>JBEKBW010000001.1:0-182061 GCA_050015215.1 Candidatus Sulfotelmatobacter sp.
CTTCCTACGTCCGCGTGGAATTGCCCGCGATGACTCTGGTCTACGCGGTCGCGGTTCTCATCGTCTACCGCTTTGGTCTCGTTCCGCTCGCCTGCGCCATCTTCACGGTGGATATGCTGGGGAACGTGCCGGCCACGGCCGATTTCTCGGCGTGGTATATGCCAACTTTTATTCTTGCTCTTCTGAGCGTCTTGGCCCTGGCCGGCTGGGGCTTTTATCACTCCCTTGGCGGAGAGCCGCTGTGGCGACCTGAGATCGAATAGTCCGGGTTGCCACTTCTCGAGGGTTAGCCGCCATTACTCGCGTCGTTTGCATCTTCTTCCCACTCCGCACCGCACACTTGGCATCGCCAAGCCGGACGCTGCACAGGAATCGGCACGTGTAGAAACGCGCTCATATAGGCGATAGGACGGTCGAGTTCCTGGAAGTTCACGTCGAGCGATTCGCATTTGGGACAACGCGGCTGTTCATACAATCCCACGCCCTGGACGTAGAGTCCTTCCAGAATCGGTTCGTCGAGAAGTTTCTGTGCGTTGGCTGCATCGGCGGGGCGCACGTTGAGTTTGATGCCGCCGATGAAGTTGGAAATAAACCAATCGAGCCGGACAAGATTTTCATCGGCCAGAAAACATTCGATTCCCGCCGACTCGAGGCTGCCCTTTGCCAATAACGCCTCCGGCAGATCGCGAAACTGGCGGACGGTCACGAGTTCGCGCACTTGTAAAGTCTGGCGCGGCTCGGACGCTACGTCCTCCTCGGCAGGTTCCAGATGCCGGCGGTCGAGTTCATCTTCGAGAGCGTCCCAGGCCAGTTCCGTCAACGATTCCGCATGGCGCGCCAGCCGCTGTAACTCGCCGTCGGTCATGCTGGCGTAGTTGGCCGCGAGCCGTCGGCGCTCGCGTTGTTCATTGAGAAAAGATCCCCCAGAGTGCGACACTTGGCAAGGATACTGCGGGCGGATGGAAACGGCAAAGGTCGTGGTAGACACAGGGAACACGGCGGAACCCGGGGTAGGCCATTGAACTCCTATGCCTTGTGTCGTGGATAATGCCCGTCGCCCGAGGCTGTACCATATGAACCCGATTCCGACTCGCGATCCATCGGTTAACTCTGATTCGGTGGATGAAGAGGATGAATACTATGGCGAACGTGGCGAAGCACAGGGTTTCTGGAAAAGCCTCCAAAGCGAAACCAGATCGCGTTGAGACAGGTGCCGTTCCCGCCCGAGATCTCGAACAGGCTTTTGCTTCCATGCGCCTCCCGATTAGTCCTCCGTATCCTCCGATGGAAGCGAAGTCGGTGGAGAAAATCCCAGCCGGTGAAGGCTGGCTCTACGAGCCCAAATGGGATGGCTTCCGCTGCCTGGCGTTTCGGCAGGGCAAGAATGTTCAACTGCAATCGAAGGCGGGCCAGCCGCTACATCGTTATTTTCCTGAACTCGTCGCGGCACTTTCTGAACTTCCCCAATCACAGTTCGTGCTTGATGGCGAAATCGTAATCTACGAAGGCAAGCACCTCTCGTTCGACAACCTGCTGATGCGAATTCATCCAGCCGAATCGAGAATCCGAAAACTCGCGATTGAAACTCCCCGACCTATATCTGTTTTGACTTGCTGGTCACGGACGAAGGCGAGAGGTTGGATAAAAAGCCGCTTTCCGAACGATGGGAATATCTCGAAGAGTTCTTCCATAAAATTCCTCGCGATGCCACGGTGCGATTGTCGCCCGCCTCGCCGGATATGGATCAGGCCAACAAGTGGATGCGCGAACTCGAAAAGGTCGGCCTTGACGGAGTCGTGGCCAAGGTCCTCGATGAGCCCTACTGCTCGGGCGAGCGCAAAGGCATGGTCAAAATCAAGCACATTCGTACGGTGGATGCGGTGGTCGGCGGCTTCCGTTACGCGGGAAGAGGGGGAGGAATCGGGTCGCTTCTTCTCGGGCTGTACAACAAAGAAGGCCGGCTCGATCACGTGGGATTCACTTCAAGCTTCAATCGCGAGCAGCGGCTGGAACTGAAGAGGATTGTCGAACCCAAGATCGGCGGCGAGGGCTTTACCGGGAAAGCCCCAGGCGGACCGAGCCGCTGGAGCACGGAGCGATCGGCGGAATGGGTGCCCCTAAAGCCTGAACTTGTTGTCGAAGTCCAGTACGATCACTTCTCGGGCGGTCGGTTTCGTCACGGCACTAAGTTTCTACGTTGGCGGCCGGAAAAGCAGCCTTCATCTTGCACGTTCGAGCAGCTCGACTGAAGTTGCAGCGAGTGCGCGCGCAGGATGGCCAGCCCAACCAGCACCGCGCTCACCAGCATAACTACCCGCACGTAAATTCCAGCGTGAAAAGCCTGATCACCGGCCGTAGTTCGCAGCAAGCCCGAGGTCGAGCTCAAGGTGCAGAAGGCAAAATAGAATTTCTCCATCCAGCTGCGCGAGAACAGCAGGAGCAGGAAGAGAATGGTGGAGACGATGCCGAATATTCCGCAGAGAATCCAGGTGCCCGCCGAAACCTGCGACGGCACGAACACACCTGCGGCCCGCGTCGCTGTAACCATTTGGCGCACGGCAATCGAAAGAAAAACGACCGAATGCACCAGCGCAACTATGGCGCGTTTGCGGTTGGTGAGAATGGAAAAAGGCCCCATGGCTGAGACCTACTTTAGCCAAAAAAGCGGGCAGGAAACTGTGACTTGGATCACACGCAGACTCGTAGGGGGCATCTGACAAAAAAAATCAAACGGCCCGCAGCATTAAACTGCGGGCCGTCCGGTGTACTGTTTGGGATTGACCAAGAGGTGGTCACTCTACGTGGCCTCTCACGGCGACTCCGGGCTTCGTCCTGCGACGAACTGGCCGACCTGAGCCAGGCGGAATTCAATCCTTACTCACCGGTAGTGTGCGGGCTGCAGCTTCCGAGCGGCGGGCATTGCCCGTTCCACGAAAGCCCCGCTTAGAGCAACCAGCTCTAAGTCTCAGCCACCTCACCTGGTCTTAGACTCCCAAAGCAACTACTACCATCTGAACTTGTCATTCGGCCACCTCCTTTCCGGTGTAACGCCAGATTATTACGGAACAGGCGCTCCGTCAACCCGCCCCTGCCGCGCCGTTTGCACGGTCGTACTCTGCGTAACTTCCCTTTCGATCTGGGATTTAAATTCGTTGCTCGTCGCCTTCAGTCGTTGCAGCATTTTCCCAATCTCCGGGGCAATCGCCGCCAATTTCCGCGGGCCGAAGACCACGAGTGCCAGTAACCCGATAAAAATTATTTCCGTCAGGCTCATGCTTCTTTCTCAGTTGCGTTAGCCGCCGCGGGTTGCAGCGGCTTCGGTTCCTCTTTCCCTTGCATTGCGGCCTTGAAGCCGCGAATGCCTTCACCCATTCCCTTACCAAGTTCGGGAAGTTTCTTCGGACCGAAAACAAGCAGCGCGATTCCGGCGATGATCATCAGGTGCATGGGCTGAAATATGCCTTCGAACATGTTGTTCCTCCAGTCAAAATGAAATCTGAAAAAGCTTGTCAAAAAACGGGCGCCGCACCCGGTGATTTGGGTAAACAGCGCCCCACGCACCGCGAGCCGCACAAAGGGGCCCTCCCCGAGACCCTTGTACGCTCGCGGTGAACTTTAAACCCCGCGTTGCGCCGCGTCGGCCGCTTCGGCCAGGGAATTCAACGTATCGAAGAACGCCGCCGACTGTCCGATGAACAATCCGCTCGCGGTCAGGCCCTTGACTGCGGCCATGGCCCCGGCAAACTCATCGGTGATCGGACGGATCATCGAAACATTGGGTAGGTTCGGCCTGAACTGGAACGGAACCGGGAAGATCAGGCTGGGCTGAATCGACTTGTTGAGCGGGCTGAAGAAATTCGGGAACATGAGGCCGGAGATCGGGTCGGAAAATGGCGCCACAGGGGCTTGGACACCATTGCCTGCGAAATCCACCCACTCCAGAAAATGCGCGATCTCGTCGCCACCGATGCCGAGAGTGATTTGCAGAACTTCGGAACTGGTCGCTTTCTGGCTCATGGCGGCGTAGAGGCTGGTGCCGCCCTGTTCGATTTGCCCGAAGTGAAATGCAGCCACATTGGCGATGGCTTGAATGTGATCGTTGCCGGGAAAGTTGGGATTGGATTTGCCGTCGTAGTCAGCGTCCGTGCGAGGAATGGCAGTAACGTTGTTGAGTGTGATCGCCTGCGGAAAGGTTGCGCCGAAATCTGGACTCTGCGTGCTGCGATAGCGCACGTACCAACTGGTGTCGACGTTGAGGCTCATCAGGTTCGTGAGCCGCAGTTTGCCTGTCGATCCAGACGCGCTGCTTCCCGGTAGAACTGCGAACTCGCTTAAGTTGACTGGATCTGCGCCTTTGGATTCGAGATAGGCATTCAGGAAATTCGCGTGGCTCACTTCGTCCAGCGTGTTGCTGGAGATATATTGCGGTCCATCGGAATCAAGATTCGACAGGGCTACTTGATAGGGATTCAACTTTTCGTTCGGGTCGACTTCGATGGGCGGAAGCTTGCCGATGCCGCCCAGTTCCGCATACTGGATCCACAGATCGGACTCGATCAGTTCGGCAGCCGCGAGGAAGCGGAGAATGGCAACGTCTCCTTTGGTGATGCCTGCACTGCTCGTTTGCTGGGCAAACAGCGGCAGCCCATGGCCCAGAATGCTCGCCCCTGCAGTCGCCGCTGCGCCTGCCACGAGGCTTTTCTTGAGGAACGACCGCCGGTCCGATGGCCGTTCCAGAACTTCCGTAAGTTGTTTCATAATTTCCTCTCTTTTCACGCGTGTTCCGCTGCTTGCTTCGGGTCACGGTGTAAAGCGAGAGTACGGGCCGCCAATTGTGCGGGTGTCACTTGGCGGTCAAAGGTTTGTATTTTGTTGGAGAAATTGTCTCGTCAAGATTGCGTAAATTCAATTCACGCGTGCATGCATTCGACGATCAGGGCAATCCGAACGCGTACACAGCGCTGCCCGCAGCGATGGAGAGATATTCTTTTCCGTCCACAGCGAATGCCATCGGCGCGGCATAGACTGCGCCGCCCATCTGGAAATGCCAGAGCAGCTTGCCGCTCGCCGCATCGAGCGCAATGAAATTTCCCTCCGCATCGCCAGAGAAAACCAATCCGCCAGCCGTGGAGAGCACGCCGGACCAGGTCGGCGAGGTGTGCTCAAACTTCCATTTGATCTCTCCCGTCGCGGGATCGATCGCTTTCAGAAATCCGCGATACGGCTCGGCTTCTTCCGAAGGAAAATATGCACTGCCGTAATATGCATGCCCGGCTTCGTACGGCTGCGGTGCAGTCGAGAAAATATCGCACTGATCGCGCGCGGTCACGTAGAACAAAGAAGTTTGCGGGTCGAACGTGGGCGCCATGAAGTTTGTCGTGCCGAGCGCCCCCGGACAAACCGTGTGCCCCTCAAGCGTCGGTGAGGCTTCTTTCTTCGCTACGGGTCGACCCTCGGCATCTTTGTTGTCGCTCCAAGTTTGTTTGCCGTAGGCGTTGGCCGAGATCAACTTGCCGGTCGTGCGATCGATGACGTAGAAAAATCCGTTGCGGTTGGCTTGCGCGATGAGATGCTTGCCGCCGGAGTCCATCATCACCGGAACCTGCGTCGCGTCCCAGTCGTGTTCGTCATGCTTGGTGAACTGGAAATACCAATTCAGCTTTCCTGCATCGGCATCGAGTGCGAGAAGCGAATTGCTGTAGAGATTGTCACCTGCGCGACCTGCGCCGCGATTGGAAGGCGCCGGGTTTCCTGTAGGCCAGAAAATTTGGTTGGTTACAGGATCGTAGGTTCCCGTGTTCCATGCGGGAGCACCGCCAACCTTCCAGGAATCGCCCTCCCACGTTTCATGTCCCGGCTCGCCGGGGCCAGGTACGGTATAAAAGTGCCATTTGCGCTCGCCGGTTGCAGCGTCGTAGGCGTCGATGAATCCGCGCACGCCATACTCGCCGCCAGAGACACCGATTACGAGAAGGTTTTTCACTGCCAGCGGCGCAACCGTAAAGCTGTAGCCGTTGCGATAATCTGCCGCCACAACATCCCAAACGACGTTCCCCGTTTTCGAATCAAGGGCGATCACGTGCGCATCGAGAGTGCCGAGAAAAACCTTGTCGCCCAGAATCGCGAGACCGCGATTCACGTGGCCGCAGCAAGGACGAATATCCGCGGGCACCTGGCGCTGATACATCCAAATCGGCCGTCCGGTGCGCGCATCCAACGCAAAAGCGCGATCGTCCTGCGCGGTAGCGTAGAGAATGCCGTCGGCGACCAGCGGAGTAGCCTCAAGTTTGCCTGTGGCCGCGGTCTGATAAACCCACTTGGCCACCAGGGTGTGCGCGTTCTTAGTGTTTACCTGATTGAGCGCGCTGAAGCGGCGCCCTGAGTAGTCGCCGGAATACGTCAGCCAGTTCTGCGGCTCTTTCGCGGAATTCAGCAGGCGCTCGAACGTGACTTGCGCTTTCGATCCCAAGGACAGACAAACCGTTAGCAGAAATACGGCGATCGATCTGCTCATTTCGCCCCCACGCTAATCAAGTAAGCCACGATGTCGTCGAGATCCTTATCGTTCAGCAAATTGGTCGTGTACGCAGGCATGAACGATTCCCTACTTTTCTTGAACGACCGCAGCTTGTCTTTGTCCAGCAGGTAAATCTGTTCGCTTGCGTCCATCATCTGCACGCTGAAGTTGTCTTCGTTCAACGCCACGCCCTTGATTTCCGTCCCGTCCGCGATCACCGCCGTTACGGTTTCGTATTCCTGCGGAAACTCCTTCGTCGCTTCGGTCAGTCCCCATGCAAGCCGGCGGCTTGGATTGCGCACCGAGTCGATGATCGCGTCGCGCGTGCGCGACCCGCCGACCGCCGTGAGTTCCGGACCGACCCGCCCGCCCTTGCCCTCCACCATGTGACAAAGAGAACAATTCGCGTCGCCATAGAACAGTTTCTTGCCGTGCTCCGCATCGCCTATGGCATTTGTGGACGCCTTCACTTCCACGCTGCGGATATAGGCGATAATCTGCCAAATCTCCTCGTCGGTCATGCCTACACCCTGGCCGTTGGTTCCGTTCGCGGGCATCACCGTGCCGGGAATGCCGTTGCTGATCACCTGAAATAACTCCGCGTCCGTGTGCGCGTGTTTTTTCTGCACCCGGGTCAAATCCGGGCCACGCCCGCCGCCGTGAGCGCCAAGCCCATGGCAGAGCGCGCAGTTAATGCGGAATTCATACTCTCCGGCCTTCGCTGCCTTGGGATCGCCAGCGAAGGGATTTTTATCGTCGGATACGGCTACGGTTGCGACTACGGCGACGAAGATGCCCATCGTTAGGCCCACACGCAGCGCTGAAGAAGCGATTCGCCGCAATGAACGAAGACATGGGAACTGTCCTCTTACCTGCTTGCACACAGTCCTGCGCATAGGCCGCACCTCCTCCAAGTCTTCGACGGAGAAGAAACTGGAAAATTATCTGGAACCGAAGCTAAAAGAATAAAAAGATGAACGGATAGTACCATCGCCCGAGGACACTCACCAACATTCAGCTTCGCCGGACGAGAACATCGGGCGTTCGCACGTGCTCGGGGCGGAAACCCATCCCTATAATGCGCGCCGGAATGCGCCTCAAGGCCGGGACTTGCTGCATCAACTTCAGCGGCCACGGAACCTTGATGGGCTGCGAGCTGGCCAGCACACGCTTGATTACCTCGTTTTGTACGGCAATCTGCAGCCGCTGCATGGCGCGCGTGGGGAATTCCCTTCGCCGCTGTACTGCTTTTAGATCCCCATCGGAAACATTCTGCCCCTGTAATTTCGCAGCCAGAATATTAGCCGTCGCAACCGCATCCTGAATCGCCAGATTAATCCCCACTCCCCCGACTGGCGACATGGCATGTGCCGCGTCGCCAATGCATAGGAGACCCGGGCGCGACCACTCCCGCAATCGATCCACCTTCACCGTGAGCAGGCTCACATCCCTCCAGTCGCGCAATTCCCCAAGTCGATCGCGCAGAAACGGCTCGAGAGCGGCGACCTCCTCGCGAAACCTCTCAATTCCCCGGCTACGAACCTGCTCTGCCGCTCCCTTCGGAATGAGAAACGCGCATTGCCAATACTCCTCACGGTTGATCATGACAAACATTTTGCCGGCTTCGATATGGCCTAGTGAGTCAGCAGGGTCGTCCGGTTGGCGACTGATCCGCATCCATAGAACATCCATCGGCGCACCCATATCCATCACCTGCAAACCTGCGCGCTCACGCACAATCGAATGCCGGCCGTCGGCGCCGACCGTGAGGGGCGCGCGGATCTCGATTGTCCCATCGGGAACTCTTGCCACCACGCCAGCGATGCGTCCGTCCTGCTCAATCAGGTCCGTGACCTCAGCTTGCATCTTGACCTGAAATCCCGGATAGCGCCCGCCCTGCTCCAGGATGAAGCTCAAGAAATCCCACTGCGGCATCAACGCAAGAAACTTGCAATGCGTGGGAAGATGCGTGAGATCGGCAATCTGGACCGTCTCGCCGCCAACCTTCCCTCCCAATTCGCGAACTTCCTGATGAGGACGCGCCAAGAATTCTTCGAGCAGGCCAAGTTCGTACATCAACTCGAGTGTTGAGGGATGAATTGTATCGCCACGAAAGTCACGCAGAAAATCCGCGTGCTTCTCTAGAACAATCACGTCCGTGCCAGCTCGGGCTAATAGGAAGCCGAGCATCATTCCAGCAGGTCCGCCCCCAACAATGCACACCGAGGTTTGGACGGTCATGTTCATAAGTTCTTTCCAATTGAGGCTTAGATGCATCCCTCTCGTACATGACCCGCTGGTATCTGGGAGGCGCTCGAAAAGATTCTTACCCTTAAGGTCCCCCGATCTCAGCCGATTTTTTCCGTAGGCCGAAAGCGTTTTTCCTGTAGGCACGTAAACCGCTGGCGGATCAGCCTTTCCACCGGAAAGCGTCGGGCTGTGGCAGTCCCAGATGCGCGAGCACGCGATAGGCAAACTCGCGAGCCATGTCATCTAAGCTGGCCGGCCGATAGTAGAAGGCCGGGATCAGGGGAAAGATGGTCGCCCCGGCATCGGCGGCACGGTACATGTTGCGGATATGAATCTTATTAAGAGGCGTTTCGCGGACGCAGAGGATCACAGGCCGGCTTTCTTTCAGGCTAACGTCGGCGGCGCGTTCGATCAGGCTCGATCCCGCGCCGTTGGCAATGCGGCCAAGAGTTCCCACGCTGCAAGGGATCACGACCATGGCGTCAGAAGGGTAAGAACCGCTGGCTACATTCGCGCCAATATCCGTGTTGGACTGAAGTTGGATTTTGCGCGCCGAACGCCCACGCGGGAAACCCAGAATCTGGTCGACCAGGTTGGAGCGTCCTTTCAATCCCAACTCCTCCGCCAGAACGCGCAGGCCGCTGTCGGAGGCGACGAAGTTGATCGATCGTACTCGGGCGTCGCGGCCGGCAGCGAGCAAAAAATGCTTGAGAAAGATCGAACCGCTGGCGCCGGTGGTGGCGATGATCAAGTTTTGCGGAGGATGATTTGGCAAGAGTTCTCCATGGGGCGAAGTTTGGAGCATAGAAACATGCGCGGAGGGAAGTCAAGGAAGCCGTCGCGGCTCAGATCTCAAAGCTAACCTATGGCTTCCACCACCAACTTGCGCTCGCGCCGCAGCGTAGCCCAACTTCACGCCCTAGCCGGAGTGGAGCGCGAAATTCACGCACAAGACTCGCACGGGCGCCGCAAATATCTCCGCGAATTCACCCAGGCGTTTCGCAGCTACGATTCTGTTTTGGATGCCGGGCAGATTCAGGATTCCCTGTGTGCGGCCGACATCGTCTTAATCGGCGATTACCACGCTCTCCCTGCCGCGCAACGCTTTGCCGCAACATCGTTTGAGCAGCGTGCGCTCGTGGGCGACCGACCCGTGGTGCTGGGAGTAGAAACCATCTTCGCCCGCGATCAGCACATCGTGGACGAGTGGTGGCGGCGCGAAATCGATGACGCCGAACTGAGGCAGCGCGTCCGCTTCGACTTGGACTGGGGTTATGACTGGGCTCCCTTCTACGAACTCCTCGTCGCCGCGCGCGATCACGGCGAGGCCATCTATGGCCTGGATTGTATGCCGCGTGACAATTTGCGGAAGATTGGGGCGCGCGATCGCCATGCCGCCGCCAAGATTGCTGAAATTCGCGATCGCCATCCAAACGCGGTTATCTTCGTTCTCTTCGGCGAATCCCATCTTGCCCCCGGTCATCTGCCGCGCACCCTGCAAAAGGAATTGCCCAACGAGCGCCTGCTCACGGTTTTGCAGAATGTGGACGCTCTCTATTGGCACGCCGCCGGGGAACGCGCGGAGAAAGTGGATGCGGTACGCGTGGCCGATGACGTAATCTGCGTATTCAACGCCACACCGTTGGAAAAATATGAAAGCTACCGCCTGTTTCTTGATCAGTGGAGCCGCTGCGACCGCGTGCCCGATTTCGCGCCCACAATTTACAATCTCATAGACAGCCTCGCCAGCTTCCTGCAGATCAACCGCTATTCCCCGCACAACGGCACGCAGCCGAAATTTCTAATCGACATGCTGCCGGAAGTTCATGGCGGTTCATCGGAAGCGGTGCTCCGCCGCCTGCTCTCGCGCAAGGGCATCAGTGCCCAGCGATTAGAAGACATGCTGATGAACGTAGACGAGCGCGGCAGTACCTATGTTCCTGAAGTCAACGCGTTCTATTTCCGCGAATTTCAAATGATGCATGCCGCTGAGGACGCCACGCGCTTTCTGCATCACGCCTGCCGCGGTTTGCCTCTGCGGCTGAATGGACACGGCGGCAACGGCAACGGCGCGCACGGGGAGCGCGCTGCTACGAAGATCGACTACTTCTACAGGCTTGTGCTCGAGCACGCGGTGGCTTACTTCGGATCGCGCGTTCTCTACCCCTCGCGGCGAGCGCCGGAGACAGAGAGTCCCGCTCCCCTATCTCGCGCCGGCTGTGAAAAGGCCGCTCAGGAAGCCGTTCGGGCAGACGCAGAAATGTTCGAAGCAACTGCTCGAGCCTGGGGATACATTCTGGGCAGTCAAATCTATGCGGCTTATCTTGCAGGCCGAGTCAAAACGAGCGGCCTGCGACGCCTGTTCCTGGCGCATCTCGATGAACCCGGTTTCGCGCGCAAGATTTGTACGGCCGTGATCGCCAGAGTCCGCGACAGATCCCGCAACCCTCGCCAATAGGAATCTTCCGGTAATGCTAATCTGAATTGGCGGAGAATTCCGCGCACCAGTGAACGCAGAATCGATTCGCAAACTTTTCCAGCAAGTACGCGGGGGCGAACTTTCGCCTGACGACGCGGTAGATCGTCTGCGCCATTTGCCGTTCGAAGATTTGGGCTTTGCGAAAGTGGACCACCATCGCGCCTTGCGCGCGGGGATGCCGGAAGTGATCTTCGGGCAAGGCAAAACTCCCGCGCATCTCGCCGGCATCTTCTCCCGGCTGGCTAAGCATGGCGGCAATGTTCTTGCCACCCGCGCCGACCAAAAACAGTTCGCCGCGGTGAAAAAAAAAGTCCGGGCGGCCGAGTATCGCGAACTGGCGCGCGCAATTGTGCTGAAGCGCGACGGGCACGCGTATGGCAAAGGAATCGTCGCTGTGGTTTCAGCTGGAACCAGCGATATTCCCGTCGCGGAAGAGGCGCTCGTAACTGCCGAAATGATGGGCAATGCTGTACAGCATTTTTACGACGTTGGCGTCGCCGGAATTCACCGTTTGCTAGCCCAGCGCGCAGCATTGACGAAAGCGCGCGTCGTGATCGTGTGCGCCGGAATGGAAGGCGCGCTGCCCAGCGTTGTGGGAGGCTTAGTCGGTGTACCGGTAATCGCGGTTCCTACCAGCGTGGGCTACGGGGCGTCATTCAAAGGACTAACTGCTCTGCTTGGAATGCTGAATTCGTGCGCCTCGAATGTGAGCGTGGTGAACATCGGCTATGGCTCGAATCGCTATCTTAGGGTGGGGTTCACTGTTATACGAACCAAGAAGCCTCCAGATACAAACCCCTTGGAGACGCGACGGCCCATCTCTCCCGATTGAGTTTGCGAGAAAATCCGGATTGGATTCTAACGGCGGCGAACGACCTGACAAGCTGCCCTATCTGTCCCTGGTCTTGTATCCGGGAAACAGCCGAATCACCACCTACTGGACGCTCTCTCAAATCCCCGATCTAGACCTTGCAAGGGGTGCCCGCGAGAACCTTAAAACAAGGGAAGGCTGCAACATCGATAAGATCGCGTACCTTCCTGCACCGCGAGGGTCCGCGGGGTCAGGGTCAAATGTCCCAGGCGTCCATCACATAATTCAGAATTGGCTCGACTCCAAGCGGGCGGAGGTAGATGTTGTCCTGTGGACGAACTTGGGACCGAACTTCACCTCGCAGGAGACGCTGGCGCAGGACGCGATTTCCTTTCTGGAGGACTTGCGCAAACGTGGAAGAGATCAGAAAGCGGAGGAATATATACGGAAAGCTCCCTCGCAGACCCAGACCCCACTTCGCGATGAGTTCCGCAAACGATTTGCTTGGATTGACATCGACGTCGGATACTAGTCATTGGTCCCGCGGACGGGTAAAAAAAGGCGCAGCTTGCGCCGCGCCTCCCATCCCCTCCGAAGCCGTCGCTTAGGATTTTTTCGAATTCTCCACTGCCAAGTTGTTCTGCACGCTGAATGCGCCGAAAATCTGATTGGCCCGAATTCCCGCGACATTCTTGTCCATCTCACTATCGACCGAACCGTAGAGCGTAATGTGGCCATTGTCCACGATGATGCGAATCGGCCGCTGCGGATCGATCGCGTACTTGCTCAGAACGGAGTCTCGATAGATCACCCGGGCTGCGCGCAAACGCAAACCGTCGTCAAAAATCGACACCGGTTCGAGCGTGATGTTGTCGATCACATCCTTCACTCCAGGTGTATTGCGAATGTCGGCAAGCGCCTCGTCGCGTCCTACACCCGTCCGGTCCTGTCCTTCCACCGTAACCACTCCATCTTTCACGTTCAGCGCAAAGTAATCGAATGTGATGTCGTAGCCCTCGCGCACATAGCGCAGCTTCTGCGCCAGTTTCTGGTCAAGCTCCGAATCGGGTACACTTGCTCCTTCAACGCTGATCAGATTTCGCACACCTTGCACGTGAGCGGCTTTTCGGACCAACTTGTCCGCATCCATCTTGCTCTGATAGAGATCGACTGTACCCATCAGCGTTACAATGCCATCTTGCACGCTGGACTGCACGGCCCGGAACTGATTCTTCGCAGACAGCTTCTGCGTGACAGTAGTCTGTATTTGATTGTCGTAGCGGGTAGCGGTTACGGGCTCGGCGAAGAGCGTCGCACTCCACAAACCTATCATTAAAGTTAAACCCGCCAGCTTTGCCAAAGTTTTCCTTGCTGTTTTCATAGGTCACCTCCGACCCTTTTACAAAACTTCACAAATTAACCAAACGGTTAATTATTCGATGCGGCATTGCCCGTGTGAGGTGCTTAAGCCCTAAAAATTTGGAGGTGTTGCGCGGGGTAAAAGAGTCACCGGGAAGAATTCGAAGGAGCAGCCCACTTAACCAATCAGTCCTGAGGTCTTCTCCAGGTGCCAGAGTCTACAGCCTTTCCCCGATTGCCCTTTTAGCCTACTGAATAGTAATTAGTCATGGCGTGTGCCCAAACGGGAAGGAGAAGTGCAAATCGCACATATTCTCGTGCATCTTGGGCATAGCGGTAGTAGACTTTAGCGGCTTGACGTTTTGAGTCTAAAGAGCCGGTCCGGCACATGTACTGATCATTCGGTTCGGCTAGAAACTTTTTCACCTGCAAAGGTGTTCCAGCATAGGTCGAGTGGGCGTTGTCATGGGATACTCCTCTTCTCCACAGGGTCTCTTTTCTTTGCTTCCGAAGACCAGAACTCCGTGGCGGGAATTCGTCTACAGCACGGGCGTGCAGGCTTGCGTTATCGCGTTCCTGTTGTGGCTGCGGTTGCTCCAGCCCACCGTTATTTCGACTCCCGAACACAGTTTCCGCTCGGTTCGGCTGACCAGCACCCCGGCGCCGGTCAATCATGAGCCACAACCGGTGCGGCAGTTGCCTGAGCCGGTGTATGTCGCGAATGCCGATCCGCCCGCCAATGCGTTGCGGCTTCCCAGCCCGCAAGCAAAGGCCGCAAGAATAGAGGACACTCCCGCTCCCACCGTTAGCATAGCTCCCCAACGCCCAGAACCTCTCGCAATGAATGCGCCGCCCGTCACGCCCAAGATTGTAGCGACGAATCTGTTCTCCGCAGGCAGTTCGGCCGGGCCTACGGTTGCGCGCGCGCCTGAGCAAGTCCAAACCGGCGGCTTCGGTGATCCCAATGGAGTTCCGGCGAAGGGGGACTCAGGGAAGGCGGCCAACATCGCAGCCGTGGGGTCGTTCGACTCGCCCTCCGGGCCTGGCAACGGGAACGGCAGCGCTGGCGCTAAAGGAGTGCCTGGAGTAATTGCAAGCACAGGCTTTGGCAATGGGGCAGCCATAGCCGACAATCATCCGCGAACTGGCGCAACTCAGGCCGTGCAAGCCACCGGTTTTGGCGACGCCGCGGCTCCGCCGCAACCCACTCCGCGGGCTCATCCGGAAGTGACCTCAACACCTGTGTTGCCGGCGGAGATTATTTCGAAACCAACTCCGACATATACCGCCGAGGCTCGCAGCCTGCGGATACAAGGCGAGGTTTTGCTCGAGGTTGTTCTCGAAGCTTCAGGCAGCTTGCACATCGTGCGAGTTGTGCGCGGCCTGGGGCACGGCCTCGACGACAACGCAGTCAAGGCAGCCCAACAGATTCGCTTTAGGCCCGCGATGCGGAACGGTCAACCCGCCGATTCTACCGTCGTGTTGCACATTGTTTTCCAGCTGGCGTAGGTTTCCCATAGGTGTTTATGCGCATTTTTAAGATGAGTTGGTTTTGGTTCTGCTTGGTTCTGGTTCTGTCTGTCGCTTCGATGGCGCAGGAATCTACGTCTCCAGTGCAAGTTGAGCCGAGTGATCGCTCCGTGCCAGGTCGAGCCCAGCTCGCCCCGGCTCCGCCAGCGTCTTTCAACGACGTAATGGATCGCGTCATACAGCGGGAACACCTTTTCCTGGCCCAGATGCGTCACATGCGGCCGATGGTAGAAACGTACATACAGGATTACAAATCCGACGGCAGCGGAAAGAACGAGCCGGTAAAAGATCAGTACTTTCTCGGACGCCTTGACATGAGCGATGGCCCCGAAGACACTTCCTTCACCGGCCAGCCCGGGTTTGGGCATCGCATGCTCAACCACTTGACCGGGCTTTATGCCATGCATTTCCTGCCCTTGGGCTTCGCCCAAATGGTGGTTCTCGATACTGATTTTCAGAAAAAATATTACGACTTCACCTTTGTGCGCCGCGAGTTTCTAGGAGAAGTGCGTTGTTTGGTGATCGACGTTCAGCCAAAAGAGAATGCTCCTCCGGGAAGGTTTCAAGGCCGTATCTGGGTCGAAGACCAGGATTACAACGTCGTCCGCTTTAACGGGACCTATTTTCCGCATCCGAAAACGAGCTACTACCTGCATTTCGACAGTTGGCGGCTAAACATGCGGCCGGGCGCATGGCTGCCGGCGTACATTTACAGCGAAGAGTCGGACTTGAAGACGAATTTCGGCCACACGTTGCACTTTCGCGCGCAAACTCGTCTTTGGGGATACGACCTGAAAGCTCTCAACAAAAATACCGAGTTCGCGCAAATCCTGGTCGACTCTCCCGATTCCGTAAAGGATCAAAGCGATGCCGCCGCGGATGCGACTCCTGTGGTCGCCGAGCGAATGTGGGAGCGGCAGGCGGAAGACAATGCCGTGGAGCGTTTGCAAAAGATTGGTTTGTTAGCGCCGCCCGGAGAAGTCGACAAAATTCTGCTGACCGTGGTGAACAATCTTTTGGTCACGAACAATATCGATTTGCAGTCAGACATTCGGTGCCGCGTGTTGCTGACGTCTCCACTGGAATCCTTCACCATTGGCCGCACTATCGTCGTGAGCCGCGGTCTGCTCGACGTTCTTCCGGATGAGGCATCGCTGGCCACGGTGCTCGCGCATGAAGTCAGTCACATCGTGCTGGGACATGCCACCGATACCAAGCTTGCTTTCAACGATCGCATGTTCTTTCCCGATGAAGATTCGTTCCAGCGCCTCGACTTTAAGCGCCGGTCTGCCGATGAAGAAGCCGCGGACACGAAGGCTCTGGAGTTGCTGAAGAATTCTCCTTACAAAGATAAGTTGGGAAGCGCTGGACTGTTCTTGAAGGCCTTGCAGCAGAGCGCGCCCGCGTTGCCAAACTTAATTCGTCCTCACCTGGGCAACAGTTTGGCCAGCAGCAAGAGCATTCGCATGTCAGTATTGTTGGCCTCCGCGCCGCAACTGGAACCGGAGCGCACCGATCAGATCGCGGCTTTGCCGCTCGGCGGACGCATCAAGCTGGATCCATGGACCGATCAGGTGGAGTTAGCCAAGGCAAAACCGGTAGCCCTTGCCTCTGCGCGTGAGAAGATGCCGTTTGAGATTACACCGTTCTTCCCGTATCTCACCCGGCTCACGATTCCCAGCAGCGAGAAGGTCGCACTCACTGCTCCTACCGCGAGCAAATAGAGGTTATTGGGCATTCGTGGATTCAAGCGGGCAGGGTTCTGCCGCGTCGCGAGATCGCAGAAATGCGATTACTGGAGAGCGCTGCCAACGTTTGAGAACACGTTGTTGGCGTTGGAACCGATTAGCCGGATGGTTCCAACAACGATCACCAGAATAACCGCCAACATGACGGCGTACTCGGCGATATCCTGACCGCTCTCGTCCTTACCTAGTTGCTGCCAAACGTTCTGTAGAATTCGTGCCACTGGGCTCCTTCTCTTTGCTTCGTTTTCCCACCTAAAAGCCGGGGACACCACTTCACAACGGTCACCACACGTGACCAGAATCCTTTACAGTCGTGAGGCTGGCTTTGAAGTAAATCATAGGAGTGGCCAGTGATCCCGCCAATGGCCCGTAAGTGCCATGAATGCGGAACCCGATTTAGCTTCCTAAATCCATCTTACACAATGCTTTTCAAGGGAAGAGATTGATTCACGGCAAACAGGGCTAACTCCAGCCGCGTGGAAACGCCCAGCTTGTCAAAGATGTTGCTGAGATGGTGCTTGACCGTATCTTCGCTGATCTTGAAGTATTCGGCGATCTCTTTGTTTGAATATCCCGCGACAACAGCAGCCACAATTTCCAGTTCGCGTGGCGTGAGGCCGAATTTCTTCTGGCGAGCTTCGTCGCTCGATGACTGCACCAACGTCCGCAGGTACTGCACCAGGTTGGAGACGCTTTCCCGTCCGACCCAGTACTCGCCATCCATAACAGTCTGAATAGCTTTCAAAAGCAACTGGGTAGCGGAATCCTTCAGCACTACTCCGCGGGCGCCCAACTGCAAAGCTTCTACGATTTGGCTTTTCTCCGCCGCCGCGGTCAAGAGAATCACGCGCACCGGCGTCGAATTCACTCCCGCGCCAAGATCCCGCAGAGCCTCCAAACCGGGATGCTTGGGCATAGCAAGGTCCAGCAGTAAAATGTCCGGCTTCAACTGCCGCGCCAGTTTCACTGCCTCCGCGCCGTCGGAGGCCTCGCCCAGTACTTTCAGGTTCGGTTCGGCTTCGAGCAGGCGGCGCAGGCCATCGCGGAAGATCGGATGGTCGTCGGCAATCACTATGCGAACCGGTTGCGACTTCTTAAAATTCATCGGAGACTTCTCCATCTTTCGGAACTTTAACCTCCAACCGTGACCCGGTACCCGGAGTTGATTCTACAGTGAGTGCGCCGCCAATCAAACGAACCCGTTCCTTAATGACCATTGGGCCTTTGCCCATCTGGTCCAATTCCGCTTGCGTGAGCCGGCCAGCGAATGGAAACCCCTTGCCGTCGTCTTCCAGAGTCAGGCTCCATTGGCTTGAGTTCGATGCAAGGCGCACTAAAACATGCCGAGCGCGGCTGTGCTTGCGCACATTCACCAGGCTCTCCTGAACAATGCGCAGGAGTTCGCGGCAAACTCTATCTGGCATCTTGAGCTTGTCGATATCGGTAACAAAGCGCGCTGAAATTCCCGTCTCGCGCTCGAACCGTTCCACGCTATCGTTGACCACGTTCAGGAATTTTCGAGAGTCGACGTCGATCGACTTCATCTGCTGCATGAGTTCGCGCAGTTTGAGAACTTCTTCACGCAGTAGGCCCTGAATACGGCCTAGTTCGCCGATCACGACGTCCGGCCTGGTCTCCGCCTGGCGCTTTAGGACATCCACCTGCATTTCTACGGCGATGAGCGATTGCACCGCCCCATCGTGCAATTCTCTGGCGAAGCGGGCCCGCTCGGCCGCGCCTGCTCTGCGCCGCAAGCGGTGCAGCAGATATACGTTGTAAACCGCCGGCCCCACCTGATGAAGAACGTCAAGCATGAAGCGCAGTTGCTCCTGCGTGTCTCCCTGCAATGACGGTTCGAAGACGAATACACGACCACTCCATTCCCCGGCAAAGAGGTAAGAAATCGACATCACGGAACGGAATGGCTGTTGTTCTCTCAATCGGTCAAACGGTTCTGTCGAAGCCGCAGCCAACGGGTTGCCGTCGCCATCGAGGGCCACCACCGTCCAGTCATTTTCGTCCTTGTGGGCGTAAGAAACATCGCCCGGAAACTCATCCAGATAAATCTTGGCCTCGCGGGGCCGCGAATCCTGCCATGCGAAATCGGAAAATTCTCCGTTTACATTGTGCAACTCCCCCAGAAACTGCCGGTGACTGTGAATCTCCTCAGCGGCAACGACGATTTTCGTGGCGCCGTACATGCTGAGGACTTCCCGGCTAATCTGCTGGAGCGTGCCGGTCAACCCGGCTGCGACCCGGACGGTGGCCAACATCCGAGTAATCCCCGCCTTCTCAGCGCGCAAATGCTTCTGCTGCCGCGCCAGATAGCCCAGCAGCAGTCCCATCACCAGCAGATACACCGATAACATGAACAAGCGCTTGGGCTCGAACTCGGTGGTATTCATCTGCAAGCCGGAGAAGAGATGCCAAGGCAGGCCTCTGCCCGGCAGAGCCCACACGTGGAAAAGCAAAAAGCTCTCCGCCCAAAGCAGCACCACCTCTGCTGCCGCGGTACTCAGCGTTTCCCACAAGCCCCATCGGTAGGCTGCGGCGGTAAGTACGAAAACAAAAAATAGAATGAATGGACTTCTGGGACCATCGCCGAAGACTGAAATAAAGGCGGGCCACACAATATCCGCCGCATGGACCATGATCCGAAATGCCGGCGTCGACGCTTTTCTCCGGCGCAAAAGCATCAACACCAGAATCGTGTTGCCCATGTAGAAACCCAGCAGTCCGTAGGCTGCCGGGGAGTTTCCGAGTTGCGTCGGGTCCATGCGAATCGCAACCAAGGCCGAGACCGCCAAAAATACCCGTGCGGTCGCCAGCCAACGCTCCGTGCGGCGAACCTCGCCCGGGTCGATAGGGGCTGCTGTTTTACTCAAAAAACGATTCTGGGAGTATATGCGCAATCGATTTGCTTCCCGCAAAGCGCGCTACCGCACGCATGAACAAGTTGTCTCGCATATTATTGATAACAAAGATAAGTAGCAAGAAAAACTTTCGCGCAAGATAGATTTTCTACGCGGGTGGTTACTGGAGTAACCAAACAGTTCTTTCTTTCCCCTCTAAAATCGGCGACGAGGGGTCACTTTTTGGGCGCATATTCCAAACTTTGGACCGGGGCAGTCGTCGTCTGTACGGCGACTCTGGTTCTGGCTGCGCTCTTTCTGCCGCGGTCGTTTCAGCTCACGGCCCTTAGTGATTGCATTCAATGCCTATTGCTGCTCTCGGGTACGCTCTCGCTCGTACCGAACGCTCTCCGTTCACGCGGAAGATCGCGCGCATTTTGGGCCCTCCTGGCCACGGGAATGTCTTTCTGGTTTTCTTACCAGCTGATGTGGACGTACTTCGAGGTCGTGCTCCGCACCGACGTTCCTGACTTATGCGCCGGCGACATTATTCTTTTTCTGCACATAGTTCCTTTCATGGCGGCGTTGGCTGTGCGCCCTCATGGTCGCCAGGATGAGTACGCCGCTCGCCTGCGCCAACTCGATTTTGCATTAATGATGACGTGGTGGATGTATCTGTACATCTTTGCCGTGATGGCCTGGCAGTACGTAGTTCCGAATGTCGCAGCCTACGATAGCAATCTCAACTTTCTATATCTGATCGAGAAACTGGCTTTCCTGAGCGGGCTGTTTGTCGCATGGAAGAATAGCAGAGGCGGCTGGAGACTCTTCTACGCCAATCTGTTCGGCGCAAGCCTGACTTATGCTTCCAGCTCATATCTGGCCAATTGGGCAATCAGCCGACACGTCTATTACAGCGGAAGCCTTTACGACGTCCCGCTAGTCGCTTCCATGGCCTGGATCACTCTGATCGGACTGAGGTCACACGCGGGCGAACCTCAAGCGAGCAGGCGGACCGCTTCCACGTCGCAGGGCGTATGGCTGGCGAGAGTCGGCATGATTGCTGTCTTCTCCCTCCCACTGCTTGCGACGCTGGCTCTGCTCGAAACCTCCATTCCGCCGCGCATCCGCTCATTCCGGCTGGTTCTCACCCTTGGCGCTGCGTTGTTCATGGGCATTATGGTGTTTGTGCGGCAAAGACGGCTTGATCGGGAGTTGCTACGGTTGCTGGCGCAATCCCGCGAGTCGCTGGCCAATCTGAAGCGCCTGCAAGAACAGATCACCGAATCCGAAAAGTTGGCTTCGATCGGCCAACTCGTAGCCGGCGCCGCTCACGAGCTGAATAATCCCATCACCGCCATGATGGGCTATTCCGATCTCCTACTTACGACATCATTGAATGATCAACAACAGGGCTTGGCCGCGGCAATTGGCCAACATGTGCGCCGCACCCGGCTACTTGTTGCGACTCTGCTCAGTTTTGCCAAGCAAGGCCCTGCGACCATGACGTCTCTGGATCTGAAGACTGTGTTGCGTACGGCCATTAAGCTGTCGGAACCAGTGTGGCAGGATCTGAATGTCGAAGTGCACACAGATCTGGGAGCCGACCTGCCCGCGGTTCTCGGAGACTCCAACCAGTTGCTACAAGTGTGCGTGCAGATTCTCAACAGCGCGGCGAATACGGCGAAACAGGAGCGCCTTAGCCACGTAGCGATATCAGCGGAAAATGAGGCGGGTTTTGTAATCATCAGTATTGGCCAAGACGGTTCAAAACCTGCTGGCAAACGCACCGCAGAAAAACAAACTAGTGAAAATGCGAGTGCTGTTTCGCAATCTACCTCCGGACCGCTGTCCGGCTTGGGATTAAGCGCCTGTCAGAGCATTCTCTTGCAACATCGGGGGAAACTTTCGTGGAAGAGTGGCGATGGCGCTGGCCTTGCCATCAGAGTGGAACTTCCAGTTATTCCGGCGGCGGAGAAATCATCTGCAGCAGCCGCTCCGGCGGTGTGGCAACCTCGGTCGTTCGCTTAAGCTGCCCACACGCAGCATAAATGTCGCGGCCGCGCGGTCGTCTCACGAAAGCAGAAATCCCGGCCGCACGCAGCGTCTTTTGAAATACGGCAACGCGAGTTTCAGTTGGAGTAGTGAAGTCGATCCTCGGCCCCGGGTTCAGCGCGATCAAATTCACTTTACAACGCAGCCCACGCAGCAGTTCGGCAACTTCCCTGGCATTCTCCGCGTCATCGTTGACCCCGCCGAGAAGCACATATTCAAAAGTGATCCACTCCCGCGTGCGGAGCGGAAACGCCTTCGCTGCCGCCAGCAACATTTCCAGATTCCACTTCTTGTTCAGCGGCATCAACCGCGTGCGCAACTCGTCATTCGAAGCATTCAGAGAAATTGCCAGCTTCGGCCGGATGCCTTCATTCGCAAAGTCGTAGATGCGCGGTACGATTCCCGCGGTTGAGACCGTCATCCTCCGCTCCGCGATGCCTACTGCATCGACAAGCAATCGCGATGCCTTGATGAAGTTGTCATAGTTCAGAAACGGCTCACCCATCCCCATGAAAACGAGGTTGACGCGATCTTCCGGCGGCGACACCTGCTGATCCCTGAGCACGGCGCAAACCTGGCCGACGATCTCGCCTGCGGTCAGGTTGCGTTTAACGCCAAGCAGAGCCGTTAGGCAAAATTGGCAATCGACCGCGCAGCCTACTTGGCTAGAGATGCAAATCGTTGAGCGACCGCTCTTCGGCGTGAGGCGGCGGTCCAGCTGTGTGACTTGATCACTCTCTTGGGCTTTAGCCCCCGTGGTTCCCGACAAGGAACTCTGTGCCTCTTCCCCAGCCTCGGACCCATCTCCGGCTTCTCCGCCATCCCCCTCCGGCATCCAAACCGTCTCCACGCTCTCTCCGTCGGCAAAACCAATCAGATAACGGACGGTCCCATCAACAGATACAAACTTTTTCTCAATCCTTGCTGCACCAACCTCTGCCTGCCTCTCAGCCAACCATTCGCGGAACTCCTGCGGCAAGGTAGAGATCTCTGCGAGAGATCCCACTCTCTGTCGGTAGACCGCGTCCATAATCTGCTTGGCGCGATAGCCAGGTTCGGCGGATTCGGCCACCAACTCGCCCAACTCCTCCCGGTTCATCCCCAGCAGCGACAGTGATTTGGCTCCGGCCATTTTCGCGACCTGACTCCCCGAAAAACCTCTAGAAATACTTTGCAAGTACGTGCAATCGATTGATTCTAAGGATGATACTTATTTATCGTTCATTACCCCGCGCCGGGTCTCAGATATGTAAGAATAATGGAGTAGCTGTGGAAGACCCGCGTTTCCCCTTCAGCATGCTCCGTCCTGAATCTTCGAGCATCAGATAAGAGATGGTAAAGATGGTAAAGGAAGTTCGCAACATTCGTCGTCAAATCCTCCCCCACGGCTTGACCGTGATCACCGAGCAGATGGAGCATATTCGCTCCGCCTCTATCGGCATTTGGCTGGAGACCGGCTCGCGCGATGAGACGCCCCAGTCGAATGGCATCTCCCACTTCATCGAGCACATGGTCTTTAAGGGAACAAAGCACCGCACCGCCGAAGAAATCGCCCGTCAGGTCGATTCCATCGGTGGGAACATGGACGCCTTCACCTCCAAAGAGTGTATCTGCTTCAACGTCAAGGTGCTCGACGAAAATGTTCCGATTGCCCTTGAGATCCTCTCTGACCTCGTTCTGCACCCCACATTTGATGCCGAAGATATCGCCCGCGAACGCGGGGTAATCCTCGAAGAGATCAAGATGGACGAAGATAATCCCGATTATCTCGTCCACGAAATCTTCACCCAGAACTTCTGGAAAGATCATCCGCTGGGCAAGCCTATCCTGGGAACCAAGGAAACCGTAAAGCGGTTCGAAAGGCAAGGGGTGCTCGACACCTACGCTCATCGTTTCGCCCCAGGGAACATTATCGTGGCCGCTGCGGGGCATCTCAATCACGACCATTTTGTCGATCTCGTGACCAAGCATTTCGAGCATCTGAAGCCGGCAAAAAACGGCTTTCACTCCGCCGAGCCGAAAATTGCCTCGCGCATCGTGTTGCGCAACAAGAAGGCACTCGAACAAGTTCAGCTATGCATTGGCGTCCCGGCCTATCCCATCGCCCATGAGAAGCGCCACGCCAGCTATATTCTGAACACATTGCTCGGTGGCGGCATGAGTTCGCGCCTGTTCCAGAATATCCGCGAGCGGCAGGGCCTTGCCTACTCGATTTACAGCGACCTCAACCCCTATCGCGATACCGGATGCATGGCGGTTTACGCCGGTACTTCGCTGGCCTCCGCAGACAAAGTTGTGCGCTCGGTGGTCAAGGAATTCCGCGATCTGAAAAATAACCCGGTTCCGGAAGAAGAGCTGCGCCGTTCGAAGGATCAACTCAAAGGCAGCCTGATGCTCTCGCTCGAATCGAGCACAGCGCGAATGTCCAACTTAGCACGCCAGGAAATGTATTTCGATCACTTCCAGGATCTCGACGAGTTGATCGAAAAAATCGAAGCCGTCACTGTGGATGATTTGCAAAAGCTGGCGCAAGAGTTCTTCAAGTCGGAATCCATCGCTGTTACCGCGCTCGGCAACCTGAGCGGATTGAAGATTTCCCGCGATCATCTCGCCTGCTGAATAGGGAACATCGATGCACGAAGCGTACCTCAGTGCTCCGTGGTGTCCTTTGTGGTCGCTCATTCTTGTTTCCCTGCCGTAACTTTCCCGCGTCCGGTTCATCCCATTTCCGCCGGCAGGTGCGAACCTGCCGGACGACCTAACTCACCTCCAGGAGAAAACTTATGAAGAAGATTTTCGGCAGTTTGGCGCTTGCAGGCATTCTGACGGCTTCGATGGCGGCCTTCGCTCAGGATTCCATGAAACAGGATTCGACGCAGCAGGACAGCAAGCAAGACACGATGAAAAAAGACGACTCGATGAAGAACGATTCCATGAAGAAGGACGAGAGCAAAAAGACGGCCAAGAAGTCCAAGACCGCGAAGAAAGATAACATGAAGAAGGACGACAATATGAAGCACGACGACAGCATGAAGAACGATCAGATGAAGCAGAACTAGTCTTCCGGATTCCAGGCGCGGACTGTAGTCCGCGCCATTCTGTTTTGGCCGACTACGGCGTTATCGAACCAATACTTACCTTCTCGTCTTGCTCGTCGTCGCTATCATTATCGGAAGCGACGATCCCGCGCTTGCCACTCACTCCGGTCTTCAAATACTGCCGCAGGCACCGCGTACACGGCACATATCCATCCTGCATCGCGTCTTTCGCGGTAATGGTCCGCTCG
This sequence comes from Candidatus Sulfotelmatobacter sp., assembly GCA_050015215.1. Classification (GTDB taxonomy): domain Bacteria; phylum Acidobacteriota; class Terriglobia; order Terriglobales; family Acidobacteriaceae; genus Sulfotelmatobacter. The sequence continues at coordinate 24,888 of JBEKBW010000001.1, forward strand.
GTAGCCTTGTCGTGGATGAAGGGACATCCCGCCACATGGAATACTTTCGATCCATCAGAAATTACGACCTGCATATCGGGAGGAATGTCATGTCCCGGCGCGGACAGTATCGATTTTGCAGGCGGATTAAAAATAAACTTATCCGCTAGCTTTAATCCCCCGGCAAACAAAGCCAGTGCCGCCACCGGCACTAACCAGGCCGACCAACTCGACCAGCGCTCTCCTATTCCTAAAAATCCAATAGAACCTTGCGCAAGCCTCTTTTCCAGCCGACGGCTGAAACCTGCAGGCACCTCCAACATGCGCTCATCGCCGTACAGCCTGACCACATTCTGCGTACCAGCCAATACCGATGCGCACCGCTTACAGCTGTGAAAATGCTCATCCATGGATGCGCGCAGGGCGGCGTCCACGTCTCCATCGACGTAGTTCGAAATCTCGCTCCACACCTGTTCGCAGTTCACACTTTCGCGGCCTACCATGGTTTGGTTCCCTTCTCGAATGGCAGCCGGCTGAACCAGCCCTGCTCCCATCCGGCGGCCAGCAGATCGCGCAACATCAGCCGCGCGCGCAACAGCCGCGTCTTCACCGACGCCACCGAAATTCCCAGCGCCTCCGCCGTCTCCTGAATGTTCAGGTGCTCCATGTCGCGCAGAACAAAGACTTCGCGATATTTTCGGTCGAGTGTCCTCAAAGCATCGGCCAGTCGCTGCCGAACCTCCTTACGTTCGAGCGCTTCCGAAGGAATCTCCCGCCAGTCGGCGAACTCCCGGGGCTTGTAATCACTTTCCTCGGCGATACGGCGATCGTCGATGCCTTCCATGACCACGGTCCGCCCTCTTCGTCGCCGCATGAGCGCCTCATTCACCGTAATCTGGATCAGCCACGTGCTGAAGCGAGCCTCGGCGCGAAATTGCCGGATATTCGCGAACGCCTTCAGCATCGCCTCCTGCGCCGCGTCTTCGGCGTCGTGCTCGTTGCGCAGAATCGCCAGCGCAGCAGCATAAACTCGTTTCTCATAGGGCCGGACCAACTCGTAAAACAATTCGTTCTGGCCCCGCTGGACGCTTAAGATCAGTTCCTGCTCGCGTGTGCCGCCCGCCTGCTCCGAATTGGTCGACACCACACTTGGTTCGGACATCCTTGCTCACAATTGCAACTCTTCCGCGCGCAAGCTCTCAGGGGCTGAAGCTCACTCAATTCGCCAATTCGGAGACGGTACGGCTGAAGCCATACCCTGATACAAGCCCGCCAGCCACCCTTCTGCTGCAAATCCGCCCTACAAATTCGTATCAGGGCACGCCTTCAGGCGTGCCACGCGTTAATCTACTCCCCAACCTCGCCTTCAGGCGCTGCTTCTTCTCGAGCAAAGTACTCCGGATCCTTCTTCCAGCCCGTCAGCATCGAAACAAAGTTGTTCCAGCCATGCAGAATCACCATCACCAAGTGCCCGAGCACGAAAAACAAAATCGCCCACATCACCGCGAAGTGCCAAATGCGTGCGTAGTGAAAGCCGCCCATCATCCAGCCCAACCACGAGAATTGAATCGGCTTCCAAACCACGAGGCCAGTAAGAACAGAAAGAATGCCCAGCACTATTACCGTGGTATAAGCATGTTTTTGCAGGGGGTTGTAAGCTTCGCGGATGGGCGGCTTCGGGCCAAAGAAAAAATAATGCTTCACCATCGGCCATACGCCGGGGATGTCTCGCGGCATGAACAGGACTTGCCGGTAATTGCCGCTGAAGAGTTGGTAGCCGACGTACAGCAATCCCGTACCGATATAAATCCACATGAAGGTCAGATGCCACTGCAAGCCTCCACCGAGCCAACCGCCTACGGCGAACTGCTTTGGCCAATGCAACAAATCTTTCTGCGGAATTTTTGCGCCGAAGCTGGGAAAAGCGCGGAATATCTGCAGGCCACTCCCCACCATCACAAACAGCGCGACAGTATTGATCCAGTGACAGAGGCGCACAATAAAAGGATGCTCGTAGACGGCGCGCCCCACGACCACAGGCTCCTCGTCTTTTCCCCTCGGCTGAACAATCTCGATCGCCGCACCGCTCATCTATCCTCCGTTACGGGCTGGCGGGACGCCAGCGCTACCTCCGCCGATGCCGGTTAACGCCGAGCTACATTCCGTAAAACCACGAATAGCCCTGATCTTCCCAATAACCAACTCGGTCGAGCACATGCGTGACTTTCAATCCCGTCAAATACTTTGCCTGCTTATATCCAATCTTGGTGGGAATCGTCAGCCGTAACGGCGCGCCATGCTGGCGCGTGAGCGGCTGCTCATACATTTCATAACAAAGCAGAGTCTGCGGATGCAGGGCGGTCGCGATATCGAGCGACTCATAATAATCATCCGCGCAATTTACGGTAATAAATTTCGCTGTGGGATCGGCCCCGATGAGCTGCAGGAAATCCGAGAGCCGTGCTCCCCCGAAACGGCCGATCACATCCCAGCCCTCGACACAGACATGACGGGTGTTCTGCCGATAACGCGGCAGCGCCTGCACCTGCGCCAGCGTGTATTCCCCCGGCCGCTGCACGGCCCCACTTACGGTCAGAGTCCAACTTTCGAAGATCACTCCTGGATCATCGACGTCATAACCGTTGATCGGAAACTTGGAGAATGGAGTCAGTTCATTATTGTCAAACGTAGTCGCCAAATGGCCGGGCCGGAACAGCCGCGCGGAAGCCCAATCGCTGAATCCCAACCCTTTGTTCAACAAACCTTCTTGCAATTGGGGAATTGCGAAGGCCCCCAACGCCAGCACTGGGGTCAGCTTAAGTAACTCACGGCGCGAGACTTGGCGGAATTGCTTCTCATCTAATTTCTTGTCTTTGCTCTTCATAAGATTGACCGGGAAAGGTTCCGGTACCAGCAGCCAATCGGATTCGCCAGACCATAGGAAAGTTACGCGTTGGCCCGATTTGAGCATGATATCGCGCTCAAGCCTAAAGAATCGTTCTTTTGCTGGTTTTTTGGACGTTTTCAGGGCATACTGTTAGCGCTAATCTCCCCCGGGGAGCGGACTCGGTTCAGCGACCTAGAACCACCGCCCCAGCTAGCGGAAGCCCAGGTTCCCGCATGTCGATCCTGAAGACGATTGTGCCGAAGCCCCGTCGTACTTTCGCCACGCAGTTGCGCATCCAGTGGCGCGAAGATCGCCGGCAGCGCGGGCTGATGGTGGGATCTCTCTGTCTGCTCGTGCTGGCTCTCAGCATCGTCCTCTGGCATGACCGCGACTTCTGGATTGGAGATTCATTCGACGCCGAGGTCGATCAGCCTGCGGAAACCACGCCGGTGGCCCCAAAGAAGACCGCGATTGCCGCTCCCGCACCTACAATCAAAGTCGCTCCGGCTGTCGAGTCAAAGCACAAAACTCTTCACGCGCAGCGCCAGGCGCAGGTGCCGAGTCCGGCTTTCGAACCTGCCGCGGAAGATCAATCTCCGGTCACAGTAACCAGCCGCACGGTGCTGCCTCCGTTGGACGTGGAAGTAGTGGCTGGGGACACACATCGCAAAATGCAGCCGGGCAACAATTCTGTGCATGTGGATCTGCGGCCCATCGAACCGCCCTCCGTCGCTGCCGAAGTCGGGGGCGGCGAAGTAGCCGCGAACGTCACAAGCCCCGCGGCTGAGCGAATACAGATATCGTCGGATGCCTCAAGAGTAGTTAGCAGTCCGGTAAGGCCAAGCTATCCGATGCTGGCCCGCCAGATGAAAGTCCAAGGCCGGGTCATTCTGCAGGCCCTCATCGGGAGAGATGGTATCATCCAAAACCTTCGCGTGGTAAGCGGGCCGCCCATCCTGGCATCTGCCGCCGAAGATGCCGTCCGCCAGTGGCACTTCAAGCCTCACCTTCAAGGGAACGAAGCGGTGGAAACCGAAGCTAAAATCACTGTCAACTTTACGATCTCGACTAATTAGCTACTATCCGAAGGGTCATAGGCGCTAGGCCGCAGGAAGGCCGTCATCCTGGCGGCCCAGGACCTGACACCTGACGCCTCCACGACAGGTCCCGAACCCAGGCAATTCCGCCCCAAAATGACGAACGCCCCAATCTCTTGCGAGATCAGGGCGCCCGGGCAGCCCTCCCCCAGAACTGCTCACCTAGAAAATTAAACTCGAGGCAGCGTTCTGCAAATGGCACTCCTGTGCCATGCCAACGGCTCTAACGTGCTAGGCCATTTAGATACGTAAACTCAGGAAGATTGCAGCCTCGCAATGCACCCTTGGCTTTCAAAGTTCCTCCTATCGCTCTTAAGTCGCTGAGCTTTTTTGCCGATGGATACTCGAACACCAGCCTCTGCCGAACCATGCCGCATTTCAAAGATCCGCATATCTACCGCGACATTCTCGATGGCCTGCAGATCGGAGTAAGCGTCCTCGATGTGCAAAAGCGAATTGTCTTCTGGAGCGACGGCGCAGAAAAAATCACCGGATACGCACGCATCGACGTGCTCGGCCATTCCTGCAATGACAATATTCTCCTGCATTGCAACCAGAGCAGCTGTGAGATGTGCATCGAAGAGTGTCCCATGGCCGCAGTTCTGCATAATGCCAAACCTGTGGAAGCCATGGGCTCGATTCACCACAAATCGGGCTATTGGACCCCGGTTCATACCTGGGCCATTCCGCTGCGCGATGAGCATGGATCGATTATTGGCATTATCCAGACCTTCGAAAGTGAATTCGCCGTAAACGGCCCCGATCCCAACGACCGCAGCATGAAAGATCGCGGTTGCCTCGATTTCGTCACTCAACTGCCCAACCAGACCATGATGCAATCACATCTGCGGGAGTCACTGGCCACATTTGCCGAATTGCAGATTCCACTGGGCGTGCTCTGCCTCGAGATCAAAGAATTGGATAAATTCCGTGCCCGCTACGGGCAAGAAGCGGCCATGTCAATTTTGCGCGTGCTGGCTCGCACTTTAAGAAATTCAGTGTGGCCGACGGACTTTGTCGGCCGCTGGGCCGGAGACCGCTTTCTGGTGATCCTCAGCGGCTGTGATGAGCAGGCGCTGAAGGCGGTCTGTGCGCGTATGTTGAAGATAACAGCAAGGGTTACGATTCAGTGGTGGGGGGAGGAGCTGTCGGTGGCGGTTCTAATGGGTTCCACGAACGCAGTGGCCGGCGACAATCTGGAATCCCTCTTACAAAGAGCTCAAGAAGGCCTTAGTCAATCCGGCAATACTCAACCCGAACGCGGGGCTGCGGCCGGTCAAAGCGGCTGATCGCACCCGGTAGCGGCAAGGTACTCATGTTTGCAATTATTGGCATCGTCGTCGTTTTCGGTTCTGTGATTGGCGGCTTCCTCATGGAGCACGGCAATCTGAAGGTGCTTATTCAGCCAGCGGAATTGGTTACGATCGGGGGCGCCGCTGTCGGTACAGTGCTAGTCGCAAATCCACTGCACATTCTCAAGAAGATCGTCGGAGGAATTGGCGGCGTTTTCGGCGGCTCGAAATTCACCAAGCAAGCCTACCTCGAAACTCTCAAGACCCTATATGACCTGCTGAACAAAGCTCGCAAAGACGGCTTGATGGCGCTGGAAGGCGACGTGGAAGAGCCCGACAAAAGTCCAGTTCTTTCCAAAGCTCCGAAGGTGCTGAAAGATCACCATGCCCAGGATTTTGTTTGTGATTCGCTGCGTATGGCAATCACCGGAGTCGATCCATTCGATCTGGATCAAATGTTGGATCTCGATCTTGAAGTTCACCATCATCAAGCCGCGATCCCCACCAGCGCCCTAAACAGCATGGCAGACTCATTGCCAGGGTTGGGAATTGTGGCTGCGGTGCTGGGCATTGTCATCACCATGGGAGCCTTGGGAGGGCCTCCCGAGGAAATTGGAAAGAAAGTCGCTGCGGCGCTAGTAGGAACATTTCTCGGTATTTTGTTGTGCTACGGATTGGTCGGGCCCATTGCCGCCAACATGGTGAAGATTGCCGACGAAGAGCACGCATATCTATATGTTCTGCGGGTTTTGATGGTGTCTTTTCTCAAAGGCACAGCCCCCATCATGGCCGTGGAAGTGGCGCGGCGCGCGATTCCCGCAAACGTTCGGCCTTCTTTTAAGGAACTGGAGGCAGCTTGCCGCGGCGGTGGAGCTGCCGCCGCAGCCTCTGCATAATCGCCATCGGCGCGCTTGTATATGGAAAAAACGACTCGTCCCATCATCATCCTCAAGAAGAAAGGCGGACACGGCGGCCATCACGGCGGCGCATGGAAGGTCGCGTATGCCGATTTTGTGACCGCGATGATGTCGCTGTTCATGGTGATGTGGCTGATGAGCTCGAGCAAGCCGGTGCAAGAAGCGGTGAGCGGCTACTTCCGCGACCCAAGCGGCACTGCTGAGAAGAAAGGTTCAGCAATGGTGGGCGTGGGGGAAAATTTTGTTTTGACCAAAGACAACATGCCCAAGCTGAAGGACCAGCTCGAGCAAAAAATTCGCGAGATGAACGATTTCGATAAGCTGAAAGACCACATCGAGATAACTGTGACCAACGAAGGTCTGCGCATCGAATTGATGGAATCGGCATCGGGAACGTTCTTCGATAGTGGCAGCCCGAAACTAAACGTTGACGGACGAGAGTTACTCCTCACTCTGGCCCAGGAACTGGGGAAGTTGCCGAACAAACTTTCGATCGAGGGCCACACTGACTCCAAGCCCTACGTCAGCAAGAGTGGCTATTCCAACTGGGAACTTTCCACTGACCGCGCCAATGCCGCCCGCCGTCTTATGCAGGACAATGGGGTAGGCGAGAATCAGATTGCCCAGGTGCGCGGCTTTGCCGACCAACACCTGCGCAAGTCCGACCCCTTGGATCCCTCGAACCGGCGAATCTCCCTCATCGTGCAATACATGCCGAAACCTGAGGAGGAAAAACCCTCGTCCGAGGGCGGAGGAGCAAAGAAAGAACCAGAGGCTGCCCCAAGGCCCTCAGCCGGCATGGAAGAAAAGAAGCCAGAGGGAAAACCCGCTGCTTCACCGCCTGGTGCAAAGAAAGAATAAGCGGCACATCGCCGGCTCGCTTGAAATAACTTTACAAACTGATCCGACTCACACGCGTCAACTGCACTGTATAATCGCCCGTTTGATCCTTCCTCAGGAGCCTGTGTTCATGAAGAGTTTCGTTCGTGCCGTGTGCCTTCTGTTTGTCATGACTTCGGTTGTGAACTTGTGGTCCCAGGAAAGAGACAAGGTCGATCTCGAAACCATCGGCCGAATCCGTTACGAGGGCTTTCACAATTCCAAAGTCATGGACTACGCCAGCGGATTAATGGACTCGATCGGCGAACGCCTCACCGGCTCTCCGAACATGAAGCGGGCTAACGAGTGGACGCGCGATCAACTCACCGCCATCGGCCTATCCAACGCGCACCTCGAACCATGGGGGCCTTTCGGCCGCGGCTGGGCGAATCAATACACCAACGTTCGCATGACTACGCCCGATGTCGTCACGCTTCTCGCCTATCCAAAAGCCTGGACTCCCGGAACGAACGGAATCATACAGGGCAAATGCGTTCGCGCCATCATCGACAAGAAAGAAGACTTCGACAAATACAAGGGCAAGCTCGCCGGGATGATCGTCATTCTCGGACCCGAGGCCGATGTAAAGCCTGTCGGCGAGCCTCTCTACAAACGCGACACCGACGAGGATCTCGCCAAACTCGCCGACTACAATCCTTCGACCGAGCACAACTTCACCTTCGCCGATTACCTGAAACGCCTGCAATTCGTCAAAGATCGGAATCAATTCTTCGCGGACGAGAAAGTTCTTGCCGTTGTTGATCACAGCAGCCGCAGTGAAGGAGGTGGTACCGTCTTCGTACAATCCGGCGGATCGTTCAAGCCCGGCGAAACCACCGTGGTTCCGCAGCTCACAATGGCAGTCGAGCACTGGACCCGTATCGCGCGCCTGCTTGCGCAGAAAAAAGACGTCTCGCTCGAACTCAACGTCCAAAATACTTTCTACGACGACGATCCCATGCAGTACGACACCATCGCCGAAATCCCTGGCACCGACAAAAAGGACGAACTCGTCATGCTCGGCGCCCACCTCGATTCCTGGCACGCCGGCACAGGCGCTACCGACAACGGCGCCGGAACGATCGTCATGATGGAAGCCGTTCGCATCCTCAAAGCGCTCGACATTCACCCGCGCCGCACCATCCGCATCGGCCTGTGGAGCGGCGAAGAAGAAGGCCTGCTCGGCTCGCAATCTTATGTCGAGCATCATTTCGGCTTCCGCCCTCCCATGAACGAGCCGCTGTTGAAGGACATGCCGACGCTTCTGCGCCGCCAGGCTGGCGATGTCACCGTCAAGCCCGAGCAGGCCAAGGTCTCGGCCTACTTCAACGTCGACAATGGCACCGGCAAAATTCGCGGAGTGTACCTGCAAGAGAATGAAGCGGTCGCGCCCATCTTTAAAGCATGGATGGAGCCATTCAAAGATCTAGGCATGACCACCCTAACCATGCGCAATACGGGCGGCACCGATCATCTCTCCTTCGACGCCGTCGGCATACCCGGATTCCAGTTCATTCAGGACCCCATCGAGTACGAAACCCGCACTCATCACTCGAATATGGACGTCTACGACCGCCTGCAGCCCGACGATCTCAAACAGGCCGCGGTGATCGTTGCCAGCTTCGTCTACGATGCCGCCATGAGCGACCGAATGCTGCCACGCAAGCCCATCGAAAAGGGACTGCCGCCGGAACCCGAGAAAAAGGAATAAATCGCGGTCGAGGCCGCATGCCAAATCGAACCTCGGCCTGAAAAAGCAAGTCACTAACGTACCCAACTCTCCAACAGCGCCGGTTGTTCCGCCCCATCTCTGCCTTTACGATGGTCTGAACGATATAAGGCTTTCCCCTCTGGTGGGGCGGAAGGCCAGTTGGTTTTCCAATGATGCAGTCCTCTGCTCCGGCACCTCGCAAATCTCGGCCTCCGCAAAATCTTGAGCGCGAAGAATCTCAGCTTTGGCGATGGATTCTGCTCTTCATGGTGTTGCTGGCGACAGGATTCGCCGTTCTAGCATGGGAGCGTCTGCAAGGTCTGCCATACCACTTGGGCCCGATGGCCGTGGGCGTCCTGGCTCTTTCCGTTCTCTTAGCGGTATACGCCTACGGGCGGCGCAGAGAAGTTGTCGAAGTAAAAACCTTGCTTCAGGATTTGCAAGAGCACGTGGGCGCCGCTCCGTCGGAAGAGCAACTCGATCAGCTGAACGAGATGATCGCGCGCTCGCAGCGGAACTTCAAAGAGCTGATCGACTCGATTGACGACTCCGCCTGCGCGGTGTCGCTCGACGGGACTCTGCGCACCGTCAACAAGAGTGTCAGCGAACTCATCGGCCTTCCCTACACTGCAATTGTTGGCCATAAATATTTCGAGTTCATCGAAGAGCCGGCGCGTGCCGCCGTCGAAGCAGGCTTAGCGCGCTTTCTCGATAAGCGTCACTGGACCGGAACCGTGCGTATGCGTCTGAAGAACAACGGTCGCCCGCGTTATTTCGACTGCGTGCTCAACGCAATTGTGAAGAGCGACGAGGTGGTGGGCGTCAGCATTTTGGGCCGTGACGTTACCGGACAGCACGAAAAAGAGCTGCGCTTCACGGAGTTATTCGAGACCTTGCAGGAAGGCGCATATTTCAGCACGCCGGATGGGAGATTGCTCGATGCCAACCCGGCGCTGGTGAGTATTCTCGGCTACGCCTCAAAAGACGAATTACTCGCCCTCGCGCCCAACCAGTTGAACCTTCATGCCGAGCAGCCGCCCGTGCTGGGCCGTGCCCCAGACGATCGCGGAGGCGTTCGGGCCCGCGAGATTATATTGCGAAAGAAAGATGGAACCTCGGCCGTTTTTCTGGAGTCTTCGCGTGCCGTCTGGGATGAGGCAGGCAAACTGATTCGCTATCAGGGAACCCTCGTTGATGTAACCGAACGCCGAAAACTGGAACGCCAGGTGGCGCAGCAGGAGGAGTTTCGCCGCCGTCTGCTCGAGAGCTTTCCCGATCTCATTCTGGTGGTCGATCTGGAGGAGCGCTACACCTTCGTGAGTTCTCGGTCACGCGACGTACTCGGTTGCAATTCCGCAGATCTTTTGGGCGAAAAGATATCCGAAACTCAGGCGCACTCGCCGGAACTGGTCGCGCTCTATACCGACGTTGTGAGCGGAAGCCAGACAGTGGGATCGGTGGAATACAGTGCGCGCCATCGCGATGGCAGCGGACGCACGATGCGTGCCTCAGCCAGTCAATTCTTCAACGCCGACTCGAAATTGGCGGGCGTCATCTTTTGCGTGCGCGATGTAACCACCGAAAAGAAGTTCGAGCAGCAGTTGGTACAGAGTGAGCGCCTGGCCGCCATGGGCGCAATGATTGGCGGCGTAGCCCACGAACTGAACAACCCCCTCACCAGCATCCTGGGAATCAGCGAATTGCTCCAGGACAGTCAAACCACAGACTCGGCGCAAAGGCAGATCGGAATTCTCCAACAGCAAGCCAAACGCGCCGCCGAGATCGTTCGCAACCTGACTTACTTTTCCAGCCCGCCAACCCCGGGCACGACCCGCGTGAATGTGGGAGATGTAGTCGAGCGCACGCTCAACCTGCACTCCTACTCGCTGCGCAAAAACAACATCACGGTGGATTTTGTTCGCGAAAGCGGACTGCCGTTCGTGCAGTGCGATCCGCATCAGTTGATGCAGGTTTTCCTGAACCTGGTTCTGAATGCCGAGCAGGCCATTCGCGAGGCGCGCGACCGTGGCACGCTACGCATCCGCATGGGGAATAACGGCGCATCGGTGTGGGTAAGTTTTCTGGACGACGGCCCCGGCATTCAGCCGGACATCCTGCCGAGCATCTTCGATCCCTTCTACACCACGAAGCGTCCGGGACGCGGAACGGGGCTAGGCCTAAGCATTTGTAAGTCCGTGATGAAAGAGCACAACGGCGCCATTGACGCCGCCAATGCTCCCGGAGGCGGAGCTGTTTTTACCCTCACACTGCCGGCAGCTAATTCGCTGAGTGAGGCCGCATCCCGCTAGCTTCGTTCCACAGCCATCGCGACCGCATTGCCGCCGCCAAGGCAGAGCGCAGCGATCCCCCGCTTCGCGTCGCGGCGAGCCATCTCGTAAATCAGGGTGACCAGCACGCGAGCGCCACTAGCCCCAATCGGATGCCCGATGGCAACCGCACCCCCATTCACGTTGACCTTGTTGAGGTCGAGCCCGAGTTCGCGGAGCACGCCGAGAGCCTGAACAGAAAACGCTTCGTTGAGTTCAAACAGATCGACATCGTCTTTCGCCCAGCCGGTTTTCTCGTAAATTTTCTTCACAGCCTCGATCGGCGCCAGCATTACCCACTTGGGTTCCACGCCGCTGGTCGCCTGCGCTACGATTCGCACCATCGGCTGCACGCCAAGTTCTCTCGCTCGGGCTGCGCTCGTCACGACCACAGCCGCAGCTCCATCGTTCACTCCGGGAGCATTGCCAGCGGTCACAGTGCCGTCCTTCTTGAAAGCAGGTTTCAATAAGCGAAGGCTCTCGAAGGTCGTATCTTCGCGCGGAGACTCATCGCGATCGAAGATAACGGGAGCCGCACCTTTCTTTTTCGCCGGAATCTCAACTGGCACAATCTGCGATTTGAAGCGGCACTCTTTCCATGCGGCCACCGCCTTGCGGTGAGAGTTCACCGCAAATTCATCCTGCTCCTCGCGCGTGATTCCGTATTTCTCCGCGACATTCTCGCCAGTAATGCCCATGTGATAGTCGTTGTAAATATCCCAGAGTCCATCGTGCACCATCGAATCGACCACTTGCCCATTTCCCAATCGATATCCTTTGCGCGCTTGCGGCAGCAGATACGGAGCGTTGGTCATCGACTCCATCCCACCCGCGACGACAATCGAACTGTTTCCGGTCTGCACCGCTTGCGCCGCAAGCGCGACTGCTTTCAATCCTGAGCCGCAAACTTTGTTGATTGTCATGGCACCTGTCGCTGGAGACAATCCTCCGAAGATGGCAGCTTGCCGCGCGGGATTTTGTCCGAGTCCGGCCGGCAGCACATTGCCCATGATGCATTCGTCCACTTGGTCGGAATTCAACCCCGCTCGCTTCACCGCCTCACGCACAACCACTGCGCCAAGTTGCGGCGCGCTTAAATCCGAAAGGCTGCCTTGAAATTTTCCTACCGCCGTTCGACAACCGGAAATGATGACAACATCATCGAAAGCCGCCATAAATCAATACTCCCGCGAATATTTCGCACTCACATTATAGATGCAGCATCGTCCGAAACGATGAACTACTGCGATCAATCGCACCCGCGCTCACTCGTCGTCGGTGCAGGCATTCGCAACTCGCTAGAGCATCGCAGCATTTGCAATTCTCACGCCGCAATTGTGATCCATGGATGCATTTTGCGCCCGAGATGCTCCGATCTCGCCTTCAACTCGAACTTCGTGTGACTTTGGTACACCATCGCTAGCTACATCACATTCATTTTTTTCTTGACTTCATTTTTCATTAACTCTATACAATCAAATAGTTGCAACAAAACATCGTTGCAGATTTTTCCATGAAGAATGGAAGGGAGAATAGAAACCAATGGCAACCAAGAAAAAGGCAAAGAAGAAAAAAAAGCACTAAGCGGTCAGTATGAAGTCGACCATGGGGACGCACATAGCGTCCCCTAAGTTTTTGGCGCGCGCTTCTCTCGTGCGGGACACAGTCCACGAAATGCGCAATAGGTGCAGTGAAAACCGGGCTTCGCGCCGAAGTTTCCATCGGCAATTCCGTGGGCGACTGTTTGCACCCGCTCCCTCGCCTGCTCCAATTGAAATTCGTCGCGCTTCGAAGCGACTAAAACATTTCCTTCCAGATTGTGAAATACCAACTCGCCAATGCGATATCCCCACTTCTGCTGCGCAGCCATTGCATAGATGGAAAGCTGCAGGCTCTCATCCGCATCCTCCTGCGAGCGCGCTTTACCGGTTTTGTAGTCGACTACCGCGACGCGGCCGTCCGCCGCTTGATCGATGCGATCGATGCGTCCCGCAACCTTGATTCCGGCGATTTCAACGTCGAACCACTCCTCCGTATGCAAAACGTCGATTGCGGTGGAACGCGCAGCACCCAGGAATTCCTCCAACTGTTTCAAGCCCTGCCCCAGATACAAATCGCGCTGATAATCATCCTGAATCCCCGCGCTTGCCAGGCCGTCGCGAAAGAGTTGCAACAACTCCTCATCGGTTTTCGTTCTCCCCAATCGCGCCGAATCAAAATAGGTGCGCAGCACGTTGTGCATGGTCGCGCCGTATTGCATCGCGGCGTGCACCTGTTTCGATAATTTCCACTCGCGCTCGAACTTAAACTGCAATGGACAAAGCTCGTAGGTCTCGACCGCCGTCGCGCTCAAGCGGGAATCGAGCCCCTCGATGGGCGGCAACGCAAGCCAAGCAGGCAAATGAGAGCCGTTAGTCGTCTCCTCCGCAGCCGCGGCGAGTTCGATTAGCTCCGGCTGGGAAGGAAGGGCAGCACGCGACCTGAGCCAGGGGTGCAATCCGGCATTACCAATCAACTCACGCATCAGGCCGGCCGGCGTCTTGTCCCGACCGATTCCCTGCTTTCCATAAATGTGCAGCGAATCTTTGGCGCGGGTCATCGCGACGTAGAACAACCGCCGCTCTTCCTGCTCATGCAGCGTCTTTTCATCGCCCGCTATGGCTGAATCGGGGTCGCGCAAATCCCTCGGAAACTCAACGAGGGTCTCGCGGAAGCTGGTCGGAAACGAGTTGCTGGTGGCGCGAAGAATGAAGACATGCCCGAACTCCAGCCCTTTGACGCCATGCGCAGTCATAAGGCGCACGGCATCCTCATCCTCGTTCGAAGGCAGGGGAATCGTGCCGCATGCCTCGCGGAAGTATTCCAGATACTCAATCCATTCGCCGAGTTCCCCGGTCTTGGTGGTCTTCTTCTGTTCCCAATCGGCCGCAAACTTTAGTGCGGCCCGCAGAACTGCTGAATTGAGGTCGAGGCCAAATTTCCTGCCTATCAATTCCAGCGCAGCGTGCGTTTTCTTCGACTTCACTTCTTCGCGGGCTTGGCTCAACGTCCGCAAAACAGCCGCCCCGCCCGGAACCTCACTTAGAACAGAAGCCAGCGTAATCTTGTCGCGTTCTCTGGAATCTTTCGCGATGGCTCGCAGCTTTGCTCGCAGTTGTTCTGGATCGACATCGAACTGCGGCAGCGCGGCCACGCGGAAAAGGTTCGCATCGGAATTGGAGTCGACAACTGCGTTCACGCACGCAAACAAATCCCGCACCTCCGCGGTGTCGCTTACGTCCATGTTTTCGATGGTGAAAGGAATCTCGTGCTCGGCGAGTTCCTGCACAATTTCGTCGCGATGAACGTGGGAGCGATACAGAATGCCGAAATCCTTCCACTGGCAGTGCAGGCGGCGTTTGCTCTCCTCGATGATATGAACGACATCCGGCGCCTCTGCGTCCTTTCCAGCGAAAGCAATGGCCTCCACAGGAGCAGGCGCAAGACTTATTTCCGATTTGTGAGCATCTTCCTCGCGCGCAGATTGCAACGGAACCCGCCGGTAAGCAAGCGATTTCTCGTCCGTCGCGGCAAATACAGGAGGGTTTTTGTTGATGATTGCGAACGCGCATTGCAGAATTGGGGTAGTTGAACGCCGGTTCTTGCCTAAGACAACCAATTTGGCCAGGGGAAAGTGACGGCGGAATAGCTGAAAAGCAGCGCTCGACGCGCCGCGAAAGCGATAGATTGCCTGGTCAACATCCCCAACAGCGAAGACGTTCGCGTCCGCGCCAGCAAGTGCGCTCAGGATTTTGATCTGCGCAAAATTCGCGTCCTGAAATTCGTCCACCAGGATGTAGCGTGTGCGGTTGCGTTCGTCCTCCGACCATTTCGAGTCAGCTGTGAGCAACGTATAGGCGCGCGTGATCATGTGGCTGAACGTTCCCAGGTTTTCTTCCTGAAGCCAGCGCTCGGTAGTTGCGAACACCCGCGCGATTTCTCGGCAGCGTCCGATCACCTCTTCATCAGCCAGTTGATCTTTCGATTTCGCAACTCGCGGAACAGAAAGCTCGCCGCGCTCGAGGCGGGAAACATAATCCGCATACTTTTCCGGGGAAACCAACTCGTCATGGCAGCGGCTGAGAAAGTTCAGCAAGTCGTTGAGGAACTGACCGACATTCGCGGCGCGGATATAGTGCTGGAGATGAAGCTCGTGAATTCGCTTGCGCAGATAAATCCAAAGATCTTTTTCATCGAGGACGCCAAACTCTTTTCCCGCCCGCTTGAGCAAGCCATTGCAGTAATCATGGAAGGTCGACGAACGGATCTGACTACCAAGCAGATGGGATGCCCGTTCTTGCATCTCCCTCGCAGCGGCCACGGTATACGTAAGGGCAAGGATTTCATCCGGCTGCGCGTAGCCCTTCTCTACTAGATTGGCCATGCGATGAATGAGAACGGACGTTTTTCCTGTGCCGGCGCCAGCGATTACCAGCATGGGACCGTGGGCGTGCTCAATCGCCTCGCGCTGGCGCTCATCCGGAACAAATGGAGGAGATTTTGTTTTAGAAGAAGACATCAGCGGTCAGAATATCACCCGCCGGCAGCATAGGAAGACGTCCACAGGGAGACCAACAATCTAACGCTAGTGAATAGCGGAAGTAACGATAGCCAGAGCCGCGATCGCAGCGGTTTCGGCACGAAGAATCGTCTTGCCGAGCGAGGCCGAGACCCATCCGGCTCGCTGAAAAGATTGCAATTCGTCTTCACTCCAGCCGCCCTCAGGCCCAATAGCCAAGGCAATTCCACCAGACGGTGCATCGGATGGGACGACGTCGCGCAGCGAGACTCGATCCTCCGTTTCGGAAAGAACAATTCGCGCGCTTGCACCGCAATCCAACACTTCGAAAAGTCTGACGGGCGCGCGGATCTCTGGAGGCGCAGTGCGCCGCGACTGTTCCGAGGCTTGGCGAATAATCCGCCGCCAGCGTTCGACTCGCTTCGCGGAAGCCGCCGCCAGATGCGCGTCGGTGCGCTGGGCGATCACAGGCACAATGCGAGATGTGCCAAGCTCCGTGCACTTTTCAATCGCCCACTCCATCCGGTCGAACTTGAAAACGGCCAGAAGGAGAGTGATCTCGGTCGCGCTCGCGACTGAAATCTCTTCGCCGAGTTCGAACTCGACCCGGCCCGCTTCAACCGAAGTAACCCGCCCGCGGCGAATGGTATTGCCGGTCGCAATGTCGAACTCTTGTCCCACACGGGCACGAAGCACGCGGACCAAGTGGTCTGCGTGATCGCCAACCAGCGCGGCAGCATTTTCGGAGACTTCGTCGGCTATCCAGCGGCGGCGTGTCATTTGGGGAGTATCGTAGCGCGTGAAAGGGCTACGCAAGAATCGAGCTCGGGTGGAACAGCGCTTCGGTGCCGGATTGCTCTATCCGAACATATCTTTCATTTTTCCCAACAGTGACCCCATCAGCGGCTGATTATCAACTTTAGAAGTGGTCTCCAGTTCCTGCAGCAGTTCTTTTTGCCGCTTGTTCAGCTTGGTAGGAATTTGCACGCGCACTTCCACATACAAATCGCCTTTGCCATGCCCGTTCAGCACAGGCACGCCTTTGCTGCGAATACGAAACGTTGTAGCGGGCTGGGTGCCATCGGGGATTTTGAGCGCGTGCTCACCTTCGAGCGTCGGTACACGGATTTCAGCACCCATAGCAGCCTGCGCAATGGAGATGGGAACCGCGCAATGCAGATCGTTGCCTTCACGCACAAAAAACGGATGCTCCTTCACGTGCAACACAACGTAAAGATCGCCCGCGGGTCCGCCGAACGGTCCGGCTTCGCCTCCGCCGGAAAATCGAATGCGCGTTCCATCTTCCACGCCTGCGGGAATCTTCGCTTCGACCGCGCGCTGCTGCAGCAACCGCCCTTCGCCTTTGCACTTTGTGCATGGATTGCTAATTACGCTGCCGGTTCCCTGGCAAGTGGAACAGGTGCGTGCGATGCTGAAGAATCCCTGCTGATAGCGCATTTGCCCGCGCCCGTTGCAAGTGCGGCAAGTAGTGGGACCTTTGCCAGGAGCGGCTCCTGAACCGTGGCACGAATCGCAGGTTTCGTGACGCCGCACCATTACGCGAGTCTCGGTGCCGAATACAGCTTCTTCAAATTCAATGGTGATGTCTTCGCGCAAATCGGCGCCGCGCTGTACACGGCTGCGCTTGCGTCCTCCGGCCCCAAACGCGTCCCCGAAGCCAAAAAACTCGCCGAAGATTTCGCCGAGATCCTGAAACGCTGTGCCGTCGAAACCCACGCCCTGCCCCGCCGCGCTGCCCACCCCAGCGTGGCCATAGCGGTCATACAACGAGCGCTTTTCGGAGTCCGCAAGAATTGCGTAAGCTTCGGTGACTTCCTTAAACTTGTCCTCGGCATCCGGGTTGTTTGGATTTCGGTCCGGATGCCACTGCATGGCCAGCTTCCGGTAAGCGCTCTTCAGTTCGACTTCTGTAACGGTCCGGCTTACGCCCAGCACCTCGTAATAATCGCGTTTTGCGTTCGTGGTCAGAATAAAAGCCTTTCCTTCGCTTGAAAATACAAGCAGGTTGGGAAATTATTTTCCGGGGTTCCTTGCCACTTTTACCATCGCAGGCCGCAGCAGGCGGTCCTTCAGCTTGTAGCCGCGCTGCAATTCCTCTATCACCTGATGGTCCGGCACGTCCGTGGTGTCCACCATCTCGATCGCTTCGTGAACATGCGGGTTGAACAGCTCCCCAGTAGCTTTAATCGGCTGCAGCGAAAGTTTCTCCAGCGCGGTTTGCAATTGCTTGTAGATCAGTTCCACCCCGCCGCGAAACTCAGCTGGGTCCGCCTTCACCTGCAGCGCACGCTCAAAGCTATCGAGCACAGGAAGCAGTGATTTGATGGCATCCGCTGCGGCGTAGTCGCGGAATTCCTGCTGTTCCTTCGCCGTTCGCTTGCGCACATTGTCGAATTCGGCCTGCATGCGTGCCATGCGGTCAAGCAGAGTATCGCGCTCCGCCTGCAATTTCTGCAGTTCCGAGAGCCCCGCAGAAGGTTCGCCGCCGCTGGATGCGACCGTATTCTCGCCGCGGTCACCCGACTCAGGCAACTCATGCTCCAGATCAAGGCTCACGTTATCTAATTCCGGTCTTCCGTTAGTTTTCCCCATAACTCCTGTCACTACTCCGCATCATTAAGAATCTTGTCAAACAGGCGCGCGATGTAAGAAACCGCTGTCATCGTGTGTTGATAATCCATGCGCGTCGGACCGATTACCGCCAGCGACCCGAACATATCCGTCCCAGAACGCGCCGGAGCGCCAATCAGCACGAAATTCTGCATCGACGGCAGCGTTCCGTCGAGCCCAATCACGACCCGCACCGCCTCTTGTTTCACATCCAGGTAGGCATTGAGCAACTCCGCCACCTTCTCTTTCTCCTCTAACGTCTGCAACATTTCCTGTAGCCGCTGCCGGTTCTCTTCGCCAGCCAGAAGATTAGCCGCCCCATCCACGAAAACCGTCTGTGCACCGCTCTCCGCGTTGAGTGCGCCTTGCTTGTAAAGCTGCTCGATCGAGCTCATTAAACGGTCATATTCGCTGCGTTCGCGTTCAATTCTGCGTTCCAGTTCGGCCCGCATCGTTTCTATCGTCCAGCCGCGGAAATTCTCGTTGATGTATCGCGCAGCCAGGTCAAGATCAGACTGCGGCAGGTCGAGCCGGAACACGCGATCGCGCACCAGTCCCGAACGCGTCACCAGCACGGCCAGCACTTTCTGATCGCCCAGCCGCGAAAAATACACATGGTCCAGTGCATTTTTCTTCCCGCTCGTTGCGACTGTAACCCCTACGTTTCGGGAGATCAGAGACAGCACATGCGAAGTCCGCTCCATGAACTCCTGCACATCCGTAACGCCGGCCAATGAGTCGGAAATCATGCTCTCATCTTGCGGCGCCAGTTTCGCCGTCCCAGAAATCTGCTCCACGTAATAGCGGTAAGCCTCGGGAGTCGGGATGCGTCCCGACGACGTATGCATCTGCTCCAGATATCCCGCATCGGACAAATCCGCCATCACATTGCGAATGCTCGCCGGGCTCAGCCCCTCGCGGTTCGAGCGCGACAACGTGCGCGAGCCAACCGGCTCGCCGGTGGAAATGAAAGTTTCCACGATGGCGGTCAAAACCTCACGTTCGCGCTTACCGATATTAGGTTCGGAAGGCATTTCGTCTCAAAAGCTTAGGTATGCCGATCTCAGTGATCCTTGGCTAACTAATTTAGATGCAAAAACTTAGCCGAACGACGCAGACGGCGCTCGCTGCTTGGATTCTAGGAACGCGCTAACCTCCTGTCAAGAACAAGCAGGCTAACCCAGCCGCATTAGTTCTAAGCCGAAGACCTTGAACGCAGTTACTTTCAAGGGGCTTTCGCGCATGCCTCGCGTTCCTTCACAGCTTTCAGTGCGAAACTATCTCCGGTGAACTCGAAACCACATATTGCCGTCGTGGGAGCCGGTGCCTTCGGAGGCTGGACCGCGCTCCATCTGCTTGAGCGAGGCGCACGCGTCACCTTGCTCGACGCCTGGGGCCCGGGAAATTCGCGCTCTTCGTCAGGCGGCGAAACTCGCATCATGCGCTGCACCTACGGCCCCGACCAGCCTTACACAGCCCTCGCCGCGCGCGCACTCAAGTTGTGGCGGAAGTACGAGAAACGATGGAAACGCCAACTGTTGCATCCGAGCGGCGTCCTCTGGATGGTCAGCAGCGCCGATGACGAATACGAGCGCGGCTCGCTTCCCGTGCTGCGGGAGGAGCGGATCAAGTTTCAGGAACTTTCCACGGCGGCGATGAGAAAGCGCTGGCCGCAAATTAATTTCTCCGACGTCCGCTGGGGAATTTACGAACCCGAATGCGGATACCTCGACGCTCGTGACAGCTGTCAGGTCGTGGTCGATGCGTTCATCGACCAAGGCGGGCTATATCGGCAACTCGCAATCGTGGCCGGCAATCTGGAGGACGCGCCATTGCGAAGCCTCAACCTTTCCGACGGCTCACAGCTCAAAGCCGATTACTATGTCTTCGCCTGCGGTCCATGGCTGGGCAAACTGTTCCCCGAAACTCTCGGCCAAATCATCGAGCCAACGCAGCAAGACATTTTCTTCTTTGGTCCTCCCGCAGGAGACTCGCGCTTTACCGACGCGCACCTGCCGGTCTGGGGAGATCATGGCAAACGGTTTTTCTACGGCATTCCGGGCAGCGACCGCCGCGGCTTCAAGATGGCCGACGATACGCGCGGTTCGGCTTTTGATCCGACCGACGGTGAACGCGTCGTCAGTCCGGCGACATTGAAGCGTGTGCGCGAATATATGAATTATCGGTTCCCCGCGATGAAAGACGCTCCGCTCATCGAGTCGCGCGTATGCCAATACGAACAAACCCCCGACAGTCACTTCATCGTCGATCGTCACCCACATATGGACAATGTTTGGCTGCTCGGCGGCGGCTCTGGGCACGGGTTCAAACATGGCCCCGCCACAGGGGAAATCCTGGCCGATGCAATCTTGAGAGATCGGCAACAGGATAAGGCCTGGAGGTTGGATCGGTTTCTCAAGACAATCAATAGAAATTAGTTTGAGAAACGGAAGCTATGCAGAATCTGCGACATGCTCCGATCCATATGTTTCTGTTGCGCGGGGCTAAGCGTTTTCATCGGAGGGTCGGAGACACTCGGGTCTGTCGCACTCGTACTAACCCTCAGCTCAAAGCATCTTTGCTTGTGATACGCACGATATAGATCAACGCCAAGCGAGTGACCCGTCGCAGCGTCGCCGCTGACTCCATGAAGAAACTGGACTTGGCCGATCATCTCCACCGGATGCTTGGCTGAGACAAGAAAATCCGGGTATCTCTCGGGCCCAATCGAATCCAGGACTGGGTAGGGCGACACGCAGATATCGGGGGTCATCATTGCCTCGTCTCTATGAATTTCTCTCACTTGAAACGAAACGCCGCCGATATTGGTATCTTTGAATCGTTTGGCGGGATAAGTAACACAGACGAGCGCGTCATCTGCGCAAACAGGTATGAAGCCCTCTAGGCATGGCGAGAGTTTGGCCGCGGTACAAACCGGAAAGTCACTGGGGTAGGAAAACCGAAATGTTCGACCAGGGGCAACGAACGTCCTCGTCTGGGGGACGGATGCTCGCTGCTGACCGACCGTGACCGGCGCTAGCAATGCAGCCGTCATCAGCACTATCAATCCTCGGAGACATCCGCGATTCATGGCATATATTTTAAACCGCACGGATGTCGACACTTCGACCGTGACGTTATGAGGAGAAAAGGGGCCTACCCTATTCATAGGCTCAGCAGCTTCGAAGAGGAACAGTCTCGGCAACTGGGAACGTCAGTCAGGTTCTAACTATCACCGTTTCAACTCTTCACTACTGAATCGAAATCACGCCAGCACCCTCGCCAGCTTTAATCTCGGCCACGCGTGCGGCAACCCGGTGTGCAAACTCGTAAATCGACTTGGCATGTGGCGAGTTCTCGCCTTCAAGCACTACCGGCTTGCCGCCATCCCCTGACTTGCGCACCTCGGGATCAAGCGCGATGTTGCCCAAGAACGGCACGTTATAACGCTGCGCCATATTCTCAGCGCCGCCGCGCGAAAAAATATCCACTTCATGGCTGCAATGCGGGCATACGAAATAACTCATGTTCTCGACCACGCCGATCAAATCCACCTTCATCTGCCGGAACATCTCAATGGCTTTGCGCGCATCCTGCAAAGAAACGTCCGAGGGAGTCGACACCACCACCGCTCCCGTGAGCGGAACATTCTGCACCAGCGACAGCGCGATATCGCCCGTCCCCGGCGGCAAGTCGACCACCATGTAATCGAGCTTTCCCCACTCCACCTGCCCCAAAAATTGCTTCACAATCTGGTGCAGCATGGGCCCGCGCCAAATAATCGGCTTATCGCCGGGATTCAGAAATCCCACCGAAATCACTTTCAAGCCGAACGCCTGCAGCGGTTCGATCCGATCCGCCCCAACCATTTTTGGCTGGCCACTCATACCCAGCATCAGCGGCACATTCGGCCCATAGACATCCGCATCGAGCAGGCCGACCTTGTGCCCCATCTTCGCCAGCGCAACCGCGAGATTTACGGCAAGGGTGGTCTTCCCCACACCGCCTTTGCCCGAACCGACGGCAATAATTGCGTCAACTCCAGGCAGCGGCTGCGGACCTTGCGGTTGACCGGCATGAGCGGGCATATGGGCATTCAAGGGATCACACTCCAGAGATGAAATCGAAGCCAAGGAGAACCTCTTAATTATACCGGGCATTCCACCGCACCACGGATCGCGGCTGGAAATCGAACATTTCGTGAATCACGCTTTCCCCAATTTCTGCATCCAACAAGCCGGCAAAACTCACCCTATGACGAAAACTCTCAGAACCAATGCGTTTCTCATTCTTCTGGCCGCAGGCGCCATCGCCCTCTCGGGCGCCCTGTCGGCGTGCAACAACAATCAGCCTTCGAATACAGCTCAAACTCAATCCGCGCCGGCCGAGCAGACTCAACCGGCCGAGCAAAACCAAGACCCCGCAGCCGCCGCCAATTTAGCCCCCGCGAGCGAAACCTCATCATCCCCGGCCGCAAGCGAGCCAGCACCCAGTGGGGCGAGCGGCGATTCCGACTCCGATTACGACAGCGATTATCAGAGTTCCGACTACGGCGAACCGGACATGTACGCCCAGTCCCCCCCGCCGCCGCTGCCTGAATATTCGCAGCCCGATTGCCCCGGAGACGGCTACATCTGGACGCCCGGCTATTGGAGCTATGCGTCGCAAGGCTACTATTGGGTTCCCGGTGCGTGGACGCATCCGCCCGAGGTTGGGGTCTTGTGGACTCCAGGATACTGGGGATATTCGGGCGGCCGTTACCGCTACCACTACGGGTACTGGGGCCGCCACATCGGCTATTACGGCGGAATCAACTATGGATTCGGATACGTAGGAGTCGGTTATCAGGGCGGATATTGGAACGGAAACCGCTTCGATTACAACCGTTCGGTCAACAATGTAACGAACGTCTCCAATGTCCAGGTTTACAACCGCACAGTTACGAGCACGGTAATCGTCAACAACACGACCGTGAATATCACCAATACCCGCGTCAGCTACAACGGTCCCGGTGGGGTGACGCGTGCGCCATTGCCCACGGAAGTCGCCGCAGTGCGCGAGCAGCGAATTCCTCCGATGACGACACAAGTGCAGGCGCGCCAGCAAGCCTCCCAGAACCGCCAACAGTTTGCTTCGGCGAATCACGGGCGTCCGGCGATCATAGCTGCAGCACAGCCGATAGCAGCGAGCAAATCGGTCGCGCCAGCAATTCCTGCCAGAGCGGCAGCCGCACCGCGCCCCGCACCAGCAGCGGCGCAACCGAATCGGCCTGCGCCAGCTCGGGCGGCAGCACCCACTCCGGCAAAGCCTGGGCAACCGGCCGCGCGACCTGCCGAGCCTGCGCCTCGCGCAGCGACTCCTCAGCCAGCATCTAAACCTGCGCCTGCGAGAGCGCCGGCCCCGGCTGCTCATCCTCAGCCTACAAAACCTGCGCCAGCTCCAAGCAAACCCGCACCGGCTCCGAATAAACCCGCACCAAAGTCGGAAGCAAAGCCAAATCCAGCTGCGCCCAAACAACCGCAACATCCAGCAGAAGCAAAACCAAAAACGCCGCCGAAGAAGGATCCGGCAAAGGACAAGGAAAAACCGGAGTGAGTTGAAAGTTGCGAGACACCGGATACGCGGGATACGCGTCGATGGGCATGGCGATAGCCATGCCCGTACCATCAGGCCTTGGCTTTGCGCCGCCGCTCCAGTTCAGAACGACGAATCTCCCGGCGCCGCCCCGCGTCATCGTATCGGCGCTTTTGCTCGTCCGTTTCCGGAATCACCGGCGGAACCTTCAAACGATTGCCCTTGATGTCCACTGCCACAAAAGTTAAGTGAGCCGAAGCTACATGCTGCGAAGTATCGGCGATGTAGTTCTCCACAAACACTTTCACGCCCACTTCCATCGAAGTTTGAAACACCCGGTTCACCGACGAGCGCAGAATCACCAGATCTCCCACCCGCACCGGAACCAGGAAATCAATGTGGTCGACCGAAGCGGTAACAGCGTAACTGCGCGCATGCCGGTGCGCCGCCATCGCTCCGGCCAAGTCGATCCAATGCATCAATCGCCCGCCCAGCAGTGCACCCAGCGGGTTCGCGTCATTGGGTAAAACTAACTCGGCCATCTCCGACTGCGATTCTCTGACCGGCCTAGCCAACAGCATCTCTTCGTCCATGCGTGTAGTCCTCGAATTCAGATCTCGACAGTGGAGCCCCGGACGTCTACGTCCAGGGAAGCAGGAGAGCACGTTCCACTCCACTCCGCGGACGAAGGCGTCCGCCGCTCCACGGCACGTTTGTGCGAATAGAACCACGAACCGCCAATAAACTCCCTCATCTCGCAACCGGCTCCTCGCGCTTTTTTCTCTTGTCCATGTACGCGGCCAGAAAGCATTCCGCCATCCGCTGCACGCGATTATCTCTGTGGCCTGTCTGCCATCTGCCTGAAGCCACATCAAACTCCAGAAATCCATCCTCCACCGGACAATGGCCCCGCTCACAAACATAGCGAATCTGAACTCGTTGGACGATTCCCTTCTCCGCGCCTCCGCCAAGCGTTCTAACCCCAAACCGCACCGAATCAAAGGCGCGCTCCCGTGGGATGCGCCGACAACCCCCGGCGTAGCCCAGATTGCAAAACTCCCGCAACTCCTCGTCCGACGGAGTCTCGCCCTCATGCCCCGGAGCCGTGCACCGCCCGCTCCATCCGCATCCCAGTGGGAGCCGCTGCGCATGCAGCCAGTTCCCGCCCTCCAACTTCTCTATCGGCATAAAAAAAGGACACGCCACGGCGCAAGCTCCGTTAGTGGATTTTATCGAAGCAAGAATAAACGATATACCAAAACGAACCAGGGACTTGTTCCGAGAGGCTTCAACCAACCCGCCCTGCGTGACGTTCATAGTAGGGGCACGATGGGGCAAGCCAATTTAGAAAACGGTCCGTCGATTGCGGGGCAGAGTCCCAAATTCGTTGGCAAGACGATTACTGGGAAGAGTCGAATTCGTTTTTATAGGCCTGCCAGCGCTGGTGAATTCCGGCCATCATCGTTTTGTACTCGGGATCGTGGCGCAGGCTGTCGTAGTTTTTGTCGCGTTCGAACCAGGGATAGTTTACGTCGCCGAGTTCGACGGTGCGCTTGAGCCATTCTAGGGCCAGATGTTTTTCGCCTAACAGGGCGTGGATGCCGCCGATCCAGTATGCGCCGTCGCCGTCGACGATTTGATCGGGGCCGTAGCGCAGGAGCTTGGGATCGATTTTTTGCCGCTGATTACGGGAGGCGAACAGGAATGCGGCCAACATCTGGGCGGTTCCATCGGTCGAGTCTCCCGCCAGTTTTAGGGAGCGTTCGAAAATGGGTTCGGCTTCGTCGGGTTTGCCTTCGTAGTAGAGCACGGCGCCGAAGTAAGCCATGGCCTTGAACTGGTCGGGATGGATGGCTATCAGTTGGCGGATCTCCTGATCCGCTTCTTCCGTTTTGCCCATGTAGAGCAACATGCGGGCGCGCATCCAGTGAGGCTGGATGAGTGTGGGATTCATTTGGATGATGCGGCGGTAAGCCTGCTCAGCGAGTTCGTTGAGGCCGGCGTAGTAATAGGAATATCCGAGCATCTGCCAGGCGTTTTCATTGTTGGGAGCGAGGGAGACCGCTTTTCTGATGGTGCGGATCGCGTCGCCTTCGCGGCCTTCTTCACTGTACGCACTGCCCAGCGCAGTCAGGGCCTCGGGGGACTGCGGATCGATCTTCAAAGCATTTTGCGCAGCTGCCTCGCCTCGCTTCATATTGGCCGCGCCATCCTCAAGGAAGTTTGCCGCTTGCAGTGTGCACATTTCCGCCAGCAGGGCGTAAGCGTCGACGAAGTCTTTGTCGAGGGAGATCGCGTGGGCCAGCAGATTCTTGCCTCTTTCAAGGCTGTCAAGCTGAGAGTGAACGAAATACTCGGTCAGGTAGTAACGGGCCTGCACGTAATCGTTGTAGGCGTCGGGGTTGGTGGTGACGGGCTGCTCGATCGACTTTTGCTCGGTGGGAGAAATTTGAATCTGCAGGCCTTCGACGACTTTGGTGGCAACCTGATCTTCGAAGGTGAGCATGTCGGCGTTGCGCAGGTCGTAGCGCTGCGACCATTTAATGTTTCCGGTGTGGCCGTCAATGAGTTGGACGGTTACGCGGGTCAGCTCCCCGGAGCGCTGGTAGGTGCCTTCCAGCAGGCTTTCGACGTCCAGGGCTTTCGATACTTCCTCCGGCTCTGGAGTTTCCTTGGCGTACTTTAAGACGGACGTGGTCGGCCTGACTGCGAGATTCTGAAGCGAGGTGAGGCGGCTGATGATGGCGTCCGTGATGCCGATGGCCCAGCTGTCGCTGGCGGTTGCGGAAATATCGTGGAACGGAAGAACGGCGATGGTTTCGGGAGACGACTTGGATGCGATTTGGAGAGTCGCCGATGAATGAGTGCGGGAATTGTAGCTGCGATATGCCAGTGCTGCGAAGACGGCGACAAGCAACGCCGCCGCGATGACGAACGCTGTCTTGAGGTGAGGGTATGCTTGCGATTTTGTGGTGGGGGACGCGAAGTGGAGTTGGGAATCGCTATCGCGCTTTATCCGTTTCAGGTCGGCTTTTAAATCTGTAGCGGATTGGTAGCGAATTTCGCGGTCTTTTTCTAGAGACTTCGAGATTACTTCCTCCAGCCTCGCTGGAAGATCGGGATTCAGGCGAATGGGGGCGACGGGGGATTTGTGAAGGATGGAATCGAAGATGGCGCCGGCGGTTTCGCCGCGGAATGGGAGCGTGCCCGTCGCCATTTCGTACAGGACGACTCCGAAAGAAAACAGGTCGGTGCGGGGATCGAGTTCTTTTGCAAGAACCTGCTCGGGCGACATGTAGGCGACGGTGCCGAGGGTGCTGCCGGGGCTGGTGAGATGTTCTTCGTTGACGAGGCTTGCGGTTGCTTCCAGCGCTTTCTCTTCAGGTTTGCCCGGGGAAACCTTGGCTAAGCCGAAGTCGAGGATTTTGGCGTGGCCGCGCTTAGTTACGAAAATGTTGGCAGGCTTTATGTCACGGTGGACGATGCCGTGGGTATGGGCGGCGTCGAGCGCGTCGGCTACTTCGATGCTTATATCCAGGATGCGCTCGGTTTCCATGGGGCGATTGCCGATCAGGTGCTTCAGGGTCACGCCGTCGAGAAACTCCATCACGATGAACGGCTGGCCGTTTGCCTCGTCGATTTCGTGGACGGTGCAGATGTTGGGATGGTTCAAGGCCGAGGCGGCTTTGGCTTCGCGCTGGAAGCGGCTTAGGGCTTGCGGATCTTTGGCTACATTTTCTGGCAGGAACTTCAGCGCGACGAAGCGGTCGAGTTTGATGTCTTCGGCCTTGTAGACGATACCCATACCACCGCCGCCGACTTTTTCGACGATGCGGTAGTGGGAGACGGTTTGGCCGATCATGATTTGGGAACCGGTTTGTGCGACATCATACTAGAGGGGCCGGTATTCGCTGGAATAATCAGTCGTATTGGGAGAAAATAGATGGTTTGGCTTTGCGGCCTGGGTGGAAGAGTGGGCTGCGACCTGGACTTCACGTTTCGGCGAGGCATCTTAGATTCGGCTCTTCGCGCTTAGGTGAAGAGTTCCGTTGCGTCGGCACGATGGATAAGCCCCTTCGGCAAGCTCAGGGCAGGCTCTTCGCTTCGCTCAGGAAGACAAGGGAATGGTGGTAGACGCGGGATCGGAGAGATTGGAGAATTCATGGCTACGATCACAATGGATGTAACTGCAACCGCCGATCATCGGCACCCGGCGCTGACGCAGTGGGTGGAGGAGATGGCACGGATGTGCCGGCCGGATCGCATCCATTGGTGTGATGGATCGGAGGAAGAATATAAAGCGATGGTGCGGCTGTTGGTTCTCACCGGAACGGCGATTCCCCTTGATCCGGCGAAGCGGCCGAACAGTTATCTGGTGCGGTCGGACCCGGCCGACGTGGCGCGAGTGGAGGATCGGACCTTTATATGCTCGCGAACTAAAGAAGATGCCGGCCCTACGAATAACTGGGAAGATCCCGAGACGATGAAACAAAAGCTTCGCGGCTTGTACGATGGCTGCATGGTGGGGCGCACGATGTTTGTGGTGCCCTACAGCATGGGGCCGATTGGGTCGGCGATTTCGCGGATTGGGGTGGAGATTACCGATTCTGTTTACGTCGTGGTGAGCATGCACATGATGTCGCGCGTGGGGAACCATGTGCTGGATGCCTTGGGCCAGGAGGCGGATTTTGTGCGCGGGTTGCATTCGGTGGGCGCGCCGCTTACGCCGAATCAGCCGGATTCTGCCTGGAGTTGTAATAAGGAACACAAATATATTTGCCATTTTCCGGAGACGCGGGAGATTTGGTCGTTTGGGTCGGGTTACGGCGGGAATGCTTTACTGGGAAAGAAATGCCATGCGTTGCGCATCGCTTCGGTGCAGGCGCGGGATGAAGGCTGGATGGCAGAGCACATGCTGATTTTGAAAGTGATTGCTCCGTCCGGCGAAGTGAAGTATATGACTGGGGCGTTTCCTTCGGCTTGCGGCAAGACCAATCTGTCGATGCTGATTCCGACTATTCCCGGTTGGAAGGTGCAAACGATCGGCGATGACATTGCGTGGATGAAGTTTGGCAAGGATGGGCGGTTGTATGCGATCAATCCGGAGCGGGGGTTGTTTGGAGTGGCTCCGGGGACGAGCATCAAGTCGAATGCGAACGCCATGAAAATGGTGGAGCGCAATGCGATCTTCACCAATTGCGCGATGACTTACGACGGCGATATCTGGTGGGAAGGGATGACCGCCGAGAAGCCGGCGCGGTTGATCGACTGGCTGCGGCGGCCCTGGATGCCGGAGTCGGGGCGGCCGGCGGCGCATCCGAATGCGCGGTTCACGGTTACGGCGGATCAGGTTCCGGTGATTGCGCCGGAGTGGGAAGATCCGAAGGGCGTGCCGATTGATGCGATTTTGTTTGGTGGACGCCGGCGCGGGATTGTGCCGCTGGTGACCGAGGCTTTCAACTGGCAGCATGGAACTTTTATGGGAGCGACCGCCAGCAGCGAGACTACCGCTGCGATTACGGGAAAAGTTGGACGGTTGCGGCGCGATCCTATGGCGATGCTTCCCTTCTGCGGCTATCACATGGGAGATTATTTCGCGCACTGGATCAAGATGGGTGCGCAGGCGGATGCGGCGAGGTTGCCGAAGATTTTTTATGTAAACTGGTTCCGGCAGGATGAGAGCGGGCGTTATTTGTGGCCAGGATATGGCGAGAACAGCCGCGTGCTGCGCTGGATTTTTGAGCGGTGCGATAAGAGAGTGCATGCCAAGGAGACGCCGATTGGGCGGGTTCCGGAAGTTGCGGATATCGATACGCGGGGGCTCGATATTAGGAACCCTCAGGTGGAAGAGTTGTTGCGAGTGGATGTCGACGGCTGGCTGGCTGAGGTGCCTTTGATTCGCGAGCACTTTGCTCAGTTTGGAAGTCACTTGCCACCAGAGATGTCGGCTGAGGTGGATGGACTGGAGAAGCGGTTGAAGTCGGCAAAAGGATAGTCATTTTTCTCTGGCCTTCGGCTCAAGTTGAAGTACTCGCTTCAGGGGCTAATGCCCTTCTGATTCCTGCCTCAATCGGCACGGCTAAAGTTGTGCCCTTCCCCTCCGCGCCGTTTCCGTTCGTGCCCTTTTCCGTTTGCGCTCTTCCTATAATAATTACGCTGAATTGGGCGTTTTTTGGTATAGTTGCGCACTACTATGGCGCGTTCCGCGATGAACGAAGCTGACCTTCCTGGCCCGGTCCCTGTTTCCTCCACTGTCTTGACCTTGCCTCTTACGCGGAATCAGGTCCGTGGATTTTGGGCTTCTTGGGGTGGTTGGGCGCTGGACGGGATGGACTCGTTTATCTACGCGCTGGTGCTGGTGCCTTCTTTGCGCGAGTTGCTGCCGCGGTCCGGCTTGGCTGCCACCAAGGGAAATATTGGAGTTTACGGCGGGCTTTTGTTCGCGTTGTTTTTGATGGGTTGGGGACTGGCGTTTTTGTGGGGGCCGGTGGGTGATAAGTTCGGCCGCGTACGGACGCTGATGATCACGATCGTTTGGTACTCGGTGTTTACTTTTCTGAGTGCGATGGTGACCAACATCTGGCAGCTTGCGATTCTGCGATTGTTGGCCGGGATCGGCATTGGCGGCGAGTGGGCGATGGGCGGTACATTTGTGGCCGAGGCGTGGCCGGAGCATCGACGTCGGATGGGTGCGGGATACATGCATACGGGGTATTACGTCGGCATTTTCCTGGCGGCAGCGGCGAATTATTCGATTGGCGCTCGCTTTGGATGGCGGGCGATGTTTATTGTCGGTGGAGTTCCGGCACTACTTCTGGCGTGGATTCGGCACGGAGTTGTGGAGCCTGAGGCCTGGACCCGAAAAGAAAGCGTGATTCGGTCATGGGCGGTTTGGCGGCCATTTGCAACGCTGTTTTCCGCCAAGTGGCGGCGCCGGACAATTCTAAATTCTTTATTTATGCTGGCTTCGATTTGTGGTTTGTGGGCCGGGACGGTTTATGTTCCGGCGGCCGTGACTACGCTGTCTGAAGCTGCTGGGCGCGTTGGACCGCAGGCGGCGCAGCTGGCTTCCTGGGGAACCATGTTGGTGGCGTTCGCGACCATTCTTGGATGTCTTGCGATGCCGTGGATGGCCGAGCGCTATGGGCGGCGCGGGGCGCTGGCATTTTTCTTTACGTTGATGATGGTGTTTATTGCGGTCACGTTTGGAAAAGTCTTTTATTTGGGTGCAGCGGGACTTCCTTGGTTTTTTGTTTGCCTGTTTTTTTTGGGATTGGGCGGCGCTAATTTCGCGGTTTATACGCTTTGGCTGCCGGAGCAATATCCCACCGAGTGCCGGGCCAGCGCTTTTGCTTTCGCGACTTCGTTTGCGCGCTTTGGCGGGGCCGGGATCACATTTATGGTGGGAGCGGGCATTCGGCATCATGGATCGCTGGGAATGCCTGTAGCTATGACGGCTTTGGCTTTCGCCGTGGGATTGTGTTTGATTCCGTTCGGAGCAGAGACGCGCGGGGAGCAGTTACCGGCGTAGGGGCAGGCATAATCCATTCCTGGGAATGGAAGGACCCCAGCGGCTGAAGCCGCGCTTGTTTTGCTTGACTAACCGCACGAGTGAAACTCGTGCCCTTCCCGCTTTCGCAGCGCCGACGAGTTTTTCGCTCGAAGTCTGAGGCGCGGAAGTCTTCCCCCTGAACCTCCTTTAATGTTTTCTTCTCGTCCTGCCGATAGCTTCTTCATCTGCATATCTTCGTGTACCGCCGAGGCCCGCGCCTCTCGCTTGAATGCTCGGATGGTGGGAGAAAAGATGAAATTCACGCTTGGCAAGAAACTGTGCCTTGGTTTTGGTGTGGTTCTTTCGTTTCTTGTTTTCAGTTCCGCCATGGGCTACCTGAAGGCGCGCCGGATTTCGCGAAGTGAGGAGAACACTTTCGGCGTAAGTCTGCCGTCGCAGAAGGCTGCCATCCAGTTGCAGCGCGACCTCAACCAGACGCAGGTGAAAGGTCGGCAGACGATTCTGGCGGGGTCACAACCGGCGCGGTTGACGGAGACGAGGAAGTTATTCGAGGATACGTGGACCGATGTGGCAAAAGATATGGCGGAACTGGACGAACTGGCTCCAAAATGGGAGGATCCGGAGAACCGGGAGCGACTGAAGGAAGTTAAGAAACAGCTTATTGTGCTGCGCGGCGTGCAGGACGATGCTATCACTCTGGCGGCAAGCGGCAAGAAAGACGCCCTGGCGGAGGCTGGAAATTTATCGGCGGACCGTGCTACGCCGGTGAATCGGGCGATGAAAAAGTCGCTGGGCAGCATGGCGGATTCGCTTGACAAGCTGGTGGATGAGAACAGAGATGAATTGCGGGCGAACAATCGTGCGCTCAGCGTGACAATGGCATTGACAACGTTGTTAGCTTTGGGCGCAGGAGTGGTCGTGGCGATTGTGTTGAGTCGGCGGATTTCCCGGGCGACGCGCTCGGTGCTGGCGCGGGCCGAGGCGATTGCGACCGGCGATTTAACTCGCGACGATTTGCAGATTGACAGCCAGGACGAGTTAGGAGATCTGGCGGCGGCGACTAACAAGATGAGTGCGAATCTAAAGCGCATGATCATGGCGATATCAGAGAATTCTGTGCAGGTGGCCAGCGCGAGCGAGGAGCTTTCGTCTTCGGCAACGCTACAGGCGCAGGGAGCAGACAGCCAGAAGGACCAAACAGCGCAAATCGCGGCGGCGATGCAAGAAATGGCGTCAACGGTGCAGCAGGTCTCAGAAAATTGTGCGCGCGCAACCGAAGCGGCTCACCGGGCTGCCGAAACGGCGCGGGAGGGTGGCGTAGTGGTGGAGCAAGCTTTGACGCAGATGCGTGCGATTGCAGAATCGGTGGGGGGGACGGCCAAAAAGATTGGGGAGTTGGGAAAGAGTTCCGACCAGATTGGTCGCGTCGCTGCAGTGATTGATGACATCGCTGACCAGACGAACCTGTTGGCGCTGAATGCGGCGATTGAAGCCGCACGCGCGGGCGAGCAGGGGCGAGGATTCGCCGTGGTGGCGGATGAGGTGCGCAAGCTGGCGGAGCGTACTACTACCGCAACCAAGGAAATTGCCGAGATGATTGGCACGATTCAGGCGGGAACCAAAGGCGCGGTGAAGGCGATGGAGATTGGCAGCCAGCATGTGCAGGAAGGTGTGACTTCGACGGCGCGAGCCGGCGAATCTCTGCAGCAGATTATTCGCATGTCCGAAGAAGTGGGCTCGATGATCAGCCAAATCGATACAGCGGCCTCGCAGCAGTCGCAGGCGACGGCGGACGTGAATCAGACCATGGACCGGATTGCGCAAGTGGTAAAAGAGTCGGCAGTGGCTGCACAGGAGTCTGCGAAAGCCTGCCAGGATTTATCGGAGCTGGCGATGGCGCTGCAGAACATGGTCGGCAGCTTCAAGTTGGGACGTGAGAGCGATAACAATAGAAACGGCGCTGGGAAGGACTTTGGAGAGCGGGGTTATCCGGGCGATTGGGAGGGTCCACCGCCTTCGGAGCAACCTCGGGCATTCGCCGCTGCGGCCGAGTAGTGAGAGGTTAACGATAGTGAAACTGAGAAGCTCTCTTTCTTCAGTGAAAGAGAGCTTTCTCTTCTACTTTGGCGAAGCTTAGGCAACGCCGCGGGCTTTGATCGCCGTTGCGGTGCCGAGTGCAGGAGCGACGCCACCCTCCGACTTGCGGACAACGCGCGCGGCCAGAGGTTTGAGCCACAGCAAAGCCATAAATGCAGCAATCAGGTCGCAGATAATCATCGCCCAGAAGACTTTGGTCCAAGATCCGGTCCTCGCGTACAACCAGGCCGCACCGGGCGCGGCAAAGAGCGTAGCCAAACCTTTCGCGGTATATAGGATGCCGTAATTGGTGGTGGCCCATTTGCTGCCGTACAGGTCGCCTGTGATCGACGGGAACAACGAATAAATATTGCCCCACGCGAAGAAACACAGGCCTGACAGCACCACAAACCAGACCGGATGGCCGATCAGTTGGAGCAGGGCGAAGACGGCGATCGCCTCCAAGATGAAGGAAATGAAGATGGCATTCTCTCGCCCGATGTTGTCGGAAACCCATCCCCAGAATGGGCGGGTTAAGCCGTTGAGGATGCGATCAACCGTGATGGCCAAAACCAATGCGGTCATGCCGAAGACCACGACAACATTGTCGACGTGGTAAGAGGACGCCATGGGGTTGAGTTGCACGGTGACCACGATACCGCCGAAGGCCAACATCGTCAGCATCAGGTAGAGGACATAGAAGGACGGTTGGCAGAGCATTTCCCCGGGTGTCATCTCGACCGCAGAGGTTTTGACCTTCGCCCTGATCTTGGCTTCTTTTTCTTTCCAGTTTGGCGGTGTCCAGCCTACCGGCGGTTTGGCCAGGAATAGGGCCGACGCCAGCACTACAAATCCCTGGACAAATCCCCAGAAGATGAAGGTCTGCTGGTAGCCTGAGGTCTTCAGCATGGCAGCAATGGGAGAGATCGTGGTCGCCGTACCAATGCCATAAGCTCCGGCGGTGAGACCGACGCAGAGCCCGCGATGATCCGGAAACCATTTCAGTGCGTTTCCAATGGTGCCGCCATAAACCGCTCCGGCGCCAATGCCACCAACCGCGTACCAAAAATAGAGGTGGCCTATCGTCTCCGCGCGGCCAGCTCCGATCCACCCCAGCCCGACTAGAATTGCGCCCACGCCCAGCATGAATCGAGGTCCGATTCTATCTACCAGGTATCCTTCAAAAGGCACGAGCCAAGTCTCAAGGGCGACGAACAAAGTAATAGTCCATTGGACCGCCACCAGCGTGACGTGGAGATGGGTCTGAATCGGTTTCGTAAAAAGGGTCCAGGCATATTGCAGATTGGCGATGGCCATCATGGCAACGATGCCTGCGATCAATTGGACCCAACGATTGGGAATACGCGAGGGGTGGATCAGTGAGGCTGGAGCATCAGCCATAAGGTAAAACCTCCGGACAGCCGTTGGACGTTAACAGCGCAACCGCCGGAACCACGGTGTCCGGCAGGGTTTGTCAGCTCAATTTGTGGCCCAAACGTACTAATACGGAGGGTCACGGGGAAGTGTGATGTATACTGGTCCAGTCTTACTGGTCCAGTCATCGAACCAGTTAGCGGCTGCGAATTTATCATCGTATTTTAGCTGGTGTCAAGGGCTAAATCCTATCGAGGATCGTTGCGAAAAAGCTTGATCCAAAGAAGCAACGATCGTGGACAAAGTGACTGCCGCATCCGCTCGTTAATAGACAAGGATGTATTAACAAGGGGCACAGTTGCCCCGCCGGTAGCATGAGAACCCTCCGATGGACGCTGCTTTGCAAGCTCAAATAGAGACTTATCTCTCCCAATTGAATCGTTTGATTGTGCGCGGAGGTGAGTTGCGGGATTTGATTGCGGCTCATCCTTCGGATTCCTCGGTCGCCGCTGCCACTCGACACTGGCAGAATGACCTTGGAGTGACCATCAACGAACTCTCGGGAGGGAGCAAGGCGCATTGGCTGGCGCGGAGTTTCAGTGAAGCGTTTCTAATGCGATCAGAGGCGGGGCGCGCAGTCGAAGGGATTCCGCAAGAGGAGATTCTTGCGCGGTTGATTGCGGTGCTGGAGAAGGCCGCGGCGTCGATTTCCGGGATGAATGGAGGCGCTGTGGCAGCACACGAACCGCCGGCTCCTCACCGATTTGATTTTGTTCGCAATGAAGAATTGCGGCCGGTCCTCGAGCAGTCCTATAACGATAGCCGTAGCGCTTTGGAGAGCGGGGCATATCACGACTCGCTGATGAACTCTTGCGGAGTGCTGGAGGCAATCGTAACGGATGCCCTGGAGCACAGGGGATTGAGTGCGCTGATTGAGTCGGGCGCGCCGGCGGAAAAGATTTCCGATTGGTCCTTTGAGACGCGGCTCACAGTGGCGGAGCGGGCCGGATTGATTCGTGGTGGGTGTGCGCGTTTGCCGGCTGTGGCACGGGCATATCGCGATGGTGATGCAGCGGTTGCGGTCTCTGAGCGTGATGCTCGTGTAACAGGGCAGGTGCTGCACGTGGTGATGCGGGATTTGGATCCGGGGCGGTAGATTTGGCTGGCCCTCCGAGTGCGTGGCGTGGAGACCCTCGTTCGGCTGGAGTGCGCCGGGCTTCGGTAAGACGTAGTCCTTAAAGGAATTTCTAGTCTTCGAGATCCTGGCGGAAGACCGGTTGCGCAGGATCGACGCTGCCATCGATTACGCCCATCAAAAGATCCTGGTAGGCGTTTGTGGCTTCGTCCAGAGAAGTGTAGCCCCGTTCGCGTTGCAGGGCGCCGCTTTCCGAATAGATCAGCGTGTAGTAGCGGCCTGAGGAGTATTGGAGTTCCTGGAGCCGGTCTGGCATTTCAGGATCGCCTTGTTGGCCTAGGACGTCCATCAGCGCGACCGTCCAGCGAGCGCCTTTGGGAGTGATGACGGTTTCGCGTTCGAGGTATTGCCAGTCGTCAATGCTCCAGAGCGGCATAGTTCGATCTCGTGTCTCCTAGAAGAAGAGCAGCGGTTTGCGAAAATTTATGCGGCTTACGCGGCGGCTAAAGCCGGGTTTAGTCTTGCCTTGTTGCGGCATCGCTGAAGCGATGCCCTGATACGAATCTCGGCTCCCTGATACGAATCTCGGATGCTCAGATAGGAATCTCGGGACCGCTCGGCAAACATTCCGAAATCACTGCAGCAACTGCGCCAGGGCTCTTCCTACTTGCGAGCCGGTGAATGGCTTTGGGATCAGCAAGACGTTCTTGGCTTTGCGCTTATTCAGGCTTTGGTCGGCCACTTCGGGCGTGTCGCTGATAATCACGATCGGAAGGTCGGCGTGTTGCTGGCGGACTAGATCGAATAGGGCTTCGCTCATGTCATAGGCCGTGCAATCGAGTACGACTGCTTCTGCGCGGTGCTCTGCGATTAGTTCGTTTACGCCTGCAGTGTAGCCCTCCGCGCGGACCTCGTGTCCGAGATCGCGCAGAGAGAACGTCAGCAGTTCGGCGATTTCCGGCGTGTCGTCGATTAACAGAACGCGAGCCAAGTTACTTCTTGTCCCAGCCGGTGCCGGGCAGGCGCGGCTTCTTGCCCGCTGCGGGCTCCAGGTCCATCACCCAGATGCGCCCTCCTGCGGTGTAGTAGGCGCGCTGATCGTTTTCGATCATCGCGCCCCACGCTTCCAGAGTACGCATGGCGAAGGTCACGCCTTCGAAGTTCTTGCGTGCGTGATCGAGAACTTCATTGGTGTGCCAGTTGTCGGTAAGGATCGCATCGCCGCCGTGCACACGCAGGACGGTGTAGTACTTGTCGTACGCGGCTTCGGGCCGAACGTCGCGGGTTGCGCCGCGCTTCTTGCCTTCTGTGACGATGTAGCTTTCTTGTCCTTCGGGCTCGACTTCGGGCTCGGGCTTGGTCTCAAGGTTCGCTGCTGTGTTCATACGGTCTCCGCTACGGCTTCGGCTTCCGCTGCAGCCGCCATGTTGGTTAGATTTTTCGCATCTGCCGCGTGAAGCAAAGCTTCGGGCAACTGCACGCCCATCATCTTCCATTGTTCATTGGCAAACTTCTGCAAGTTAGCGATGTGCTCGGCGTGGAGATGGCCGAAGCGCCCTTGCAGCTTTAGATATTCCGATACCGGACGCATGCTCGCCGGACGGAAGCTATAGTCGAACTCGCGCTTCTCCGGATTCCACTCCCACATGGGATAGAGGCCGCATTCGACTACCAGACGACCCAGATCGATGGAGCGTGGGGTTTCGTAGACGAAGCCTTTTTGGCAGGGCGTGTAGACCATGAGATAGGCCGCGCCTTTGTGGTTGAGGCCCTTACGGACTTTGTTCATCAAGTCGATCGGATAGCCTACGGTCGCGGTGGCGACGTAGCAGTGCGGATGTCCGGCGGCCATCATGCGCGCGAGGTCTTTGGGATAGAGCTTCTTCCCTTCCGGAACTTCAGGGCCCGGAGGCGAGAACGTGGTCATGCCGCCGTAGGGCGTGCGCGACGATGCCTGAATGCCCGTGTTCGCGTACTGCTCGTTGTCGTAGCAGATGATGAGGCAGTCGTGATTGCGATAAAGCGCGCCGGATATCGACGCGAGGCCGATATCGCTGGCGCTGCCGTCGCCGGCTTCGCAGATGATGTTGGGGAATTTTCCCTGCCACTTGCCCTTGCGGATCATGGCTTCGTACGCGGCGGCGACACCAGCAGTGAAGCTGCCAGCGCTGCCGATCTGCGTGTGCGCCCAGGGAACGTTGTAGGGCGTACACAGGTACGAGCTGTTCGCCACGTACATGCAGCCGGTAGGGCCGACGAGGATTGTGTTGTCGCCCGCGGCTTTGCTGGTCATGCGGTATTGGATGGATGGTCCGCAACCGGCGCAGGTGCGATGGCCGGGAACGAACGGCTCGGATTGCGGCAGTTCGGGGTTATAAAAGCGCGCGCCTTTGTTCGGGCTATCCAGGATGGGCAGGATTTGCCGTTGTACTTCGATGGTTGCCATGATCATTCCTCCAACAGAAATTTTCCGGCGGCCCTCAGGGGCTAAAGCCCCAATTCTTTGTGGCCGCTTGGCGGCACGGCTAAACCCGTGCCCTGATACGAACCTTTTCGCTTACGCACGGCTAAAGCCGTGTCTGATACGAATCGTCCATACGGCGCGGCGTAAGCCGCACCCTTTCAAATCTCTCTAGTGTTCGAAGCCTACCCAGTGCGTGCGCTTTTCGATCTTGCCCGTGCGTTGCGCGTTGAGCATTTTCTCTGTCATCCAATAAAACTCTTTCAGCACGATGGCCTCTCCGCCCATGCCTGCCATGAATGACATCATGAGCGGACGCTTGTCGGCTTCGTACAGAGCGGCCGCGGCTTCGGCATAAAGCGCGCCGCCGCTGCTCACACTGCCTAGAGCCATGTTGGTTTCGATGACACCGACTACTTTGAATTTGGTTAGCGATTCCAGCACGCGATCGGTCGGATACGGACGGATGGTTCGCAGGCGAACCAATCCGACTTTCAATCCACGCTCGCGCATGTGCTGAATGGCGAAACGCGCGGTTACGGCGTGCGCGCCTTGCATGAAAAAGACGACGTCGGCGTCTTCAGTTTTGTATTCCTCAATCCACGGATCGTACTTGCGGCCGAAGATCTGCGCGAACTCTTCGTGCGCCTGTTCGATCACTGCCATCGATTGCTCCATGGCGCGCGCGCGCTCGAGTTGTAGCGGAGGGCCTTGCTCGGGCATGATCTGCGGGCCGTGCGAAACGGGATGCCGCGGATCGAGCGGATACGGATGCTTGTACTCGGGCAGATATTCTTTCACCTGCCCTGTGTCGGGCAGTTCCACGTCGCCGGTGATGTGGGAGACGAAGAAGCCGTCCTGGCAGACCATTTGCGGCAACAGCACGCGGCGGTCTTCGCCGATGCGGTAGGCGATCAGGTGATTGTCGAACGCTTCCTGCGCATCGCACGACCAGCCCATAATCCAGCCCATATCGCGGGTGGAGAGCGCGTCGGTATGCTCGGAGCCGAAGTCGCCGGGAGGATCCAGCGTGCGGTCAGCGATCATCATCTGCACCGGCATGCGGCTGCCGGAGATTGGCGAGTATAGTTCATAGGCGAACTGCACGCCTACGCCTGAGCTGCCGGTGAAGACTCGCGCGCCCGCCGACGATGCGCCGTGCGCGATGCTCAGTTGTGAGTGCTCGCTGTCGGCCACGATGTACTCGGCATCGAGTTCACCGTTGGCCACCATCTGCGCGAGGGCCATCATGGTTGCGGTGTACGGACGGATCGGATACGCCGCAATCACGTCCACATTCGCGTATTTCGCGGCTTGCGCCGAGGCGACGCAGCCGTTGATACGCACCATCCTTTTTTTTGCTTCCGCTACTTGCATGATTTCAGCTCCAAATCTTTTCGTTGAATCTATATGTTTTTGGCCGGGCGCTCACCGAGATTTCGCAATTCCTCAGCCTGACGACCATGCAATCCAGGTGAAATCGCAAACGCGGTGTCCATGCGAACTACGCCGGTATCGAAGTCGAGTTCGGGAACGCCTTCGAGACAACCTGTTGGGCATTCCTCGATGCACACGCGGCATCCTTTGCAGTAGTCGACCAGAATCTTGTAGAGACCGTTCGACCGCTCCGGGCGCGCGATGCAAGGCTCCGGACAAACCAGATAACAGTTGTCGCACGCATTGCAGGTGCCGCAACTGAAGCAGCGATTTGCTTCTTCGACGGCTTGCTCCTCGGTGTATGCCTCTATCACTTCCTGCTGAGTCTTCTTGCGGCTTGCCGGCGGCAGAAGTTCCTGCTGCACGCGCGGGAAGTGCGGGAAGTAGGTCATGTTCATGCGATTCAGGTCGAAAATAACGTCGACGGCAATCGTTCGCGGTTGCAACTTTTCGCCGCGCATGACTTTGTCGAGGTTGAAGGCGACACGCTTGCCATCGCCAACGGCGTTGACGACCATCAGCGGCTGGCCGGAACCGAGTTGGACGATGTCGCCGGCAGCAAAGAAGTTGGTATCGCCGAGGCGGCCAAATTTGTCGATCTTGATCGTTCCGCGCTCGCTCTTAAATTCGGCGGGCAGCCAGTTCAGCGAAGAGTGCTGGCCGACGGCGATGATTACGTTGTCGACGGCGAACTTTTCTGGCTTGGCTTCGCGATCGATGTTGATAGGCGATGCGTTGATCGCACCCGCAAACTTTGCCGGGTGCAGTTGCAGCGCTTCGACCTTGCCGTTACCGAGCACTGCCGTCACCGCCTTCCCATGAATCAGCTCGACGCCTTCTTCCAGCATGTCGTGCAGATCTTCCGGCGAAGCGGGCATCTCTTTGCTGTTGCCCTCGACTGTGATCATCGTCACTTCAACCGCGCCCTGGCGCAGAGCTTCGCGGGCACAATCGATGGCGGTATTTCCTCCGCCGATTACCGCAACGCGCGCGCCCAGCTTTACTTTCGACGCCCCCATGCCGATGTCGCGCAGGAAAGGCAATCCGTAGAGAACGCCATCTTTATTCTCGCCCTCAGCTCTGACGCTGTTGGGTTCGGTGAGGCCGACAGCTAGAACGCAGGCGTCGTAGTTTTTCTTGAGATCGTCCCAAGAGACGTCTTTGCCGACTTCGCAGTTGGTTTTGATCTCGATTCCCAATTGTTCGAGGCGCTGGATTTCGCGATCGAGAACATTCTGCGGAAGAACCCAGTCGGGTATGCCGCCGCGATTCAGTCCGCCGGCCTTCGGAGATTTTTCGAGAATCGTGACTTTGTAGCCGAGGCGAGCTAGCTGGTATGCAGCGCTGTGTCCGGCTGGGCCTGAGCCTACTACAGCGACTTTCTTGCCGTTCGGCTTGCCCGGTTTCACGACGTCGTTGGTCAGCGCTTGACCTAGATCGCCGAGGAATCGCTCGACTGCGCGAATGGAAATCGCTTCATCGTACTTGCCGCGATTGCAGGCCTGCTCGCATGGGTGATAGCAGACGCGTCCCGTGACGGAGGGAAACGGCATGTCTTCTTTGATGAGTGCGTAAGCATCCAGATACTTGCCCCGTTTTACTAGATCCAGATAGCCCTGGATTTTTTCGTTGGTGCCGCAGGCGTTGTTGCAGGGTGGCAACTTGTCGCGGTACACGGGACGAATCGAGCGCCAGTTCCCGGTCGGAAACAAGTCCTGGCCCTTTTCCTGGGAGGGCGCGGGCGTGATGCCCGCGAACGGCACATTGAGCCAATCTGGAATATGCGTGTCTTTGGTTGACATTATTAGTCCTCTCCTACACAGCCACTGGGTTCAGTTGCATGATTTTCATTTCTTTAAGAGCCAACTCGAATGCGTGCTGGTTCGCAATCATGGGCCGGATGGTTTCCATCTTCACGATGCCGGTGGTCTGCACGACCGCTGCAATCAGCGGAGCGGCGATATCCGGGGCGACCAACTTGCTGCGCTCGGCCGCTCCTTCGGTGGAAAGACGGTCGAGGCCGAGTTCGCCTAGGCGGTAGTAGAGCCACTTGTGATCGGCCAGCTTCGCGGCGTCTACGCAGACTAGTTGCGCGAGGCGCTCAGGGCCGGGCACGAAGCGGAGCATGTAATCCGGCGTGTAGTGCGTGTTGATGATTAGCGTTCCGCCGGGCGGCATGCCGCGCATGTAATCCCAGCCTTTGACCATGGTGCCTTCGACCAGCACGACGATGTTCGGGTGCTCGTTCTCGTAGGTGAGTTCGTTTTCGAGAATGTCGTCGCTCACGCGGCAATATTTGC
The DNA here is from genome assembly GCA_050015215.1 of Candidatus Sulfotelmatobacter sp. Classification (GTDB taxonomy): domain Bacteria; phylum Acidobacteriota; class Terriglobia; order Terriglobales; family Acidobacteriaceae; genus Sulfotelmatobacter. The sequence continues at coordinate 67,036 of JBEKBW010000001.1, forward strand.
GCGTCGGGCAGTTGGTGCGGTCGGGATTGTCGACGTAGTTTTCCATCGCCTGCGCGTACTTGCCTTCCTTGCGCGCAGAACCAGAGACGGAGTTGACGATGTCACGGCCTTCTTTGTCCATGATGATGCCGCGCGTCCAGACGGTAAGTTCCGTATAGCTCATGATCGACCCTCGTGCTTGCGTGAGTATGTGCTGGTGGATGCGCTGGAACACTGATCTCCGGCGCCGTTGCTGGTGTTTTCTGTAGCGGATGGCCTGGTGCGGTCAGATTGCAGGACTGCTAGAAAATCTTTGCGCGAGACTACGAACGGATCGCGGCGAGAAGCGTTTTGAAATTCGACGATGGCTGAGAGCGTCGCTTTCTTGCAGAGGCTTTCGATGTCGGCGCCGGTCAGGCCTTCCATCTGTTGCGCGAATTCGTTGAGGTCGACCTCCGGCGCCAGGGGAACGCGCGAGCAGCAAAGTCGTATGATGGCGGCGCGGTCGACGGCATCGGGCTTGTTGAACTGGAGAACGTAGTCGAAGCGGCCACTGCGCAGGAGTGCTGGCTCGATGCGCTCGGGACGATTTGTGGCGGCTAGCAGGATTACGCCCTTCACGTCGTGCAGGTTATCGATCTCGCGGAGAAGCTGGCTGAGGATTCTTTGATAGACGTCGGTGCCGGACTGATCTGCGCCGAATCTTGGTGCGACGGCGTCGATGGTGTCGAAGAAAAGAATGCAGGGGGCGGCGCGGCGGGCTTTCTTGAACACCTCCCGCAAAGCTCGTTCGGATTCGCCCAGCCATTTCGAATAGAGCTGCGGGCCATCGATGGCAATTAATGGAATTTGCTTCTCGCCTGAAAGAGCGCGGGCCATCGCTGTCTTGCCGGTTCCGGATGGGCCAACCAGCAGGAGGCCTCGCGGGGGAGCTAAGCCGACTTGGTCGTAGATTTCGTCGCGAATGTGCGAGTGCTCGATTACGCCATCGAGCAGACGCTTGACGTCGTTAAGACCGCCCAGCGAGGCAAATGTGGATGAACTTTTCTCGATGTAGAACTCGCGTGTGGCGCTGGGCTCGACTTCTTTTAATCCGGCGACAAAGTCTTCGCGGGTTACTTGTAGCGATTCGAGATCGGCGGAGGTTGCGCCGTCGGCTTCGAGCGGGATAGCCGAGAGAAAGCCGCGGAGGGCGATCATGCCTACTTCCTGGCAAAGGGCTTCGAGATCGGCTCCGACGAAACCGTGGGAGTGCTCGGCGATTTCGCGGAGATTGACGTCGGGCGCGAGCGGCATAGCGCGGGTGTGAATTCTCAGGATTTGCAGGCGCGCCTGCTGATTGGGAACGCCGATTTCGATCTCGCGATCGAATCGGCCGGGGCGGCGCAGGGCGGGATCGAGAACTTCGGGGATATTTGTCGCGCCGATTACGATGACCTGGCCGCGGGCTACGAAGCCGTCCATGAGGCTGAGGAGCTGCGCTACTACTCGCTTTTCTACTTCGCCAGTGACTTCGGCACGCTTGGGAGCTACCGCGTCGATTTCGTCGATGAAGAGAATTGCCGGGGCGCGGCGTGCGGCTTCTTCGAAGACCTCGCGGAGTTTGGCTTCGCTTTCGCCGTAGAACTTCCGCATGATTTCAGGGCCGTTGAGGTGAATGAAGTGGACGCGGCTTTCGGAGGCTACGGCGCGAGCTAGCAGCGTTTTGCCGGTGCCAGGAGGGCCGTAAAGCAGAACGCCTTTCGGAGCGAGAATTCCGAGGCGCTCGAAGACGCGCGGATATTTCAACGGGAGTTCGACGATTTCTCGAACTCGCGCTACTTCCCTTTCGAGGCCACCGATATCTTCATAAGAGACTGCGGGAGCGCGAGCGGCGGTTTGTTCCCCTTCTACGATGCGAATGTCGGTGCGCTTGTTGATTACTACTGGCCCGGAAGGAATCGTGCGGGCTACCTGGAAGTTGATGGCCTTGGCAAACGTAGGCACGCGTACTACGCAACCGGCAATTACCGGGACGTCGATCAGATCCTCGAGGATGCGATCGGGCGCGATGAAGGCCGGGGCCGCTCCGACCCACAGCGGCGAGAGGCGCACTGCTACTGCTTGTTGCGGCTCGATGGTTGTTACCGTTATTTGCTCTTGCAGACCCGCGCCGCAATTGCTGCGGCAGGTGCCGTCGATCTGGATCATGCCTTCGTGGCCGTCGTCGGCTAGTTCGGCGCGGCCTACGGCTATGGCGGTGCCGGTGATTTTTAGTATCTCTCCGGCGTGGGCGCCTATGCGCTGCAGGTCGGCTGGGGTTAGGCGCGCTATGGCGTGGCCCACGTCTTCGACGCGCGCTTCGGCTACGCGAAGAGTCAGGGCTGGCGCGGATGTTTCGGACGCGCGCTCTGCGTTATTTTGCAGATCAGTCAATCGATTCCCCAGATTTTTGGTGCGATCGCTTTCCCACAGTTCGAGCGATCGGCTTGCGTGCAAAATTCAACTGCTTAACCACAGAGAACACCGAGGAACACAGAGTACTTCAAAAACCTTTTTCACTTGTGCAGCACTATCTCTTCTACGTCTTCAATGTGGCGGCGCATGGCGTCTTTGGCGGCTTCGGCGTCGTGGCGCTTGATGGCGGCCAGGATCCGGCGATGGCCCGCCAGGGACTTTTGCGGGCGGCCTTCGACCTGCAAGCTACGCTCGCGCGAGTCGCGCAGCATGTCCATGATGATGTCCAGAACTTTGAGAACCACAGTGTTGCCAGATGCTAATGCTATGGCGTAGTGAAACTCGGAATCCTCGGGAATGGTGCTTTCTCCCAGGCGCAGCTTCGCCTGTTGCCGCTCGAGAATTTCGTCCATCTCAGCGGTATCCTCGGTGGAAGCGTGCGTTGCGGCGCGGGCGGCTAGCGGCGGCTCGAGCATTCTGCGGAAATCTAGCAACTCACCGACCAGTTCTTCCTTGCGCTTGAGGGCGTTGGTCAGCGGATTGACTACGACGTCGGCAGTAACTTCTTTAACGATGGTGCCCGCGCCCTGGCGAGGTTCGACCATGCCGACTAGTTCCAGGCTGCGGATCGCGTCACGGATAGAGCTGCGGCTGACGCTTAACATTTCCGCCAGTTCGCGCTCCGAAGGCAGCTTATCGCCCGGCTTAAGCTTTTTGAGAATGAGCCGTTCGATCTGGCGGGCAACGTCTTCGTAGACTTTGTTGCGCCGGACGGACTCGAAATCGGAATTGAGAATTGGAGGCAACGTGGAATCCAACTGGTCCGATAAGTGGACCACATGGAGTATACGACAGCTGTCAAGCGCTGCGGAAAATTTTCTTCGAGGAACGGCCTGGCAGCAAGATTTGCGGGTTTTTACCACCAGGACACTGCGCATCCACCGAGGAAAATCCCCTTGGAGCCGGCTGTTTAATTTGCTTCGCGAAGACCACTCGATGCGGCAGCCGCACGCTGCGCCAGCAACTGGGTGCAATTGTACACCGTACCGGTATAGGGCATGGGAACGCCGACGCGTTCGCCGAGTTCGACAACCGAACCTACCAGGGCTTCCAGTTCCATGGGGCGTCCAGCTTCGAGGTCTTGCAACATGGAGGTTTTGTGCTCGCCCACTTTTTCTGCGCCGGCTATGCGTTGGTCGATGGAAACGGACAATTCCATGCCGAGTTTATGCGCGACCGCTTCGACTTCTTTCATGATGTTGCGAACGATCTGGGAGACACCGGGATCGCGGAGCATCTGCGCGATGGTGGCGCGCGTTAGCGCGCTTAGGGGATTTAACGAGGCATTGCCCAGAATCTTTACGCAGATTTCTTCGCGGATATGAGTAGTGATCGGACAGCGCAGGCCGGAGGCAACCAGGGCTTCCGCGATAGTGCGACAGCGATCGGAACGTGAGCCGTCGAGTTCACCGATAGAAATGCGATTGCCCGAGATGTATTGAATGACTCCTGGCGATGCGACTTCGGTGGAAAAATAAACGATGGAACCGATTATGCGGCGAGGCTCGATGGCCGCGGAGATCACGCCATCGGGATCGATGCGCTCGAGGCGAAGCCCCTCCCACTCACCGCCGAAGCCCTGAAAGAACCACCAGGGGATTCCGTTCTGGGTGCTCACTACGGTGGTGTCCGGACCAAGAACTGGCTTGAGATGCGGCGCTAATTGGGGCAGGCTATGGGCCTTTACTCCCAGGAAAACAACGTCGGCTCGTTCAGCTTCTTCGAGGGAGCCTACGATTTTGGGATGCGCTTCGAAATCTCCCTCAGGGCCTTTCACCCGGACGCCATGATCCTGCATGGCTTTCAGGTGCGGGCCGCGGGCGAAGAGTGTGACGTCAAAACCGGCGCGCGCCATGCGCGCGCCGAGGTAGGCACCGATGGCTCCGGCGCCGGCAATCAGAAATTTCATTCGTGCTCACCTGCGAGCGCAGCCGCGACGGCGCGGCGACGGATCTTGCCGGTCGCGGTGGTGGGAATGGTTTCGACTAGGTAAATCTTGGTTGGGCATTTGTATTCCGCGAGGAACTCGCGGCAGTGCTTGATCAGTTGGGATTCGGTCGCGCCGTTTTTTTCCTGCAGGACCACGGCGCAGGCTACTTCTTCGCCCAGCGTTGGGTGGGCGCAGCCGAAGGTGACCGCGGCAGCGACGGCAGGATGGCGGAGCAAGACTTCATCGATTTCATGCGGGGCGATGTTCTCGCCGCCGCGAATGACGATATCTTTAATGCGGCCGGTCAGGTGCAAATAGCAATCGTGGTCAAGATAGCCCTGATCGCCGGTGCGAAACCATCCGTTCACAAAGGCCCGGGCGTTGGCCTCGGGGTTATTTTCGTATCCGCGAAAAACGTTTGCGCCTTGGATGGCGACTTCGCCGCGCTGATCCATGCCGAGATGATTGCCATGGGCGTCCATGATGCTGATGCGGAGACCGATGCCGACGCCTACCGAGCCGGCTTTGCGATGGCGAGGAGGCAGGGGATTGGAGGTCATCTGATGGGCCGCTTCCGTCATTCCGTAGGCTTCGACAAACGGGACACCGAACAGGCCTTCGATTTTGTGAATCAGCTCTGAAGACAACGGGGCGCTGCACGAGCGGATGAAGCGCAGGGTCGCCGCTTCGGGTGGCTTCTGATGGGCGCGGGCGAGCAGCAGCTGATGCATGGTGGGTACGCCGGAGTACCATGTCACTCGGTTTTCGCGCACCGTTCGCCAGAAGGAGAGTGCGTTGAATTTTGTGGGGACTACGATTGTGCCGCCCGTTAGCAAAGTGGCCATGGTCGAGCCGATCAGGCCGTGGATGTGGAAGAGCGGCATGATGCAAAGTGAAATGTCTTCGTTGGTGAGCGCGTAGCTGTTAGCGATGTTTGCGGAAGATATGGCCAGATTGAAATGTCGCAGCGGGACGCGTTTGGGCTTGCCGGTGCTTCCGCTGGTGTGGAGGATGAGGGCGATGTCGTCGGGGGTGGGTTCGGCGGCTTTGGCTCCGGAGGGAGCGTTGGCCATACGAACAATTCCCTGCTCGCTCATTTCAACCGAGTAAATGGGAATGTTGCGATCTTTGGCGGCGGTGCGCACGAACTCGGCCCCGACCGGGGGACAGAGCAAGATCTTTGCGTTGGTATCGCTCAGGAAGAAATGGAATTCTTCGTAGGGATAGGCGGGGTTCAGCGGCGCTGCAATGCCGGCGATGGACGCGGCTAGGAAGCTGACGATAGCGGGTAACCCGTTGGGCAGGGCGATGGCAACGGCGTCGCCCCGGCGGATGCCGGCGGAGGCCAGAGCGTCTGCCATGGCCAGGACTTGCTGGCGAAGCGAATCGTAGGTGATTCTCAGGCTGAGTTCGGGGACAATGATGGCCGTGTGACTGTCGGCGAAGTGCAGCACATCGAGCAGAGTGTCTACCGATTTGAGTGTCATTCGTTCTCGCATCTTGGCGCGGTGCTTGGATGATCGGTCGACTTTATTTGTTGTTCGGTATTGCGGCGCTTTCTCAGGGGCTAAAGCCCAAATTCCTTTCGAGCTTTGGCCGGCACGGCTGAAGCCGTGCCCTGATACGAATCTGGTTTCCTTCGACCTATGAAGCCCTGTCCTACCTACGACTACCGCGCAGGGATATTAGGAAGAGTACCCTTCTGCTGCCAGGGCGCTCTTAAACTCTTTGAGAAAGAACTGCACATTCTTTTCTGTCGCTAACGGGCCCATCAGGCCGATGCGAAATACTTTGCCTGCGAGCGGGCCAAAGCCGCCGGCGATTTCTATGCCGGGACCCTCGAGAAGACGGCGGCGCACTTTGGCGTCATCGACTCCTGCGGGGACGCACACTGTGTTCAGAGTCGGAATGCGATGGGCTTCCGGAACGTGCATGCGCAGGCCCATAGCTTCGATTTGCTGCACGAAGAAATCGTGGCAGCGGCGGTGACGCTCCCAGCGGTTCTCGATTCCCTCTTCCGCGATGGTCATCAGCGCTTCGCGCAACGCGTAGAACATGGAGATGGGCGCGGTGTGATGATAGCGATGCGAGACGGTGGAGTAGTCGTGAATCAGTTTGATGTCGAGATACCAACTGCGCACGGGCGTGGTGCGGGCGCGCAGCCAATCCGTGGCGCGGGGTGAGATCGCCAGCGGCGAGAGGCCCGGCGGGCAGCTTAGACCTTTTTGCGTGCAGCTGTAGGCGATGTCGATGCCGGTGCGGTCGAACTCGACCGGAAGGCCGCCTAGCGAGGTTACACAATCGCCGATGACCAGCGCGCCCACTTCATGCGCAGCGGCGCAGATGGCGTTGCCAGGTTGCAATGCCCCCGTTGAGGTTTCTGCGTGGACATAGCCGACTACCGCGGGCTTTTCGCGGCGGATGAAATCTCTGGCTTCGTCGTCGGTGTAGGTCTCTCCCCATCCTTTTTCGAAGCGGACTACGTTTGCGCCGTGGCGTTTGGCCATTTCGGTCAGGCGGTCGGAGAAATATCCGTTGGCGAAGATGGCCACTTTGGCGCCGGGCTCCACGAAGTTCGAGATTGCGGCTTCCATGCCGGCGCTGCCGGTGCCGGAGATCACCAGTGTGGAGGATTTTTCCGCGCCGTAGACGGACTTGACCAACTCCTGGACGTCTTGCATGACCTGGATGAAGTAGGGATCGAGGTGGCCGACGATCGGCTTGGAAAGTGCTTGATATACGCGTGGATCGACCTGGGTGGGGCCGGGGCCGAAGAGATAGCGCGTGGGCGGTTGCAAGGGGGCGAAAGCTTCAGTGGCGGCGGTTTCTAGTCGAGTGGCGCTCATAATTTATTCCTATATAAAATCTGATTACCGGATCCGGCGTCGGCGCAGACTGGCAGTGGACACCGGAATCGCTACTTTAGTCAAGTTAATTTTGTTATAGATTCTATTAATGTTGCTAATGAACGCAAACCCTTTAACCACAGGCGGCACAGAGGTTACCAGGTGAATCGTTAATTTCTACACGGGCGAATGGTGGCCCAGGACAATCATTTCTTCGGCTGTGCGACGTGCTTCCGGTAGCGTTTTCGCCGATTTTTCGTCGATGTCGGACGGAGGGTCTTTTTGAATTTTCGCCAGCTCTTCATCGAACACGCCCGTAATCAGAGCTGGGCTGTGCTCAATCTGCTTGCCATCGTCGCCCGCGACTTTCACTTTGTGGCGCGTACGCTGCGCTATCATCAGGCGATAGATGCGATCGGTAGCCAGGTCCTCCATAAAGCCATCGAGCAGGCTTGCGCCTCGGCCGTTCAGAACTCCATTGCGATAGCGAATGACCGTGCGAACGGCAGCGCGAGTTCCCACCATTGTAATTTGGCCAACCCCTTTCGGGACCGGACGAAGATCGGGATGCGAGTTCGGCAGGGTGGGGCGTTTGGCGATTTGATTGGGGTACGGAAACTGCGCTACGGCGATTTCGTTTTGATCGGGGTGACCGGTCCAGGCTCCGTCCATCAGGCAGCGGGCTTCGTTTTGCTTATCTTCTTTTAGGGCTTTCATCGCGCGCTCGTTTAGAGCGGCATCGGTGCGACTGGGAAAGAGCGCGGTCATGCCGCCGATGGCGAGGGCTCCGTGCTTGTGGCAGATCTCCGGCATTAGCGTGCGGAAATTTTGGAAGAACGCCACGTCGTGCGGGATGGTGTTGCGGTCGGGGAGAATCCAGTTGGGATCTTTCAGCATGAAGTCGATTAGCGAGGCCATGTAATCCCAGCGGCCTAAATTCAGGCCCAAGCAGTGGTCGCGAAGGTTGAAGAGAAATTCTTCCATCTGATAGGCGAGCGGATGAGCTTCTACGAGGGCCATGCACTTGATGTAGTTCGGGGCAAGGCCTTTGTATTTGGCCAACGTCTGGAATAGATCGCGCCACCAGAAAGCTTCTTCGGCGGATTCACTTTTTGGGATGTATACGGAAAAGTTATGCGGCAGCCGGGCGGGATCGATCTGGTACCACAGCAGGGCTAGATCGAAGAGCGAGGCGGACATGATTTCGTTTTTGATCACTCCGCCCTGGCTGAGGTGGAGGCCGCGCGGCCGCACCCAGGTTACGGTGTTCGAGCGCTGCACTGTTACTCGCTTATTCCGTTTTTTATCGTCGTAACCGAGTTCGTACTTGTAGGCGGCGATGGTGTTATTAATCGCCAGCATGGTGTTTGGCCATAGGTTCGCGGTGGAATCCTCGATGTCGAGCATTACTGCAGGGGAACCGGAGTTCAATAGTTTGACGGTGAGTTCGGCATCGTCGGCTGGGCCGGTCATTTGGTTGCGCTGGTCGGCGCACCAGTCAGGAATCTCGATTTGCCAGTTGGTCGTGGTGGCTTCGGAGGCGGGCAGATAGTTTGGTGGCTGGCCGCGATGCGATGCTTCCAGGACCTGCGCTCGTTTGGCGACGAGTTTCTGCTGTCGCGGAGTGAATTGTTTGTGCAGCGGGAGGAGAAAGTCGATGAATCCTTTGGGGAGGTCTTTTTCGGGGGTCAGGTTTGGTGGCGCATAGTTCATGTACTGCGCAACGGTCGCTTCACTCATACACATACCTTCTGATCAGATTCTAGCACCGGGGTAGGGATGCAGATTGAGGGTGGGATGTTGGCGCGGAAGCCTTCTTACGGGATCCCGCGCGGAGTTCGTCCTTAGAGTGATCTCCCTCACTCCGCCTGAAAAACGGCTCCGCTCAGGATGACGCCGACTTTGGCGTCGGCGTCGTCCCAACGACGAAAGTTACTTCGTTCTTCCGGCTTCGACCTTCAGCTTGTCGCTCGCTCCCGCTTGCGCTGCGGCAAGGCGAGCGGTCAGCACGCGGAATGGGGAGCAGGCTACGTAGTCCATTCCTACTTTGTGGCAGAACTCGACGGAGGATGGGTCGCCGCCGTGCTCGCCACAGATGCCAACTTCGAGGTTTGGACGCGTTTTGCGGCCGCGCTCTATGCCGATGCGAACCAGTTCGCCTACGCCGTCGCGGTCGATTACCGCGAAGGGATCCTGTTTCAGGATTCCTTCGCCTAAATACGTGGGCAGAATCTTGTTTACGTCGTCGCGCGAGAAGCCGAACGTCGTCTGCGTTAGGTCGTTGGTGCCGAAGGAGAAGAACTCGGCTTCCTTCGCGATTTCATCGGCTACCAGGCAGGCGCGGGGAAGTTCGATCATCGTGCCGACCAGGTAGTGGACTTCTTTTCCCTTGTCTTTGAACACCTCTTCGGCGACGCGTCGCACAATCGCGGTCTGGTTCGACATTTCTTTTACTGTGCTGATGAGCGGAATCATGACTTCCGCGTGGGTTTTGATACCGGCTTTCTCGACCGCGACGGCAGCTTCGAAAATAGCGCGGGCTTGCATCTCGGTGATCTCGGGATACGTAATTCCGAGACGGCAGCCGCGATGTCCGAGCATGGGGTTGAACTCATGCAAATCCTCGACACGAGCGAGCAGAGCGTTTAGAAGTTTCTTGAGATCGCCCGCTCCCTTTGCGCCGTACTCGCGGTATTCCTCCACGAAAGCTTTTTTCTGCTTGGCATCTGCGTTGGGAAGAGTGGCGATATCGACCATCAGCTTTTCGCGCTTGGGCAGGAACTCATGCAATGGCGGATCGAGAAGGCGGATGGTTACCGGGAGGCCATCCATTACTTTGAGCAAACCTTCGAAGTCCTTCCGCTGATAGGGCAGCAATTTGTTCAAGGCCTTGCGGCGGTCGTTCTCGTTATCGGCCAGGATCATGGCCCGCATGTGCGGGATGCGGTCCGGCGCGAAGAACATGTGTTCAGTACGACAGAGGCCGATGCCTTCGGCGCCGAAGGCCTTCGCTTGAATGGCGTCGCGTGGAATATCGGCATTGGCGCGGACGCCGATTTTACGGAAGGGTTCGGCCCAGCCCATGATCTTTTTCAACTCCGCGTTTTCCGCTGAGGCGGGAAGTGTATTGAGTTTGCCTTTGATCACGCGGCCGGTCGTTCCATCCAACGAGATCCAGTCGCCTTCGTGAAACACCTGGCCTTTGACACGCATCTCTTTTGCGCGCTCATTCACTGCAATGTCGCCCGCGCCGGCGACGCAGCATTTGCCCATGCCGCGCGTGACGACGGCAGCGTGGCTGGTCATGCCGCCGCGCGACGTAAGAATGCCGACGGCGACTTCCATGCCGTGGATGTCCTCGGGAGTAGTCTCGGCGCGGACCAGGATCACGGGATTCTTCTTGTCGCCATGCCCCGCCTTCGCCACGGCCTCATCGGCGGTGAAAACGATTTGGCCAACAGCTGCGCCGGGAGAGGCCGGCAATCCGGTGGCGAGAACTTCAACTTTGGTGCTCTTTTCGTCGAGCGTGGGAACGAGGAAATCGTAGAGTTGATTGGGATCGACGCGGAAGATGGCTTCGTTTTCGGTGATTAAACCTTCCTGCACCATGTCGATGGCAACGCGAACGGCCGCGCGGCCGGTGCGCTTGCCGTTGCGAGTCTGCAGCATGTAGAGCTTGCCGTCCTGAATGGTGAATTCGAAATCCTGCAGGTCTTTGTAGTGTTTTTCCAGGCGCGTGGTGATGGTGCGGAGTTGGTCGTAGACGTCAGGCATGATCTTCTGCAATTCGAGGATTGGAACTGGTGTGCGGACACCAGAGACTACGTCTTCGCCTTGCGCATTCATTAGGAACTCGCCATAGAATTCATTTGCGCCGGTGGCGGGATTGCGCGTGAAGCCTACGCCGGTGCCGCTGGTATCGCCGAGGTTGCCGTAGACCATCGCCTGCACGTTGACCGCGGTTCCGAGCATGTCGTCGATGTTGTTGATCCGGCGGTAGTGCTTGGCGCGGTCATTTTGCCAGGAGCGGAAGACGGCGTCCCGCGCCATCGTGAGTTGTTCGTGCGGGTCTTGCGGGAAGTCGCGCTTGGCGTGCTTTTTCACGACCTTCTTATATTCGGCGATTACTTCCTGCAGAGCTTTGGCGTCGAGATCGGTATCGAGCTTGGCTTTTTTCTGTTTCTTCTTGGCATCGAATACTTCGTCGAATGCGGATTTTTCGATGTCGAGGACGACGTTGCCGAACATTTGTATCAGCCGGCGGTAGGAATCGGCGGCGAATCGGGGATTGTGGCTACGTTTGGCGAGGGCTTCCACGCTTTTGTCGTTCAGGCCGAGGTTGAGGATCGTATCCATCATGCCTGGCATGGAGAACTTTGCGCCGGAGCGAACGCTGACCAACAGCGGATTCTCGCCTGCACCCAGCGTCTGGCCCTGCAGCGCTTCCAACTTGGCGAGCGCTTCGTCCATCTGTTTGTTCACGGATTTCGAGGTTGTTCCGGTGCGCATGTACTCGCGGCAGGCTTCCGTCTGAATGGTGAAACCGGGAGGGACAGGCAGACCGGCGTTGGTCATCTCGGCGAGGCCTGCGCCTTTGCCGCCTAGATCGTCTTTCATCTTGCCGTTGCCTTCGGCTTTTCCGCTGCCGAAAACATAAACATATTTCACAGCGCTGGGAGCGGCTTGCTCGGCGTGATTCTCGACAAGTGTGGAAGTGCTCATGGATTCCTCTTTCCGAAGTGATTATTAGTTCTGCCCCTCAATACGCGAAGGGGGTTGCTTGGACAAACACTCTTTTCGGCGAAATCAGTCGCGGAATGAGTAGCGACCGAAAGTCATCCTGGACGCCTAACTAGAATCGTCCTCAGTTTAACTGATTCTCGAAGAGTCATTCTAGCGCTCGAATGAGACCAAGAATGTGAGGCGGGTCACATCGCCTTCGGCAGTAAATTTTAGCGTGTGGTGATGAAGAAATAGGCGGTCATCACGATGCCGACCCCGATTATTAAATAGCGCATTTTTTGGGGGTCGGCTTTTTGCGCGTAGTGTGCGCCGAACCACCCGCCGGTGAGAGCGCCGACGATCATTATTATGCATTGCGGCCAGAGGACTTCGCGTGCCCAGATGAAAGTCACGACTGCCGCGGCGTTGATGGCTACGGCCAGGAGAGTGCGAATGGCGCCCATGGCGTTGATGTCGCGCATGCCCAGAGCGGCCAGCATGCCGAGAGTCATGAAGCCGATGCCAGCCCCGAAGTATCCTCCGTAGATTGCGACGAGGAGATTCAGAAAGGAGATGATGGTGATCGCGTTCCAGGAGATGCCATGAAGATCGTCGATGACAGCGGATTTGCCGGCGATGGCGCGAATCTGATTGCCGAACGCGAATAGCGCAGTTCCGCCTAGCAGCAGCCAGGGGATGAGGTGAAGGAAGGTGCGCTGCGGCGTCTTTATTAGTAGGAGTGCGCCCGCCCAGCCTCCGGCGACGCTTGTGATCAGTAACGGGGTCAGTACACGCGCGGGAGCGTTTAAGCGTTTGAGATATGCGACGGTGCTGGCGGCCAGGCCCGGCCATAGAGCGACCGTGTTTGTGATATTGGCCTGGACTGGGGGGACTTTCGTGAATAAAAGCACGGGAAAGGAAATGAAGCTGCCGCCACCGGCGATGGCGTTGAGTGTCCCGGCGATGGCGGCGGCGAGAAATAGGAGGACGGCTTGGCTAAGGTGCAGGGTCATAGTTCGATCAATGGCGGGTGCTACGGGCTAAAAGTCCCGCGTTATTGTAGATGCCTTACGCAGGCGCTAAAGCGCCGCTCTTCCACAGTCGACTTTGCGCGAGGCCATCTTCCACGATTGTCTACGTCAGTCGGAGAGTTAAAGGTGGAAGAGCGATGCCGTTCACTTCTGCAGTCCACTGGTCGCCCTTGGTAGTTTCGTGGCCGGCGGTGAGGGTGCCAGAGCTGATAAGTTCTCCCGCGCTCAGCAGCTCGCCTGGGAATCGGCGAGCGATGGCTGCGCCTAATTCTGCCAGGCACAGTGCAGGACTGCGCAGGGAATTCCTGCCGGCACCTTCTTCCACGAACTCGCCATTTTTCGACATGCGCAGGGTAAAGCGCGGGAGTTCTTCGACGAGTTTTGGGATTAAGTCAGATGTCACTTGCATTTTTGCACCGACCACTAGCGCGGCGTGCAGTCCGAAGGAGGCAACGAAATCGCTGGGTTGGAACTTCCATTGGGGATAGGGACAGTCGATGATTTCAAAGCCTAAGGCGAGCCACTCCACGCTGGCTAACGCGGCACCGTCATCGAGGCCTGAGGCGGTGATGGGATGCTTCAAACAGAAGACGATTTCGGGTTCGATCTTCAGCGAGCGCGGATGGGCGATCATTATGCTCGCATGACTATTACTGCTGTAATGCACCGTGTCGTCGTACATGTGTGCCCAGACGAGGGTTTCCAGTTTGAACACCCGCCACATGGCTTTGTTTGCGTAACCGACTTTGCGGCCAGCGCGACGATGGCCACTGGCTTCGCGGAAGCCTTGGAGAGTCGATTCGACTTCGTAAGCGGCGTTGAGATCAAAATCTGGGCGTGCGGAGGGAAGGGTCGGAATCGTTTGGCCGGTTTCATAGGCTGTGAGAAGCTCTTGCGCCAGGACTTGAATTTCTTGCGGAGACATTGGAGGGCTTTTTGGGAGTTCTTCTGTCATGCCGGTTCTTTGGATGATAAACAATTTCAGGCCATCGTCCAGATGCGTGCCATGCTACGCTACTATCGTTTTGGTTGCGTGCGGTCGCATCGCGGACGGTCCACGCAGCCTGCCCAGAAGGAATCTGGAAGGAATTAAGGATGCGAGGTTGCCTGATCCTATTGTGCGTTTTTTTGACGACTCTGGCGTGGCCCCAGCAATCGGCTTCTACGGCCAAAGCTGCCGACGCTGCGCAATCCGCCGATTCGGCCTTGCCCAATTCAGCCTTGAAAGACATGTTCGAAGCGAAGATCAAGGCCGAGTGGGAAGCCATCAAGAATAAGGACAAGAAGGCTTACGGCGAGTTGCTGGCGGACGACTATGAGGGAGTGGAAGTGGACGGTCAAGGCGAGCGAAGCAAATTACAAGCTATCGGTGAACTCTCTAACACCAACGTGGTTAGCTATACGCTATGGGGGTACAAGCTGATCCCGCTGGGAACTGATGCGGCGTTCGCCATCTACGAGGTCACGATGCAGTTTCCACCTAAGTCGGTGGTGCGATTTTCAAGGGTGTACATCACCGAATTGTGGGTGAAGCAGACTGGCCAGTGGAAGGTGCTCCACTACCAGGAGACGCACGTCAAGTAACTGGCTCCTCAGATTTATTGCAACCGTGGCAACCTTTATGCAATCTCATTCTCGAAAGGGAAACGACGATGAAAATCTTATTGTGTACCTTGCTGCTTACTGGCAGCGTTCTCCTGGCACAGGACAGTAATTCCGCGGGAAACCAGAAGGGTTCCAAAGGGCAGGTGACAGTTCAAGGCTGCGTGAGCCGAGCCAGCGGCGACTTCGTCCTTATCAAGCAGGATCCTGCCGTGACGTATGAACTCCAAGGCAGCCACAAGATAAAGCTCAGTCACTACCTGGGCCAGCACGTGGAAGTGACCGGGAGCGAGTCGCCGACGATGGCTACGAGTTCCGACGCCTCGAGAAGATCTGGATCTCCTGTGACGTTAACCGTCACCTCAATCAGAACGATCGACAAGGAGTGCTCGGCCCACGAGGTTTCAACGCAGTAGGATTTTGATAGCCGGGCAGCTTCAGTTCGGGCCTTAGTCGCAGTCCGGCGGCATAGCCATAATTTCGGCGTTGGAGTCGCACAGCGGTTTCTTCTTTTCTGGCTCCAACAGCGCTGGGCGGTTATAGCGAAGAATCCACAGGCCGTCGTTGTTCGTTAGGTAGATCAAACCGTGGCGGCCGTCGGGAAGCAGGCCGGTGACATTATTGAAGGTCTCGAGGGTCTTAGGATTGCCGGGATCGCTTAAATCGAGCACCCGAACCGTCTCTGTGGGATGACTGCTGCTGGACAGAGTGGTCGGTGTCTTTTCCGGGGCCTCGGCGATCGCCACGTCGGGGCTAACGATCTGCAGATGGCCGGCGGTCGCCTGATTTTGTTCAGCCGTGCGCTTCAAAAGGTTCGGCTGCTCCGGCTTGCTCACATCGACAATCATGAAGCCTTGCTTCGCGGCCTGCTGAACGTAAAGATACTGCTTGCCGTTTTCCTTCTGTAGCAACATCTCACTAGCTGTCGCTTGCGGCAAACGCAAATGGGCGATCACGATGGCGGGAACGTCCGTAGGCTTCGAGACGGTCGGTTCGCTGGCGCTTGCCAGTGACGCCAACAAAAGCACAAGAGGCAACGCGAGCACACAGCCTCGCTGAGACAGCCTAGAAGAAATCTCCATAAGTCGCTCACAATTCAGGACGCGAAACTTTGCTTCCATTCCGCGTCCAAGCCCAATATAGCACCAGAAAGATTGTGAATCATCACTGCTCCGCGATGACGTCGACACAGCCAGCACTGGCGTTGCTTCCACAGATTGCGCCCGCTTGCTGGGGCATAAATACGTGGTTCGTCTTCGGGTCGACCGCGATGCTGTGCGCATTGGTGTTGACCGGAAGGTTGGTCAGCCACAAGTTGGTTCCGGCATCGATGACGCCCATAACTGGACCGGGAAGCATATCGCGAGCGGCAAGGTAGTATTTGTTGTCGCCCGGGTTGTACCAGACTTCGTCCACACCGCCGACGTTGTTGATAACGGCGACGGTCGCGAGTGTGGTTCCGTTGATGATAATTTCGTTGGCCGGGAAGGCTTCGCCGTCGTGATCTGCGCAACCTACCAGGAAATTATCTCCCGGGCCTTGAACGATACTGGTGGGCATGCAATCCAGTAATGGCACGCTGTTTATGACTACCGGTCCATTGGGGTTGCCAGGCCTGGGATCAATTTCATCGATGGAGCCTACGCTGAGAACGCTCGTGGAATTGGAGTTGGGCAGTAGAAAATGCCCAGTGTTGGGGTTGAAGCCCGGAGCGCCGAGACCGGCAGGGCCAATCGCGCCAATGCATTTTGCACCCGGGAGGGTTGGGTTGCAATTCGGATCATAAATTCCCGTGGCGTTGTCGATGATTGGCCCGTGATGGCAAGGGATGGAATTGGTGCCAGTGATGTATGGCGGAGCTCCGGAGACGCCGGAGTTCACTTGCGGGTTGGACGGATCGGGACAGCCGAAACCATTGGCAGCGTTCAAGCCCATGTCATCAACTGGAACGCCCGTATCGTTTTGCGGCGCGCCATCGTAGTAGATCTGGCCAAGGATACAGGTTGAAGGATTGATCGGACCCAGCGGGTTGCCGAGTGGAGGACCGTACGGCACAGTCGGCACCACCGGCAGGCAGTTGTTTGTAACGGGCCGGGTAACCAAACCTGAAACATCGATGAACGTGATGTAGGGTAGGCCCGGATCGCCGTCGATTATGGCGATGATCTGATCTTTGGGGTCGTAGGCAATTTCGTCCCCGCGGAGGTCGCCACAGGTTGGATCAGAGAAGGCCCGTCCGTTCGCGGATGCTGCGCAGCCGGCGATGCCGGTCGTATTTCCCAGAGTGCCTGCGGGAGCCCCAGGCCACGGAGCGGAGTTGCCCAACTGCCCGTCGTAGTCGGGAGATAAGCCCGTGGGGATGACGGCGATTACATTGGGCTGAGCGCCCGTTGAGAGATTCATTGAGGCGAGATCAACGACTACCATCGAGCTGCTGCCGTCGCCGACGAAAAGAGTATTGCCGTCATTGGTTACAACGATTCCGTTTGGCCCAGACAAGGGGTTTATCTGGTTCGCGCGGGCTGCGCAGCACTGTGCTCCCACAAATCCTCCGAAGTTGCCGCTGGGGCCGAAGCCCGGAATATGGAAGGAGTAAGTGGGAAGACCAGCGGGCAGGTTTGTGGGACTTTGCGTTCTACAGCCGAACCTTGTCCAGTTACCGAGGACCGAGACGATGGGCGGAATTGGCAAGATGACAGTGGGGTTGCCGGCGAGAGGAGTGACGGAAACGCAGGGACTAGCGTTGTCGCCGCCGGCAGAGATGCCGTTCTGGCCGGCAATGGAATATGCCGCGATGTTGGTGTTTGTGTCGATAACCTGGACCGCGATGCCGATGCGATCGGAGACGTAGTCGAGATTGTCTGTTCCAGATGCCCCGCCGGAGGGAGGACTCGCGATCCAGCTAATGTCGAACGAGTTGAAGGGACCGCCGGGCTCGCCGGTATTGTTGTGCTCCGGTACAGGGACCACGTCGATGACCGCGTAAGCGCCATTAGTCGTGGTGCCGCAAGTGGGACAATTCGCCACGCTGCCGCAGCCGCTCAGGATCACATATAGTCCAGCGAGAAGAACCGTAAGAACAATCCTCGATCTCATTCCAATTCCCTCCTGCGATTTCCCTTCAGGGTCGGCCTGCGGCCAGCCCCCGCATCTACCAAACTCGTTAACGTTTCATCCGCAACTCGCATCCGGACGGACTCTTCTAGAACCTGAACTGCAACCGCTGCGTGATAACGTAATAGTTCTGCGGCGGCGCGCCTATTGTGCTCGGGTCCTTTAACTGATCAATGCCTACATTGAGCACGTACTTGACCCAATAATTCGGATACCAGTTCAAGCCAACCGTGAACTCGTCGGTATGGTGGTTAAAGGGCGCTACAAACCCCGGCGTGTAATAGTTCAAGAAATTGGCTCCGGGCTCGTTGGCCTGAATCCCAGTGAATCGGAAAGCGATTTCCCAGGCTCCCAAACCGCGTCCCTGGCCTCCGGGTGTGTCGGGGCCGAACAGTGGATGCTTTACCCGCGGAGTGCCGTTTTCCGGCCGCTTTTCTCCGGTGAGCAGGTAAGTCGTGCTAACGTCCCACGCCTTGGCAATGATTCCCGGAAGACTCAGGAAGCCCAGCCCACCTGTCTGCAACGAGCCGACGTTCTGGCGGAACTGATTAAGCTGATCGTATTCGCCGCGCAGAGAGAAACTATTCTTGAGGTAAGTGAACTCACCGTTGTAGCGCTCGATGGGCCCGTTAATAGCGAACTGCGGGAAGAACGTGTAAGCGGCATCCGGCAAGGTGGCATTGAAGCTCTGATCCCCCGAAAGACCGCGGGCGCGCGCGTGGTCGATGGATCCGCCGAAGGCGAATTGCTTGATCCAGTCGTTCTTGCTCTTGCGCCAGGGATAAAAGCGCAGCCGCCCAACCACTTCCGGCTCACTGGTGGTGTTGGCCAGTGCGTATCCCTTGCCGTTGAATGCTCCTACCCAGTATTGAACCACGCCACCGTCGATGTCGCCGTGAAACGCGGCACCTGGGCTGCGATATGCCGTGGCTGCCGACGGATACAGCATTGACTGAAAACCGCGCTCGGCAAAATCCAAGCTCGTGTCGCCGATTCCTGTTTCCTGCCCAAATGGAGCCTTGAATTGGCCAGCTTGGAATTGGATTTCAGGCCGCACCCTGGCATTGAGGTAAACGTCGCGCACGATCGAGCCGGTGGTGGCAGAGGCATCGGTGAGGAGAGCAAAATCGAAGTGGGAACCATAACTACCTTGAAATCCGAAACGTGCCTGACGCAGGAGGAACGTGTTAGCCGGGGATCCGTCGCCTGAGTAGGCGCGGTAGTCGGTGTTCACGTAACCGTAAGGGCTGATTGTGAATTGTCCGTCCGCGCTGCGGATGAAGAAGTGTTCGCCGTTCCAGCCGGAAGTCAGCGGGGGCTCTTTCTTGGGAGCATTGGCGACTGGAGCCTGATCGATGGGAGCGGGAAGCGGCTCAGCTTCCGTGAGTACTGCGTTCGTCAGATGGGGCACGCCTTCGGAGCGATTATCTACCGGCAGAGCATCGGCTTCCGACAAAGCGACGCCGGAGACGGGCCGAATTTGGGCCGCGCTGTTGGCGGAGGCTTGCGTCCTGTCCGTTGCCAGTTTTTCGACTAGAGCCTTGAGCTCCCGGATGGTCTGGCGTTGGGCGGCGAGTTCGCCCCGCAACTGCTCCACCTCGGCCTTGGTGGCCGATGCGCCCGCGCTAGAGGCGGGTTCCGTGCTTTGGGCAAGGATGAGCGACGCTGGCAGGATCAAGACGGCCAGCAGCACGAGAAGCTTGGTCAGCGAGCGCATGGTTTCTTCTCCGAGATGATTTGCAAAGGGCCTCAGGCAGGCGAATCGGCGCCTGGCTTGTTGGTTCTGATATGACCGACGGTTCCGAATTTACAAAAATGAAACTCTGATCCGGTATGAAGAGCGGACCAGTGCACGACTCGGCGGTTTATCACAGTGGATTGAACACTGTCAAGAAAACTTTCATACTAGCGCGGGCGCCGAAAATTGGGCAGCCTTGCCCGCCGCAGGATTGAGTTAATAAATCGACGAGTTTAAAAGTAAGTTTTTGTCGAGAAAAGCAGAACCTCGGCGACGAATATACTCTGGATCGGCTCGACTCAAAGAAGGATTTACGCGGAGGAACCGAAGGAGTAACCGGGGAGAAGCAGACGGCGCTCCCTTAGTCGGGTTATTAACTTATCTTGGGCAGCGCTAGGTCTGGTCATGGCTCGGCAGTTACTGCGCCGAGCAGGCACTGAAAGAAAGTTGTAAAGCGTTCTGTCTTAGTCTCGTACCTTGTTTTGGTCTTCTGCTTTCTCTTAAGTCCAACATTCTGTCTTAGTCCCGCGCTCTGTCTTAGTCTGGTGTCCGGCCGAGAAATTTTCTCGTGTCGTTCAAAAAACGGACACCAGGGTGATTCAATCCGTTTTCGCACTCCGGTTCTTCCGCTCTTCCCGTCTAAATGTGCTCCACGGCTCCCGTTGAGGTGCAATCGGAGTCCAGCGGATATCCGCTGGTTCCTGTCAACTGGCTCATCAGCCACAGATAAGTAGTCAAGTGATGCATGCACGGGATTGTCGACTGGATTTGGTTGGGCGGGGGATTGAGCTCGTATTGTGTGTTCACGTGTTCGTAGGGCAGAGGCAAAATAGGCGGTAATTTGGGCACGAGGTCCTGGCGGTTTGCCACCCTATAGCTCGTAGCAATTGCTGCATTGTATGAACCAGCGAAGAGGTGATCGCCGGTGCGAGGGCTGGCGTAGGTGTAGGAAACTGGCGTGCGGCAGGAGGTATTCAGCGCTACATCGAGCGTGAGGAATGTTGCCAGAGCACCCCCGAGACTGTGGCCGGTCACGGTTATGGTGGCCGCTGCACCATTGTCGAGATAGCCTTTGATGGAATCCTTCGCGGCCGGAGTCCCGTTGGCCTGACCGATTCTCAACGAGCGATAGACCGCGGTGAAGCCATCCTCGGTAAAACCGTGCGATCCGGAAATCGCAGTTGGCACCATCAGATAGGACGCGTCGTGCAACCACTCCAGTATTGTGTCGGTGCCGCGGATTACCGCGACGAGTTCCTTGGCGGTAGAGACGGCGAGGAAGCCGAAGGTGACGATGTCGCCGATGTGAGGATCCATATCGGTGGCCAGATCGTCGCCGTAGATCGTTTGCAGAAAGGTATAGCCAGTAGCTTTGATCTGATTGACGTTGTCCTGGCTATAGCTGCCAGAGGGAGCGACGGATTCGGCGATCTTGACCAATGCAGCGTATTGGATGGCCGTATTCCAGTTGATGGGGAGCATGGGCTTTTTCCCGGATGTTGGAACGCGGAAAAATTATGACAGAAAAGGACGTTTAGTGAAACTCAGGTGGAACTTAGCAGGTACAGTCGATCATCCAATGTAGTGGCTTCACTCCATTGGCAGTCCGACGTAGTTCTCCGCCAGGCTCTGTGCAGCGGCGCGCGAACTGGTTACATAATCGAGTTCTCCGAGCTGGCGCCGTTGATCGAAGGAATTATCTGTGTCGAACCGATGCAGCATGGAAGTCATCCACCAGGAGAAGCGCTGAACTTTCCATACGCGGCGAAGGCAGGTTTCGGAATAGTGGTCGAGTAAGTCGTGGCTTCCCGAGCGGTAGAAGCTGTGGATTGCGCGCGCTAAAAACCGTACGTCTGCAACCGCGAGATTGAGACCTTTTGCTCCCGTGGGCGGGACGATATGGGCGGCGTCGCCTGCGAGGAACAACTTGCCATATTGCATCGGCTCGATCACAAAACTTCTCATTCCCGCGACGCCTTTTTGCAGGATCGGTCCCTCGGTAAGCTTCCAGTCTGTGAGGGTGAGACGAATGTGGAGTTCACGCCAGATGCGGTCGTCCGGCCAGTTCTCGATATCTTCGTCCGGAGCACACTGAATGTAGAGGCGGCTGAGTTGTGGCGTTCTCATGCTTAGCAATGCAAAACCGCTCTCGTGATGAGCGTAAACCAGTTCGTCCGATGATGGCGGAGCTTCGGCGAGAATTCCGAGCCAGGCAAAGGGATAGGCACGCTCAAAGGACGTAAGAATTCCGTCCGGAATGCTGGGACGGCTCACGCCATGGAAGCCATCGCAGCCGGCGATGAAATCGCAGAACAGTTCCTCGGGCTTGCCGTTCCTGCGAAATCGAATCGAAGGCTGAGCGCCATCGAAATTGTGGAGGGAGACGGCGGCGGCTTCAAAAATGATCGGCTGCGCTGCTGCCAGGCGAGCGTCGATCAGATCTTTGACGACTTCTCCCTGAGAGTAGATGGTGATCGCGCGGCCCGTAAGCTCCTGGAAGTCGATGCGATGGCCGCGGCCCTGAAAGCGTAGTTCTATGCCATGGTGCACGAGACCCTCGCGGAGCATACGTTTGCCGACGCCGATTTCAGTCAGCAGATCGACGGTGTTCTGTTCGAGAACGCCGGCGCGCACTCTCTCCTGCACATATTCGCGCGTGCGGGATTCCAGAATTACAGACTCGATCCCTTCTCGGTGCAAAAGGTGAGAAAGCACGAGGCCTGCGGGACCGGCTCCGACAATTCCGACTTGTGTGCGCATGAACCGAAGTAAGTTTCACTGGCAATTATCTCAGAGTTATCGATTCTTCAACGGCTGGCTGTCGGACGGCGACCATAGATGTATAGCTTTGGGCAATGACGGGCCAGGTGTGGCGCTTGATATCGAAGGGCCATGACTTGCTCATCCATGGAACAGAGCGACCGGAAACTCGCGGAACAGATCGTTGGCTGTGACAGAAGATCCGCCATCTTGTCGGGCTGTTGCGATTTTGCTCTGGGCAAGCACACTGTTCCATTGAGCGGGCGCGTCTGATGGGATCGCAAGCCTGGTGTCTGCCCAATCGAAGGAGCCGAGGCCGCGATTGTCGTTCAGCTGAGAGAGCCATCTTGGAACGACGATAAGCGCTTGCGCAGATCCTTGTCTCCGAAGAAAAGCGATGAGGTTGCGGGAATAGCGGCCTGTGGATTCCAATGGAATGAATTCGCCTTCTTGAAACAAATCACAGTGTTCGCGGCGGAATCGAAGCGCTTGTCGAATGAGGTAGAGTTTGATTCGGCCATCGTGCCAGTGCTCGAGAAGATCTTGCAACTGTGTAGCGGAATTCAAATTCGCAATCCTCTCGAGCATGGCCTCCCGAGTTCCAAAGTTGACCGGGCCGCGATTGTCGGGATCGACAAGCCGCAAGTCCCACAGCTCCGAGCCCTGATAGAAGTCGGCGACGCCAGGCGAGGCGATCTTCAGCAGAGTCTGAGAAAGTCCATTGACCATGCCGAAGTATGCAATCTTTTTCTGCAACTGACGGAAGTCGTGCCGGAAATCCTTTGCGCTCTCGTTCGAGAGAATGAAGGCAACAAATTTTTGTAGTGCTTCTTCATGGCGCTGATTAGGCCGAGTCCAGCGGGTGTGGACCATGGCTTCGCGTGTGGCCTTGACTAAATGAGCTTGCAATCTCTCCAGCAGACTTTTGCAGGCTTCGCGATCGAGCGGCCACACACCCAAGAGAGTCTGATACAGAAAGTACTCTTCGTTAGGATCGGGAGCGGGTTGCCCGTCGACCTTCTCCTTATGTTGTGCGTTCTGTTTCGCCCAAAGCTCGAGATGCTGTTTCCATTCGTCAGGAATTTCAGAAAGCACGTTGAGGCGAGCGCGAACGTCCTCGCTTCGCTTGGTATCATGTGTGGTGCTGGCGTCCTGGCTTCCGGGCCAATTCTGGAGCCTATTCTGAAGGAATTTGTAAAACTCCTCCCGCGAGTCTTCGCCCGATGGACACGGATTTCCTCCTACTTCGTTCAGCGACAACAACGGGTGATAGACATAGAGCGCCGTGTCCTCGAGCCCCTTGGCCACGATGGGGCCGGTGAACTGCTGCCATCGCATGACGAATGCCAGCCGGGCTTCGCGCTGATCGGGAAGCACATGCGGAAGATTGGGGAGTAAAAGAACGTCGCGAACGAAATCCAGACAAGCGAAGCTCAAATGTGTTGCCCGGCTGCGCGCTTGCTTTACAGCCTGCTCAATGAATTCGGCGGCTTGCGACGGGACATCGACATTTCGAACATAGGTGCGATATACGTCGAGGCAGGCGGTGACTTCGATCAAGGCGTCAATCAATTGACCACGTGGAAGCTCGCGCGCGTAGCGATCTTGCGCGGCGAGTTCCGCCAGCTGCCGGCCGAGAGTTCGCATTTCTACGCCGAGAAGGCGACTCATCACCAGCTTCTTCTTTTGGTATGCAACGTCGAAATAATTCTGTTTACGACCGATGAAAGCAGAATAGATTTCTTCTATGCGCCGGGCTCCCTCCGGCTCCACGAATACGACGTTGGCTTCATTCAGGTAGTCGTAGCCAGTGGTTCCGTTCACGGGCCAGTCTGCGGGCAGAGGTTCATGCCGGGAAAGAATTTTTTCAACCACGACATAGGTCGAGCCGTGCGGATGATTCTCCGAAGAGGCAAGCCGCTCCTGCAGTTTGTTGAGGTATGCGAGAGGATCACGGAGGCCGTCGATGTGATCGATACGAAGCCCCGCAAAAGGATTCCTCGAAACCAAGCGCAGGAGATAGGCGTGAGTGGCTTCGAATACCACCGGATCCTCGACGCGCAATCCAACCAAATCAGCGATGGTGAAAAAGCGGCGATAGTTAATGCTCTCGTTCAGATTCTGCCAGAACGAAAGCTTGTAGTTTTGTTCCGCCAGCAATCTTTGTAGAAATCCAAAGCTGCCGGGATTGCCCTCTAGACCGTTTATGTCGCGCACGTTTTCTTCGATGAAGGCGGCAACTTCGGCGCTGGATTTGGCAAGCGACCACAAGCGGTCGCGAGTCGACTCGTAACGCAACCGGCGGTCGGCGGCTGATTCTGCGGCGCTCCGATCGGCACCCACCAGGTCGAGGAAAGACGCCAGTATCCCGGAGTATTCGCGATACGAAGGCGATTCTTCTCCAAGAACTTGCTTGAGGTGATCGCGGCGATGATCGAAAATCGAGTGATAGGACCTGGGAGCCAGCGGAAAGAGCGAATCGAAATACTGAAAAAAGAATCGACCTTCATGGAATGCGATCGCGATTTCGCCCGCATCGAGAGCTTCGCCGAAAGGACGCCCGAGGATGGGAAGAAGAATCTTGCCTTCAAGGTTGCGCGCGTGGGGATGCCAATCGACGTCGAAGAACCCAGCGTAAGTGGATTGTGCGCCATTCTCAAGAACGTCCATCCACCAGGGATTTTCGGCGCTGGCAGCCATGTGATTGGGGACGATGTCGAGCAGAAGTCCCATGCCGCGGTTTTGCAAACCGCTTTGCAAGGCGGCGAAGTCGTCTTCCGTGCCCAAATCCGGATTGAGGCGCGTGGGATCGGTAACGTCGTAGCCGTGATCGCTTCCCTTCCGGCTGGCCAACAGTGGGGACAAATAGAGGTCGGAGATTCCAAGTTCGTGGAGATAGTCAAGAATCCTGACGGCATCGGGTAAACGGAAATTCTTGTTCAGCTGAACGCGATACGTCGCCGATGGGAAGCGCGTGGCGTGCATTTTTAAGCCTGCGGCAAGAGAATGTGCAACTGCGTGGCAAGCCGGCTGATCTGTTCATGACGTTGCTGGGCGGTGGGATCGGCTTTAGGACCATGCCACCCATTCTGCTGGAATGCCATGACCAAGGGGCGGTAGCAAATGTTTTGCACCTCCCATAGCACGACGGGAAACGGCAGCGAAGCGATCAGATCAACCAGTTTGATGATTTTCTCTGCCGCGGCTGGGTCGGTTGGATTGGCGGCGAATTCGGCCGCGTCCGTTTCAAGGCGCCTGCGCACTTTGTATTCGAGCGTGGTCGCGTCCAGGCTGATTTTGGTTGCCGCGGCTTCGCGCAGCAGGCCCCGAATGCTCTCGGCATCCAGTTCCGGCTTTTCCAGAAGCTGCTGCAGTTGGCTATTCAGGGCGATCTCTGCCGCGGACTTGAGCGCGTTCGGAACAGGAATTTCCAGTCCATTCAGGAATCGGATGAGAGGCGCCTGGCTCTCAAACACCGTTCGGTACAAGGCGGCGGCCGAGTTCAGCGATTCGTTCAGAATTAGACCTGTGATCTTCCGCTGCTCGTCGCGGAAGAGTTGACGCAGCGAGAAGGTATTTTTGCCATAAACCTGATCGAGCAGGCGGATCACTTCGGCAGTGTCGGCCTGAGCAAAGGCTCCGACTAGTTTCTTCTGATCTTCCTCGGCAGAGTTCTGAGCCGGGCGAACACCGGAGGTTATATTGTGATCGCCAAGATGCAGCACCGAGAAATCGAGCGAAGCCGCTTCGTCGGTGATGGTGGACCGGAATTTCGCACAGCCCGTTGCGATGCGCAGTTTGCCTTCCGCTTCGAGCAAATAGTGGACGCGCTCGACTTCATAGCAGTAAATGCGGGTCTTTTCCGCGTAGTTTTCGAAGAGTGAGCTGATGGCGTAATGTCCGGCCACACGCGGGATGTCGACGACAGCGGGTTTCACCCAGCGTTCGTAGATCTTCGCGCCGTCGCCATATTCGGCGATGTTGCTCTTTGCGTCCGACAGCTTCTGCAGGAATTCGGGTTCAATTTTTTCTCCGGAGCAATCCTCCGCGAGGCGCAACGCACGGCCAGCGTAATGGATGACCTGAACGGTTTCGAGCCCGGAGAGCTCGTCGAAGAACCAGCCGCAGCTCGTATACATGAGCAGGGCGTGGCGCTGCATTTCGAGAAGCTTCAGCGCAATCACTTGCTCGCCAGGATTGAGCGCCCGCAGCGCCTGTTCCTGGAAGAAAGCATTGCGTGATTCTTCCGAGCGATCGAGAATTACGCGAATGTAGCGGTCGCGGGCTTCCCAGGGATCGCGGAAAAGTTTTTTCATTTGCGATTCATAGATCGGAGCCATTCGGTCGCGAAGCCAGTCGAGAGCAGCACGCAACGGGGCACGCCATTCTTGGTTCCAGGGATGTCCGCCGGAGTTGCAGCCGCAATTGCTGCGCCAGCGTTCGACGCCGTGAACACAACTCCACGAGCTATTGTCGACGATTTCCGCGCGATATTCTGGCGGATGCTTTTCCAGGAATTCACCGTAGTTCGTCAGCTCGGCGATATTCCCCCGCTCGATTTCCTCCAACGCGTAGCTGAGCGCCATTTCGCCATAGTGATGGTGATGGCCGTAGCTTTCTCCGTCGGTGGCAATGTGGACGAGTTGCGGTCCCTGGCGAGTATCGGAGAAGCCGCTCAACAGGCGATCGGCGAATCTTTTGCCATCGTTCAGCAAACCTTCGAACGCTACGCCTTGCGAGATCGGACCGTCGTAGAAGAATAGGTTGATCTGTTTCTTTGACGGCAACTCGGCGAGATAGGCGCGCGCGGGATCGACCCGCGCACCGCTCACGTCCTCGAAGTCTCTACTGTCTTTGGTTTTGACGCGTTTGGCCTGACGGGGCGCGAGAACGGTGAACTTGATTCCATTCTCAGCCAGCACTTCTAACGTTTCAGTATCGACGGCGGTCTCCGGCAACCACATGCCTTCAGGCTTCCTGCCGAAGCGGCTTTCGAAATCGACCATGCCCCATTTGACCTGCGTGACTTTATCTCGACGATTGGCCAGCGGCAGGATCATGTGGTTGTAGCCTTGCGCCATGGCGGAGCCGTGCCCGGAGAAGCGCTCCTGGCTTTCCTTGTCGGCATCGAGAATCGAAGAGTAAGGAATGGGAGCTTGATCTTTCATCCACGAAAGCAGCGTAGGACCGAAGTTGAAGCTGATGTGGGCGTAATTGTTGAGCAGTTTAACGATGCGGTTTTCGGCGTCGGTGATCCGCGAGGCGGCGTTGGGAGCGTAGCATTCGGCGGTGATGCGCTCATTCCAATCGTGGTAGGGGTAAGCGGAGTCCTGCAATTCGACCGCTTCGAGGTACGGATTCTCGCGCGGAGGTTGGTAGAAATGACCGTGGATGCAAACGTATTTCATATCTTGTACTCGACCGATGGCGCTCGTGAGATTACAAAAAAAGATTGTGCCGGCACCCTAAATTCGCCGGAGGGGGGAACATTGAACTGTGGCAATGAATTGGCTTCCGGTCCTCTCCACTGAGCATCGGCAGAACAAATGATTGTCGACCAGGTGCCGGTCAAATGAGGCAGATCCGCGCTTATTACACTGTCCGCGAAGTTAAACATCATCGCGACCTGGTAAATGCCGTTTTCTCGCTGCAGCAGCAGAGCTCGGTCTGCTACTTCGTGAATCGCCAGGGATGCGGGAAATCCAAGTTCGTACTGGCTGCGAATGCGAATGAGATGCTGGTAGAAGCGGAACATGGTGTGATGGGGCTCTTTCTCCTTCAAGGATGGATTCAGCTTTGAGCGACAAAATGTTCTCTCATCCTGCGGATCGGGCACATTCTCTTCCCATCCAAACGCAGCGAACTCTTCGCGGCGCCCTTTGCGCACGGCCTCAACCAATGCCGGATCTCCATGGCTGGTGAAGTATTGAAAGGGAGCGGTTTCCCCATATTCTTCGCCCATGAACAAAAGAGGAGTAAAAGGCGAGAGCAATGTAATGCCTGCCGCAAGCTTCATCGCCTCGAAGTCGATCAGAGTATTGAGCCGCTCTCCGGCAGCGCGATTGCCGATCTGGTCGTGATTCTGGTTACAGACCACGAAGCGTGAGGATGCGAGGCCGCGCGGTGAATTGCCGTGGCGGCGTTGGCGGTGCTGCGAATATTGCCCGCTGTAGCACCAACCCTCTTTCAGCGTCGTTGTCAGGGGTTCGATGCCTCCAAAATCTTCGTAGTAGCCCATTTTCTCGTTAGTGAGAAGCGAGTGTACAGAATGGTGAAAGTCATCGCTCCACTGCGCGTCAACGCCATAGCCTCCCTGTTCGGGTGCATGCAGAACGCGAGAATCGTTCAGATCGCTCTCGGCGATCAGATGAATGTGCCGGCCTAATCGCTTCGACAAATCTGCCACTGCTGACTTCAACTCGGCGAGGAAATGCCGGGCTCCGAAATCGAAGATTCCATGGATCGCGTCGAGGCGCAAGGCGTCGAAGTGAAAGTCCTCCAACCAGTAGAGAGCGTTTTCGATGAAGAATCTCCTGACCTCGTCGCTACCTGCACCATCGAAGTTGAGCGCTTGTCCCCAGGGAGTGCGATAACGATCGGTGAAATATGGCCCAAAAGCATTAAGGTAGTTGCCTTCCGGACCAAGATGGTTGTAAACCACGTCCAGCGCAACGGCTAATCCGTGATTGTGCGCGGCGTTCACGAAGTCTTGCAGCGAACTGGGACCGCCGTAGGAATTTTGCGGAGCGAATTCGTAGACGCCGTCGTAGCCCCAGTTTCGCGAGCCCGGGAATTGCGCGATGGGCATCAACTCGATGGTTGTGATGCCGAGATCGACGAGATGAGGAAGGTACGGAATCAAACCATCGAACGTTCCTTCAGGCGTGTAGGTGCCTACGTGAAGCTCGTAGAGGATGCTCTCTTCGAGCGAGCGTCCGGTCCAATTCTGATCTGTCCAGTGGAATGCGCTTGTGTCGACGATCTGCGAAGGACCGTGCACGCCTTCCGGCTGAAACCGCGATGCAGGATCGGGCAATTCGCGCCCGTCATCGAGCCGGCAGAGATAACGCGAACTCGGATCGAGATTCGCCGCGGTCGCACGATAATAGCCGCGGCCGAGCGATTCCATCTGTAGAACACCTTCACTGCCGGAGACGAAACGCACGCAAGCCGAGCGCGTGTTCGGAGCCCATAAGAGGAACTCCCAGCTGCCATCTGGCATGCGGGTCGCACCGAGCGCCGTTTTACCGAGAATAGATTGGTGCATGGTCTGGATTCCAAACACTTAGATATCAAACACTCGGTAGGCAGAGGGTGGTTGTCGTGCCTGCAGCAGAGTTATTGCAACGTTGTAAACCGGACTTCCACCTGTGGTCTTTCCCTCCAGTTGTCCGTGATGAGCGTGACCGTGAAGGACTAGATCGGCGCCGTGACGGTCTACGACCTCCGCTAGTCGAGAGGTGCCGAGAAAAGGAAGAATTTCCGGCGCTTCTCCTTGAACCGTGGCGGCAATCGGCGAATAGTGCACGACCACGACGCGCTTGGGCGTGCGCAATTGCGCCATGGCGCGCTCCAGTTTCAGAGACTCATCGATGGAAGCCTGCACGAATTGTTTAATCTCGGGTTCGCCGAAGGCGGTTAGCATGCCTCGGCCAAAGCCGCCGACAAAGCCTTTGGTGCCTGCGAAGCCCACGCCATCGCGCTCGTAGGCGGTTCCGTCGAGCACTTTGATTCCCGCGCTCGTCATCATGCGCATCAGTTCCACCTGTTTTCCACTTTCGTAATCGTGATTTCCCAGCACTGCAACGGTCGGAACTCGCGAGCGCACGACTACATTGAGCAGCGGCTCCATTTCGTCGGGTTGACCGTAGTTCGTCAGGTCCCCCGCCAGGACCAAGATATCGGCTTCATCGCGAACGTGATTGAGCTGGTCGTGCAACGCGCCGTGCTGCGCGGCGGAAAAGTGCAAATCGGCGGTGGCTGCGATTCTCATATCTAGTAAATCTCTAGTAGATCGCCGGAAGATTTCTGAGGCGGCGCTGGCGATACTCCTCCATCAGATTGTCGAGGCCCCATTCATTTACGTCGATGGCAAACATCTTGTCGTCGACCAGGCTGCCGCGAAACCTGGCAGCCGGATCCGGATTCGAGACGAGTTGCATGAAACGCGACAAAAGATCACTCCACAGCTCTGCCGGCACATAGCTGGTTTGTGCAGGATAGGAGAAGCGGAACAACACGAGCGCCCACAACAGAATCTCCCAATGCTCTCCCACCAATTGCAGAACACGATGCCAGTCGATCTTTCCTTTGGTTCCGTAGATGATGTGGGCAACATCCACCCCATCGAAGCGTTCCCGGCGAGCGATGAAGAGCTTGGATGCCAGCAACTCTTCCGCAGCCAACACGCGCGTCTTCACACCATGAACCACGGCTGGAACAGCCCGTTCGATCCACGATTTATCGACCACGATTGCGGCATTGCTCATTCCCGTAATCAGGTCGACGAAGAACTCTTTGCGGTGCGCCTTGAACAACCAGACCGGGTCGAAAATTTCGCAGTCAAAGCCTTCCTCGCGAAGGTGCTTGAGGGCATGAATGGCATTTTCCACGGTCAAGAAGACGTCGAGGTCTTTAGTATCCCGGCAAATCCCGGTATGCTCCTGCATTGCAAACGCGCCAGCAACTGCATAGGAAACGTGCTGGTGCTCAAGGAGGGCCAGTATTTCGCGAAACAAATCTTCTTGCTCCCTGGGAAGTACTATCGGGACGGAAGATGTTTCCGGCACAACAATGGCTGGCGGTGGCTTCACCCGACCTTGGATGTGAAATGAGTATCGACGGTTGTTCGCCCGACGCCGACGCGACCGTAGGTGAAAAATCAAAGGCGTTTCCGGTCAGGCGCGCCTAAAGGGGAGCGGCCGCTTTTTATTTTGGATTTGCGTCGAGGGTCAAGGAGGGCAGAAGGCTTCGTTCGGCGGAGCTTTGGCGAGCACCGTGATTCCATACCATTGTTGCTATATGCTGCCTCAGGCGTTTAGAGTATGGCGTGTTCGGCGGAAGAACAGTCACGATTAGGGCGATAAAATTCAGAGCTATAGACTTAGCGCAGAAAGCAGGTACTGTATGCAAGCAGTGACGGGAATTTTTTCTTCACAGAAGGATGCGGAGCGCGCTGTAAAGGTATTGCGCGACGCTGGAATTTCACCGGACCAAATCACATTGCTGACGCCGGGCGAAATTGAAAAGGAGTTGCAGACTGTGCCGGTCGACAGTACCGAACAGCCGGGAATGGGGAAAGCGGTGGGCGCGATTTTGGGAGCAGGCGGCGGACTCTCGGCCGGAATGCTGCTGACCGCGGCGCTGATTCCGGGCGTGGGGCCGGTTACAGCACTTGGCCTGCTGGGTGGCGCAGTTCTTGCGGCAGCGGGCGCGGCAGTGGGAGCATCCGCAGGCGGGGCTATCGAGAATTCCACGAGCCAAGGCCTGCCCGAGGACGAAATGTTTGTTTACGAGGATGCATTGCGAAGGGGACAAACTGTGGTGATCGCCGTCGCCGATGATGAGAACAGTGCGTCACGTGCGCGGGAGTTGCTCAAAACGGAGGGTGCGGAAGAAGTTGATGCCGCGCGGCAACAATGGTGGATTGGATTGCGGAGTGCCGAACGCGAGCATTATTCGTCTTCCGGCAGAGACTTCGGCGATGATGAAGAATTCTATCGCCTGGGATTTGAGGACGCGCTGCATGCCAGAACGCGGTGCATGGAATTCGATCAAGTGTCGGCAGAAATGTCGAGTAGGCTGGAAGATCTACAGCGCGAGCACCCGGGCGAAAAGATCGAGGAACCTTATACCCGTGGTTATCAGCGTGGAAGAGAGTATTATCAGCATCTTTGTGATGAATCGAAGGCCGCGTGAAATGGCGCCGTACGGGTCTGGAAGCGGACCGCCGCCTTCTATGGGTATGCCGCCTCGCGGAGAGGGCTGAATTTTATGCAAAGCAAAGCGAAGGGTTTCATGAACAACCGAAGTCAGCTCGTCCCTGTCCAAGGCTTTCAGTTCAACGCTCAGGAACTATTCGTCCGCAACAGTCCCTCAGGTCACAAGCCGGAATCAATTTGGTTGGCGCTAATGACCTATTGATCGCCGCCCCCGCCCGCAGCTTGGATCTGACGCTTGTTAGACAACGCCGGAGATTCCGGCAAGCCCCCAGCTAGCCATCGGGAACTGGACGGCTCGGGTTAGGCGAAAGAGCCGGTTCACATCATTTCTTAGAGTAATTCTCCTCCAAATCTCGCCTCCGATTACACTCTTCCTATGAACGTCCTCGTTGTGAATTCCGGAAGCTCCAGCCTGAAGTTTCAAATAATCGCCACCGACCTTGATCGAATAAAAGCGCACAAGGACGATCGTATCTGCCGCGGTGAAATCGAGGGCATTGGCGGCGAGGCGATTTTCCACTTTCGCAAACGCACCGACGCTGCGCAGACCTTCACCGCCCCGTTACGCGACATCTCAGCGGCGCTCGACTACCTAGTCCGCTACATAGTATCCGAAAAATCAGGCATAGACGAAATCAAGAGTACGGCCGACGTCTATGCCGTTGGCCATCGCGTGGTACACGGCGGCGAACTATTTACCGAGTCGGCGCGAATCGACGACAAAGTGCTGCGGGGAATCGAAGAGTGCATCGATCTGGCCCCGCTGCACAATCCCAACAACATCAAGGGCATTCAAGCTGCCCGCGAACTTTTTGGTAAAGATGTGCCTCAGGTGGCCGTGTTCGATACTGCTTTTCATCACTCCATCCCCGAGCAGGCCTATCTGTACGCTGTTCCCTATCATCTTTATCGCCGCCACCGCGTGCGCCGCTATGGATTCCACGGGACCTCGCACCGCTATGTGGCATTTCGTTATCGCGCCCTGCGCGGACTTACACGCGAGCAGACCAACATCGTTTCCTTGCATCTGGGGAATGGCTGTTCGGCAGCCGCCGTTAAAGCCGGAAACTCAGTCGACACTTCCATGGGAATGACGCCGCTGGAAGGCCTCGTCATGGGCACGCGCTCAGGCGACCTCGATCCCGCCGTCGTGAACGTGATCGCGCGCAAGGAAGGACTGTCGCCCTCGGAAGTCGACACTCTGCTCAATACGCAGTCCGGTCTGCTCGGAATCTCTGGACTCACCAACGACATGCGCGAGTTACAGGCGGAATTGATAGAGCATGATGATCGCCGTGTTCGCCTTGCCATCGAAGTTTTCTGTTATCGCGCAAGGAAATATATCGGCGGTTATTTGGCCGCGATGGGCGGAGCCGATGCAATCGTCTTCACCGGCGGTATCGGCGAGAATTCGCCCGACGTTCGCGCCCGGATTTGCAGGGACATGGAATGGGCGGGGCTAAGTCTTGACGAGAAAAGCAATCAGGAGACTGTCGGAAAGGAAGCCGAAATCAGCGCACGAGGCTCCGAACTGCTCGCCTATGCGATTCCAACCGACGAAGAACTTCTGATCGCGCGCGACACGGTTCGCGTCATCTTAGGCGAACCCCATCCCTCGTAGTCCGCCTAGTACGGCCAAGTCCAATCCGCAGCATCGGCCTTATCAATGCCAAACTGATGCGCATAATTGCGGCATTCTATCTGCTGATTCAGAAATCGCTCTTTCGCGTGCGCCCCAATCCGTTGGAGCCTCGGCACCCGATTGACCGCATCCATGGCCAAACTGAAGCGGTCGATGTTGTTGTCAATGGCCAACTCCAGCGGCGTATTGATGCTGCCCTTTTCCTTATAGCCGCGAACGTGAATGTTGTTGTGATTCGTGCGGCGATAAGCCAAACGATGGATCAGCTGCGGATATCCGTGAAAATTAAAAATCACGGGCTTGTCAACGGTGAACAGCGAATCGAAATCCCAATCCGAAAGCCCATGCGGGTGTTCGCTGCTCGGCTGCAGCTTGAACAGATCGATCACGTTAATGAATCTGATTTTGATGTCCGGAAATTCCTTGCGCAGTAATGCAGTCGCAGCCAGCGCCTCTTGCGTCGGAATGTCGCCCGCGGAAGCCATAACCAGATCCGGTTCTCCCGCCTGGTCGTTGCTTGCCCAGTCCCACATGCCAATGCCCTTGGTGCAATGCGTGACTGCCGCGTGCATGTCGAGATACTGAAGATGTTTTTGCTTGTCGCAGACGATCACATTCACGTAGTTCTGGCTGCGCAGGCAATGATCGGAAACCGAGAGCAAACAGTTCACATCGGGTGGAAGATAAATGCGCGTGACATTTGCGCTCTTATTGACGACCACGTCCAAAAATCCCGGATCCTGATGCGTGAACCCATTATGATCCTGCCGCCACACCGTTGACGTGATCAGCAGATTCAGCGAGGCAATGGGATCGCGCCAGGAGAGATGGCTGCTGATCTCAAGCCACTTCGCGTGCTGATTGAACATGGAATCGATCACGTGCACGAACGATTCGTACGTCGAAAGAAATCCGTGCCGGCCCGTCAGAAGATAGCCTTCGAGCATTCCCTCCATGGTATGTTCGCTCAGCATCTCCATCACGCGGCCATCGGTAGCGAGTTCGCCACCGTCCTTGTCTTCCGGGAAAAATTCTTCGATCCAGAATTTCTTGCTCACGGCATAAATCGCATCGAGCTTGTTGGAAGTGGTTTCGTCCGGCCCGAAGACACGAAAGTTGTTCCGGTTCAGCTTCATCACGTCGCGCAGAAATACTCCCAGTGGCGGCGTATTCTCGACTAGCGTTCTTCCCGGCGCCTCGACTTTCGTTGCGTAGTCACGAAAATCCGGCAGGCGCAGATTCTTTTTGACGCGCCCTCCGTTCGCGTGCGGATTGGCGCTCATCCTTCGATTCCCCTGAGGCGCCCAATTCTTGAACACAGCAGCCAGCCCGCTATCGTGATCGAAAAACTCGGCAGGCTTCAGCGAGCGCATCCAATTCTCGAGAATTCGCAGCTGCTCGGGATCTTTCTTCACATTCGGCAACGGAACCTGATGCACTCGCCAGAAGCCCTCGAGAAAATGCCCTTCGACTTCGCGTGGCGCCGTCCAACCCTTCGGCGAGCGCAGCACAATCATCGGCCAGCGAGGCCGCGTGCTTACTCCTTGCGTGCGAGCGACCTGCTGGTGCTGGCGGATTTCGAGTACGCAGTGCTCAACGGTCGCAGCCATGGCCTCATGCATGGTCAGAGGATCGGAACCTTCCACGAAGTAAGGATTCCATCCGAAACCGCGCAGCAAACTCTCCAATTCCTCATGTGGAATTCGCGCCAACAGCGTCGGATTGTTGATCTTGTATCCATTCAAATGAAGAATCGGCAGCACCGCGCCATCGCGCGCAGGGTTCAGAAATTTATTGATGTGCCAGGAAGTAGCCAGTGGTCCAGTCTCTGACTCTCCATCGCCCACCACCGCGGCCACAATCAGTTCCGGATTATCGAAAGCCGCGCCACAAGCGTGCGAGAGCACATAGCCAAGTTCTCCGCCTTCATGGATCGAACCAGGCGTTTCCGGCGTGCAGTGACTGCCGATGCCGCCTGGAAACGAAAACTGCTTGAAGAATTCCCGCAAGCCTTCCGCATCCTGGCTCATCTCCGGATAAACTTCGGAGTAAGTTCCCTCGAGATATGCAGGCCCAAGAACGCCCGGCGCGCCATGCCCCGGCCCGGCCAGGAAAATCATGTCGAGGTCGTATTTCTTGATCAGCCGACTCAGGTGAACGTACATGAAAGACAATCCCGGGCTCGAGCCCCAATGCCCGAGCAGCCGATTCTTGATGTGCTCGGGTCGCAAAGGTTCGGTCAGAAGCGGATTGTCGAGAAGATAAATCATCCCCAGGCCGAGGTAACCACATGCTCGCCAGCAGGTGTCGATCGCTCGCAACTCGTCCGGACTGAGCGGAGTTCCTTGCACGGTCGAGCGGGTTTCACCATAAGGGCTAAGTTCGAGGTCGGCGGGAGTCGTCAAATCGATGGTGCTCATAAAATTGCTCCTCTTGGATAGGCTATGCCTGGAGGTCGTTCAGTGACAAACGTTCAGCGACAAAATAAGATTCGACGAGGATGTTTCAAAAATCCTACATCGCGATTGTTAAAGCCCGATGAAGAGCTTCTGAGGTGTGTGTGATTATCTGATATGCGAATTGGTTGCCGATTAGAATTTCTCGGCCGCGCTCGTAATCAGGGAACTCCTGCAGCGCTCCGCGCCGGTCCTAAAGTGAAGTAGAAAGTAGCGCCCTTCTCAACCGCACCCTCCGCCCACACTTCGCCGCCGTGCCGCTGGATAATTCTCTTCACTGTCGCCAGTCCCACTCCGTTTCCGGGAAATTCTGCGCTGGAATGCAACCGCTGAAATGGTTGAAACAGACGGTCTGTCGACCGTGGATCGAAGCCGCTCCCATCATCCTTCACGAAATATATAGTTCTGCCGTTCTTGTTCTCGACGCCAAATTCAATCCGCGCATGTTCGTGTTGCGAGGTGTACTTCCACGCATTGCGCAGCAGGTTTTCCATCACGATGCGCAACAGTCGGGCGTCTGCATGCGTGTCCGCAGTCGTCGGCGCGACAAATTCGACCCTCCGCTCCGGATCGTGACGGCACAACTCTTCCATGATGGAGCGGGCAAAATCGCTCAGATCAATCTGCTCCCGGCGCATGCTGCTGGTCGTAACCCGCGAAAGATTCAACAGGTCGTCGATCAATTCCGCCATCCGCCGGGCGGCCGCGCGTATGCTCATCAGCGCCTGTTTGCCGTTCGCGTCGAGCCTCTGCTCGTAATTCTTCAGCAGCACATAAGCGAAGCCGTTCATGGTATCGAGCGGGGCCCGCAAGTCGTGCGATACGGAATACGAAAACGCTTCAAGCTCGCGGTTGGCGGATTCCAGTTCGCTGGTCCGCTCCGAAACGCGCCGCTCCAGCTCGTTGCGCGCCTTCTGCAGCGCACTGTCCCGCCGCTGTATCTCGCCAAGCATTTCGTTGAACGAGTCGATCAGAACTGCCAGTTCATTCTGCTCTCGCGCCGCAGGAACACGCACGCTGTAGTCGCGGTTGTGAGAGACCTTTTGCGCTGTTTCCGCCAATTGAACGATCGGTTGAGCCACCGATCGACGAAATGCGGAGGAAATCAACAAAGCTGCCACCATGGAAATCAACAACACGCCCAGTGCAATCAGCGCATAACGCCTGAGTCGCCTGTCGATCTCGCCCAGATCCGCGCGCAGATAGACATAACCAATGGGTTTTCCCTGCGAAAACATTTCACGAATCAACACAACGTGTTCCGTACCGAAGCGGTAAGTCTCAACCTGGCTCGGGCCAAGTAGCGGCAATGTCAAGGCCTCATCGCCCGTTCCTCTTACATATTGCGCGAACAGCCTCGAATCAAGGGTTAGAATCCCCGCCGA
Source organism: Candidatus Sulfotelmatobacter sp. (assembly GCA_050015215.1). GTDB lineage: Bacteria > Acidobacteriota > Terriglobia > Terriglobales > Acidobacteriaceae > Sulfotelmatobacter. The sequence goes on from JBEKBW010000001.1 coordinate 104,678, forward strand.
CGCAATGTTGGGCGAGTTCTTGAAAGCGGAGAGTGTCTGCGCTGCGGCTTGAGGGTCATTGAACAGAACGGCCGATTCGCTGTTCGAACCGATAATTTGCGCCTGCGCGGAAAGAGTTCGGATCAATCCCTGCCGAAATGTGATCTGGTCATACGCGAAAAATCCAGCGCATGCCAGCAGCAAGGCCGCGCCGCTCACGAGCATGTTCATCATCGTGAGGCGAGCTGAAATCGATCGCATATGTGTTGCCGCCATCTCTAACTTCCTGGGATCGGTTTATCGATCACTTTTCGATTACCTTCACCGCGACTTTCAGCAACTCCGAACTGAGCACCAACCGCGATTGCTCCGCCGCTTTGCGGTTTACCTCGAAACGAATTTTTCCCTGCGCGGTCAGCAGGCCGATCGCCCCTCCGCGTTCCGCGAAGTTGCGCATGTCGCTGACGGTGAGAAGACCGGACTGTTGCGCGGCGGCCAGAACCGCCGCCAGATGGCCTTCTTCCGACGAACTGATAAATAAAACGCTGCACTGTGCGTTTGGGGAAATGGTCGCGACTCGCCGGACAGCAATCTGTTTCCCGTCGATGCTCTCACCGGCCACTGTCGAATCGAGAACCGCACCAAATGGGTCTTTTCCTAGGATGCAGATGTTGAACGAATCGGGTGCCCCACCGGGATGCGCAGGCCACCTCACGAACTTGCCGAAGTTGTAAAGGTAAGCGGCTTTGACCTGGAATTCGGTGGGGCGCACTTCCTGTGCGGGAAGCAAGGTTGCCAGCAATAACAGGATCGTGCAAGCAAGCGTGGGACACCCACGCGGCGCCCTTCGCCGCCGGCCGGGAAGCGTAGGGTTGTTAGCGGTCAGCGTTCGCGACCGCGAAACCCAGGTCGCTATGGCGTTTACCTTGTCCACGTAATCTGGCCGTAAACATTTCTCTTGATCGCGACGGTGGGGCCGGGATCGACTCCGCCAAACTCAGCATGGTGGGGCTGGAGCAAATTCCGGCCCACGATCGACAATTTGAATTGCGATCGCGCTTGCCAATCCAATCGTACATCCGCCGTCGAATAACTCGGAACCGTAAACGCCGGCAAGACGCTCACATAACGGTAAGTAAGATCGAAACTGAAGACCTTCGCGAAATCGACACCCGACTGCAGCGCGACCTCATGCTTGGGGCTGGAGCCCTCGATGGATGGCGCGGAGCCGACGTCCAGCGATCCAGTGCCCTTTCTTATATCCATTTGCAGGTAGGAATAAGATCCGCGCAGCCGCCAATACGGCACCGGGCGCCATTCCGGAGCGAACTCAATTCCCTTTGTTGTGCCCACGAGACCGTTTCCGAAATCGGCGGGAATCAAAATGTGGGCGGGACCGGGAGACGTTTCCAAAAACGGAGCACCGGTTATGTCTTCACTGAACAGATCGCCGTAATGATTGTAAAACCCCGCCACATCGAAGTAGACAGTCTTGCGCAACAGGATCCGATAGCCAGCTTCATAGCCATTCAACTCTTCGGAGCGAAAGTGAGGATTGGGATTGAAGCGCGCAAACACCGGCAACCCGTCGGCGAAACTCCCCGTAAATCCTAAAAGCGAGAAATTTTCTTCCGCGTCGGACGGAGTTCGAACTGCATGCGTAAAGGCGGCCCATAAACTCTGCTTTTCGGTCGGCGTCCAAAGCAACCGGCCCGTGGGCTGCAATTGCCATCCCGTGTAATTTGTTCGCAGAAACTTCGTGCCCGCGGTCAGAGTCAGGCGCTTGTTAATCAGCGCAATGTCATCCTGTAGAAAAGCCGTCAGCAGGCGGTCGGTTCTTTCATTCGGTTCGAAAGTAAGGCCGGGGACAACCACCGGATTATCTCCGCGGCTGAAGCGCGCCCCAAGGCCCCACGAAATTTGCTCCCGCGCAGGCAATCGAAAGCGGTCCAGAAAATCGACGTCGTAGGTGTCGCGCAGGTCGGTGAAATTCGGCTGATGACGATTCGTACGGTCGTAGAAGGCCTGCAACTGGAAGTCTTTCCCCTCTGCGTAAGTTTTTTTCCAGCGCCCAAGCACATTTCCGCCGGAAAGAAGTTCCGTGCCATAGATATTTTGCGAATAGGGCTGCGAGTAGTTGGCGACGTTGACGCCGGTTCCAGCCCCTTCGTCATAAATATCGCCCTGGAAGGTAAGATTGTCGCGCTGATCCTTTGCCCAATCGACGCGAAAACCGGCCTGTATTGCCCGCCAACGGTCGAAGTTGTTCCCGTCCGGATGGAATTCTGGTCCGCGGTCAAATCCCAGTTCATAAATGCGGTAGTCGAGGCCTCGAGAGTTGCTGCCGCCATAACGAGCGTTCAAGAAGCCTTGTTCCAAATTGCCGCCTCCCGCGCTCGCCTTTACGCCATGCGTATCCTTCGTGCTTTTCGTGATGATGTTGATAACTCCATTGACCGCATTCGGCCCCCAAATCGTCCCGCCGGGTCCGCGGATGACTTCGATGCGTTCAACATCGTCCAGCATCACGTTTTGTACTTCCCAATAAGTGCCCGCGAGCAGCGTGGAGTAAACGGTGCGGCCATCGATGAGCACCAGCACATTGCGAGTGAGGTTGCTTCCAAATCCCCGAATGCCCACGGACCACGTATGGCTGTCGGCTTGCGCAACCTCCACGCCTGGTGCTAGCCGCAAGGCGTCCGGAATCGTGGTCGCTCCCGAGCGCTGAATGTCTTCCTGGGTGATTACATAGATCGCCGCCGACGTCCGCCAAACCTGCTCCGGGGCGCGCGTGGCAGTTGTCACCTCCACGTTCCCCAACTGCTCCAGCGTAAGTTGTTTCACAGGATTGCCAGCTGTTTGGTCCACATCCACACTCGCGGCGGAAACTGGCAGCGCAAGGCAGCAAGCGAGAAAAACGAATGTGACGAGCTTAAAAACCCGGGCGGAGCAGCGAAGGCGGGATTTTGGCATGGTTATGAGTTATTGATCAACTCGACTCGCATCACTCGCTGCTGTTTGGAAGATTCCGCCTGATCAAGTCCTGTACGCGGGCAACCAGAAATTCCGGATCGATGCCCGCCTTCTGAAGCCATGCATCAACAATGCCGTCGCCCTCGCCCGGCAGCGATGCAAATCCCGAGAGCATGATGATAGGCAGCGTAGGCCGCTCCCGCTTCATCTCTGTTGCCAGCGTTAATCCGTTCATGCCCGACATCCAGTAATCGAGAACCACAGCGTCGATCGCGCGCGTTCGAAACAGGTCGAGAGCCTGTGCCCCACCACGCGCTCCCAGGAATTCGAACCCGGCGGCTTCGAATATCATCCGGCGAAGCGTCAGTTGCTCTTCCTCATCCTCTACACAAAGCACGGTCATTCGAGTTGGCGACATCATCGCTGGCTAACTTCCCTCGATAAACGTGATGGCGGAACGCCAACTGCGCCAACCGCAGGCCCACAGAAAAAGGCCTTCTTTTCGGCAGTGGCGATGTTAGTGGCCACCCTTAGGAGCCTCAATACAGGATTCCCTGTAGGTCGACAGTTTGACATTAAAAGGCTTGCCAAAGAGACAGCTACCTCCGGCGTTCGAGCACATTCATAATCGTTCCTATAACGGCTTCGGGATCTCTTCCTTTTTGTATGTATCCGTCCACGATGTTCAACAGGCTGCTGGGCACGTCAGGGAAGCCCGACATGACAATAATAGATAAGCTTGGGTAAAGGCGCTTCAGTTCCTCCGCCACCCGGTCACCGCCCACTCCCGGCATAACGTAATCGAGCAGCACAAGGTCAACGGGTTGTTTCTGCGACAGGACTCGCAATCCCTCCGCTCCCGACAGCGCCGTCAGTACCCTGAAACCATACATCTCCAAAAGCTCCTTGCGAAGCTTCAGCGTTTCGGACTCGTCATCGATACACAGGATCGTGGGGAGCATGAAAAGATTGGATGTGCTGACGTTAGCAGGTTCGCGTGACTAAAGCGAAAAACTCTACGAAACACTGGAAATTTAGCAAAGTGGCTCAGGTCCGTGCTGTATCGGTCGATCCGTATAGAGGCCCGAGTTGACTGGGGGAGATCATGACAACTCGCGTGGAATCAATCGCATCACATCTCGCACATTGCGAACTGGTGGTCTCGATTCGTCTCGATCCATTCGGGCAGCCCACCTCCACTCGCTGAAAGTGGGTCAGGTGCTTGGCGATACGCTCGTTGGTTTTTGTCGTAATGTTTTTCGGTGTGACCGCATTGGCCCAACTCGCGCCGCAAGCGCCCCAGGCCGCTTATGAAGGCCAAAATGTAAGCGCAGTTTCGCTCATTGCAAATCCCCACCGCGATCTGCAACCGCTGTTACCGCTCGTTAGCCTAAAGGCCGGAGCGCCTTACTCCCAATCGGAAATTCAGGCGTCGGCGGAGAAACTTAAAGAAGCCGGAGGCTTCCCAAAAGTCGATGTGAGTGTTGAGCCTGAAGTCACCGGCCTTCGCGTCAACTTTTTGTTGGAGCCGGCATATTATATCGGCGCGGTGAACTTTCCCGGGGCCGAAAAACATTTTTCTTACACTCGCCTTCTTCAACTAGCGAATCTCCCCGATGAAGAGCCATACGATCCCTCCCGCATTCCGCTCGCGGAAACAGCGCTGACGACTTTTCTGCGGCAAAACGGCTATTTTCAGTCAACGGTTCATGCGCAAACTCACATCGACGACGCCCACCAGCTCGTCAATGTGAGCTTTGCAGTTGAGATAGGCAAGCAAGCCCGCATCTCGGCAGTAAAGCTGGAGGGTCCAAACACTGCCGACAGCACACGTCTAATGCATGCCGTTGAGTCGTTGCGCGCACGGCTCTCCGGCGGCCTGCTGAAACCGGGCAAGCCCTACTCGCCGTCCAGAATCCACGAAGCGACCACGCTGATCAAGCGCGCGCTCCGCCAGCAACATCGTCTGTCGACCACGATTCATGAAAATCCGCCACAATTTGATCCGCAGACCAATCGCGTCCAGATTTCCTTCAAAATCGAAGTGGGTCCAATCGTTACCGTGCGCACCGTCGGCGCGAAGCTTGGATTCCTCCCTTTCCTGCGCGGGCGCGAGGCAAAAAAGCTCATTCCAATTTATTCCGAAGGGGCCGTCGATCAGGATTTGGTGGACGAAGGCCGACGCAATCTCACGGACTACTTCCAGAAGAAAGGCTATTACGACGTCAAAGTAACCACCGAGTTCCAGAAACAACCGGATCAAATTTTGATCGTATACACCATCGATCGCGGCAAGAAACATAAGGTTGGCCGAATCCTTTTTCACGGGAACTACGCACTCCCCGAAAAAGACCTGATGGAACAGGTTGTCGTGAAAAAGTCGCACATCTGGACTCACGGCAGCCTCAGCCAGAGATTGTTGAAACAGAGCGCAGAAAATATTCAGTCCCTATATCGCGATCGGGGTTACGAAGAGGTGAAAGTCGCGTCTCAGACCGCCGAGCATGAATCGAAAATTGACGTTACTTTCGAGATCGAGGAAGGCGCACAGACGATCGTTGAGGACGTCCAGATTTCAGGAAATAAATACGTCAGCACCGATCAGCTGAATGCTCCTAAAAGTTTTCTGCTGAAGTCCGGCGCGCCGTTCTCTCCACGGAAAATGACCGACGATCGAAATCGCATCTCGGCAACCTACCTGAATCGCGGTTACCTGAATGCCGAAGTGAAGGCGACAGTGAATAAGATCGGCAACGATCCGCATCGCGTAAATGTATCGTATGCGATCACGGAACATCAGTTGGTGAGGATCAACGATGTGGTCTATTTGGGACAACAGCACACGCGCACTTCATTGATCGCCAGAACCGCCCACGTGCCCCGCGAAGCTCCCATGCAGCGTGGTCAATTGCTCGAAGCGGAAAGCCGTCTGTACGACCTGACTATCTTTGACTGGGCCAGCGTCGGACCGGAGAAGCCCATCACGGACCAGACAAATGAAACCACTCTCGTAAAAGTGCATGAGGCCAAACGCAACGAAATCACTTATGGATTCGGTTTTGAGGTATCGCATCGCGGCGGAAACATTCCAACCGGGACAGTAGCGCTTCCCGGCGGCGGAGGAACGATCGGATTGAACGGAAATCAAATCGCTCCCAGCGAGGAGACTTTCGCCAGCCCGCTGGGTTCGATCGCGTTCAGCCGTCACAACATGCGCGGCCTGGGTGAAACCGCCAGCGCGTCAATACTGCTCTCTCGACTGGACCAGAAATATCTGACAACTTATGCTCAGCCGGAGTTTTTCGGTAGGAAATGGAATTCCCTCACCAGTTTTTCTCTCGAACGCAATAGCCAGAACCCCCTGTTCACCGCTGCGCTCGGCGACGTTTCTTTTCAGCTCGAAAAAGTTCTGAAGCGCAAAACCAATACCCGTATACAGTTTCGTTACGACTTCAACAAGACAGATCTATCGCATCTTTTGGTCCCCCAGCTTGTGCTGCCACAGGACCTGAACGTGCTTCTATCGACCGTATCGGCCACTTTTCTGCGTGACACGCGCGACAAGCCGCTCGATGCGCACAAGGGAATGTTCGCAACCGTCAACTTTGGAGTAACGCCCACTGCCCTCGGTTCCAGCGCGAACTTCACCAAACTTTTCGGTCAGTACGCCTACTACAAACCAATTCGCTCCGTGGTGCTGGCCAACAGCATTCGGCTGGGATTGGCGTCGCCATTTTCCGGAAGCTTCGTCCCCACCAGTCAGTTGTTCTTCTCAGGCGGGGGAACAACTTTGCGCGGCTTTCCCATCGATGAAGCCGGTCCCCAACGCCTGGTTCCGTTCTGCAACGTTCTGCAAAATCAATCGGGATGCGTGGACGTAACAGTTCCGGTGGGAGGCAAGCAGCTTTTTATTCTGAACTCAGAAGTCAGATTTCCCCTGAGAATCACGAAGTCGGTCGGCGGAGTTATTTTTTACGATGGCGGAAACGTTTATTCGGCGATCAACTTTAACAATTTCGTGAATAACTACACCAGCACCGTAGGTTTCGGCCTGCGCTACGCAACGCCGATTGGCCCGGTCCGCTTCGACATCGGCCGGTTGCTGAATCCAGTTCCGGGAATCAATCCTACGCAGTATTTCATCACCATCGGTCAGGCTTTTTAGGAGAATTATGGATTGGAAGCGAATCGTGGGCAGGGCATTTCTGGGACTTTTGCTGCTGTTCGTCCTTGTGCTATTTGCTGGATATCTTTATTTGAAGAGCGGCAGCTTCCAGCAACTTGCGATTCGCGAGATCGTGAAACAAACCGGCGCTGCGACCGGCGCGCAGGCGCGGATTGGAGGTTTGGCGTTCAATCTGTCAACGCTCACCGCGCATCTTTACAACATCACGATCAGAGGCACGGAAGGCCTCGATCAACCGCCTCTCCTGCACGCCGACGAGCTTACGGTTAGTTTAAGAATAGTTTCGGCATTGCACCGCCAAGTCGCGCTGAGTGAACTTCTCATTGCCCGTCCAATCGTGCATATTCAGGTAAATCGGCAAGGAGACAACAATCTGCCGAGCATGCCGCAAAATCAGAGCAGCAGCCACACCAGCGTTTTCGATTTTGCCGTGGAACACGCGCAGATCACGAACGGCGAAATCGACTACAACGACCGCAAGACCCCTCTCGACGCCGATCTTCACAACCTTGGGACCGACATTCGATTTGCATCCCTGCAGAAACGCTACGACGGTCATTTCTCATACGGGAGTGGGACCATTCGTTACGCAGAGTATGCCGCACTTCCGCACAATCTGAATTTATCGTTCAGCGCCACGCCCTCGGAATTCAATCTGCAATCCGCGATTCTAAAGCTTGCTTCGTCCACCGTAAGTCTGCATGCCCGGCTTTCGGATTACACCACTCCAGCGGCCGATGGCGACTATCAAATTCAAATTCACACGCAGGATTTCGCCAGCATTTCCCCACGCGTCAAAGCCGCCGGCGACGTTTCGCTCTCCGGAAGCCTGCACTATCGCGCAACTCCGAACCAGCCACTTTTGCGCAATGTTTTGATCGATGGCCACGTTGCCAGTGAGGCGCTCTCTGCAATTGCCTCCGGAAGTCGAGTCGAACTCCGAAAACTGCAGGGAACATACCAGATGGCTAATGGAAACCTGCGGGTCAGCGATCTCACCGTAAATTCGCTCGGGGGGCGCATCGCCGCCAAGGCAGAAATACAACACCTGGACACAACTCCGGAGTCGCACATTCAAGCCGCTCTGCAAAACATTTCACTCAGAATGTTGCAGCAAACATTGCGAGCTAATCAACTGCAAAGCGCTTCGCTCGCCGGAACTCTTGGCGGAAAAGCCGAAGCGGCGTTGAAGGGAAGCATTGACAATCTGCGCGCGAGTTCTGATCTAAGCGTCCGAGCCGTGGCCAGCAGTAAAACAAATCTCTCCGCAGATAACGTTCCGGTCAACGGCGCGATCCATCTAACCTACGACGGTCCCCACCAATCCATTACGCTGCGGCAGACGACTCTGCGCATCCCTTCGGCCACGCTGACCGCGAACGGAGAAGTGAGCGATCGTTCCGACCTCCAGATCCAATTTGCGGCCAATGACTTGCACGAGCTGGTAGCTGTGGCATCGTCCTTCAACCCCAACCAGACAACAATTCCTGCAATCTCAGGTTCTGCCACACTGAACGTGACTGTGCACGGATCAATGAAAAAGCCGGCCATTGCGGCGCAGTTCAATGCCCAAAATCTGCAGGTGGAAGGCAGCCAGTGGAAGAGCGCAAGTCTTCAGATGCAAGCGAACCCCTCAGCACTCACCATACAAAACGGTTCGCTGGTCAGCGAGCAACGAGGCCGGGCCACCTTCAGCGCTTCGGTGGCTCTGAGAGATTGGTCCTATCAGCCCTCAAACGCAATATCGGCGCGCCTGGACGTACAACAGATGCCGATCGCCAGTCTGCAGCGGTTGGCGAATCAGCATCTCCCAATCTCCGGCGACCTGTCGGCCAACCTGTCTCTCGACGGCTCCGAACTCAATCCTTCAGGCTCCGGAACGGTCCATCTTGCCAACGCGCGCGCCTATGGCGAGCAGATTCAAAACTTCGTAGTCAAATTTAACGCGGCCGACGGCGCCATCATTTACACTCTAAGTCTCGCCGTTCCTGCAGGCGCGGTCGACGCAAACTTTTCCTACGTTCCAAAAACCAAATCCTACAAAGTCAAACTGAACGCTCCCTCCATCGTTCTGCAAAAGCTGCAGTCGGTGCAAGCCAAAAACATTCCACTCATTGGCACCGTGAGTGCCACCGTAAGCGGCGAGGGCACCCTCGACAATCCGCAACTGAACGCAATCGTGCAACTGCCGGAACTGCAGGTTCGGCAAAACTCGATTTCCGGCATAAAGGCCGAACTGCACATTGCCGATCATTACGCCGACCTAAATCTCGACACCAAGGTTTCGCAAGCCGCTGTTCATGCGCAGGCCCGCGTTGCATTAACCGGCGATTACGAGACGAACGCAGTCATCGATACCGGAACCGTTCCTCTCGACGCACTGATGGCCACTTACGCCCCAAGCGTTTCCGCCGGATTTCAAGGCCAAACCGAGTTGCACGCCAGCCTGAAAGGCCCGCTGAAAGATATATCTAAACTTGAGGCCCATCTCTCAATCCCGGTGCTCAAAGCCAGCTATCAAGCACTGGAGATCGGGATCACAAATCCAATTCGTGCCGACTATGCCAATTCTGTGGTCACTCTGCAACCCGCCTCGATTCGGGGCACCGACACGTCTCTTGATGTCCAAGGCCGCCTGCCGATCGGCGGCGATGGCTCGGCGACGCTCTCCGCAAAGGGATCGGTGAACGTTCGCATCCTGAAAATATTCGCACCAGACATCGACAGTTCCGGTACTCTGGCGCTCGACGTTCACGCATCGGGATCAACGGCGCGACCCGAACTGCAAGGGCAGTTGCAAATCAAGGATGTCTCGATGACTACGGCTGGTGCTCCAATAGGTCTTGAAAAATTAAACGGCACACTGAATATCTCAGGCGACCGCGTGCAGTTTTCGCAGATGACTGCGCAAGTGGGAGGCGGCCAGGTTTCGGTTGGCGGATCGGTGGCATACAAGCCCAATGTGCAGTTCAATCTTGCGCTGCAAGGCAAAGGAATCCGTCTGCGCTACCCGGAGGGACTGCGCTCGTCGCTTGACACAAACCTCGCGTTCAGCGGCACGACCGAGGCTTCCAGCTTGAATGGCCGCGTCCTGATCGATAGTCTTTCCTTCACCCCCGACTTTGATCTTTCGAAATTCGCCGACCAGTTCAGCACGGCTAGTACAATTTCTCAGCCCGGATTTGCAGACACAATAAATCTCGCGATCGGACTGCAGTCGCAGCAAAATCTAAGCGCGACCAGTTCTCAAGTCAGCATTGAGGGACAAGCCGCTCTGCAAGTAGGAGGCACCGCCGCTAACCCCGTCATCACTGGCCGCACGACGCTCACCTCAGGCGAACTTTTCTACCGCAACGTTCGCTATCAACTGCAAAATGGAGTGCTCACCTTCGACAATCCGACCGAAACTCATCCAGTCCTTAACATCTCCGCCACAACGAACGTCGAGCAGTACAACCTCACCCTCACCATGCGCGGGCCGCTCGATAAACTGACCACATCCTACGTTTCCGATCCGCCGTTGGCCACCGCCGACATCATTAATCTAGTCGCGCGCGGCCAGACGACCCAGGAATCGGCCGCCAGCAGTCAGAGCACGGACTCAATGATCGCATCGCAGGCGGCCAGCCAATTAGCCGGAGGCCTGCAGAAACTCGCCGGCATTTCCAGCTTGCAGATCGATCCCGTGATGGGCGGCAACGGCCAGAGCACCACCGCTCAGGTCGCGGTGCAACAGCGCGTAACAAAAAATCTGCTCTTCACCTTCTCCACCGATGTTTCTCAGCCGGGAACGGAAACGGTGCAAGGTGAATATCAGCTCAATAAACGTTGGTCGGTAAGCGTAACCCGCGATCAACTAGGAGGAGTTTCAGTGGATGGCCGCTATCACACGCGGTTCTAGACTCTAAACTGCGGGCGCAGTTTAGGCAGCACGATCAACAGGCAAGGGATGTGATTCCGAACTGTGTTCCGAAGGCGCACCTCTCGGCAACACGCGTCCCTTCTTACTTTCTTTCGCAAGTTCAGCGTTAAGTTCGGCGCCCACCAATAATGCAAACGAAGTCCAATACAGCCACACCATGAAAGCGATCAGCCCCGCCAGTGCTCCGTAGGTTCGGTTGTAGTTAGCGAAATGCCGAAAATAAAATCCCAGCACGGAAGAGAGGCCATTCCACGCCGCGACCGAAAGCACCGCGCCAGGAAGCGTGGCGGCGAATCTCTGTTTAACGTTCGGAGCGAGAAAATATATAATTTCAACGGCCAGCACGGCAAAGCCAATGGCGATCGTCCAGCGCAGAAAAGGCCATATCGCAACGAAAACCGCCGAGAGTTCGAGCCGCGCTGCCAGCCAATCTCCAAATCGAGGGCCGACGAGGTTCACTGCGAACGCTACTAATAGCAATCCTCCGCTGATCGCAGCCAGCCCAACTGCCAGAAGCCGCGTCTTCCAAATCGGACGGTCATCCGGTGCGTCATAAGCAATGTCCAGCGCCTCGATCATCGCGTCGAAGGCCGAGGATGCTGTCCAGATTGTTCCCAGCATTCCGAAGGAGAGCCACGTGATCCGCCGCGACGAGACGATATCGTTCACGATTGGATAAGCGGCCTGCATTGTGGCCGGCGGAAGAAGACGGGCCATTAAACCAAGAATGTGGCCGAACAGATTCGGCAGCGGAATAAAACCCACGATTGCCGAAAGAAAAATCACGCTAGGAATGGCCGACAACACAAAGTAATACGCAAGTGCTGCGGCGGCCTGCAGAGTGTGGTGCCGTAGCACATCGTTATAAGCGCGTGTGAATGCCCGCTGAATTCCGCCCAATTAAACCGCCAGAAAAACCTGTACCGCCTTAAAGTAGTTCTTTTGCCACGCGCAGAGAATACCGGGGAAAACGTAGAGAACTTCAACCTAGGTTCTTAGCCGGGTAAATGCCGCCGCATCGGGCACTTAAGTCTGCGAGAGCGACTGCTCATCAGGTATTTACGCCCATGCCTTAGGGGTGTCGTGGTATTGGCGGGAATACTCGCGGCCATGCATAACAGAGGTAAAGCGTTCCCGTGCTTCGGTTCCGCGAGTGTGGTGGACCTAGCCTCGGCCGCTCCAGATGCCATCGATTAACCGCCCGCGATGCCTATTGCGTAGTCGTCACAGACTTCAAGAAGGCGACCACGGCCTTGGCATCGGCGTCATTCATGCGGAAAGGCATCATGGGAAGCCGCAGCGGCTGGCCCGTAATCCAAACGCCGGTTGTCAGCAGCTTAACCATGTCGGCGTCACTCGCCGGCATCGAACCGCCGATTCTCGGCGCCGTTAGCGGCCAATTGGGATCCCCATTCGCAGGCGCCCAAATTACCGGCGCCCCCTGCAATAGCCGGGTCCGATCAAGAGTCCCATCGCCATTCCGCGGAGTATGGCATTGCACGCACATGGCAACGCTCTCCACCAGATACTTACCGCGAGCAGCATCGCCAATGGCCGAGGCCGCGGGCTTGGCTGCCTGCTGTGCTTGGGCTAATCCCCCGCACAAAATGAGAGCGAAAATAACGCCGACCGTGTTTTGCATGTAGGCATTCCGGTGGAGGGCCGAAAATCGGAGTTGCATCGTAATCCGCTCCATAAGTGATGAATAGCCAAGGGGCAATTTGTGTTTGAAATACTGAAAACAGTCTACAACCACAACCTACGCCTGCGATAGCGAAGCGGACCCTAGCGCGTCAGGCAAAAGAAAACCCGGGTCGAAGCCCCGATCAATCCGAGGGCTGCGGTGCATGCAATATTTCTGGGCGCTTTGACACATTCTGGGGTCCATTTTTCGTTTTTGCGGCAACCAATTGCTCCCATGACTCCAGAGGAACGCGAACAGATGAACCAGCTGTGCAAGAGCATTCAGGAAGAAACCGACCATGCGAAGTACCTCCAGCTCGTCCATGAGCTCATCGAACTCATAGCGGTCAACGAACGCCGGATTGATCCGCGAAATCGAAGATAAAGTTCACGGTGTTGATGCGCCGACCTGGGCACCATCCCTGCGACGGAGCGATCATCGGCCACGCCTCGACAGGCGGGGCTGAAGGGGCAGCTTTTTTTGGCGCAAAGCTTCAGAAAGTCTTGCGGAAAACGAAGAACAAGAGTCCCGATAGGAACATGGCTACCGGGAGCGTGAGTACCCAGGCCAGGGCCAGGTTGCGCACGGTGGACCACTGTATGCCGGAGTGATTGGCCGCCATAGTGCCGGCGATGCCGGAGGAGAGAACGTGGGTAGTGCTGACGGGGAGACCGAAACCGTCAGCGGCACCGATGGTGGCCATGGCGGTGATCTCGGCGACGGCGCCTTGCGCGTAGGTCAGATGCTGCTTGCCAATCTTTTCGCCGACAGTCACCACGATGCGCTTCCAGCCAACCATTGTGCCGAGGCCGAGGGCCATCGCAACGGCCACTTTCACCCAGAGAGGAATGAACCGGGTGTTCTGGTCGATGTGCTTTTTGTAGTTGGCGAGAACGGCGTTTTCGCTGCCGGTGAAGGTTGGGTTGTGAGACTTCTGCATCAGGCGGATGGCTTCGCTGCAGAGGTACATGTCGTTACGGTAGTTGCGGACCTGGTCGTTGGGAATGTTCTTCGTCTCTTTATAGAGAGCGGTCTCGTTCCCGATGTCACTGACCAATGTACGCAAGGCGAGCATGGTGTTGGGCGTGAAGTTCTTGTCGCGGATGTAGTTCGTTACATCGTCGTGGGGGTCGCCCACGGCGGCGTTGGGGCTGACGTAGCCGCTGAGCACATCGGCGGCCTGGCGGGAGACGGCGATGAAATCCTGCGAATCCTGGTAGGTGACGGCGTGGTTGAGGGCGTAGGCCGTCGGGACAGTGCCGATAAGAATCAGCATAATGAGGCCCATGCCCTTTTGTCCGTCGTTGGAGCCATGGAAAAAGCTGACGCCCGTGCAGGTAAGAACGAGCAGGCAGCGAATGTAGAACGGCGGCGGCTGGGTGCCTTCGGGAGCGGTATACAGCTTGGGATCTTTGATCAGGGCCTTGGCAAGCAACAATAAGAGGCCCGCCACACCGAAGCCGACGATGGGCGAGAGAAGAAGCGACTTCCCGATGTTGGCGGCCTGGCCCCAATCCACGCCGCTGGTGCCGCTGCGGGCGTTCATAAGCTGATTAGCGATGCCGACACCGATGACCGATCCGATGAGCGTGTGCGAACTGGAGGCGGGCAAGCCGAAGTACCATGTACCAAGATTCCAGATGATGGCGGAGACGAGCAGGGCGAAGACCATGGCGAATCCGGCCTTGCTGCCGACTTGCAGAATGAGTTCGACGGGAAGCAGCGAGACAATGGCGAATGCGACCAAACCGCTGGACGCGAGTACCCCGAGGAAATTCCAAAAACCGGACCAAACCACGGCGATGTGAGGCTCGAGCGAGTGAGTATAGATGACCGTGGCGACTGCATTCGCGGTGTCGTGAAATCCGTTCACGAACTCGAAGCCGAGCGCGACCAGAAGGGCGACTCCCAGAAGAACGAACGGCAAGACAGATTCGTTGTGCACGAAGGAAAGATCGTGAATAAGGCTGGAGCCGGCATAGCCTATCCCAACGGCCAAAACGACGCCGAAAATCAACATGCCGATCTTGCCGGGCGAACGAGAGAGCTTTTGATCAAGCAGGGTTTGGGATGCTGACGCTGTGGCCATGTTTGTTCTCCGCGTAAGGTTATGAGTTAGCCACTATACGGAACGATTGTTACTGCAGTGTGAAAGAGCCGCATTAAAAACGAGGGGCTTCACAAGAGTAGGCGACGACGAACTGTAAGGATTCGAAACAACTTAAGGTGAAAAGCAGCCATCAGAACAAGATAGGCTGCCGGGTCACAATCGGTCACGGGAACTGAAGGTCTTTTCTCGGTTCTCGGTGCGTCGCTCGAACCCATCCTTATTATTTATTTCAACGAAATTTCTATGAACGGATGCTTTCCTCTCAAGAAGGTTTTATCAATGGCCGCAGCTTTCACGTTGACTCTATCGGCGAGCGCCGGACCGCAAACGAGCGGTCCGGTGAATCAGGATGCGAAGTCCCCAGCGACTCGGGCGATCGGGCAGAAACTACAGGAAAAGGGTGTGCCGAATTTCGGCGAGGTCACCCCTAATTTGTACCGCGGCGGTCTACTGAACAGCACCGGGCTGAAGGCGCTGGCGCGCATGGGTGTGAACATCGTGGTGGACACGCACGATGACAGCAAGACGGAGAAAAAACAGGTCGAGGCGTTAGGAATGAAATATGTGGCGATTCCCTGGCACTGTCCGTGGCCGAAAGATGAAGTGTTTACGAAGTTCTTGAAGGTTTTGCACGAGAACAAGGGCAAGAAGGTTTTTGTACATTGCCGGTTGGGCGACGACCGCACCGGAATGATGATTGCGGCTTATCGCATGGCAGAGGAAGGCTGGACGGCGGATGAGGCGATGAACGAGATGAGAACGTTTGGGTTCACGCGCGAGCATCATTTTCTGTGTCCGGGGCTGGCGAGTTATGAAAAGAGTTTTCTCGAGCGGTTGAAAAATGATCCGGCGTTTGAGGAGTTAAGGCCTAAGGAATAACCGCGGGACCTGTAAGCCTAAATCGCGGCAAGAAGCGATTTCTTAAGACGGGCGCCTTCGGCGGCCGTCTCTGCCGGCTGCGATCGGTTCCTGATCTCCAAGCGCAGTTCGCGCGCCTCCCGTTGCAGATCTTGCGCGAGCCGCAGATGGTTCTCCTGTTCCTCGGTGTTCCCCGATTGCGCAGCCAGCTTGGTAAGGCGGAGGATCTCCTCTTCGATAACCTTCAGGCGAGATTCCAGTGCTTCCAGGAACATGCCAACATTTTAGATCATAGACGTCATTTCAGAGTGAACGAACCGATCTTCAGGAGTTCGGCGCGCAGGCGTGGCACCTTTTGCGTGTGGCGAAGATAGACCGTCTCGTTAGGGGACGCCTTGGCACGGATCATTCTGGCGACTCGATGTTTCTCGTCGTCCGGCCATCGGCCGAAGGCCGGTATAAGAGCCAAAACCAACGACCAATTTTCGAGCGATTGCCGCTCGTCCTCATTCCATCCATCGGGGTCGATCTGGAGCGCCCGTGTCACGGCCAGGGTAGAAGCCCGGCGAATTTTTTTAGAGTCACCGTCGAATCGAGTCGCCATGCGCCGGTTGACTTGTAAACCGAGATTGCGTACGGAAAAATTATCCCAGGCACCGGAGTCTTTTTGATCATCCTCAGTTCCGGGCACTTGGTAAAACATGTGCGCTTCGGCCAGCCTTTTCAGTGTGCGGGGCGGCGTCCGGTACCGCACCCCGCCTGCAATTTTCTTCTCCTCCTCATCGCACAACTGACGCAGGTCGGCACGACCCGAGCGGAAACCGAGTTTGCGATAAAACCAGAACGCGCCGGAATCGATGGCTTCGTCGTTGTTTTGGCCAATCTGGTAGGGATAAATCGAAATGCAATCAGCTTTCGCGAGGGCGCGAAGACATCGCAGCGCCTGCGCATAAATCCAAGCTGTTTCTCCCTGCCGGTACGTATAAAAAGTATTAAAACCAACCTCGATCCACTCACAGAGTCCGATCGCCTCAATGTAGTTCACTGGGACGCCGTTTTTCAGCGTGTAGCCGGCAAGATAGGCGCGGAGGGGCAGACGGCGGGATGGGGGCAGCCCCCAGAAATACATGACCGCGCCGCGCCCGAGATTGACCCGAACTACTGAGCGCGGATCGCCTAACGTGGTGCCATAAAGTTCGCGGTAGCGCACGGCCATGACCTCGCGGATATCGTTCATCACGGATTCGCCCGCGGCCGCAGAAAGTTTTTCCAAACGCGGAGCGGGTAGAGCCAGTTCGCGGGCGAGAGAAACCTCACTGCGCCGAATAAGAGGGCTGTTGTGAACGAAGACTTGACGCGGTTGCCTCCAGTCACAGGTGCGGGAAAGGCTTGAGTTTTCCACCTTCCAGCGCAGGGGCAGGCGAAGCGAATCGTAGAGTTCTGCACGCTGGCGACTGGGGAGTGGCAGCCGTGCGAAGCGGCTGACGAGCCAGGCCAGCGGGCGCTGGCGTCCGCGGGCGGCATCCAGCCAGCGTAGCCAGGGAATGTTAGCTTCGACATTCGCGTCCTCTTCGAGCAGCGGAATGAAGCGTGGCCATGTAGTACCACGGTTACGCTCGGACTGATAGTCATCCCAGTAATCGTTCCAGGCAATTTCACTGTCATCCGGATACCGGCGTGCGAACCATTGCGCGACATCGAAGGAAAGAATGTCCTGCATCGTGGTGCCGGATATACCGGAAGTGTCGAAGTCATCGAACAGAGTCATGTCGGCGCGAAGCGAGCGAAGCCTCTCGATGCGCTTGTGAAAAGTGCGGAGAAGATGCTCCAGGCGCAGAACGTGAGACGCAGCATGAGGGAAGGCTCTCAGGAAAAGCAGGCATTCGTGGAAGCGGATAACCTGGCGAGGGTTGTCGAACTGAAGGCGGGAAATTCGGGCGATTAGTTTTGCAATGACGGCCGCGTGGCCGTGATCAAATCGGTTTTTAGCGGCTTCGAGCTGAGTCAGGAGGTCGTCAGCATTTTGCGGAGTGCTAAACATGCGGCGAAACAGTGTACCGCAGAGGAGCTTGTTCAAGTTGCTGATAAGGCGGCGGACTTCGACAGGCTACTTCAGGCCGAGCCCACCGTTGAAGTGCTGAATGACTCCGTAGCACTCGCAGGCTGCTTCTTCCAGGCTCTTGCGGTTCAGGATCTTTACCCTGCCGCGCAGGTTTTCGATTAGTCCTGCACTTTCCAGAGCGCCCGCCGCCAGCGTGACGCTAGGGCGCCCAGTGCCCAGCATTTGTGCCAGGAATTCGTGAGTCAGTGGGAGCAACTGGCAATCGAAGCGATCCTGGCACATAAGCAGCCAACGAGCCAGGCGCTGTTCCACTTCGTGCAGGCGATTGCAGGCGGCAAGCTGCGCGGCTTGCATACCGTGCATCAGAGCGAAACGGCTAAGTTCCGCACGCAAGGCCGGAGCGCAGAGCAGGAGGTCTTGAAAAACGTCGGCGCGCACGCGCACTCCAGTCCCTTCCATCTGCACGATGGCACGAAAGGTCCCTTGCCTCAGTCCCGCGATCAACGACATTCCGACCATGCCCTCTTTGCCGACGATGCCAACTTCTACGCTTCTTCCGTCGCGGCTGAGGGCCACCAAAGACACCATCCCCTCGTTCAAAAAATAGGTGTATTCGATCTTGCCGCCGGGCTCCTCCAGCACGAGGTGCTGGGGCAGTTCCGTTGGCTCGAGATGGGGCCGCAGGAGTGCGTATTCTTGCCGCGGAACGGACAGTAATATGAGGTTGCTGATCGCCTTACCGGCGGCGTCGGAGCGGCTGCCCGCCCGCTGGGGCATTAGCTTCTCTTGCTTTGCTGGTCTCCTAACGATGATGTCTTCCTTCGCTAAAGTGCCCATGCTGATTGGATGCGCCTTACCTCAAGGCTCCGTTCATGCGACACACCAATTCGCCTGAAATAACTACGCAAATGGGCTGGGAGAAGAGAGGAGAAGAGATGGAGAAAGCCTCTAGGTGCATTCGCTTAGAAAGAGCTCGCCTCTCCGATTTTCATGAGCCGCGTTCCTCACCCTTCTTCTTACTTTCTGAGCTGCGCTCTCGGGAGGAAAGAATGCGGTTCAATTCTTCGACGAGGGCGAGAAATTTTTTGTGATCGTGTTCTTCTGCGATTCGGGAGCAGAGATCGTGAATCCGGTCACTCTCTTCCTTGTTCATAGGGGCGTTCACAGCGACGATACGTTCACCGCGACGGCAAAGTATCGCAGCTTCCCCGCGAGCCAGTATGTTCGATGTCGAACGCAGAAATCGCGAAGAGGCGTTACCGCCGTAAGGGATTCGAAACGGGGAAATCAACTGGCAGAACAAAAACGCAGAAATATTGGAGCGGTTTGATGACATTGCCCATCTGATTAGTCGATGAGCCAAGTTCCGGCATGGTTTGAACGGAAATTCGAGTTTACTTTCCCGGTAGAGCACCTACCCAACCTTTGTGTCCGCTTGCGAGGCACTTCGGCGCGGATAGACGAGATGGTGGGCGGAGTCACGCGAGAGGTGTTGGTGCGCAAGGAGGCAGACAAGTGGTCGGCCCAGGAACATGCCGGGCATCTTGTCGATCTCGAACCTTTATGGCTGGCGCGGGTGGAAGATTTCTTAAGCGGTGGGGACGTGCTGACGATCGCGGACCTTAGCAATCGCAAGACTCATGAGGCAAATCACAACGCGCGCGAAACGAAGGATATTCTTCTTGAATTTCGCAAGGCACGGGCAGGATTGATGGATCGCCTGGGAAAATTGCGAGCCGAAGAGTTTAACCGCTCGCTGCTGCATCCGCGCTTGAAGCAGCCGATGCGTCTGGTGGATCACTTGTATTTTGTGGCGGAGCATGACGACCATCACTTGGCCAGAATTTGGGAGATGATTCACAGCTAGCCTTACGTTGGTGCCGGCGGGGCAAGTTATGAGTGTTACTGCGATTCTCACCCAAAAATTGAAGATAGCGCATCCAATTTTTCAGGCGCCGCTGGCCGGCGGCGGGGACACCCCGGACCTTGTGGGTGCGGTTTGCAACGCAGGCGGGATGGGATTCATCGGCGCAGCTTACTTGAATCCAGAACAAATCGCTGCCACTGCTGCGGCAGTGCGTGCGCGAACCTCGCGGCCATTCGGAATCAATTTGTTTGCGCCCATACCGCCGAGTATGGATTGCGGCAACGCGGAGACCATTCTGGCCAGCATGGCGCCATACTTCGCCGAACTGGGTCTCCCGTCCCCATCATTGCAGAAACCGGGCGGCGGCAGTTTTGAAGAACAACTGGCGGCGGCTCTTGCAACTGGTGCGTCCGTGTTCAGTTTTACTTTCGGCGAGCTGCCCGCGAATGCTGTGGAGATAATTAAGACGCGAAACATGTTTCTGATCGGCACTGCAACCACAGTGGACGAGGCGTTGACGCTGGAGAAATCGGGCGTCGATGCGATCGTGGCGCAGGGCAGTGAAGCTGGTGGCCATCGAGGGACGTTTCGGGGAGATTTTGCTGCGGGCATGATTGGAGGAATTTCTCTGGTTCCGCAAATCGTGGATGCGGTTCGCGTGCCTGTGATTGCTTCCGGGGGCATCGTCGACGGGCGGGGCATTGTTGCAGCGCTCGCGCTTGGAGCGTCTGCCGTTCAAATGGGTACGGCATTTTTGACGTGCCATGAATCCGGCATTCCTGAAGCTTATAAGAAGGCGATCCTGGCCGCGCATGAAGATCAGACCCGAATTACCCGCGCCTTCTCGGGACGCCCGGCGCGCGGAATTGTGAACCGATTTATGGAGGGGATCGAAAGCGAGGAGGATTCGATTCTTCCCTTCCCGCTGCAGAATGCGCTCACGCGACCGCTGCGGACGGAGGCAGCGAAGCAGGGACGCGCAGAATTTTTATCTTTGTGGGCAGGACAAGGTGTGCGCATGGCGCAGCGGCAGTCAGCGGCTGAGCTCGTTGCGCGCTTGGCAACGGAGATTGATGAAACGGTCGCTAGTCTGCACAGCCGCGTCGCGAGCGCGACTAAGGCGTCCGCTACGGCCGAGCGAACTTGAAAGCGATATACATCATGGAAATTCGGGATCTGGGAGTGTTTCTCGATTACTTCGACAAAGTTCATCAGCGCACCATGCGAGTGGTGCGGTGCATTCCTCCAAACAGAGTTGACTGGTCTTATCGTGAAGGGAAATTCACCTTAGGCGACTTGGCTCGGCACATAGCTACTGCGAATCGTTACCTCTTCGCAGAAACTCTTTCCGGCGGGCCGAGCCGGTATGCCGGCTGTGGCAAAGAGTTGGCTTCCAGTTACCACGAGATCATTTCTTTCATGGAGAGACTGCATGAGGAATCGCGGGAAATGATTTCTCGCCTGGACCATTTGAACGGGGAGTGCAGGACGCCAGACGGTGGCGGCATTACGATTTGGAAGTGGATGCGGGCGATGGTTGAGCACGAGGTCCATCATCGAGGCCAGATTTATATTTATCTGGCTTTTCTGGATGTACCGACGCCTCCGCTGTACGGGCTTACTTCCGAGCAGGTTATTGAGCGGAGTGCGACAGCCTGATTTGTCGGAAGAAAGCGCCGATCGGGCGAGAGGCGAGAGCTCGTCAGCGGCTAAAGAAGTCGTGCCCTTCCCGATTCAGTGCAGAGCTAAAGTGCTCGACCCAAAGAAGTAGCTCAGTCGTAGCCTTTCTTCTTCCATACATCCCAATCTTCGCGGACTACCTGCAGCATGGCTTCGGCCGCGTGGTGCAGCCACTTCCCTTTTTTCTTGTTGAGGTCGCGCAGAATGGTCCTGCGCGCGGAGGGCTGGCCGAGATGGATGTTGGCAGTTTCCCACCCCATGGCGGAGAGCAGACGCAGTTCGGTATCGGGGCCGCGCAAGGAAGCGAGTTCGATGCGCGAGCAATGCGGGCCGAGGCGGCGCACGATCCAGCGTCCGCGAAGTTGAACGAAAGGATCGGGACAGCGCACGGCGCGGTTGATGATGGTTTGATAGAGGATTTCCGCGGGTCCCGGATCTTTGGGAGCGTTCAGGCTCTCCGCCCAGCACACGGAGGATGGTACGAGCGCTTTTGCTTCGCGGGCAATTCGTCCGCCGTGCCAATCGGCGAGAGCAACATAGCGGGCGTGCCCAAGGCTACCGAGTCCAGCGACGCGATGCGCGAGGCGAT
This sequence comes from Candidatus Sulfotelmatobacter sp., assembly GCA_050015215.1. GTDB lineage: Bacteria > Acidobacteriota > Terriglobia > Terriglobales > Acidobacteriaceae > Sulfotelmatobacter. The sequence continues at coordinate 126,588 of JBEKBW010000001.1, forward strand.
ACTTGATGCCGGGCGCGGGCATGAGATGTTCGATAGCATCGATTGCGCTGATCGGGACTTCGGACCTAACGGTGGGGAGCGCATCCATCTTCTTCCAGAAGCGGACGGGATCGCGCAGTTCGCCTTCCGCAATCAGGCGAAGCCATTCATGTTTTCCGCCCAGCACGAAAGCGCGCCCCCCCGCTTTGATGCTCTCGCGGTAGCCTTCCAGCAGCCTGTCGCAGATGTCTTCTCTTTTTAGCGGAAGATTGCCGGCTTCAACCGCGAGATGTGCACTCACCGCGAGGCGGACCAGGTCGATGGTGTAAGCCATCGGCCAGGCTTCATCGAAGTCATTGACTCCCCAAATCAGGCGGCCTTCTATATCGCGCCAGGTGCCGAAGTTTTCCACGTGGAGGTCGCCAACGGCCAGCACGTGCGGCGCTTTGGCAAGGTCGGAGCAAACCTCGGGCCAAAGTTGCGCCCAGCGGTAGTAAGTAGCGCGAAAAAATGGGAAGAGTTCGGTCTTCATGCGCTCGTGCTTGAGGCGGAGGTCTTTTTTGTCGATGCGCGTGCGCTGCGCCAGCCACGCTTCGAAGTTGCCCGTCGCTTTGACTACATTCATGCGGGCAACGATAGGGCGCAGGAGTGGGGAAAGTCAATGGTGAAGAACCTTGGTCAACCATGAGGCAGAGAGACTTCGAGGAAGCGTCACCGGCGTAAGGCGTGCGATCGACCCATGAAAATCGATCGCACCCCTCGCGCCGATTCATTGCCCCGTCAGGAGGAAACGGATATTAGTTCTTGAAGTGGACGGCGTTGCGCTCGATGAACTCCTTTTTATCTTCCGGCAAGTCGCCCACGGCAAGGATCGAATCCGAGGTACAGGCCGGAACGCAGGCGCCGCAATCGATGCACTCCGCGGGGTCGACAAATAGTTGAGTCGCCTCTTCGAAGCCGGGCTCATCCTGCTTGGGGTGAATACAATCGGTAGGGCAGACATCGACACAAAGAGCATCTTTAATACACGCATCGGTAATTACATAGGCCATGGAAAGGTTCTCCCAGATGAAAATTGGTTTGCCGCTCGACCTACAGTTTGAGGGGGCGGAGGAGATTATTCCGTGATGGCAGTCACTGTGAGATGTGCTCCGGCGCCGGGAATGTAAAGACAGAGAACGGGCATTGGTCACGCAGAATGGTGACGGCGGTCACGGAAATGAAGGTTTGCTCATGTCAGAATGCCGTCATTGAACTAGTCCTTACTAGTTAAAAATCGCCCGGTCCCAACCCACAGAACCCCACAGAGCCGTTTCCCCAGACGGCAGGGGCCGGGCGCCTTAAAGTCCGCACTAATCAGTAGAAGTGGAAGAGAGAGACGGTTGAGATTGAGTGCCCTCCCCACCTCCCCATCGCGTCTTTCTCTTTCGGTGACTGGCCTCAGGCCTTAGGTGACACGGGCTGCGTTTGTTGTGATTCCTTCTTTAATATTCTCTACTCCCTCGTCAATTCAATCCCATAACTCCTTTGTCCATGTGTGTTGCTGCTGACACACTGTGGGGTTACGGAGTCGATCTCGCACTCGACTAAGCCATGCTTTTTCAATTGGCTACGGTTTGGGCTTCATCCTGCCAAAAGCAAATATGCGAGGTGGCAAGCGATGAAACCTACGGTCAGCATACTCGGTGCAAAGTTGGCGCTAGCAATTCTCGTCCCGGCGTTCGCGGCCAGTAGCGCCGCGCAAAGCTCTGAGGATTTTGCGAATAAGCAGGGGGCGCGGCGGGTCGTGCTGGTGAGCATCGAGGATCGGCGGCTGGCAGTGCTCGAGAACGGGAAGGTGCTGGCGTATTTTTCCGTCGCCGTGGGAGCGGACGTAAGCCCAAGTCCGATTGGGGATTTTGAGATCGTGAGACGTGTCGCGAACCCGACTTATTACCACGACGGTGTCGTGATGCCGGCGGGAAAAGACAACCCGGTTGGGACGCGCTGGATGGGCTTGAACGTCAGGGGTTACGGAATTCATGGGACGAATTCGCCGAGGTCCGTGGGCCACGCTAGTTCGCATGGATGCATACGGTTGAGAAATCGCGATGTGGAGAAGTTGTACGCGATGCTGCGCATGGGCGACATCGTGCAGATTCGCGGAGAGCGGGATGAGGAGATTGCGGCGGTGTTTGGCGGGGCACCTGACGTAGTTGCGGTGCACGGTTCGGAGGCGGCTGGAGGGCAGTAAAAGATCGCGGGGTTGGTGAATCTGAGACTCTCGGGAGGACTTTATGCAGATGGCAATCACATTCATGGCGGTTGTGGCAGGACTGATTTTCTCGATAGCTGTGGCATTGCTGGCGGAGGAATTGATCTTCGGGCAGGTGTTCCGGCTCTTCTTTAGTCGGCAGCCTGTGTTGATAAGTGCGCAGACCTCGGGGTCGCCGCAACGGCTAAAGCAGACAGTCAAATGACGAACGGCGAATCGCAGCGCTGAAAGCTTGCTCTGGCCAGGGCCGGAGGCCCGCTGCGCCACCCCAATTCAAGTTCCGCGAAATCAGATTTCGCAAAGGAGAACTACCATGCTGGCTTTGAAGTATTTGCTGACTATGTGCGGCCTAGGAATGATTTTCGGGGCCGTGTGCATTCTCACCTATGATTTGTATCGTGAAGTGTTGTACCGGCGGGCGTTGGAGACTCCGGGTGGTGCTGTCGGTGCGCGTCCGGTGGCGATTCGATGGAGAACATCACTTGCGCTCGCCATGCTGGCGTGGGGGCCGCTGCTGGTGGCCTTCAGCATTGTCGTGGTGCCAAGTGGCATGGCAGGCGTGCGCGTGAGCCAGACTAGCGGGACGGTGCCCGGGACTTTGTATCCGGGCGCGCATATGGTGGTTCCGTTAGTCGAAGATGTTGCGTTGTTCGATACGAGGGATCAGATTTTTACTACTGGCATTTCTGAGGGTGGCAAGAATGCGGCGGGAAACGTTGCAGGTAAATCCCAGCTTTTGGACGTACAGGCGAAAGAGGGTCTAACACTCGGTTTGGCGATCACGGTGAGATATCGGCTGGATGCCAAGCGGCTGGATTATATCCAGGGGAATTTGCCGCGTCCGGTGGAGAAAGAAATTGTGCCGCCGACTGTGGCGAGCGTCTGGCGTGAAATTGTGCCGAACTACACGGTGCGCGATGTTTTCTCGGCCAAGCGCGAAGAGGTGCGGCAGCGGGCAGCGGGGCTCATCACCCAGAAGTTGGCGGCGGATGGGATTGTCGTCAAAGAAGTAATGCTCCGCGATATCCAGTTGCCTCCCGAATATGCAAAAGGGCTGGAGCAATTATTGCTGAAGGAGCAGGAGAATGACCGCATGGGCGTTGAGACGGAGTTGAAGAGCAAAGAAGTCAGAATTGCCGAGCTCGAAGCCGAAGCCACGAAAGTGCAGCAGATTAAGCAGGCCGAAGGTGAAGCGCAGGTCCATGTGTTGCAGGCGAAGGGCGAGGCCGATGCGATGCAGTACACGCTGCCGTTGAAGCAGAAGCAGATCGAGCAAAGCCGGTTGGAGGCACAGGCGCGGAAGGAAGCCACGATTCAGAATGCGGAAGCGGAGGCGCAGGCGAAGGTAATCGATAGCAAGGCTGAGAGCGAACGGCGGAAAGTGCTGGCAGATGCGGAGGCGGATCGCATCCGCGTAACGGCGGTGGCGGATGCGGAGCGCCTGAAGAGCGAGGCGGCGATTTTGAAAGAAAACCCTCTGCTGATTAATAAGATCGTGGCCGAGCGACTCTCCGACAAATTGCAGATCATGATGGTGCCGGCTGATGGGAAATTCTTTTTCGCCAATGACGTTTTGCGCGGCATGAACGTGGCGAACCAGGCGGGGCAGGCGGAGAGATAAGCGGAAGTGATTTGTGGCCAGCGGTCAGTAGTTAGTGAGCGTGTGGTCGGCGGGGGATGGAATGGGTCCTGCGGTGCATGTTTCGAAGCAGTGGGGGTTGGGAACAGAAGAGCAGCGTTCCGCTGTCGGCGGCGCGGGCAAGATGTCCGCGCGACAGCCGGCCGGAGGCCGGCGCTACTTTCGCGGGGCGCTGGCTGCGATCCTTCTCTTTTCGAGTTTGTGTTTCCCCGCGGCTCTTGCGGCGGATTGGACTACGCCTGCACAACTCCTAGCGCGAAAAATCGTGGCGGCAACTGGGCCAGGGGCGGTTTCGATTAAGTTGGACAATCGCTCGTCCCTTGCGAAGAAGGATTTTGCTTTAATTAGGGGACTGTTGCGCGTAGAGCTGGAATCTTTGGGAGCGCGCTCGGTTGCTGCGGAACAGGCTGCGGCCTCGGTTACGGTAACGCTTTCGGAGAATCCCCGGTTTTATGTTTGGGTAGCGGAGATTCGTCAGGGAAATACGGAGCCTGCAGTCGTGATAGTTTCTATTCCGCACAACGAGGAAGTGGGCGTCGTACACAATTCTCTACCCATGAGCCTGAGAAAGATTCCGCTTTGGGCTCAGAAAGACCGAATTCTCGATGTAGCGGTGCTTGACGAAGACAGTGTTCCGCAGCACATTGCGGTTCTGGATGGTGACAAGGTCGCGATCTACCGGCAGAAGTCCGGCAAGTGGCAGACGGAACAAAGTCTGGCGATCACGCACGCGCGACCTTGGCCCCGTGATCTGCGCGGACTATTGATTCTCGCGAAGGATCATCTGTTTGATGTTTATCTTCCTGGCGTATTCTGCCAGACCGGGGCCAGCGTCCCACTGACTTTGAAATGCCGCGACAGCGACGATCCGTGGCCGCTGCCGGGTGCCGCGGGCGTGCAACCGCTAAGCGGATTTTATGCTGGCTCGCGAAATTTTTTCACTGGCGCGTTGACGCCGGGGGTTGGCAAGCTGACCAGCGTCGCAAAGTTTTATTCGGCAGCGGCGCTCCCACGAACAAACTACGTGCTGTGGCTATTTGCGGGAACTGACGGACAAGCTCACTTTGTAGACGGCGTAACCGAGCAGTCCGCGAAGCTGAACTGGGGCAGCGACATGGCGACCGTAAGAACGGGATGCGGAGCGGGTTGGCAACTGTTAGCCACGGCGCAAGATACCAACGGCGGCGATTCGTTGCGGGCTTATGAGATTGCTGATCGTGATCCAGTGCCGGTGAGCGCAGCTTCGGATTTTCCCGGCGAGATTACAGCTTTATGGGCGGATGTGAAGTACGACAACGCGATCGTTGTGGTTCGGGATCCGGAGCGAGGAGAATATGAAGCGTTTCGTGTGGCTGTGGCTTGCGGCGAGTAGCCTGCTACTGCTCGCTCGGATAGTGGCAGCTGAAACGCGGCCGCAGTATGGCGGAAAGCTGCGCATTGCAGTGCGGGAGACTCCAATGTCGCTCGACCCCGGCGACAACACTCAGCCGGACTCGCTGGCACGGCGAAATCTGTTCTCGCTGATATTTGAAACGCTGGTCACGGTAGATGACCGCGGTGAGGTTCATCCGGAACTGGCGACGCGCTGGCAACCGGAGACCGGTAATCAACGCTGGCGTTTTGAGATTCGGCGAGGAGTGAGGTTTCACGACGGATCGGAACTAACTCCAGAGATGGCGGCGTCGGCGTTGCGGACGGCGAATGCCTCATGGAAAGTTTTTGCCGAGGGAGATTTCGTCATCGTGGAATGCGATCACGCCGACTCCGATCTGCCCGTGCAGCTGGCGCTTACGCACAACAATATTGTTAAGAGGAACGGAGGTGGAGAGTTCAGTGGAAAGATCAGCGGGACTGGCCCGTTCCACATCGAAGATTGGCAACCGGGGAAGCGATTGACGCTCGTAGCGGAGGAAAATCATTGGCGCGGACGGCCGTTCGTAGACACGATTGAAATCGAGATGGGGATCAATGTTCACGAACAGTTGCTCGAACTGGATTCAGGAAAAGCGGATGTGGTGCAGGTTGCGCCGGAGCAAGTGCAACGCGTGGCCATGGCGGGGCACCGCGTAAGCAGCTCGCAGCCCATTGAGTTGGTGGCATTGGCTTTTGCTAACGAGGCGCAAACGGCGGATGATAAATTGCTACGCTCGGCGCTGGCCCACAGCATTGAGCGCGGCTCGATGCGGAGCGTGCTGCTACAAGGCACGGGAGAGGCGTCTGCTGGTTTGCTGCCGAACTGGATGAGCGGATACGGGTTTGCTTTTTCTACAAACGTCGACGCAAAGCGCGCCCGCCCGGAACGGGAGCAGCTTCGCGCCGCTCCACACCTCACGCTGGGATATGATGCGAACGATCCCCTAGCGCGGACGCTCGTCGAGCGAATTGCGTTGAATGCGTTGGACGCTGGGTTGACATTGCGCCTCACGGCTGAGGCGACTGCTGATGTAAGGCTGGTAAGAATCACGCTGGCATCGGCTGATCCGTGGGGCTCGCTAGGTGGACTGGCCGTTGCCCTGGGTGTTATGGTGCCGAAAACATCAGAAGATTCCATCGAGGACCTGTATTCCTCCGAGCAAGCGCTGGTTGCGAAGCAGCGCGTAATTCCACTGCTTCATCTTCCAGCGGAATGGGCACTTTCGCCGGCGGTAAGAGATTGGCGCGTGGGGGCGGATGGAAGCTGGCGGCTGGAAGAGGTTTGGATGGATAAAGAACCATGATGTTTCGCCGGAAACTGCTCGCCGTATTTGCGCTGACGGTGTTCTTGTCGGTAGCGGCCGTGGCGTGGCTGGTGTCGGAGGTGACACGACACGCATTCGGGCGCAGCGATGATGAACGAACCGCGGCGCTGGTCATGCAGTTCCGGCGCGAATTTAATCGGCAGGGCGATGACGTAGTTCAACGGGTGGAAGCGGTCGCAAGATCAGAAGCGGCGAATCACATGGCTCTGGCGCTGAATCGCGCGGTGGTCGATTCCGGTCCGTACTTCGAGCTGGCGAAAACGACGGCGGAGAATGAACGACTGGACTTTCTGGAATTCGTGGCCAGTGATGGAACCATCGTTTCTTCCGCGCAATGGCCGGCCAAATTCGGGTATCCCGAGGGAGGCTTCAGCACCTTCGCGGCCGCGTCCGAGCAGGGAGCGTTTCTCAAGCAGGAATCGCTGCAGGATGGAACCGCCCTCGGGCTGTTTGCCGTGCGCTCTACTCGTGTGGGAGACCATCCGATCTATGTGATCGGCGGAAGACGGCTGGACAAGAACTTTCTCTCCACTCTTGACCTGCCCGCGGGCATGCGTGCCCTGCTTTATCAGAATCGAGGCGACCATTTTTCGGGGGATTTGCTGATCCATGCGTCGGCGGACAAAACCGGTTCTGGGGAACTCTTCGAGCCGCTGATCGATGCAGTGCGGAAGTATGGACAGGAGATGACGGCGGTGGTGTCGTGGTCCAAAGATCACGCAGACGATGAAGTATTTCACGCCATTCCGTTGTGGGGAGCCGGCACTGCAACGAGTAAGGATCGGCCGCTGGTCGCGATTCTTCTGATCGGAAACTCGCGGCGAATTTATGTAGAGTTGAAGCGGCATATTCGGTCCGCAGCCTTGCTGGTAGGAGGCGGCGGAATTTTGCTGGCAATTCTGTTGAGCAGTTGGGCGGCGGCGCGGGTGACGCGGCCGGTCGAACAGCTAGCGGCAGCAGCTCGGCAGGTTGCAGCAGGAAACTGGAATGCTAAGGTTGACGTGGAGGGCAAGGACGAATTAGCTGTGCTGGCGGAATCCTTCAATCGAATGACGGCGGAGTTGTTGGCGCAAAAGGAGCGGCTGGTACAGACGCAGCGGGTGGCGGCATGGCGCGAACTGGCGCGGCGGCTCGCGCATGAGTTGAAGAATCCCTTATTTCCTCTGCAACTGACGGTGGAAAATCTGGTGCGCGCGCGGCAGCAGAATCCGGAACAATTTGAGGAAGTCTTCCGCGAGGGTTCACAAACTCTGCTGGCGGAGATCTCGAACCTGAAAGGCGTTATTGGAAGATTCAGCGAATTTTCAAAAATGCCGCAGCCGCATTTTGAGATGGTGCAGCTGAACGATCTTATTCGCGGAGTAGCTCAACTTTTCCAGGCGCAGCTTGAGGCTGGGATTGCAAAGATCGCGTGCGAATTACAGTTGGATGTGGGGCTGGCGCCCGTGCCGGCGGATGCGGATCTGCTGCATCGAGCACTGTCAAACCTTGTGCTCAATGCAATGGACGCGATGCCGCAAGCCGGAACATTGACGCTGCGTACGCGCGGAGAGGATAGCAACGTCATCGTTGAAGTTGCAGATACAGGTTCAGGGCTGACCAAAGAGGAGTGCGAAAGAATCTTTACTCCTTATTATACGAGCAAGCAGAACGGCACCGGGCTTGGGTTGGCGATCGTGCAGTCGGTGGTTAGCGATCACGGCGGGAGAATTCGGGTGCAGAGTGAGCCGGGGCGGGGGACAACATTTGTGATCGAATTGCCGCGAGAGAAACAATCTTAGGCGGTTGCTAGAAAATGAAACCACGAACGACGAGAAGTCACACGAGGGAATCGAATGAATTTCCTTAGTGTACCTTCGCCCCCTTTGCGGTGCACACAAGATATCTGAGAGGGATGTTTGCCGACAAAAGCACACTTGCTGATTGTGGATGATGAGGCGAATACGCTGGCTTCGCTGGCGCGAGCATTTCGTTTGGCGGGCCACGAGGCTGTCGTCTGCGATAACGCCGTGAAGGCGCTGGAACTGGCGAAGGCAGAGGAGTTCGACCTGATCTTGTCCGACGTGGTGATGCCGAACAAAGACGGGCTGGCGCTGCTGGAAGAGTTGAAGGCGCAGGCAATCGCAGCGCCGGTGGTGATGATGTCGGGCCAGGCGGATATCGCGATGGCAGTGCAGGCAACACGGCTGGGCGCGCTCGATTTTCTGGAGAAGCCGATTTCCACCGAAAAGCTTTTGCTTACCGTTGAGAACGCGCTGAAGTTGCAGCGGCTGGAAAGCGAGAACCGGCAACTGAAGCAGCGGCTGGGCAAGCACGAGATCGTCTGGCAAGGCTCGGCCATGAAAAAAGTAATGGCCCAACTGGAGCGCGTGGCGGCGAGCGAGACGCGAATCTGCATCCTGGGTGAGACCGGCACCGGGAAAGAACTGGTGGCACGAACGATTCATGAGCGCAGCTCGCGTGCCGGCGGAGCATTCGTAACGTTGAACTGCGCCGCGGTGCCGGCGGAACTGATTGAGTCGGAACTGTTCGGGCACGAAAAGGGATCATTCACCGGAGCGGCGGGGCGGCATATTGGAAAATTCGAGCAGGCCGGCCATGGAACAATCTTTCTCGACGAGATCGGTGATATGCCGCTCGCGATGCAGGCGAAGTTGCTGCGCGTACTGGAAGAAGGAGAAGTCGAGCGCATTGGCGGCGATAAGCCGGTGAGCGTGAACGTGCGCGTGGTTGTGGCCACGCATCGCGATCTGGAGGCGCGGGTGCGTGAAGATAAATTCCGGCAGGACTTATTTCACCGGATTTATGTTTTTCCTCTCGTCTTGCCGCCGTTGCGCGAGCGGCGGGAGGATATTCCTCCGCTGGTGGCGCACTTTGCCGCGCAGGTGTGCGCACAGAACGGATGGAAGCCGGTTCCATTTTCTGCAGAGGCGATGGAAACGCTGCAGTCGCATACCTGGCCGGGAAACGTGCGGGAGTTGCGCAATATGGTGGAGCGGCTGATGCTGCTGGCGACTGACGGGCAAGTTGATCGCGCGACGGTGGAGATAGCGATTCCTGCAGGCGTCACTACCGGAACCGGAATGTCTTCGACGTTTTCATCGGGGCCGTTATCTCAGCGCGTCGACGTGTTCGAGAGGGAATCGATTCTTGCGGAATTAAAGCGTAGTCGTTCGAATATGAGCTTAGCGGCGAAGTCGTTGGGACTTGAACGCAGTCATCTCTATAAGAAGGCGGAGCAACTGGGGATTGATTTGCGCGCGTTGCGCAGGGAGCAGGAACCATGAGGAAAACAAATTGATCCGAGCGGCACGCCGTTCGCTGGTTGGAACTCTCTTCCTCCTCTTGAGTCCGTACAACATCGCTTTCGGCATGGATCCACCGTCTCCGCCCGCCTACGGGGTTCGCATGGAGCAGGCGTGGATTCCGATGAAAGACGGCGTCCGCTTGGCGGCGACGCTCTACATGCCGGATCGACCGAAGTCGGTAGAGACGTTCCCTGCCCTGCTGGAGTATTTGCCGTATCGCAAAGATGACGGAACCGCCGCTGGAGATTACCCGAAGCATTCCTACTTTGCGCGCCGAGGATATGTAAGTGTGCGCGTGGATATTCGTGGATTCGGCGCGAGTGAGGGCGCTCCGCCGGAGCGCGAGTATTCCGAGCAAGAGCAGAGCGATGGAGAGCAGGTCATTGCCTGGCTGGCGCATCAGCCGTGGTCGAACGGGAATGTGGGTATGTTTGGGATTTCGTGGGGTGGTTTCGCCGCGTTGCAAATGGCGATGCGTCATGCGCCAGGATTGAAAGCAATTCTGGCGGTAGATGCAACGGCGGAGCTATTTCACGACGATGTGCACTACGTGGATGGAATCGCCCACATCGATGAATTCGAACTGAACATGGACATGGCGGAGGGATGGACAGGCGCGCCGGATTACACGCTGGATGAAAAAGTGTTGGGCCCGCGGTTCGATGCTCCGCCGTGGTCGCTGCTTTACTTGAAGCATCAGCGAGACGGGCCGTTCTGGCGCGACCGCGTGCGTCCGTTAAAAGAGATTACGATTCCCAGTTTTCTGATAGGTGGATTGCTCGACGGATACCGCGACAACGTCCCCGATATGCTGACGCAATCGCGCGGGCCGGTGAAGGCGATCATTGGTCCGTGGAATCATACGTTCCCGAATGACGCAGTGCCTGGTCCGCAGATTGAATGGCGGAATGAAGCCGTGCGCTGGTTCGATCATTGGTTGAAGGGGCGCGACACCGGCGTGGAGCGCGATCCGCGGCTGGTGATTTATATGCAGTACTGGCATCCGCCGGATCCGAGTTTGGAGACTGTGCCGGGCGAGTGGCGGCGGGAAGATGTTTGGCCGCCGAAACATGCTCGCGATTCGATTTTATTTTTGCAGCCGGATCATTTGCTGGCCGAGAACGCGGCCAAGGAAGACAGACATCAGTTGAAGTATGTTCCGTCCATCGGTGTGGAAGCGGGGTTCTGGTGGGGCGAACTGCTGAGCGATGTGCGTGCGGTGGACGCATTCAGCCTCGTGTACGATTCGGCGCCGTTGAAAGACAATCTGGCAGTTCTGGGCCGCCCGCGCGCTTTGCTACGGGCGTCGGCCACTGCGCCCCTGGCCGATTGGTTCGCGCGGTTGTCGGATGTCGCGCCGGATGGAATGGTCACGCAAATCACTGGGGCAGGGATTAACGGTGCGCAGCGGGATTCGATGACGGAACCGCGCGATTTGGAGCCGGGCAAAGTTTATCCTCTCGATATCGAGATGCACTTGACTTCCTGGGTGTTTCCCAAGGGACATCGCATTCGTGTCGCGATCTCGAACGCGCTGTGGCCGATGATGCTGCCTACGCCCTACTCGATGATCTCTTCATTGGAACTAGGCGGCGCTGAGGGCTCGCGAATCGTGCTGCCGGTTGTGCACGAGCATGGAGAAACCGCGCAGGCATTTTCTCCGCCCGAACCTTCGGAAGAGCGCTCTGACGTGAAGACTATCGGCTTTCCCTGGCCGGGTCAGTGGACGGTGGAGCGCGATGAGGCTCGACAGAAAACAACCGTCCGTTGGAAAGGAAAGGAAGGCGGGGAATATCCGTGGGGCGCGGAAACGGATTTGGAAGACCTAACCTACGAAGCGGATGACGCTCATCCGGAGACTTGCTCTGTGCGCGGTGAGGCGGAGACTTCTTTCGCTCTCGAAGGACGCACTTTGATTTGGCGCGGCCACTTGCTGGTGACCACCGATCGGACGAATTTTTACTACACTTATACGCGCGAGCTGTTGAAGGATGGTGCGATGGTCAAGTCAAAAACTTGGAAGGAAACCATTGCGAGAGATCATCAGTGATAGGTTGTCATTTCGGCCGGTGCGATGAATCCTAGAATTGCTTGAAGATTTTCCCGTCTTTCATTACAAACTGAACATTCTCGAGTAGGCGAATGTCAGCGATGGCATCGCCTGTGACTGCGATAATGTCGGCGTATTTTCCTGGCTTGATGGAGCCGACTTCATTCGAGTGGCCGAGTAGATCGGCGGCGTTGCTGGTAGCGGCTTGAATCGCCTGCATGGGAGTCATGCCATATTTCACCATGAAGGCGAATTGCTTCCCGCTGGTGCCGTAGGGACAGACGCCCGCGTCGGTGCCGAAGGACATTTTTGCTCCGGCTGCGACGGCTTTACGAAAATTATCGCGTTGGAGCTGGCCGAGTTGCGCGTCGTGCTCCAGAAAATCCTTGGGCATTTTGCCCAGTCGTCCTTCTTCCTGAATACACTCTTCGTCGTAAATATCCATGTCAAGATATGTGCCGTGCTGCTTGGCGAGCGCGATGCCTTCATCGTCGATCATGGAAGCGTGTTCCACTGAGGCTACGCCGGCGCGAATCGCGTTCTTGATTCCCTCCGGCGAGTGCGCGTGCGACTCCACTCGAAGACCGAAGTGGCTCGCTTCATCGACCGCGGCTTGCAGTTCCTCCAGCGTGAACTCCTGCGAGTGGGGATTGCTGCCGTGCGTGAGCACCGCGCCGCTGGAGAGAATTTTGATGTGATCGACCCCGTTGTAGGCAAGCTTGCGGATCACCTGGCGGACTTCCCACGGGCCGTTGGCTTCGCCGAAATGCATGTCCCAAGGGAGCGTGATGTCGGGAGCGAGTCCGCTGTCGGACCCTGCGCCGCCAGTGATGGTGACGTAGGCTCCGGCCACAAACATGCGCGGACCGATGATGTCGCCGCGATTGATGGCATCGCGCAGGGCGACGTCGCCGAGCGCGCGATAGGTGCCTACGTCGCGCACTGTGGTAAAACCGGATTCGAGCATGGCGCGGGCGTTGGGCACGGACTCAAGGGCCAGCTCCGCAGCGGTTTTTCTGAAGATTCCCATCGGCTCGGAGCCGTGTGCGCCATCGGCGAGATGGGTGTGGCAATCGATGAGGCCGGGGAGAACGGTGGCGTTCGAGAGGTCGATGACTTTGGCGTTCGAGGAAATAATGATGTTCGTACCCACGGCTTCGATTTTGTTGTCGTGGATGAGGATGGTTTGGTTTGTGAGGACCTTGCCAGATTCGGGATCGATGAGCCTGCCGGCGCGGATGGCGGTATCTTGGGCGGCGGCTGTGGCGATGAAAATAAAGCAAAGCGGGATCGCAAGATAGGGACCAATCGTGATTTTCCGTTTTACCATTGTTTTATGCGAGCTTGTGAAGCGAATTGCATTGTAAAGTTCGAAGGTTGTTTCTCGGTTGAACCAACCGGGGCGGCTGATAGCCGGTTCCACAAAGAGCGCCGTCATCGCAGCGCTGAAAGCGCTGCGCCACCCAAAATCAATCCGCGGCGGCGGAAGATATTTCCACACCTCGCCTTAAATCTGCGGCCAGCAGGCGATGGAATAATTGCTCGCCCGCTTCCCTGCGCACTGAGAGGCGTCCGGCTCGATAGGCGCGGGATTTCAACCCCCGCTGTACGTCTTCGCAAATGCCCAGGTCCTCTTCCTGCACGCGATTGCCTACCTTCACCGACTGCTCGTTGTACTCGCGGCCTGCTTCGCTAACGTCTGCGAAATAGAAATCGAAGATTACATGGCAGTGATCAACATCGATCGGTATCACCAGATTCGTATCCATGTATCCAGCGTAGCAGTTGATCATCAGATTGGGATGCTGCCAGAAATACCACGCGCGGTCACCTTTGCGGGTGGAGCCGGTGGCGGCGTCTTCGTCGGAGGCGACCATCGGGCTCGATTGCAGGCAGTAACGGTCTTCGTTCTCGATGGTGTACTGCTTGTAGTCGAGAACTGAATTTAGTCCCTTGTGCAGATGGGGCACGTGATAACCGCCGTCGAGATAGTTATCCACGAAAACCTTCCAGTTGCAGGCGATGTCGTAAGTGCGGCGGTCGAAGTAATGCAGCTTGCTGACACCGAGAGGAGCGATGCGCTTCACCAGCCCGCCCAGAAATTCTGTTAACGGCGCCGCGTGGTTATCGAGATTGACGAAGACGAAGCACTCCCAGGTCTCGACGCGAATGGGAACCAGGCCGTTCTGCGCACGATCGAAATTTTCGACGCCGTCGAACTCAGGCATTCCCTTCAGAGAGCCGTCGAGGCCATAGTTCCAGCCGTGATAGGGGCAACGCAAGATTGACGCATGGCCGCAGGGCTGCGTAACAACCGCGGCGGCGTGATGGCGGCAAACATTGAAGAAAGCGCGCAGAACGCCGTCGTTGCCGCGCACGACGACAACCGGCTCGCCTGCCACCGTTGTGCTGATGAACTGCCCGGGCGACTGCACTTGTTCCGTGCGCGCGACAAGCCGCCACGTCTTGCCGAAGACGTTGATCCTTTCCAACTCGGCGATGCGCGGATCGGTGTACCAGGATGCGGGAATCGTAGACGCCTGGGAAAGCGGGGCGCAATCGTCGTAGGCGGAAAGAATCTGTTCGATGGAGGTCTGCATGGTTCGATTTTCCGTGAGGCGAATCTTGCCACTAAATCACGTTGCGGTGAATTCAATATTTCTCGGGTTTTCCCACGAGATTGGCAGCGGTGAGCTTGCGAACCTCGTGCCGCGCCTGAAGCGGCGATGTGGATTCTACACCTACGGCTCGCTGCAAGACTGCCAGGAACTGATGAATGCGCGCTTCCTTCTTCTCCGGCATTTCGCCCTGCCTGCGGAAGAGACCGGGATCGAGCTCGGCTGTGAGTAGCGCATCCTGAAAGCGCTCCATGGTCCAATCGAGAATGGAGACGATCATTTCCACATCCATGTCGCGGCGCAGTTCTCCGCGATCCAAGCCGAAGCGGACGAAGGCGACGGTGCCGTAGGGATCCTCGGTCACAAGAAATCGATTGATCTCGCGTCTCAGAGAAAGGTCGGTACCATAGTTGCCGAGCAGCGAGATGCGATACGGAATCCAATCTTCATGAAGCATGTGTTCCGTGCGCAACAGCCAATAATGCAGGACGTCGAAGAAACCGTTGGCGCGCACTTCGGGCGGCGCGTCCAGATATTTCGGGAACGAGAGCACGGCGCGCTTGTAGACTTCGAAGAAAAGGCCGTCTTTGCTGCCGAAGTGCTGGAAGATCGAGCCCTTGGCGATACCGAGCGCGGCCGCCATATCGCCGACGCGAGCAGCGTGATAACCACTTTCCGCGAAGTGCTGCATCGCCAGGTCAACAATACGGGAGCGTTTGGCCTGCGAGCGCGGACGGGGCATGGGACGGCCTGCATAACGTGGGGTTTGCACTGGACTGCTGGCGATCCCGCTCATGATTCTCCGGTCATCGTGACTCTAAGTCACGAAAGCATATCGAAGATGGCTCTAATTTTCAATTCCATTTTTTGGCTGTATTCGGTAATTTATCACTGCTCGGATGCTACTGTCGTGACTTGCAGTCAATATTTTGAGGAAGTCGAACTCCAATTCGATCTACGATGCTGTGATAGTAGGCGGCGGCCACAATGGACTAACTGCGGCTGCATATCTGGCGCGGTCCGGCCTTTCCACCCTTGTACTCGAGCGGCGCGAAATCGTTGGCGGATGTTGCGTGACCGAAGAGATTGCTCCCGGATGCCGGGTTTCGACCACTTCTTATATCGCGAGCATGCTGCGGCCCGAAGTGGTTACAGAGCTGCGGCTGGCAGATTATGGTCTGCGCATGATCCCATGCGATCCGGCGATTCAGGTTCCCTTCCCGGATGGGCACGTGGTGCCATGGTGGGCTGACCGCGAGCGTGCGAAGGCAGAGTTCAGCAAGATCTCGACGAAGGACGCAGAGCGATTTATCCAGGTCGATGACCAACTTAAAAAACTCGCGCGCTATCTGCAGCCGTTTTTTATGGAGCCGCCGCCGGAGATCGATACTTCGACGATCCACGGCTGGAGCGATTTGTTTCGCGCAGGGAAACGCTTCCGCGGGATCTCCAGCGCGGAGATTGCGCAACTGATTTCCTTTCTCACCGGAAGCCTCGGCGAGTTTCTCGATCACAACTATGAATCGGAAAAGATGAAGACGATGTTCCTGGCGAACAACGTTTACGGCAAGCATGGCGGCCCGTACCAGCCGGGAACAGCGATTGGCTTGCTGTTTCATCTGCTGAGCGGCGGCGAGCATGAACTGCAGGGATTCTATGGGCACGTGATGGGAGGTATGGGGTCGATCACCCAGGCGCTGGCTGCGGCCGGAACAAAGTTGGGCGTGGAGATTAAAACTTCGGCGTCAGTATCGCGGATCGAAGTGCGTGATGGAAGAGCTTACAGCGTTGTGCTCGGAGACGGAAGTGAAGTGCGTGGGCGGGTGATTCTTTCGAACACTGATCCGAAGCGGACTTTTCTGCAAATGATTTCGTCGCGTGAGTTGCCGGAAGATTTTTTGTTCGCAGTTCGCGGCATCAAGATGGATGGTCCATGCGCCAAGGTCAATTTCGTTCTTGCGGAGGAGCCGCGATTTACGGGGACGCCTTCGCAAGCAACACCGCTAGAGCGAACGTTTTACACGCTGGTGCCGTCGCTCGAGTTTGCTGAGCGATGTTACGACGTAGCAAAGTTCGGCGAAATTCCGGAAGAGCTGTGGGTGGATTGCGTGGTGTCATCGAATGCGGATAGCTCGCTCGCTCCTCCCGGTAAACATATCCTGACTTGCTTCGTCCAGTATGTGCCGTACAAATTGCGGGAGGGTTGTTGGGAGGAAAAACCGGAACTGCTGGGCGATCGCGTGGTGAAGAAGATTGCTGACTACGCGCCCAATGTTCCGGGCGCGATTGTAGCGCGGCAGGTGCTAACGCCGCTCGATCTTGAGCGGACGTATGGATTGACCGAGGGAAATATTTTTCACGGGGATCTGAGGTTGGAACAGTTGTTTTTCATGCGTCCGGTGCCGGGTTGGTCGCAGTATCGAACGCCGATTCGTGGTCTTTATTTATGTGGCGCCGGAACGCATCCCGGAGGCGGAGTGACTGGCGCGCCGGGGCGCAACGCGGCCATGCAGGTTTTGCGCGACTGGAAGAAGGGGCTTTTCAAGAACGCGGCTTAGGTTTTGTTTTGCTGAGGACTTATACACAGAGGACACAAGGGGGCACAGGGTTAGCGAGTTTCTACTCATTAGGAGCATGCATGAAGAAGAAAGGGATTTTAGAGAGATTGAACGACGGCCCGGTATTGGGCGATGGCGGATATCTGCTGGAATTGGAAAAGCGGGGGTGGGTGCGCGCGGGTCCGTTCACTCCCGAGGCCGTGTTGACACATCCCGAGGCATTGCGCGAGTTGCATACGGAGTTTCGCGAGGCGGGGTCGGAGGTTTTGCAGGCCCTTACGTTCTACGCCAGCCGCGACAAGCTGGCGACCGTGGGACTCGAAAACCGGATCGAAGAATTGAACCGGACTGCGGTGCGCATTGCCCGCGAGGTCGCGGGGGATCGATGCCTGGTTGCTGGCAACCTGAGCCTCACGTGGATGTACGAGCCGGGAAGCCCGTCTGCTGCCGATCGCGTGCGGAAGACATTCGATGAGCAACTCGCCGTGCAGGTGGAAGAGGGGGTCGATTTCATCATCGGTGAGACTTTTTCTTATCTCGGCGAGGCGCTCATCGCAGTAGAGCGGGGAAAGAAAACCGGGCTGCCCACGATGGTCACGATTTGTTTCGAAAACAAAAATGAAACCACCGATGGAAAGAGCGCGGCCGACGCGGCAAAGGCTTTGTTCGATGCCGGTGCCGATATCGTGGGCATGAACTGCCTGCGTCCTCCGGAGCACATCCTCGGCCCGATGGAGGAGATGCGAAAGGCCGTGTCAGGCTATCTCGCGTGCCAGCCGGTCGCGTATCGAACTACCAAGGAGAAGCCGGATTTCACCAGCTTGCCGGAATTTCCCTACGCGTTGGATCCATTGCAGCTCACGCGAAAAGAAATGGCGGATTATGCGCTACACGCCCGCGACATCGGAATCAATTTTATTGGCGCGTGCTGCGGCACCGTCGCGATGCACATCCGCGAGATGGCGCGAGTGTTGGGCAAGCTGCCGGAAGATTCGCGTACCTGGAAAAAAGGCGGCGAGAAGCCAATGTCAGCCTACGAATACTATGATCATGACCACTTAAACGTAGGTGCGGGAACTAAGTAGCTCTCAGCAAACGGTGCCGTTTTCATTTTTGCCACAGACCATCCTGCACGCAGTGGAACTGGCGTCATCCTTCCGGGTGAAGTAGCTTGTGCAGACTCACATCGTCGCCATCGCCGCTCTTCAAACTGCGGAAGACGATCGTCGATAAGATGGTCAATATTCCGAGAGCAATGAGAGCTTTATGGATGCCATGAATCATTTCGGCCGGATCGGAGTGCCTGCTGGGAACGAAAAACGCTGTGGCCAGCCCGGCCGCCGCTACGCCGAAACTGATTGACATCTGCTGCGCGGTGCTGGCGATGGAACTGGCGCTGCTGGCGTCCTCTTCCGCTATGTCAGCGAATACCAGTGTATTCATGCTCGTGTATTGCAGCGACGTGAACGCTCCATAAAGGAAAGCCTCCAGCACGATAGCCCAGGCAGGGGTGCGCAGACCGATGGTTGCAAACACCATCAGAAGGACGCCGAGAATTAGAGTGTTGGAGATGAGGACGCCACGATACCCGATGCGACGCAGAATTCGCGGCATGAATGGCTTCATACTCATAGAGGCGATCGCCTGGGGCATGACAAGCAGACCCGACTGGATCGGAGTGAAACCCAGGCCAACCTGATAGAGGAGCGGCAGGAGAAATGGCACTCCGCCGATTCCGAGGCGAGTAAAGAAGTTGCCGCTCACCGCGGCTCGGAACGTGCGAATGCCGAATAGTTTGACCTTCAGCAAAGGGAACGGAAGGCCGCTGCCGTGGATTCCGTAGCCGGCAAGCAATGCGATCGACAAGGCTAGCAGCCCAGCCATCTCCGCCGCGCTCAGAGTGTGCTCGCCGAATATCTCCAGCACATAGGACAATAATGCGACCCCAGAACCGAACAGGATGAGCCCGACAACATCGAGCGGATGGGTGTGCTCTTCGCGGTAGTCCGGCAAATGCAGATAAACGAGGATTAAACCGGCGAGCCCAATTGGAATATTAACGAAGAAAATGACGCGCCAGTGCAGATACCCGACGATGAGACCTCCGGCGATGGGTCCGAGCATGGGCGCCACCAGGGCTGGTATGGAAACGAAGCTCATGGTGCGCAGAAGATCAGACTTGGCAAATGTTCGCACCAGCGTAAGCCGGCCCACGGGTACCATCAACGCGCCGCCGCAGCCTTGCAGGATGCGGAAGGCGACCAGCACGTGGATGTTGCTTGATATTCCGCACAGAAAGGACCCGAGGGTGAATAGACCGATCGCAGATGCGAAGACACGGCGGGTTCCGAACCGGTCCGCCATCCAGCCACTGATGGGGATGAAGACTGCCAGGCTGAGCGTATAGCTCGCCAGCACTGCCTTCATGCTGAGAGGAGCGACGCCGAGGGCGGAAGAGATGGCGGGAACTGCCGTGTTGAGAATTGTTGTATCCAGCGACTCCATAAAAAAAGCAACTGCGACGAGCCACGGTAGAAGCCGTTTGGCGGCCTCTGAGGGATCGGATGAAGATGGAGGTGCGATCAACGGGCTGGCTCGGTTCATATGGGGGGAACGTTCCTGCCTCACTGCCACTGGGCGTTATGCCGTCTCAGCCACCAACAGGCAGAATTTCCATTGTGCGGAAAGATCGAACGGCTGCAGGTTTGTTGAGCCGTTCCCGTCAGGTCATATTCAACCTTGTTGCCTTTGAGGGGAGTCGCCAGAAATTGATTCACTTCGACGCTGTCGTAAGCTGTTCCATGCGCAACGTGAAAGCGAAACGCCAGCCAGTCGCCCGCATATAGCAATGCCAATAGTGCTGCGAGCACGATGGCAAGTCGGAGCAATCGCTGCCCCCATATTTCCATTCCGCGAGCCATCAGAAGCGCACATCCCGGTAGAAGATGCAGTGGTTCTCTAAATACCAGGAAACGACGAACAGAACACTTATAGCGCCCGCGGCCCACCAGAACAGTTGCATGGGGAGGGTGCTGGCGAGCCTGGTATGTGGGTTCGGCGCGGAATCGCGAAAAATCAATCCACTAATCAGAGATACTCCGGCTGCCAGCGTCAACATGCCGAGGCTGTCGTAAAGCCGTTGATGAACTGCGGCGAACGGCGCGAAGAAAACCGCATAGAAAAGGGCGTACAAAGAGAGAATGCAGGAAACAAAAGTGATCGGCTTGGCGATCTCCACAAACATGCGCGGATACTCACACCACCCCACCAGTTTACCCTCGTGCTAGGCATCTTGGAGAGCCATTTTCGCAGGCCTTTTCGCAACCCGCCGGACGACTACTGCTGGATGGTCGTATCCGAACTGGGCGGCTTCTGCGTCACTTGCGCAGGAGTCGGCAACTGCGACTGATCCCACCCGCCGCCCAAGGCTTGAACCAAAGCAACCGCGGAGGTCATCTCCTGCACTTGAAGCGCATTCAGATTTTGCAAATCCGCCAGCACCGTGGTTTGCGCAACGAGCACGTCCAGGTAGGGATCGATGCCGGTTTCGTAGCGACCCTCTTCGAGCTTGAGGAAGGTTTGAGCAGACGTCACTGCCTCCTGTTCCTGCTGGATTTCTTTGGACAGAATGCGGACTTCTGCCAGAGCGTCTTCCACCTGTTGAAACGCGTTGAGTACCGTTTGACGGTAGCCGGCGAGGTCGGCGTTGTAGGTTGCGACGTACTGCTGGACGGTAGCACGGCGTAAGCCCGCATCAAAGATGGTCTCTGATGCGGTTGCTCCAATTGACCAGAAGCGGCTAGGCCAGGAGAGCCACGAGGTGAATGCTGAGCTTTCAAAACCGGCTGCGCCGTCCAAGGTGAGGGTGGGAAAATAAGCGGCACGGGCTATGCCGATTTGCGCATTCGCTGCGGCCATTGTCCGCTCGGCGGCGGCAACGTCGGGACGGCGCTCGATCAGTTCCGATGGCACGCCGATCGGGATGGGCGGAGGAGCCACGACCATGGGCTTCACAGGGACCGAAAAATTGGTCGCTACCTTTCCAATCAGCATGGCGATCGCATGCTCGTATTGTGCCCGCGCAATGGCGACATTCGTTGCCCCAGCCTGCGCGCTCTTCAACGCAGTTTCCGCTTCGACTACTGAGATTTGATCGTCGATGCCGAGTTCATAGAGCGAACGAGTCAAGTCGAGTTCTTTCTGGTCCGCCTCGACCGTTTGGTTGTAGAGAAGTTGCAGTTCGTCCTGCCCGCGAATTTCAAAAAAGTATTCTGCCAGGCTAGCCTGCTCGGTCAGGCGCTCATTCTCCAAATCCGCTGCGTCCATCTGGGCCGTGTACTGCGCCTGGCGAACGGTGTTGCGAACCTTGCCCCAAAGATCGGGCGCCCACGAGGCTTCGAGCGGCAATGAATAAATCGTGCTTTGCAGTTGTGGTTGGGGCGCGGTGCCACTGCTGGATGTATTGACAGGAGTCGTGTTCAAGCTCCCGGAGGTTCGGGCGCGGCTGAAGGAAGGCGCAGTCGACAGGGTGGGAAAATACTGCGAGCGGGCTTCGCGTACGATAGCGCGGGCGGCCATGAAGTTCTCGAAATATTCTTTGATGTTCTGATTGTTGATGTTCAGGTCTTCTTCGAGCGCGTTCAGCTCCGAGTCGTTGAAGATCTCCCACCATTTGCCGCGTAGCTTGGCGTCGGACGGCTGGGCAACCGTCCACGGTCCGTTGTCGGTGAACTGAGTGGGCGATTCCTTGTATACAGGAGGAGGGGCATGATTGGCCGGGGGATGGTATTTCGGCCCGACTACGCAGCCCGATAATATAAATAAAGACAGCAGGGCAGCGCACTGCCTGACCGCCGAACCAGCCGATTTTCGCCGCAAAATATTCATAGCGTTTCTACCTGCTCAATTTACCGGCAACACGTCGATTCCAGTTCAAGCGCCGCTGCCCTCTGGCGCCGGGACCGGAAGCGTTTCGCGTTCTTTGCCCAGCAACTTCAGCCGCAAGCGATCGAGGAATAAATACACTACCGGCGTGGTATAGAGCGTCAGCATCTGGCTTACGATCAATCCGCCTACAATCGTGATTCCCAGCGGCCTGCGCAGTTCCGAGCCGGTACCGGTTCCGAACGCTAAGGGCAAAGCTCCGAACAGGGCTGCCATGGTCGTCATTAAGATCGGACGGAAGCGCAACATGCAGGCTTCGAAAATCGATTCCGCAGGGCTCTTGCCTTCCTGCCGTTCGGCGACGAGCGCGAAGTCGATCATCATGATCGCGTTCTTTTTTACAATGCCGATCAACAATACGATTCCGATGATGGAGATTACGTTCAGGTCAATCTTGAACAGCATCAGCGCCAGCACCGCTCCCACGCTTGCTGAGGGTAGTGTTGAGATGATGGTGATCGGATGCACCAGACTCTCGTAGAGGATTCCCAGAACGATGTAGACAGCTAATAAGGCCACGATTATCAGCGTCTTTTCGCTCTCCAGCGATTGCTGGTACGCCTGCGCGGTCCCGGCGAAGAAACCCCGAATCGTCGGGGGTGTCCCCAACCTCTGCTGCATTTGAGCGACGCGCAGCGTAGCATCGCTTAATGACACGCCATTCGCTAGATTGAAAGATACGGTCACCGATGGAAACAAGCTGGTGTGATTCACAGCGAGAGGTGTAGTGCCGGATTGATAGCTGGCGACCGTGGTGAGGGGAATGTTACCGCTCCCCGGCAGGTTGCCGCTTGGCGCACTGCCGCTGGCGCTGCGCAGGTAGATATCCTTCAGGCCTTCCGGACTCTGCCAATATTGTGGGGCGACTTCGAGGACCACGTAGTACTGATTCAGCTGCGTATAGATGATGGAAACTTCGGACTGGCCGAACGCGTTGTAAAGCGACGAATCCAGAGACTGCGCTGTCATTCCTAACCTCGCCGCGCTGGGTCGATCGTAGGTCACCAACTCCTGCAGTCCGCCATTCTGCTGGTCAGAATTCACGTCCTGAAGTCCAGGAAGCTTCTTCATTTCCGCTAAAAGGACAGGTCCCCACTTCGACAAATCCTCCACGTTATCGCACTGGATCGTGTACTGATAAAGTGCATTGCTCGATCTGCCGCCGATGCGCAAGTCCTGCGCCGCCTGCAGGAATGCGGAAGCCACGGGCAATCGGTTCAACTTGGGGCGCAACCGGTTAATGATGTCGGCGGCGCCGATCTTGCGCTCATCCAGCGGCTTCAGGGCGATGTAGATGAAACCCGCATTGGTAGCCCCGTTTCCGCCGGTATAAGCGTTCACGTTAGCAACCGCGGGGTCGCTCTTGATCACGCCGACCAACTGCCGAATCGAATTGTCCATCGCGGGGAAGGAAGAATCCTGCGGCCCCTGCACGCCTCCGACGATGGCGCCGGTATCCTGCTGAGGGAAAAATCCCTTGGGGATCTTGTAAATCAGCACCACATTCAATGCCACCGTAAGAATCAAAACCACCAGCATCAGCACCGAGTTATCCAGTGTCCAGAGCAACGTGCGGCGATAAAGCTCAAGCATCCCAGAGAAAAATTTTTCACTCGCACGATACATCCTGCCGTGCTGTTCTTTGGTCTCCGGTTTGAGCAGGTGCGCACACATGGCGGGAGTTGTGGTCAGCGAAATCACCATCGAAACAACGATGGCAGTCGAAAGCGTAACTGCGAACTCGCGAAACAGACGCCCGACAATGCCTCCCATCATGAGAATGGGGATGAAAACCGCGACCAGCGAAACGCTGATGGAAAACACCGTGAACCCGATCTCTTTTGCGCCCAGCAGAGCCGCCTTGAATGGCTCGACTCCTTCTTCAAGGTGGCGCGAGATGTTCTCCATCACCACGATGGCATCGTCCACCACAAAGCCCGTCGATATGGTTAGCGCCATCAGGGAAAGGTTATCGAGGCTATAACCCAACAGATACATGACGGCGAAGGTGCCGATGAGAGAGACGGGAACGGCGACGCTCGGAATGATGGTAGCGCGCGCATTCCGCAAAAAAATAAAAACCACCAAAATGACCAACGCCACCGAAATCACCAGCGTGCGTTCCACATCGTCCACCGAGGCGCGAATCGTAGTAGTGCGGTCAAGCACGATCGTGGTGTCGATGCCTTGCGGAATCGAAGCCTGCAGGAATGGCAACTGGCTGCGAATATTGTTGACGGTCTGGATGATGTTCGCGCCGGGTTGGCGGAAGATAATGACGGTGACCGAGGGGATCCCGTTCAAATAACCGGCGGAGCGGATGTTCTGTACCCCGTCGGTGACCTGAGCCACGTCCTCGAGCCGCACCGCTGTGCCGTTGTGGTAGCCAACGATGATCGGTTTGTAGTCGTCGGCTTTTGAGATCTGATCGTTGGCGATGATGTCGGCTGTTATATAGCCATCAGATAGTTGCCCCTTCGCGATGTCGGCGTTCTGGGTGCTCAATACGGCTTGAATATTCGCTAACGTCAGGCCGTAATTGTTGAGCTGGGTGGGGTTTACATCGACGCGAACCGACGGCAGCGAACTTCCGCCCACCGCGACTTGTCCCACACCGTTGATCTGAGAAAGCTTCTGCTCCATCACCGTCGAAGCTTCGTCATACAGCTTTCCCTGGTCGTATTTCTTGGAGGTCAAACCCAGAATCATGATGGGAGAGTCGGCGGGATTTACTTTCCGGTAGGTCGGATTCGCCGGCAGGTTGGCTGGCAGATAGGTGCGAGCCGCGGCGATCGCGGCCTCAACATCGCGCGCCGCTCCGTCAATATTGCGGCTTAAATCGAACTGGATCGTGATCGACGTGCTGCCCAGCGAACTCGCAGAGGTCATCTCCGAGACCCCGGCGATGTGGCCGAACTGCCGCTCGAGCGGTGTCGCGACCGACGACGCCATAATCTGTGCGCTCGCTCCCGGCAGCGACGCTGATACGGAGATGGTAGGAAAGTCTACCTGGGGCAGTGGTGAAACCGGCAGTACCACATACGCAATCGCACCGGCAATGGCGATGGCAATGGTCAGCAAAGTTGTGGCGACCGGCCGCTCGATAAATAGCGCGGAAGGATTCATGACTGTTCCGCCGGTTGCGATGTGCCCTGCGACGTTCCTTGCGAGGTTCCGCGGGAACGTTTGCGGGAAAATCTTTCCCCGAGGGTGTCGAAAAAGATGTAGATCACCGGAGTGGTGTAGAGCGTGAGAGCCTGGCTCAACAAAAGTCCGCCCACCATGGCAATGCCCAGTGGCCGTCGAATTTCGGAGCCTATTCCCGTGCCTAAAGCCAATGGGATGCCGCCCAACAACGCGGCCATCGTCGTCATCATGATGGGACGAAAGCGCAGCAGGCTGGCTTCATAGATCGCCTCGGTTGCGTTCTTGCCGTGCTCGCGTTCTCCCTCCAGCGCAAAATCGACCATCATGATTCCGTTCTTCTTCACAATTCCAATTAGCAGGATGATGCCGATAATTGCGACCACGCTCAGGTCCTGGCGAAATAACATCAGCGCGAGCAGTGCGCCTACTCCGGCGGAGGGAAGAGTGGAAAGAATCGTAACCGGATGGATAAAACTTTCATACAGCACGCCCAGCACGATGTAGACCGTGACCAGTGCGGCGAGAATCAACAAAGCCTCGTTCGACAGCGAGTTCCGGAACGATGCCGCCGTGCCTTGAAAATCTGCCTGCAAACTAGGCGGCATGTGCATGTCCTGCTGCACTTTGTCGATCGCCGTGATGGCGCTTCCGAGTGCCGCATTGGGAGCCAGATTGAACGACACCGTGACCGCCGGAAACTGCCCTTGATGAGTGATGGAGAGCGGCTCTTTTGCGCGTTCAAAATGTGTAAACGCGCTCAGGGGCACGGCATTCGCCATGGCGGAGCTGCTGGTAAAGTTCGCCGAGGATGACGAGGTTGAAGATGAGCTATTCGACGAGAGCGCATTCGCAGGGGGCGCAAGCACGCTGGCACTAGCGGTTGGCGTATAGAGCACCGAAGTTGTGGTCGCATTCGATCCCGCGGAAGAAGATCCGGAGGCAGAAAAAGAATTGGCCGCTCCGGGCCCCGAAGTTCCCGACGAAGCATTCGCCTGCACATACAAATCCCCCAGCTTATTCGGGTCAACCTGAAACTGCGGCTGAGCTTCCAGAATCACGTGATACTGATTGAGCTGGGTATACATCGTGTTAATTTGACGCTGCCCAAAAGCGTCATACAACGTGTTGTCGATCGTCGAAGGAGCGATCCCCAGCCGCGAGGCCGTGACCCGATCGATGACCAGCGAAACTGCCAGCCCCCCAGTTTGCTGATCGGTTGCAACATCTTCCAGTTGCGGCAAGGCTTTCAGTCTCGTGACAAAGCGATTCGTCCAATCGTTGAGTTCATTGGCGTCAGGATCTTCCAGCGTGTACTGATATTGAGTGCGGCTCACGCGATCGTCCACGGTGATGTTTTGCACCGGTTGCATATAGAGCGCAATGCCCTGGACTTGTTTCAAGTTGGATTGCAGCCTGCGCACGAGATCGGCGGCGCTCAGGTTGCGATCGGAAAGCGGTTTCAGGTTAATCGAGAAACGGCCGCTGTTGAGCGTTGTGTTAGTGCCGTCGGCGCCGATGAACGACGACAGACTCTCCACGGCCGGGTCGGCGAGAATAATCTTGGCCAGTTCCTGCTGCTTTTCCTCCATCGCCTCAAAAGAGATGGTTTCGGGCGCTTGTGAAATGCCTTGAACTACGCCGGTATCCTGCACCGGGAAAAACCCCTTGGGAATAATGATGTAGAGGAACACTGTAAGAACCAGCGTCCCCAGCGCCACAAAAAGCGTAATGGTTTGATATTGCAGAACGAATTTCAGGGTTCGCCCGTAGAAAGCGATCATCCGTTCGAACATGCGCTCGGATGCCTTATAAAAACGTCCCTGCTGCTCCTTAGGCTCATGGCGCAGAATTCGCGCGGACATCATCGGAGTGAGCGTGAGGGAAACGACCGCGGAGATGACGATGGTGACCGCGAGGGTCACGGCGAACTCGCGAAAGAGTCGGCCTACCACGTCTCCCATGAACAGCAGAGGGATCAGCACAGCAATCAGAGAGACCGTCAGCGAAACAATCGTGAAGCCGATTTGTTCCGCGCCTTTCAGGGCCGCTTCCATCGGCGGGTCGCCCATTTCGATGAAGCGCGAAATGTTTTCGATCATCACGATGGCGTCGTCCACCACAAAACCGGTGGAGATCGTCAGCGCCATGAGAGACAGATTATCCAGGCTATAGCCGAGCGCGTACATGGCGGCGAACGTCCCCACCAGTGACAACGGCACGGCTATGCTGGGAATGATGGTGGCGTAGAGGCTGCGCAGAAACAGAAAGATCACCATTACCACAAGCCCGATCGTGAGCATTAATTCAAATTCGACGTCGGATACTGAGGCCTGGATCGCGGTGGTTAAATCGGTCAGCGTGGTGACCTGAATCGAAGCGGGAAGATTGGTTTCGAGCTGCGGCAATAGCGCCTTGATGCTCTTGACTACGCTGATGGTGTTGGCGCCGGGTTGCCGCTGAATATTCAAAATTACGGCGGGGGTTTGGTTCATCCACGCCGCCTGCTTGTTGTTCTCGACGCCATCGATCACTTCTGCGACGTCGGTCAGCATGACGGGCGCGCCATTGCGATAGGCAACAACCACGGTTCGATAATCCGCGCTGCTCACCAATTGGTCGTTGGCGTCGATCTGGTAGTCCTGCCGCGGTCCATCGAAGTTTCCCTTGGCCGCATTCACGCTCGCCTGAGTCAGGGCTGTGCGCACGTCCTCCAGATTGATGCCGTAGGAAGAGAGCGCCACCGGGTTTACGCGAATGCGAACCGCCGGCTTCTGGCCGCCGCTGATGCTGACCAAGCCCACTCCATTTAATTGCGATAATTTCGGAGCCAGCCGTGTATCGACCAAGTCTTCCACTTGCGATAGCGGAATGGAATCGGAGGTGATAGCCAGCGTGAGGACAGGCGCGTCGGCCGGGTTGGTTTTGCTATATACGGGGGGCGCCGGCAGATTGGAGGGCAAGTAGCTCTGCGACGCGTTGATTGCCGACTGAACTTCCTCCTCGGCAACATCGATATTCAGGGTCAATGTGAACTGCAACACGATGACCGATGTTCCTCCCGAACTCGTGGAGGTCATCTGGCTGAGTCCCTGCAGTTCGCCGAATTGCCGCTCCAGCGGCGCGGTCACGGTAGTGGCGACAACATCCGGACTGGCGCCTGGATAAAATGTGAGGACCTGGATGGTCGGATAATCGACCTCGGGCAGCGCCGACACCGGAAGCTGCGTGTACGCGACGAGACCGACGAGCAGAATTGCGGCCATCAGCAACGAGGTCGCGACCGGCCGCAAAATAAATGGCCGCGACGGACTCACGGAGCTGAACCCTCGCTCGAACTGGCCGGCACGGGCTGCTTGGAAACTACAATCTTCGAGCCGTTTTGCAGCTTGTCGAAGCTGCTGTTGGCGACTACGTCTCCCGGATTGATGCCTTCCACAGCCGTCTGGCCGGCATCCGTGACACCGGGTTTAATGTTGCGGATTTGCGCGGTGTCGTTCTGGATCACATAGACGAATGCGGTCTGGCCATTGTGTTGAATAGCAGACGAAGGAATCAGCGTGACGCCTTGCAGAGTATTCACCAGCAGTCTGGTATTTACGAATTGATTGGGAAATAAAGAATTGTCTTTGTTCTCAAACTGCGCGCGCATTTTAACCGTACCGGTTGTCGTATCGATCTGGTTATCGAACGTCAGCAGTTTGCCGCTGGCGATCTTTTTCTGCTGTGCGCGATCGTAGGCATCGACTGTCAACTTCTTATGCTGCCGTATTTGCGACTGCACCTGTGCGAGGCTGTCTTCGGCCACGGTAAAGATCACGGTAATCGGCTGCAGTTGGGTGATTACCGCCAGGGTCGTCGTGCCGCTCGACTGCACTACGTTTCCGGGGTCCACCAATCGCAGCCCAACGCGCCCGCTGATGGGCGACGTAATGTGGCAAAACGCGACTTGTACCTTGTCATAATTAACCGTGCCCTGATCGTTCTTCACGGTTCCCTGGTCCTGCAGCACGATCTTTTCCTGATCGTCGAGGGTCTGTTTGGGAATGCCGTTTTTCGCCCATGCATCGCGATAACGCTGCAAATCCATGGTTGCCTGTGCCAGCACATTCGTATCGCGCTCGAGCGCGCCTTCGGCCTGAAGCAACTGCGCCTCGTAAGGACGCGGATCGATATCGATCAAGGGCTCGCCTTTGCGCACGAGTTGGCCTTCCTGGTAGTGAACGGCAATCACCATTCCCATGACTTCGCTGGTGATCGAATCGGTGTAGACGGGAGTAACGGTGCCGATCGCGTCCAGATACACGCCGATGTTTCCCTTCTGGGCGGTCGCGACCTGGGTGGTGACGGGACCGGTGGCGCCACGCCGCGAGGGCGCTGCGGTGCTCTTGGCGTCCTCGTGATGACGCAGCACCAGCCAAAAGACGATCCCGAAGATTAAGAGAATTGCCGCCCACACCAACAGCCGTTGCCATCCCGATTTGTGCCGAGATTCGGCGGGCGGTAGCTGGTGCGCAGGATCAATGGACGGAGCGCGCGAGTTGGTTTCTAGCCGTTCTTCTTGCATGAGTCGATATGGGCGGGTGATCTAGCGTTGCGAAAACGCAATGAACGTCCTATCCGGAATATTGTGATACCCATAGGCATAATATTCGCATTTCGCCCCAAAATTTAAGATGACTCTTATCCGCTGCCCGCAAGAGTACGAGCTGCCACTTTCGCAGACGATTCTAAACGCTCGTGCGTCATCTGACCGAACTGCCTGCGGACGTACGCGCCGCGCCCATCATTCGTAGCTCTTCTCGAATAAACTGTTGCCTCGATCCTGTCGCGTTCACCAAAAATATGCGGAGTGCAACAATCCCATGCTCTTTACGACACGCATTTCATGGAAACAGATTACGGCTTTCAATGCGATAAAGAATTCGTAATGAAGTGTAAATGTTTGTGGATGAATATGGGCTTGGCGCGGGGGCCGTCCAGCTTTAAATATCGCACAGTCAACCGGCGGTCACACTGCGAGGGCGGCATTTCAAACCTCTACCCACCGATTGTCCTTCCTGCCCATCGCTTCCCTTCCTACTCGATTTGGTCGGAAATGCAACGCGATCGTTCAAGTTCTTATCCGGCAAGCCGATGATTCGCTGAGGGCGCCCAATCTTCTGTAACGAGTACGTAGTTGCGGGATAAAAGTGTCGGTCATTTTGGATCAGGCTGAAAAAACGGCTGTTATCTGCCTGGAGGGCGAGGTTGATATTGCCTCCGCGGCAGAGTTGAAGGAGGCGCTTGTAAGGGCAATCTCATCTGGAACCGAAGTGCGGGTGGATTTGTCCGGCGCTGTCGAGGTGGATGCAACCACGATTCAGTTGCTCTATGCGGCCTGGCGCGAAGCTGAGAAAGCCGGCACCTTATTCAGGATTGCTGGACAAGTGCCCGAACCGATCCACGCCACCATTTGCGAAGCGGGTTTTGAGAACCTTCCTATACCAGTCGTTTCCGAGGCGGAAAATTCGAGCGCCAATCCAACGACGGCAGAGAATCGCGGATGACCGACCAGTACAGACAGGCTTATCAGGAGGAAGCCCGTGAGGTTTTGGTTGAGCTGGAATCGGCTCTACTCGAGTTGAACGAGCGCCGCGACGATGCCGAACTGGTGGGACGAACCTTCCGTGCACTGCATACCATTAAAGGTTCCGGGGCGATGTTCGGCTTCGACGACATCGCCGCCTTTACCCACCACGTGGAAAATGCCTTTGATCAAGTGCGGAACGGGAGCCTTGCTGCCACTCCGGATCTCATTAACCTCACGCTGGCGGCGGTCGATCAGATCAAAGCCATGCTGGATGAAGCTGCCGGGCAGGGCCGAGCGGAGCCCGCGGCGTCAGCCGACATTCTGGCGAAACTGAGCACTCTGACCGGCGCACAACAAGCCGTTTCGACGAAAGAAACGGCGGTGGGCGAGCCCCCACCCGTCGAACCTGCTGGCGCCTTACGCCCCTGGCACATCCGATTCGCTCCGGGCGCAGACCTTACCCGCAACGGTACCAATCCGCTTCTGCTGCTTCGCGAGCTACGCCAACTGGGGGATCTGGTGGTTACTGCGAACCCGTCATCCATCCCCGCCTTGGCCGAGATTGATCCGCAGCGTTGTTACATCAGTTGGGAGATGGAGCTCACCACGGGAGCCACGCAAGATGCGATCCGCGACGTCTTCATGTTCGTGGAGGATTGCTGCCAACTGGCGATTGAAGCGGCAGATCTTGTTCCCACGGCGGAAAGCATTGTCAGTGAGATTGCGGCGGCGGACGAACGACGTTCGGGGGCAGGCCGCCGCTCTACCGATAAAGATGTTCAAGCGGCGAGCATTCGGGTGGCTGCCTTGAAGCTGGATCAGCTTGTCGATCTGGTCGGTCAACTGGTGACCGTGCAGGCGCGGCTGGCGGAGCTTTCGGCGCGCAGCGAGGATCGCGATATGCAGGCAGCGGTGGAGGAAGTTGAGGCTTTGACCGCAGAGCTCCGCGAGACCTCGATGAGCATGCGCACGGTCTCGCTGCGATCAACTTTCGAGCGCATGAAGCGGCTGGTTTACGACCTGGGACGCACTCTGCACAAGAAAGTCGAGCTCTCGTTTGAAGGCGGCGATACCGAGCTCGATAAAACCGTCATCGACCAGCTGCACGATCCGCTGATGCATTTGATCCGCAACTGCATGGATCACGGCATTGAATCGCATGAAGTTCGCCAGGCGGCGGGCAAATCAAGCACGGCCAATGTTCATCTCTCCGCGCGCCATGCGGGGGCGCAGGTTCTCATCTCCGTGTCCGATGATGGCAAGGGCATTGACTGCGAGGCGGTGCGGGCGCGGGCGGTGGAGAAAGGGCTGATCGCCGCCGACGCACGGTTGAGCGAGTCGGAGGTGTTCTCTCTCATCCTGGCCGCCGGTTTTTCTACCGCTCGCGAGGTTACCGATGTTTCCGGACGAGGGGTGGGCATGGATGTGGTGCGCCGCAACGTCGAGGCGCTGCGCGGAAGCATTGAGATCTCCAGCCAGCCCGGACTTGGTTCAACTGTGGCGCTGCGCCTGCCGCTTACGCTCGCGATCATTGATGGATTGCTGGTGCGCGTGGGCGAGGCCCGCTACGTGATGCCGCTGGCCAACACCACGGAATGCGTGGAACTCACGAAGAAAGACATCGAGAACGCCAACGGAAAACACCTGGCCAACATTCGCGGCGAGATCGTTCCCTACATCCGTCTAAGCGAGTACCTGCAGATGCGCGTGGACCGCCCGGAGCGGGAGCAGGTGATGATCGCGGAAACCGAGCATGGCAGATACGGCTTTGTGGTCGACCAGGTACTTGGCGATCACCAGACGGTGATCAAGAATCTGGGACGGCTCTACCACAATGTGCAGATCATCTCGGGCGCGACGATTTTGGGCGACGGAAGCGTGGCGCTGATTCTTGATTTGCACCGGCTGACGCAGGAGGTGATTCGCAAAATGTCACTTGGTCGGAAAACGGATTTAGCGGGGGCAAATTTCAGGGCCGTGGCTGCAGCCGTTTAGAGAATTGGACGATTAGGAGAGGTGGCGGGGTTTCGAGCGCTGTTGATCGCGAAGGGAGCCGCACGGGAGGCGACGGGATCGGAAGCTTCGAAGGGATTTGCATGCAAGACGGTTCTATGGTCGAAGGCACAAGCGCGAGATAAGTTGGTTCAACTAGTGGGCACCGAAAAGGAGATAACGCATGGCAAGCGCAACTGAAACAACCAAGCAGAAATCCATCCGTGCAGCAGGCAATGGAAATGGGAAAAAGGGTCGTCCGCAAAATGAAGAAACGCAGTTGCTGGTCGCGCAAGAGATTATGCGACTGGTGGATGCATCGCAGGAAGGGCGCCTGAGCGAGCGCGCCCAAGCAGACAGGTTTGAAGGCGTTCACCGCGAAATCATGCAGGGCATCAACGCTATGCTGGACGCGATTCTGTTGCCCATTGGCGAAGGCAACCGCATTCTGGCGCAAATTTCCGGCGGAAAGATCGACGAACTGATCGCGCAAACCTATAAAGGCGATCACGAAAAGATGAAGCAGGCAGTGAATAATGTCGCCATTGTCCTGCAGCACTTGCAAAAGATGATGGTGACGCTCACGGAGGCTTCCAAAGAAGGGCAACTTTCGGAGCGTGGCAAGGCAAACGAGTTCCAGGGGGCGTACGCGGAGATTGTGCATGGCATGAATCAGATGCTGGACGCGATTCTCTTACCGATCGGGGAAGGCAATCGAATCCTGGCACAGATCTCCGCCGGGAAAATCGACGAACTGATCGCGCAGACCTATCGCGGCGATCACGAAAAGATGAAGTTGGCAGTGAACAATGTCGGCATCGTGCTGCAAGGGTTGCAGAAGGAAATGGCGCGCCTGACCGATGCTTCGAAGGAAGGGCAGCTTTCCGAGCGCGGCAAGCCGGATCAATTTCAAGGCGCGTACGCGGACATTGTACGTGGCGTGAACGCGATGCTCGACGCGATTCTGGTGCCCATCGGCGAGGGGAACCGAATCCTGGCGCAAATCTCCGCAGGCAAGATTGACGAACTGATCGCACAGACCTACAAGGGCGATCACGAAAAAATGAAGCTGGCGGTGAACAACGTTGCCATTGCCGTGCAAGGGTTGCAGAAAGAAATGGCGCGGCTGACCGACGCTTCGAAGGATGGTCAACTTTCCGAGCGCGGAAAGCCGGATCAATTTCAGGGTGCTTATGCGGAGATCGTGCGCGGGGTCAATGCCATGCTGGACGCGATTCTGCTGCCGATCGGCGAAGGCAACCGCATCCTGGCGCAGATCTCTGGCGGGAAGATCGACGAACTAATCGCTCAAACCTACAAGGGCGACCACGAGAAGATGAAGCAGGCGGTGAATAATGTCGCCACAGTTCTGCAGTCACTGCAGAAGGAATTGGCACGCCTAACCGATGCCTCAAAGGCAGGGCTATTAGCCGAACGCGGCCACCACGACCAGTTCCGCGGGGCTTACGCGGAAATCGTGCGCGGCGTGAACAACATACTCGACGCCGTGATAGCGCCTCTGCTTTTTTCGGCCAACTACGTCGATCGCATCAGCAAAGGTGATGTCCCATCCGCGATAACCGACACGTATCACGGAGAATTCAACACCATCAAGACCAATCTGAATACGCTGATCGGCGCGATGAACGACATCACTCACGCGGCCGAGGAAATTTCCCAGGGGAACCTTACCGTGACCATTCGCGAGCGTTCCCCGCAAGACAAGCTCATGCAGGCCATGGGAACGATGGTGACGGACCTCACTCGCACGGTCACAGAAATCCGCACCATCGCAGGCGAAGTGTCGTCGGCCAGTGGATCGATCAGCACCGCATCGGTGGAAATCTCGAACGGCGCAACCACGCAAGCGGCGTCGGCGGAGGAAGCATCGTCTTCAATGGAGGAAATGGTCTCCAACATCAAGCAGAACGCCGACAACGCGCAACAGACCGACAAGATCGCGAACAAGTCGGCGAAGGATGCACAGGAAAGCGGGAGAGCGGTGATTGAAGCGGTTACGGCGATGAAGGAGATTGCCAGCAAGATTTCGATCATCGAGGAAATCGCGCGGCAGACAAACCTTCTCGCGCTGAACGCGGCAATCGAAGCTGCACGCGCGGGTGAGCATGGCAAGGGGTTTGCCGTGGTGGCCGCGGAGGTACGCAAGCTCGCGGAACGCAGCCAAAAGGCGGCGGGCGAAATCAACCAACTCTCGGGAACCACGGTGAAGGTTTCCGAAAAAGCTGGCGAGATGCTCGATAAGCTTGTGCCGGACATCCAGAAGACCGCAGAACTGGTGCAGGAAATTACGGCGGCCAGCAAAGAACAGGACACGGGAGCGGAGCAGATCAATAAGGCGTTGCAGCAGCTTGAGAAGGTCATTCAGCAGAATGCGTCGGCGTCGGAAGAGATGGCAGCGACAACCGAAGAGTTAACCGCGCAATCGGACCAGCTAATGAGCGCGCTGGGATTTTTTCACACAGGAGACGATACCGCGGGCCGCGCAGCGAACCGGCCGATGGTGAAAGCGGCCCGTGCCGGGGCCGGCACCGAGCCCGCGACAGCCAGGCCAAGCAAGCCGGATGGTGGAGCGCACATACCGGCACCAAAATCGGGACCGAAAGCGGGAGTTCACCTGAAGTTGAAAGAGAAGGGCGACGCGCTCGACAAGGAGTTCGAGCGTTACTGATGGCTTGCGGCGCAATTCCGGAGGAGATTGGGAGCGGGCCCTTACCCGCCGAAGGAGACGACTATGAGTGTCAGCGAAATAACCGAGACGCGGCAATATCTCACTTTCAAGCTGGGCAATGAGATCTTTGGGATCGACGTTGCGAAGGTGCGTGAGGTACTTGACTTCACTACCATCACAGAGATTCCCCGGACGCCAGATTTCATGAGCGGCGTGATCAACTTGCGCGGGAGCGTGGTTCCTGTCGTTGACCTTCGGCTGTGTTTTCACATGTCGAAAACCGAGCGCACGCGGAACACTTGCATTGTGGTTGTCGAAGTTTTTCTGGAAGGCGAAGCGACAGTGATTGGCGCGCTGGCGGATTCCGTGGAGGAAGTGATCGACTTGGAGCCCGACCAGATTCAGCCCGCGCCCACGATCGGAACGCAGATCCACACCGACTTCATCAAGGGCATGGGCAAGCGCGAAGCGCAGTTCATCATGATCCTTGACATCGATCGCGTGTTCTCGGCCGAAGAAGTAGCGGTCGTGCGAAGCGCAGAAGGGAGCGCGCTTGCGGAAGCGAGCGCGTGAGAGCTGTTTGTTGAGGCGGAAAGCGCTCCATTGTATCCGGTGTCTTTATGACCAGCCGCATCGACAGTCTTTCCGCGCAGGATCTCAACCGGCTCCGCACCCTGATTTATGAACAGTGCGGAATCAACCTTACCTCGGACAAAAAGACCATGCTCGAGGGCCGGCTGAGGCGGCGAATGAGCAAGCTGAACCTCGCCTCCTACGGCGAGTATTGCAAATATCTCTTCGATGGACATGGCCACGATGCCGAAGAAATGGTTCATCTGATCGATGCGGTCAGCACCAACAAGACGGATTTTTTTCGCGAGAAGGAGCACTTCGATCTCCTGGTGGGGAAGGTTCTTCCGGAGATCACAAAACGGCACGGGCAGGAGCTGCTGATCTGGAGCGCGGGTTGTTCCACCGGGGAAGAGCCGTACACGTTGACAATAGTTTTGAACGAATACGCCCGAGTTCATCCCGGCTTTCACTTTCGGGTACTGGCAACCGATATCTCGACCGCAGTGCTCGAAAAGGCCAAGCGGGGGGTATTTCATTCAGAGGTGGTAAACCCGGTGCCGGCGGACCTGCGGAGGAAATATTTCATGCGCAGCCGCGACGCGGAATCGAAGCTGCTGCGAGTGGTTCCGGAGTTGCGGGAGATGGTGACCTTCCGGCGACTGAATCTGATGGAAGAATTTGGCATGTCGGAGCTGGCACACGCCATTTTCTGCCGCAACGTGATCATTTATTTCGATCGGCCGACGCAAGAGCGGCTGTTCTGGAAGTTAGCCCGGCAGCTCGTACAGGGCGGCTACATTTTTGTGGGCCACTCGGAGAGCCTGCACCAGATGGACGTTCCTCTGGTGCCGGTTGCACCCGCACTTTACCGGAGAACGGAGAACGATGGCCGACATCGAAACTGAACTGCTGAGTGTGTACCTGCAACCGGGGGAGATGCACATCGCCCGCGCACCGTCGATTTTGAGAACAATACTGGGGTCCTGCGTGGGGGTTACGTTCTGGAGCCAGAGCCTTGGGATTGGCGCCTTGTGCCACGGGGTATTGCCGATATGTCCGCCCGGGATGCAGGCCATCGAAGGCTACCGTTATGTGGATTTTGCAATTAGGAACTTGATCCGGCAATTCGAAGGCTTCGGCGCAGCGCGCAGCGAAGTGCAGGTTAAAGTGTTTGGCGGCGCGGATGTCCTGCCGGTTCATGTAAGCAAGTCGAGAAAGAACACCGTCGGCTATCAGAATTGGCACATTGCGATCGAGGTTCTGGAGAAGGAGAAATTGCATGTGAGCGCCCAGGATGTGGGCGGTTCGTCAGGCCGCACGATTCAATTCAACACTTGGACCGGCGAAGTGCTGTTGCGACGCCTTACTCGAAAAGACCTAAATCCCTGGTGAGCCATGAGTCATGCCAAAATTCGGGTTTTGATCGTTGATGACTCCGCAGTAGTTCGCCAGACACTGAGCGAGGTGCTGTCTTCCGATCCTGACATCGAGGTCATCGGAACCGCTTCTGATCCGTTAGTGGCCGCCGAAAGAATGCGCGAGCAAGCACCCGACGTCATCACGCTGGACATCGAGATGCCCCGCATGGATGGCCTGACCTTTCTGCAGAAGATTATGGCCCAGCATCCGATTCCGGTGGTGATCTGTTCCAGCCTGGCTGAGGAGGGGGCGCAGAGCGCGCTCAAGGCATTGGAGTATGGTGCGGTCGAGATCATTGCCAAGCCAAGACTGGGGAGCAAACACTTCATCGAAGAATCGCGGACGATACTTTGCAACGCGGTGAAAGCGGCCGCCGGAGCGCGGGTGCGCGCGCACAGCACCCACGTTGTCGAACCCAAGCTGACGGCTGACCACATCCTGTCGCGTTCCACGGGGGCGATGGTTGAGACCACGGAGAAAGTTGTTGCGATCGGCGCCTCCACCGGAGGCACCGAGGCGCTGAGGGCTTTTCTCGAGGTACTCCCGGCTGATTGCGCCGGCATGGTGATCGTGCAACACATGCCGGAGATGTTCACGCGCGCCTTTGCCAAGCGACTGGACGGCCTATGCGAAATCTCCGTGAAGGAAGCGGAGCCTAACGACACGGTGCTGCGAGGACGCGCGCTAATCGCGCCGGGGAATCATCATTTGCTGCTGAAACGCAGCGGCGCGCGCTATTACGTCGACCTGAAGGATGGACCTTTGGTGAGCCGGCACCGACCTTCTGTGGATGTGCTGTTCCGCTCCGCAGCCCGCTATGCGGGGCAGAACGCGGTGGGAGTAATCATGACCGGGATGGGCGACGACGGCGCGAATGGCATGCTTGAAATGAAACAAGCGGGAGCATTCACCATCGCGCAAGACGAGCAAACCTGCGTGGTCTTCGGCATGCCGCACGAGGCGATCAAGCGCAATGCAGTGGATCGAATTCTCCCTTTGCCGGCGATCGCGCGAGCGGTGCTCGCCGCAGCAAAGTGAAGGAGACTCGAAGAGAGTGGGAGTGAGAGCTGAAGATGTCAGGACTGGCCGATTGGCAGGCGGAAAAATCACCGGTGGGAGCGCCGGCGCATTTCCTTTTCCCGCAATCATCGCGGCGCCGGCGTGGAGCAGAGCACGCCGCGATGAACGCCGCGGACAAGAACAACATTCTGAGTAAGTTGGAGCAAGCACATCGCGATTTGGACCAATTGGCCGCCAGCAGCGGAAGCGTCGTCGAGGCGGCAACTCAGGCTTTCAAGATTCTTGCCGGGCAGACGGAAAGGATCTTGAAGCAGGCAGCGAACATTGTGGAGCGCATCGCGCAGGAGAGCATGGGGGCGGTTCTGGGCAAGGTGCGGGAGCTTTGCCTTACCGTGAGGGACTTCCTGGAACGCCGGCTGGAAGGAGCGACAACTGTATTGGGCACGCTTGGAAAGGAGGAGACTCAGTTGCGGCAATTGACCAGCGTCACTCACAGACAGGAGGGAGTTGCGCACCATCTTCGGGCTCTGAGTGTTTTCACCAATATCGAAGTGGCGCACCTGGGCCGAACGGGCGGCGACTTTAAGCTCTTGGCCGAGGAGCTGTCGGCGTTTTCTAGATCCCTGTCTGAGCAAACCCTCGAACTCTCCGCCGACACTAAAAACCGCGAGAACGAGGTGGAAGAGACGCGGGCAGCTTTGGCGGCAAGTTTGCCCAAGCTACGCGGCGAGTTAGTTCGCATGGAAGAGGACATCACAGAGGCGCAACGGGTGATTGAATCCGATCTGAGCCAGCAGGCAGATGTGCCGGTGCGCTTTCGAACTGGCGTGGAACAAACTGAACAAGAAATTGCAGGAGTAGTGGCGGCAATACAAGCGCATGACATCACTCGCCAGCAGATCGAGCACGTGCAGCACTCACTCCACCTCATCGCAGCGAAAATATCGAACGCAACAACTGCCGAAGACAATCAACTGTCGATAGCCTCCGCGGGATTAACCATCCAAGCCTGCCAACTGAAGAACATCAAAGCGACCGTTGAGAATTGGGCGTCGCAGATCCAAAGATGCATGACCGGTATTCGACAGCTCAGCGCGTCGGAAGTCATCAATGTTGGTCCAGTGGTGCTGCGGCAGGAGCGAGAATTGTCCTCTCAGCTGGCGGAGATCGAGGTACTGCAACAGAAAAGCCAGGAGTATGGCGGAAGAATGCAGGCCACGCTCGCGGGACTTTCCAGCATGGCAACGCTGGTTGAAGGACATCTGCGACAGTCCAGGGCGATACGTGATCGCCTGCAGTTACTCATGTTCAATTCGCTGATCGAGGCGAACCGACTGGGTAGGAGGGGAGTCGTAGTATCGGCGATCGCGAATCTGATTCGCGGAGTGTCCGAGCAGTGGACGTCGATCACGGAGCAATCGCAACGGACGCTCGACGAAATGATGGAACTGGTGCAGCAGACTAATAAGGTGATGGAAGTTTTTTCCGAAACCAGTCAAAGCAGTCTGCGTGAGGATCAAGCGGAGACCGACGCCGCCCTGAATAAGGTTCGGAATGCCGCCGCGCTAGTAGCCGCGGAGGCCGCGAAGATGCGAACGATCACGGAGGAAATGCAACGCAGCCTGGCGGAGATTGGCGACGCCGAAAGCCAGTTGGAAGGCTGCTTCACCCACCTCGATAGCGCTGCTGCGGAAGTCGAAGAAGCGATCCACGCGCTGGAGGCGAACCATGCTGCAATGGAAAATTTGGACATCGCTGAGACCGAGCGCTTGTTTTCGTCGTACTACACGACCGAAATCGAGCGCGAGGTGATGCATGCCGCGCTTCATGGATCGCCCTTACCAGTGTTGCAACAGTCGTTCACCGGAAACAGCGTGGAGTTGTTTTGAGGCGTGAAAGGAGCGGTGATTTGATCGACCCCGCTTGTTGGGAGCGAGGAGGATACGATGAAGAAAATTCTGGCCGTCGATGACTCTGCCAGTGTTCGACAGATGGTTAATTTCACGTTGAAGTCGGCGGGCTTCGACGTGATCGATGCCGTTGACGGCAAAGACGGCCTCACTAAAGCTGGGAAAGATAAGTTCGACATGATCATTACCGACCTGAATATGCCCAATCTTGACGGTATCCAGATGATCACGGAAGTGCGCAAGCTGCCAGGCTACTCCTTCGTGCCCATCCTTATGCTGACTACCGAATCACAGGCGGAAAAAAAAGACGCCGGGCGAAAAGCAGGAGCCACCGGCTGGATCGTGAAGCCATTCAACGCCGAGCAGTTGACTACAGTGATTCGAAAACTTGTGAAGTAACAAGCAGCGTCGTTTCGGAAGGCTGGCGCGAAGTCGAGCAACCCCACCTCGTGTAGAGGTGGGGTTGGTTTTTGCCACAACGTAAATTACCGCCCCGCGACCCATGATCGGAAGTCGCAGGAAAAGCGGTGTGGTTAAGGGTAGCTCACCACTGTGACCGGGGTATCCGGATTGGCGATAGTCGAGGACCCTCCCGTGTTATCGATTACGTTCAGGATGCCGCCGAATCCAGCGGTTGAGAGAAAGATCGTAAGCAGGTCATTCATACTCGCTGATTTGAGGGTTGTGGGTACCTCGAATGCGTTCGCGGCGTAAATGTTTACACCCTGGTTGAAAAAGCTGTAACTGCCCATGCCGTATCCGGTGAAGCTGGTGACGTTGTTGGTAACCTTGAAAGCTGCCCAGCCGTCGACTCCGGGAGCCTCCATCCATGCGGCCTGGCTGGGTGGATCGTAAGGCATCTCGTTTTGAAGGAAGATGTCGGTTCCGTCATTGCCAGCCCAGATCACTTCGTATTGCTGGTAGTGCTCAATGAACAGGCCATAGGCAGTTACGTTGTTGCCGGTGACGATTAGACCGGTATCGGCTGTGTTGGAAGTCCAACCGACGCCGGTGCCATGGTCGGCGCGCCATGCCCAGATATCGTCGAGGATTGTGTTGTTGCTGCCAACCGATAGGCTGACGTTAGCCTGACCCGCCTCTGCGCCGCCGATGCGGAAAAAGACATCCTGAATCGCCGCAGGATCAGAGCTGGAACTTGGCCCGAATAGAGTTCCAAACTGAAGAAGCAGAGGAGAATTCGGAATTCCGGCGTCGAAGATTATTCCAGACAGCATTACACCCTTGGACGGAAGGACGATCATCGAAACGATGCCGTTCTCCGGAATCAAGGTGGGGAAGCCGATGCCGAGCACCACGGCGTCGGGACGCGTGACCAAAAGCGTCTGATTCAGGTCGTAGATGCCCGGAGTGAGTATGAGGTTTTGGCCCAAGAGCAACGCGGCGTTGATCTGCGCTGCAGTGCTAGTTGGCTGTGCGATAAAGAACTTCGAGATTGGAATGGATGTGCCGGGCGTCTGGCCGCTGGCCCAGGTTGTGCCTGCCGAATTGAACTGCACGGAAGGCACGAAGACGTTGTAGTTCCCGTGGGAATCCATGTATAGATATGGTTCTTCTCGCGTTGTTGGGCTGGTAGCGAGCGTGGTGTACGGACCGCCGCACGACGACTGCACTGGAAAACACTGCGCAGGGGCGCCGATCACGCCGGAGAAAACCTGATTCCAGACGCCGTTGGACCAGCCATCGATCTGGCTGTTGCGAGTGATCCATTGCTGTTGGGAACCGCTGACGATGCTGC
Organism: Candidatus Sulfotelmatobacter sp.; assembly: GCA_050015215.1. Taxonomy (GTDB): domain Bacteria; phylum Acidobacteriota; class Terriglobia; order Terriglobales; family Acidobacteriaceae; genus Sulfotelmatobacter. The sequence continues at coordinate 168,751 of JBEKBW010000001.1, forward strand.
CTCCCTCGAACTGTGTATCGGCGACGAAACCGCCGCTGGCGAAGGATGGGCCGGTGCAGTAATCCATAAAAGTTGCCGCGCCATTCACCAGCACGCGGCGTATGGGCGCGGCCTGCGAGACCGCCCAAAATTCTCCAGTGTAGCAGCCGAAAGTGGGGTTGGTTACGTTAATGGTCAGGTTCGACAAGGACCGCCAAAAATTCTCGAGCGCGGTGCAACTGCCATCGACGCATTGGTTGTAGACGTCGATGGAGCCGTTGATTACGACATCGCTGGGAGATTGCCCAAGGCCAGCCACACTCGTGTAATAGCCGACCTGAAAGTTGAGGGGAGTAGCGGTGGATCCATAGGTCCCGGGCTCAAAAAGCAATGCGTAGCGTTGCGTTCCGAACTGGTTGGGAATTTGTTGGGTTGCGATGGAGTCGACGGTTGACTGGATCTGGCTGAGCGGCATGGTGGGGGTGAATACGTAGACATTGGGGCCGAAACTGACTGGTTTCGATAAAGTTGCGGCTTGAGCGAAGGGAACCAGCGCGCAGAGCGCTGCAATTAGCATTGCGACAAGCAATCTTTGAGAAGCCTGGAGCGGGCGTAGACACGACATGGTGAGTTCCTCCTTATTCCAGATTTCAGTCGAGTTGTGTACTTCATGAGTTGTGCAGCGCAGCGGGATAACATCGCAAGGCCGCGTGAGGCGACCTGAAAGACGTCAGCGCCTGCGGAGCGGAAAACAACGAGAGATGCGAGTTACTTTACGACACTTCTCGCGGCCGGGAGCACGCCAGCTTATTATGTTCGCGATTCGTAACAATGGTAGGACCACACTAGCCGTAGATGCGCCTCGCAGGCAGGTCGATCTGGCTTCAGTCCAGGGCGCCGCTAAAAGAAATGGTTGCCCATCGAGAAGAAGACGGGCAACCATGGAATGGAACAACCTCTCCGCTGCAGCACTGGTTAGGGAGTTCCGACGCTGGCGGTTGCGGTAGTGCTTAGGGGTGAGCAGTTTGCGGTTTGTATAACGTGGACAACGTATGTGCCCCCTTCATTCACCCAGACTGAAACCGAGTGTGACGCGCATACGGCCTTTGCTTGAGCCACCATGGGGAAGACGAAGTTGCTCGATCGCCAGGCCACGAACCACGCGACAGCAGCCAGCCCGAGCAAGTACACGGGCCGCAAATTCAACCGGCCACTAGCGACGCCGCTTCGAATTTTTACTATTGAGATGCCTACAAGGAGCAGACCCAAGCCATAGAGAAGGCCCTGGGCGATGCGGCTTGTAATCAGGGAAGCAAACATTGGTGAACCGGCGAACGAGTTCACATAAAAACCGCCCGACGGGAAATACGGAGAATTGGGATAACCCGCCGGCTCGGTGGTTGTCCACGAGCTGCCGCTCGCGGAGATGCTGTCAGCCGGCATCGGCGTGCTGAAGATTTTCGTCGCGGTAACGGGAGATCCCGGCGGCACGACGATGAGGTCTGCCTGGATTGTGGTTCCGTTCGTGTTGAATGTGTAGTTCGGGAATACCGTCATTGTCCCGGTCGAGGCGTTGAGAGTGTCATATTGGGGTAACTGACTTGTGGGGATTATCGACTGGACTTGATTGATTGTGGCGTAGACAGTAACCGGCTGTCCGGTATAACTGCCGCACTGCGAGTTATTGCAAATGACTGTACCGGTGCTCTGAAGATACAGAGCGACAATCTGAATCGGAATGCACGCGCCGGTCTGCGGAATGGGGTTGGGTATGGCATTCTGACGTTGCACAATGGTATCAGCGGTGCCGACCTCTGCGACTGAAGGCAGGGGCACGCCCTGGAAGGTAACCTTACCGAGGCCGATGGTGCTCAAGTCATCCGTGGATCCACTCGGAGTCTGAAGGAGATCGTAACCTCCTCCTGAACCCTGGGTGCATTGGGTTTGAGCTGCTGTAATTACCGAGCAACCCACCAATAATACTGCGACGGCTGCTAACCGACCGATACGCTTCATCTCGCACGCTCCTGTTATCGCCTAGTTAGGCGATGACTATTACAACCGCACGCACGAGATTGGGCTACTCCTACATTGCTAATCGTATGAGCGCGCGTTCTAATGGGTGGGAGGGACGACTTCCGGAGGAATCGGTGTCAGCCTGAGCTTGGCGTGATCCCCGTCGGAGACAGAGATCGACACTGCCACGGGCTCCAGCGGCGCCAGAAAATCTGGATCGAGCCATGCGAAAGGCGCGACATCCTCCAGCGCAAACAGCTTGTACGAGCCGGGTCGGACTCCTCTGAAGACAAACGCGCCCTGCTCATCGGTGGGGACGGTGCGGTAGGACTGTGGAGATGATCGCAACTCCGCTTCCGCAGGCACCACGAGCACAATGGTGTGGCGCGGCTGGCCGTTCTCATCGAGTACTGTACCGGAGATTGTCGGGCATGTGGAACTTACAGCAATATGAAGTGTCTGCCGAGGATCACCGGAGAGAGTTACTGGCTGAGTAAGAAGGTCAGTATTATTCAATGTCGCAGACGTCACACAATAGTTATTTGACAAAGAATCGATCATGAGATCCCAGACACCCGGAGTTAGCCCGGCAAGTTGTATATCGCCTCGGGGATCGACTGTGGTCGTAGGCTGCGGGCCGAGGGTCAAGTTTTCCGAGGCCCTCATGCCGACTTTGAAGCCGGGGAGCTTGCCCACCCCATTCATTTCCACACTGCCTCTAATCTCAAAGCCGGGAGTGAGCGAAACTGACACATTCTCGGGCGGCGACGTCTCGGCCACTTCCAGTGGAACGCGGCCGCCCAATTCATACTTGCCGTAAAGTTGCGCGGCCACAAGCCAATACGAGCCGGGCATGACATCCCGTATCTCGAATGTTCCGGTAGCCTGATTGACCACCGCCGAGGCGCGACCCAGATAAGAAGCGGCATCGCCTTCGCGGCGGGCGAGAATTACTTGGAGCTGACTGTCTGCAAAATTTGGCGCGGGAGTGACCAGTCGCCCTCGCAGCGTCACAAGATGTAGGTTTCGCAGCGAAAAATCGATGCCGGTCACATCACCGCCCTCAGGCAGGGAAATCTCTGTAGCGGAGGCGAGGTCGGGGACGCCGGGATAGAAAAGTCCGGCATAGGCGGGCCACTCCCTCCTAGCGGCGAGAAGAAAGTAATGTCCCGCGGGCAATCCGTACGCCCGATATTCCCCGCGGTCATCGGAAGCGGTGCCGCTCACTGGCGCCAGCTGCCGGCGGCCGTTCGAAAAGGTAAACTTCATCACTTGAATGCTGGTGCCCTGAAGAGGGTCACCGTCTTCGTCGAAAACATGTCCCGAGATCGCTCCCAATGGCATAAGTTGTAGAGTCACGTCACGCAGCTGTTGGCCGGCGGTGAGAGCCAATGCGGCCTGCGGGCCGTCGGGGGTTCGGCTGCCGTAGTACTGACGGACGAAGCCGGACTGCTCGGCCCAGAATTGGTAAGAGCCGGGCGCGATCTCGATTGAGAAATGACCCGCGGAATCGGTGTCCTTGACTCCCGCCGTCGGCGCGTTCCGCCCCGATGATAGGCCCACCTGCACGTACATGACGCGAGCGTGTTTGACCGGCGAACCGGTGACTTTATTGACGACCGATCCTTCCACAAGGGCAAACCCGGATGGCGTTACAGCCTGCGGGAGCAGACCGCATAGTGCGGAGATGCAGGCGAGGATTAGGGAGATAGGCAAGAACACCTCCGCGGGCGATTCGCTTCAGTACGCCTCAACTTCATAAACTTGCGAGGCCACGGGCTTAATGAAGCCGTGCTTCATCAGCCACATCACGTGTCGTCGAATGTAGTCGGGATTGACGGTATGAACACGGGTCAACGACTCAACAAATTCTCCTAACGTGAGACCAGCAACGGCTTCATCTCTCACAGAGGAACTGGAAACCTTTGTCAGAGCATCGAGCGTACGTTGAACCAGGTCAGGATCAATCGTCTTGTATCCTGATACTTTCGCGTGCAGCAGAGACGTAAGATCCTGAGGGCTCGCTTCCCTGCCGAGTGAAGTCACGCTAAGACCGGAATCTTCGCCGAGTATCAAACCTGCGTGATTCCTAAAACTCTCGAAATAGCGGGGCTTGGCGAAGGCCGTATCGCTTTCTGTGAACGCCAATCCGGCGGCGCGGAGCGAAAGGTCGCGCCACAGTTCTTCGTAGCGTTCCACCACAGACGAGAAACTGAATAGAGTCTCGGCGCGCTTTCTGGAGCGCTCCGACATCATCTGACGTAGTTGCTCATTTTCAACGACTGTTTGGAGGTAGGACTGTAAGAGGTCTACATCAATCGCCACCGATTGGCTCAAGGCAAGATGATCAAACTCCCAGCCTAATAAACTACCGGTTTGGCTCAGGTCGGAATCGCACTTCGTCCAATAGGTCGGGACCAGAAAACCTGTCTCGCCGTGGGAGACGGTATCGCGGTACCCATTCCAATCCGCGACTACTTGTGGAATCCCGCACGCCATGGCCTCAATCACCGTCAGGCCGAAGCTCTCCTGCAGGCTATCCCCGGGAGAAACGAATATATCCGCCGCGGCGGTGAGGGCGGTTTTTGTCTGATCGGAAAAGTTCTCGATGAAGCGGACATGCTTTGACAGAGAACAATCTCTTACATATTTCTCCAGCGCGTCGCCATAAGACGCATCTTTGGTACCCGCGATCAGCAAGAGAAGCTGCCGGTTTGGGTTGTCTTTTATGAGCCGGCGGAACACCAACAACAGAGGCAAAAGGTCGGCTTTGAGCGCTGAGATGTAGCCGAGATAGAGCAGGATGATCGATTCCTGCGGTAATCGAAGCTGCCGGCGTAGCGATACTTTGTCCTGCGGTTTGAACTTCGCCGTGTCCACACAAAGAGGAATTACATCCAGCCGGCCGGGATACTTGAGGGTCGCGTTAAACCTTCGGTTAAAATTGTCCGCCACTGTCTCGAGGATGTTTGCCATCGCCAGCCGACTGGCGCGGCTGGTGCAGATCAGAGAATCACAGCTGTAAGTGCCCTCCAGCAAGAGGCGGAGAAAGCCGTCGTACAGCATCGAGTGCAGGCTGAACCCGTGAGTGAGAAAGGTGATGGGAAACAACTTCGATGCAAAGTTACTGCGCAATGCAAGCGGTTGGGTAAAGTTGCCCGATGGATTAAAGAATGCGCTGAGCGAATACCGATCTATCCCACGGGGAATGTCTAACACCGACGTGACGTGAATCTCGCCTCCGTGCTGCCTTCGAAGGGCGGAGAAGGATTTGGCTTTTTCCATGAACGCGGGCTCTACGAAGAGTTCGTATCGGCCCATGGTTCCATGCCGGATCAGGGCTTCGGTTATGTAATCGATGGCAACCAGATTGCCGCGCACCGTCAGGTGTTCAGGAAAGAGTTTTTTTGCGATATAGGACTGCAAGGTTTCGGTGAAAGTGTTTGCGCCATTGCGGACGAGGCTTTCTTTCGCGACTTGAGGGAACAGAATGCCGAGAACCCCATTCGATTCCCTGCTCATGGGTTTTGCTCCGGCTTTAGAGGCACATTGTGCAACCGGTCTCGGGCCGACAGTTCGATTAGCTGACTGCGAATTTGCGACCTACTCCGGTGCAGTCTGGCCTTTACAGCAGAGGTGGGGAGATTGAGAGTTACCGCTATTTGTTCGACCGAGAGTCCCTCTGCCACCCGCAGCCACAAAATAGGCCGCAACCTTGGCAGGAGATTCTGTGATGCTGTGATCAGATTTTTCCAGAGCTCGCTGGCCGTGAGCACCTCTTCTGGACTCGGGGCAGAATCCGCAATGTTTGCCACCATCCTCTTTGCTCTCGCCGTACCGGCGGACATTAGCTCTTCTTTCTTGCGCTTTTTGCGCAGCTTCATGCACGACTCATTCACTGTGACTCGAAACAACCAGGTCGACAACTTCGAGTTTCCCCGGAATTGATTTATTTTTTGAAACAGCTTTAGAAAGGCATCCTGTACGGCTTCTTGCGCGTCCTCATGGTTGCGGGTGACGCGTTCCGCGACAGCTAGAAGTTGGCGTTCATGCAGCCTCACCAGTTGCTCGAAGGCTGCGATGTCTCCGAATTGGGTAGCATGCACCAGAGCGGGCTCGTCGAAGGGTTTCTCCACAACTGCGTGTTGCCCAAGAACCGAACTCTGCTTGGGATCGCCGGGAATTCTCCCTTTACGGCTGGGTTTGAACAAGCTCTTGACATCTTTGCGCGCGCCGGCGAGCTGCTTTTTTTCGCTTTCCGGTATGTGATCCCTCGGTTTGGCCATGGAGACTTTTGTCAGACCTCGGCAGAGCAAAGAGAATGCTGCTGTTTGGACAGATTGAAGTATTCGCAAGCGGGCCTTGTCTTCTCCCGCAATGCCGGATTCGATCGCCACAATAGGGATCGCGAGATTTCTCTTCATTGATATGTTCAAAGGGGCGTGCGCTCCTCGGCGTAACTTTGCAAAGCTGCCCGCAGCTTGTCCGGAATGGGCTCCGGGAAGGTTTGATCTCCTTTGCGGCGCATGCAGGTCACGCGTTGCTTTCCTCGTGCGACCAATTCGTCCGTGTGGCCTCCAATCTCTCGCACATATTCAAACCGCATCGCAACGTAATGCTGAGTCAGTTCTTCGATGAACATGCGCACGGCAACTTGGTCAAATGCCCAGAGTTCGGCCAGGTAGTCGCAACTGCAGTGCACGGTAACCAGGCACAAGCCTTTTGACAACTCGGCTAGCAATTCAGGCGCGTGGTCGCGGAGGAAGGCTTCGCGACATCGTCCCTGCCAACGCAGGTAGTTCACGTAATAGACGTTCCCTACCAGGTTGGTTTCTTCGAAGCTGACTACGTGCTGGTATTCATAGGACCGCGCCATATTCAGTCCTTAGCCGCGGGTGCGGTCTCTTTACGGCGAGCACCCAGCGTGATTGGCAGAACTGACGATCGCATCGCGGTAGCGATAGCGAGGCGATTTTCGCACCCTTGTACTCCGGCAACGAGGGTGGTTACGTTCCATGGTCCGCCCGAGAGACGCACCCAGCCGCCTTTATCTATGCAAGTCAAAATCAACGGAATGTCGCGTGAAGCTCCCGCCTTCTTAAGCGACTCTAATGCGGTCCAGACGCGGCTGGCGGCAGCATCTTGATCCTCGCCGGCTTCCTTGGCCAACCGGACCGCCAACGAGAAGAAATTTGGGCCCAGCAAGTCCTTCCACAAAACTGGTGATCGACTCCTCAGGAATTCGAGGTCGCAGCCCACAGGGGAGGGCCCGCTGATCGCCATGGTCACATCTTCCGCATGAGAGGCGGAAATTTCGACGAATGGAAGGTCCGGTTTCCCGTCGGCGCGACGCAGGACTGATATCTCATCAAGTAACAGATGGCGGATGGTCGCTTCACCCCGCCCATTCTCTCCGTCGCTACGCGTTATCGCGGCGGTGACGCCACAGCCGGGCATCCACTCATGCAATCGCCGCTCGATAAAGGGCCCGAGTAGAGGAATCGGCCAATTGTCTGGCACAGGCAGCGATTCCACACTTCGGAGGCGCAGTCCCTCCCAAGTTTCGCAGATTCTTCCATCGGCTGACTTCAACTCAAGGTCGTAAACGAAATTGTTGCGTTCTCGCACGCGCTCGACTGCGCTCAACGTGATCGGAGGTTGAGGAGCGGTTTGGCTGATGACAATGCGATCCACGCCCACCGGCAGCACTCGCTGATGCGGAATGCACGCTTGAAGGGCATGAATTGCCGCATCGCGAACTCCCGGGTGCCCCAGAATAAATTCGTCGGGCAGATATCTTGCAAACCAGGTTGCGTTCGTCGGCGCAAGCTCCGCCGCGCAAGCGCCGGCGGAAAGGTAAGTGTAATGACGCAAGCATTGGAAGCGCGGGCCCTGAAACAAAAGCGAACCGTAGAGATCGCGTGCAGGGTTCAGCGGTATGGGCGCGTGGCTCTTTGGAAAATGGACGATCGGGAAGGAATCACTCGTGCCTTCGAAGGAGCACACAGCGCGGAAATGATTGACGGAGTAATCTGTGCCGTCGGCGCGCAACGCGACCTCGACGTGGCTTAGCCCGCGCATCAGTGCGACAGCGCGCACCGTTGAGCCATCGCCAACCACAATTGGCCGGAGAAGCTCCACATTCTCAAAAATGGGGGGAACGCTGCTTCCGGCAACAGTCATGGCAGTTTGGGCGATTTGTTCCAGGCCCATGACCGCCGGAAGAATCCGCTCTCCATGAAGTTCGTGGTCTTCTATATAAGGATCAGTCTCCAATGTGACGCGGGCATCGACCACCAGTTCCACGCCCGGATAGAACACGCGGGCCTTCTCTAAGAAGCGCAGGAAAGGCAGAGGCGGCCGTTCCATCTGCAAGGTTTTAGGATTGCCGAAGCGGCTGCTAGCCACGACAGACACGGGCGTTTCACTGCAGAGTAACGCCAGTAGAAATTCTGTGCCGGATTCCGGAGGAATCAGGGAGATTCCCTGACTTCTTAATACTTCCGTGTTCGCGACCTGTGCACCCATCCCGATGCCCGACCACGCGGACCATTCGATGGCGAGGCATCGACAACGGGGATGTTTGGCTTGCCAGTCTTCGGTCAGGTGCGTCATCCACTCGTTTGCCAATGCGTAGTCAGCTTCGCCCTGGAATCCGGTTCGGGCGATCAGGGAGCCGAAAGTAATCAGCATGCGCAGACGATCCGGATCGACGATTGAAAGAACGTTGCGGAGGCCATCAACTTTGGGAGCAAGGGTGCTCCGGAAGATTTCCATGTCCAGTGCGCTGATTGGCCGCGGCGTGTTTGCACCTGCGGCATGCAGGAGTGCTGTAACCGGCCCAAGAGCGGCTTCTCCTTCTTTAATGGCGCGCTGAGTCGATTCGAAGTTGGTGACATCACCTGAGACGTAGTGGAAGTTAATCCCTGCGGCTTCGTGCCTCTTCAGGTTCATTTGCAGCACCGGATCGAGGCTGCGGTCTGAGCGACCCATGAGTAAAAGGCCCACGCCTAAAGCGGTGGCGAGCTTTAGGCCGCACTCGGCGGCGATGCCTTTCCCTCCTCCGGTAATCAGCAGCACATCATCATGGGTAAGAGAGGCAGCGGAAGGCGTGGGACTGAGGGTCAGGGCGTATAGGAAAGGTTGCGTCCGCGTGCCGCGTTCGTCGTAACTGACTTCGCTGTGTCCCTCGGCGGCAAAAGCTTCTTGCAGCACCCACTCGCAGGCGCGAGGGTGATCGAAAGGTACGCGCACCACGCAGGTCGCGATGCTAGGCATTTCCATGTGCAGTGATCGAAGAAATGCGCCGCCCACCGATCCGGGCTGAACTACGATCACGCGTTGCGGCCCTTCTCCTCGAAGAGCGAGGCTGGCCGCCTGGAGCAACAAGTTTGGCATGGAGTCGTCGAGTTCGGTGGGCAGGCACACCATCACGCCGCCTCCGGCAGGTTGTCGGTCCAGTGCTTGCTGCAAGGATTCGGCCAGTGGGTGGTGGAGAGGCAGCACAGTCCATGCGCCACCGGTCTGATCGCTCCGGTGCGGACGAGATGCACGCTCCACATATCTCACCGTGAAGGCGCGTGTCCACGACTCCAAGCCCAGAGGTTCTGCCGCTTCAATGACTCGTGAGGCGGGCTGCCATTGTTGCAACGCTCGCGCGATCTCCGCAAGGCTGGCATCGGCGTAGTTCGTGACATCAGCCGGAGTGGCCAATCCAAGGGCCTTGGCAGCTTCCACCACAACCTGCCCGACTGCAATCGAATTCAAATGGAGATCGCTGAGCAAACGGTGTTGATCTTGGACGGCAGATTCGGGTAATTCGGCGCGGCGCGCTACAAGCGCCCGAACCACTTCGAGTGGCGACTCGTGTTCTGGCGGACTAAACTCTTCTGGCGCGTGTTGCCGGGCGAGCGCTACTGGCTCGTTCGCATCAAGCTGCGAAGGAGCTGGCGCTTGCTCGCAGGGGTTGGAGATAAATTTAGGCTGCCTCTGCGGATCGAATGGGCGAGTAAAACGGCCTGCGAAAAGAGGTTTTAGATCGATTTTCGTTCCATAGACGAAGAGCGTACCAACCGCCTCGAGCAGCGATCGCAGTGATGTGCCCCCTGAATCGATGCTGACAGTTCGCGCGCTACCAAGTTCCGCCAGCATTCGGGAAAGGACATGACCAGGCCCCACTTCAACCCACAGCGTCACGCCTTTTTGCGCGGCAGCGCGAGCGGCTTCCGTGAACAGAACCGGCCTCGTGACCTGGTCGCAAAGCAATTGTTCGACATCGATGCCAAGCGTGAGCATGTTTCCCGTAACCGTCGATGCGAGGCTGCATTCGACTTCGCCCAGTTTCTCCCCACGTAGGCAGGAACGGAAAGCCGGGATGACCGGCTCCATTAGTGGCGAGTGAAAGGCGCACGAGACCTGCAGGGCGACTGCATGAATTCCTTTCGCTTGGGCGGATTCCACAATCGCGGAGATCGCTGGACCATCGCCGGAGACGACGGTCTGTTTCGGGCCATTCACTCCGGCTATGACTGCACTCGATCCCTTGATGAGCGTGGCCACTTCCGATTGCGAAGCGGTGAGGCTGGCCATGGCTCCGCCGGGCTGCGCCAGTTTTGCCATTAGCAGTCCGCGGGCAGCGGCGATGCGAAGCAGAGTTTCCTCATTCAGCGCGCCCGCCCAATGCAGAGCGGTCACCTCGCCGAGGCTGTGTCCGATCGCCACATCAGCTTCGACGCCCATCGATCGCAGTAGACGCAGGGCTGCCACAGAGAGCCCGACGATGCCGGGTTGAGCCACTTCGGTGGAGCGTTGGTCTCCGCTGGTGGGCAGCATGTTCCTCTCGTAGAGATCCCGCACTTCGGAAAAGCGATGACGGAAAATTCCGCCATCCAAGTTGAATGGTGTTCCCTGGCCCGGGAAGGCAAACCCGATCATGGGCACGTCGGTGTGCCGGCCTACAACGACTCCAGGGCGGGCATGCAAAAACCCCGAATCCGCCTCATTCATTACGGTTAAGTTTTCAAAAGCGCCAGCAAGCTCCGTAGGACTGGAAGCGACGACGGCGGCGCGTACTGCGCCAGAGCCTAGATTCGCAGCGAGGTAAGCGGAAAGATCGGCCAGTCCCGAAAGTGATAATCCCGGAGCAACCGGGGCGATTGCTTTCAGCTGGCGACGCAAGTCATTCCAGTTGCGGCCGGCGAATAAAAACAGTTCACAGTCTTGAACCGAGCTTGCGATTTCCTGGTCGCGCGTAGACAAACGCTGGACGCGTTCGGTTGCGTCGCCTTCAAGAGCAACATGTGCATTGATGCCGCCAAATCCCATCGCACTAACGCCCGCGCGCAACTGGCGACCGGTGGGCCATGGCTCCGCCGTGCGCAGTGTGCGCAGCGCCGGAGACTCGCCCGCCATTTCGGGATGGAGTTCTGCGCAGCCGGTTGTTGGAGGTAGGATCTGGTGCTCGAGCACGAGGGCTGCTTTGATTAATCCGGCAATGCCAGCCGCAGCCTTGGTGTGGCCGATGTTCGCCTTGATTGAGCCGATCGCGGCTGACCCCGATGCGTTGGACTGACGGCGAGCCAGAGAGAGGGTGCGAAGTTCAGTTGCGTCGCCAACCGTGGTGCCGGTTCCGTGGCCTTCGAAATACTCAGCGGTCTCAATTCCCCACTGCGCGCGACGATAGGCGCGCTGTAACGCCAACAACTGACCGGCGACTTCCGGGCGAGTGATTCCGCCATTTCCGTCCGATGAAAGTCCCCATCCTGGAATGAGCGCGTAGATGTGCCGGTTTTGCGCCACTGCGTCGGAATGCCGCATCAGGACTACGAAGCCGCAGCCTTCGCCCGGAATGAAGCCGGCGGACCGTGAGTCAAAGACATACATCTCGTCCGTTGCGAGTGCTCCGAGTTTGGCGAATCCAACCAACTCAAAGGGATCCAGGCTAACGTCTACGCCGCCGGCAAGAGCTACGTCGAAATCACCGCAAACGAGCGCTGAACATGCATTCACCACTGCCAGTAGCGACGAGGCGCAGGCGCCATCGACGGTATAGCCAGTGCCTTTCAGGTCGAAGTAATTGCAGATGCGTCCCGCGATGGTGTTGGACAAACCGCCGGCCAGCGACTCTTCGTTGATCGCGGGGAACGGCGCTTTGTAGTTGTCTTCTAGAGCATCCAGAAAAGTCTTGCGACGTTGCGCATCCCAGCCTTCGTGGGATAGGGCTTCTTGTAGCAAGCGCGAAACGTATGGCCAACGCAAACGAAGCAGATTCGCACGCGAGATTTCCCCGGTCAGGGTGTTGCCAACCAATACGCCGGTAGTTTCACGCGGCAAACCATCGCCATCCGGGAAACCGGCATCTTCCAGTGCATCGGAACCCACATCGAGCGCCAGCCAATGAGCGATATCTACAGCGCGGTACGTGCTGCCTGAGATTCGGAAGCGCACCCGATCGAATTCATAGCCTTCGAGAACCGCTGCCTGCAAAGAGTAGACCCGATCCGGAGCGGAGTGATCTGAGGAGAAATAATCGCCGAGCCGCAGCCGCAGCGAGGGAATTCGGCGGAAGGCGCGCCGCTGCGCGAGTGCGTTCTCCCACAATTCCGCGGGAGTATTTGCGTCGGGATAGCGGCACGCCATACCTACGATTGCAATCGGTTCCATCAGATCTCCCTCATTCTTCGCGAAGCGAACGGATTGGTAAGGTGCTACTGGCCGCCGACGCCGGATCTGCACGTCACGAACACTGGAACTTGTTAGGAGCTATTTGCGATCGATGAAGGAAGATCACTTCTTCGTCTCGTAAATCGTGATTAGCTTGATGATTCCCTCATTGGTTCCTTTTTGCAGGTCTCGAATTTCACTTGAGACCATGATTTGCTGGTCGAGAGTACGAGTGATGGTCTGCGCTAAAATTTGGAGAATCAGGTCCCGCATCTGTTCGCGCCAGAATTCAATGGACTGCTCCCCCGCGGTCGGCTTTCCATTTTTTTTTGACTTCAGGAAATTGAATACTTCGCGCAGAACCAGAAGTGCGAGGAGACCCCCAATCCCAACGTCTTTCCATTCAGGCACTGGAGTCCTCCCGACGACGCGTCACGACAACGACGATATACATTCCATCGGTGGTGATCATTGGGCCAAAGGTAATATCGGCGAGAAATTCCTTGCCGTTTTTCTTCCTGGCGCTCAATTGCAGGCCGGAGCCCATTACGCGGGTGTGAGGTTCTTCCACGTAGTCGGCGCGGTGTTTGACGTGTATCTCGCGAAGCGTCTCGGCGATGAGAAGTTCCACCGGTTGTCCGATCAGGTCGCTTT
>JBEKBW010000002.1:0-87333 GCA_050015215.1 Candidatus Sulfotelmatobacter sp.
CCATCCGCTCCGGATCGGTAACGAAATAAGGAGACAGATATCCGCGATCGAACTGCATCCCCTCGACCACTTCGAGCTGAGTCTCAAGCGTCTTCGACTCTTCAACAGTGATAACGCCATCCTTGCCGACCTTCTTCATAGCTTCAGCAATGATGTGCCCGATGGTTTCGTCGTTATTGGCGCTGATCGTACCAACTTGTGCGATCATTTCCCCCGACACGGGTTTGGAAAATTTGTCTAATTCGCCCTTTGCGCGCTCGCCGGTCTTCTTGTCGAATGCACCGCAGACGACTGAGACGGCCTTTTCGATGCCGCGCTTCAGCGCCATTGGATTGGCGCCGGCAGCAACGGTCTTCACGCCTTCGCGATAAATCGCTTGGGCTAGAACGGTGGCGGTGGTGGTTCCGTCGCCGGCTACATCGGAAGTCTTGCTGGCAACTTCGCGAACCATTTGGGCGCCCATGTTCTCGAGGCCATCCTTGAGTTCGATTTCTTTGGCTACGGTTACGCCGTCTTTGGTGATGGTGGGCGAGCCAAATTTCTTTTCGATCACAACATTGCGGCCCTTGGGGCCGAGCGTAACTTTTACTGCGTCGGCGAGAAGGTTGACGCCGCGCAGAATTGCCTGCCGCGACTCTTCTCCGTGTACGATTTGTTTTGCCATTTGTTCTTCTCCTTAGATTCTGTTGCAGGATTTACCTGCTGAACTTCCTGGGCTTCCGCCCACATCTGTTGAGGCTGAGATCCTTCGCGCAAAGCACGCGCTCAGGATGACAACGCTTCTTTCGGCTGCTACTTCTTTGCGCCGGCTAGTTCTTTCTTGGCCGGAGCGGCTGCGCCGGTCAGGACGCCGAGGACTTCGTCTTCTTTCATGATGATGAAGTCTTCGCCATCAATCTTGATCTCGGTGCCGGAGTACTTGCCGAACAGGATGCGGTCGCCATCTTTTACTGCCAGAGGGAAGGTCTTGCCCTCATCGTTGGTGCGGCCTTTGCCGGTGGAGATGACTTCTCCCTCCTGCGGTTTGTCTTTTGCGCTGTCGGGGATGATGATGCCGCCTCGGGTGGTTGTCGCTTCTTCCACGCGCTTTACCAGAATGCGGTCGTGTAGTGGGCTGAATTTCGCCATGGTTGCAACTCCTTTCGTAGTTGTAGAAGGTTGAGGTACTTAGATCTATAAATTGTTGGGAATTCGGCGGCCTGTTAGCAGTCTCGCCTACTGAGTGCTAATTGTAGAGATGTGAGTGGGCAGTTGTCAAGGGGCGACCGTTAGGCTCGCGACTCCTGCAAGGTTGGAAGGTTAATAAGAGCAACAGAATATGCTTCGGTCGGATTGGTTCCGTAAAAGCGGAAAGCGGTATGTCACTGGAACCTCCACCGATACTCGGTGCCAACGCGGATTCTTGGGGATCCCTTCGAGAGATGGATGTTCTCCATAAAGGGCGCACTCGGTTCCTTGTTTTCCATGACGGTTGCTTTTCCCGACTCGCATTCTAGGCTGGCCACGCCTTTTCGTTTACACGCCATTTCGTTTATAAGATTTGTCGGGCTTCTTCGAGTCGAATCGGTGCCACCAATCGAACAGAACCGATGCCCCCGTGAGGCCGACTGAGTCGGCACGCGCATTCGTTGGCAGGAACCAATTGCCGCAGGGACGCGGAAAGCACTGAGTCATTCGAACATTGACGTCCCTGCCTGATTTCGCATTTGGTTTCCAGCGCGAGACGCTCACTACTCTATTCGTGTTGGCGCCAAGGCCATGAATCTGGTTTAAGGGTCGCAAGCAACTTCAACGCTGATACCCCAACGTTGACTTAACCGCTCGATGAACATCAACAATTCCGCAGAGTCACTTGTTTCGCCACAGATGGCCAATTCAGCCTTTGCTGAATCCCAGGGAAACAGCAACTCGGCAGCGAAAGCATCTAAGCTGGATGAAGAGACGATTGCCCGCTTTCAACCGGAGCTGGCTCGAATGGGATATAAGTTCCAGTTCGTTACGAGTGCCGGCTTCCACGCGCCGATCGGGTACAGCAGCAGGTGATCAGCGGAGGGCTGGCTTCGACTACCGGCGCTTAGCGGGTCGACCGAGGCGGAGCCGTTCGCCGAGATGAAAGCGATTGTGCGGCCGGCTGTCGTGCATCAGAAAGAATAGGGATGCGGCTGGCGAGCATTGTCTGCACACGTTCGTGCAGGTCGAGGCGGGCAAGGAAGAAATGTTAATGCCGTCAGGGGACTAAACGGCAGGGCGCTGTGTCTTTCGCTGCCTTCGCGAAAGGGCGCTTCGCTCGGGTACGACAAGCGGCGGCAGGGTGGTCTGCTATAATCGGGAGCACCCTTGGGTGTCATTTCACGTCCGTGCGGAAGTGGTGGAACTGGCAGACACACCATCTTGAGGGGGTGGCGCCGAAAGGCGTGTGGGTTCAAATCCCCCCTTCCGCACCAATTTTAAGGGCCGTGTATTTAAATGGTTACGAGGCATTCGTGAATCCCGCACAATGATCGTACAATAGCCTCCGCAGGAATGAAGATTCCCGCAGGCATTTTCTCGTTCGTTGTTTACACTGCCGCTACCCGTCCAGCTCGCAGACCGACCAGATTTACGGGCGTTGCCACTGCACTCAATTAACGAAGCGGCGATTTAGCGCCAACTGAGAGCTGGGGCGACCGAGGTTAGAATTGCCTCCATGACATGCACGTTGTAAGGAACACCTAGTTGATTTGGAATGGTCAGCAATAGCGTGTCGGCCTCCTTGATCGCGTCATCTTTCCTAAGCTGCTCGATCAGAATATCTGGCTCGGCAGAGTAGCTGCGGCCAAAGATTGCCCGCGTGTTTTCGTCAAGGAATCCGATCTGGTCCTGTTCCCGAGAGCCTTGTCCAAAATAGGCACGATCCCGATCATCGAGCAACGGGAAGATGCTGCGGCTAACAGAAATGCGCGGAGTTCGGGTGTGACCGGCTTGCTTCCAGGCTGCGCGAAAGGCGCGAATCTGGGCGGCCTGTTGGATGTGGAGCGGCTCGCCGGTCTCGTCGAATTTGAGAGTCGAGGACTGCAGGTTCATTCCCAGCTTCGCGGCCCATGCTGCTGTGGCGTTGGAAGCAGATCCCCACCAGATTCGGTCACGCAACCCGGCAGAGTATGGCTCAAGGCGCAGAAGTCCTGGAGGATTAGGAAACATTGGACGCGGGTTAGGCTTCGCAAAGCCCTTCCCGGACAGCAACTCTAGGAATTCTTCGGCGTGCCGCCGTCCCATGGCTACATCGTCCTCCCCTTTACTCGGACGATAGCCAAAATAGCGCCAACCATCGATGACTTGCTCGGGCGAACCGCGGCTGATACCCAACTGCAGCCGGCCACCAGCGATCAGATCCGCGGCACCGGCATCCTCCGTCATGTAGTGAGGATTCTCGTACCGCATGTCGATCACTGCGGTGCCAATCTCAATCTTTCGCGTTTTCGCACCCACCGCCGCGAGTAGCGGAAACGGTGATGCCAGTTGCTGGGCGAAGTGATGAGCACGGAAGTAGGCTCCGTCCATCCCCAGGCGCTCAGCCTCGATAGCAAGATCAATGGACTGCAGGAGCGCGTCAGACGCCGACTGCGTTCGCGACTGCGGTGCAGTCGCCCAATGGCCGAATGAGAGGAAGCCGATTTTCTTCATGTTATATCCGGGAACTTCAGTAAGAAGCGATCAAAAATACTTAGATATCTTGCGCGGGCTCATGGTGCTCATGATTTGCTTTGGCGAAAGCCGTGACAAGGGGAACATTGCCAATCGATCTCCGATTCGACGCGTCAATTCACGAAAATCGCCAAAGGAGTGGATTCGCGCTCAATCGCATTTATCCGCGATCAGAGAAACTCCTTTTGTCGGCCAGATATTGATGGAAATAAGAGGAGGCTACCATGAGCAATGCGACCACCGCAGCGCCATCACAAACCTCAACCACCACCTGGAACATCGACCCGGCCCACTCCCTGGCGGAATTCAAAGTCAAGCACATGATGATTGCCAATGTGGCGACCTGACCAATCGAGGCGTGACGCGCAAGGTCCACTTTGCGGTGGAGGGACCGACTCCGCCTGCGAAAGATCCCTGGGGCAATACCCGAGTTGCGATTTCCGCGACCACAAAGATCAACCGCAAAGACCTCGGCTTGACGTGGAGCGCTACGATCGAGGCATTCTGGTCGGCGAGGACGTCCCTATCACTCTCGAGGTCGGTTTCGTGAAGGCTTGACGATCAGCCAGACGCAATGGGGTGTTTCCAGATCGAGGTGCGCGTTTCTAATGGATGTAGTTGCTGGCCAACTGCGCGAAGGCTGGCACATTCATCGCGCACGCAATACAAACGTCCATCGCCAAAGTTCCGTCATCGTTGTGCGTGACTGAAGTGCACGTGCCGACACCTCGTGACAGCACGATCTTCGCGGCGGCGTCAGGCGATAGTGTGAGTTTACGAAAAGGCTGGCCTCCGGGGATCTCGGCGTCGCAAGTGTCGCAGAAACGCAGTTTGTTGCGCAGCATACGCGTGTGAGAAAAGTCTACATTGTCGCAGGGATCGGGTAAGACTTTGTAACTTGTTTTGCGGAACGGAGGGACGTGCCCCGGTGTCCGGGCTGGGCGTGACCAACCGGATGAACGATATTGCTCCGACTCATACCGGGAGGGGCGATGCCTTTTGTTCGAAGCTCGGTCGCCTTCATTAAGAACTTGACCGGGAGAGGCGGGGCTGTCAGACTAGTCATGGAACAAAAAGGCGTCCGATCTTGCTTCTCCGTTCCTTGTACGAGTCGCAGTAAGAGTTCAGGGGAACGGGATGGTGGGGATTTTGGGCCTTCAGGCCGGACGTAGAATCGGCAAGCTACGTGTTATCAGTGTGATAGGGCTGTTTCGATTCCTCCGCGCAGCATTTGATTTCACTTTGAACAATTGAAGGGCTGCTTCGATTCATGATTATTCTTGTTACTATCATCCATGTGCTGGTATGCCTGTTTTTGATTGTGGTCGTGTTGCTGCAAAGCGGCAAGGCGGGAGATATTTCCGCGGCCTTTGGCGGGCAGGGAAGCCAGGCGGCTTTTGGGCCGCGCGGCGCGGCTACTGCGCTTTCGAAAGCCACTACTATTTGCGCGGTTCTGTTCATGTTGACTTCGATCACGCTCTCGATCAACGCTATTAAGCACGGTGGTCCGCGATCGGTTTTGCAGGGCGAGAAGTCAGGCCCGGTTAAGCCGGCTGCTCCCGCGTCGGCGCCCGCGAACCCTACGCAGAAATAGGATTTGTCCTTTCGAGCATTGTTTTTCCCAACCAAATAGGGAATCCGCTGTAATTGTATTTGGCGGATGTGAGTGCTAACATCCGGTTAGCAGTCGAGCACTTATCCAGGAGGTTTTTTCTATGTCGGATCGTGATGGCAGCAGCTTTGTGTGGTTTTTGGCCGGTCTGGGTCTGGGAGCTTTGGTTGGAGTTTTGTATGCGCCGCGTTCTGGCAGCGAAACTCGAGAGGAACTGCGTGCTCGAGCCGAACAAGGCCGCGACTATGTGAAGACGCGGGCGCGTGAGGCGCGCGACCAGGCGACGGGATGGGTCGACAAAGGCCGTGACGTGGTGAATCAGCAGAAGGATCAGTTCCGCGCCGCTTACGAAGCGGGACGCCAGGCGTATCAAGAGGCGACAACGGAAACGGCCGCCCCCAAGAATTCGTAACGCGCACGGTTCTGCCGAGTTTGAATTGCAGCTCTTCTTGGAGCTTTGCTATGGAAAATCTCACTCCGATATTTATTGCGTTGACCGGAGCTGCAGTAGTTATGCAGGCAGGCGTTCTCGTGGCTTTGTACCTGGCGGTGCGCAAGAGCAGCACAAAGATGGAGGCGCTCGCCGAGGAGGTTAAGACCAAAGCTCTGCCTACACTAGATACGGCACAGGCGATGTTGACCGAGTTGCGGCCTAAGCTGCAGGTAATCTCCGACAACCTGATGGAGACTACGGTGCTGGTGCGCAACGAAGTGGAGCGCGTGGACGCCACGGTGAGCGACGCCACCGACCGGGCCCGCTTGCAGATTATTCGCGCCGACGAGATGTTGAGCCGCACGCTGGACCGGGTGGAGCAGACTTCCGAAATGGTGAGCAAAACTGTGGTTTCTCCGGTGCGGCAAGTGTCAGGGATCATTCAGGGGGTTACCGCAGGCTTGGAGTTTCTGCTGAGCAGTCGTGGCCGCAAGAATGGGGACAGCCGCGCACGCGGAGCGGTGCCGCAGGACGAGATGTTTATCTGATCAGGACTATCTGATCGGATCGCGATAGGTATCCTCCCTCCAATCGTTTCATCCCCACTATTTGTCTCTATGCGTTATCTGGTGCGAGCTCGCGTAAAGCCCGGCTGCGAAGGCGATCTTCGCGAAGCGATTGAGGGCGAGACTCTGGGCCAGGGCTCCGTTGCGGAAGGCGAATACCTGCGCAATATGAAGGAGGCGCGGCTTTGCGCCGATCAGACTGTACGTTGGGTGGAGATTTGCTATTGCCCAACTCCGCTGCAAGAGGAACGCCCTTACTGGGAGCGATATTTCGACCTCGCTAAAGTGCAGGATGCGCATGACCGGCGCAAATGCCGCGATGAAAACAGAAGCGAGCCTTGGGCGTGCGGCGATTGCGACTGCACGGCGCGATTGGAGCAAAGGCTGAAGGTTACTGGTACGCCCTTCCTGCAGGTGCTATCATCCGCGAAATCGCTGCCTCAGAAATAACCCTCTTACTGCTTCGATCTTACTGCCCAATCTTACTGCCGATCTTACTGCTTGGATTTTTCCGCAGGCGCGATCTGAACTTGTACAGCGTGATTGTTGCTCGATTGCGTGGTGTCGACGGAGACTACGGAAAGATCGCCGTTCGCGTCGAGTTGCTGAAGAGTTTCTGTCGAGCGTGCGCCGGAGGGTCCCGGTCGTATTCCGCCGGAAGTCACGATTGTCACTTGCAGGCTTGCTCCGGGATCGGCGGCATTCGGTTGCGCGATCTGCGTTATATTGCTTTGGCCGCCGGTTGCGGTTGTGCTCTGCGTAGTCGTTGCGTGTTTTACCAAATGCAAGCCGCCGTCTTCGGCTGAGCCGGGAACGTCGAGGGAGTAGTCGTCTTCGGTGCTTTTCTTTTCTCCCCCAGAGGCATTTTCGTTGCTCACTTTCCGGGAGATTTCACTGAGCTTGCCGTCGGCATCGGGACGCGAAACTTTCTCTTCAGTGGTGCGGTTGCCGCCCTGCTCCTGAGTCTTAGTTTCCTTTATCTCGCCTACTTTCCAGTTTCCGTTGCCGTCAGGAAGCAGCGTGGTCTTTTGCGAATCGACTGTTCCGGGCGCGCCTTGCGTGCTGACCTCCCGTGTCATCATGGCTGGAGCGAGGCCGCCATCGGGTCCGGGAAGCATGACAGTCGTTTTCGTCTCTTCTACAGTCTTGCTGAGCTTTGTTGTCTCTTGAATCTCGCGTTGCACCACTTGCAGATTGCCGTCGGCGTCTGGATTCGAAGTCGAGCGAACTATCGACGATCCTCCTCCTGCACGCGTTCGTTGCTCTTCTTCTGTGACTTGGAGCAGCGTCTTCGCGCCGTCGGCATCGCGGCCGAAGGTGCGGGTGACGGTCCGGACCGTGTTGGCGTCGACCTTCACGGTTTCTTTTTCGATGTCCTGATAGGGTTCGTAATTTCCGTCGGCGCCGAGGCGTTGGGTCGATTGATGGTCAACTGTGCGGTTGCCACTTTGGGTATGGCTTTCAACTATGCGGGTGGGATTGGCTCCATCTGCGTGAAGGTCGGTGGTGTCGGTCCAGGATTGGGGCGGGGATGAAGAGTCGGAGGATTGTGCGGAGAGCGGTTGCAGGGAAGACAAATATACTGCACTGACTACCAGGAGTGGGAAACAGCACCAGCTTAGTTTGCAGACTCTTCCATTTGTCACGCTTCTATTGTCTCGCTGCGACCGACTCCTGTCCATCGGTCCGAAGGCGAAGCTGACCAAAAGAGTTTTGAGGAACATGAGGAGCAAAAGAGGCGCACGGAAGAGTTCGCTGCGCCGCAGATTTCAATTCAGTTCTCCCATGCTGGCTGCCAAACTTTGCAGGTCCTGGGCAAGTTCCCGCAGGTTGAAGACGAAGGACCAGAAGGGCAACATGCGATCCAGCGTGAAGGGCGACGTGACGCGCTCTTTGCGCAACCTTGCGAGGTCAGATTCCAACTGGCGCACAGCTTGATCTAGTTCCGGCAGCACTCGTAACGTGGTGTTAGGAGAGCGAACCGCCTGCGAGATTTCATTGAAGGCGCGTGTCGTGCATTCCACCAGCATGGGCAGCGAAGGCAGGGAGCTTGGCTGCACTTTGGCTTGCACGTAGAGGCTGCAGTCTTCCGCCATAGCGGTCAGCCGGCGGCGCATCTGATCGCTGCGCTCGATTACGGCCTGGAATGCTGCGACGTTGAAACGCGCGAACCTGAGTTCGCTGCGGGCCTCGTCCAATTGCTGCGTGATGCCGCGGCGCAGGTCATGCAGTTCGTGGTCGAGGCGTCGAATTTCCTCTTCGTTGCTTGCTCCCTCGAGTGCGGCGGCGACGATGGCGCCATAAAGCGCTCCGGAGCCTTGCAGAATGTTCGCGAGCTTGCTGCGCAGGCCGACTCGTGCGTGCACCGGCCAGACGAGCGCGCCGACTGCGAAAGCAACGAACGAACCCAGCAGCGTATAGAGCACGCGTAGCCAGCCGATGTGGATCGGCGAGCCTTCGATACTTCCGAGCGTCACAACAATGCCGACGGTGAATCCTGCGACGCTGAAGCTGGGATGATGGACAGTGAGAAATCCGAAAAGGCTGGCCAGCACAAAGAGCACAATCCCGACACGTACGCTGCCCGTGCCGAAAATCATCATCATCAGCATCGCCGCCAGTGCACCGACTGTCGAGCCGATCGTGCGATAGAGAGCCGGCTTCCAAGAAGCTCCCTGCGTGACCTGCGCCACCACCAGCGCGGTGAAGACGGCCCAATAGCCCTGCGGGAGATTCCATCCGATATAGATGGCGTAGGTGATGAGGCCCGCGAGTCCGGTTTTGATTCCGAGCTTAATGGCTGCCGATTCGCGGGACCAGAACGAGGGAGCGGGGGAGAGTGCTGGAATTGCCGGCAGTGGCAGAGGTGGATTGGATGATCCCATGCGCGGATTATATTTCTCCCGCTGGTCCCCTGTGAGAAGTTTAGAAATCGGAGACAACTAGAGCGGCGCAATGCCTACCGAGTATCGACTTCAACTTCGCGAAAGCCAAAGCCCTGCAACATGCTTGAAATCGTGGAACGCGCGTTGTCAGACGCGGTTTTCAGAATGCCATCCTGCAATGCAGCCTGCTGAAGCTGGCGCTCCGCCTCCTCGCGAACCTGGCTTTCGAGATTAGGATCGGGCGAGGAAAATAGTCCGGTATCTCGAGAATAGACTCTTGTCCGCGCGCTATCGAGGCGAGTAACAAAAACTTCCGCAGCCGGCAGATGAATTGAAATCCGTTGATCGTGGATGCGAACGTCGCCGGGGCTGAGTTCCGCTAGGTTGATGCCGCCTACGACTTCTCCATGAACCATGAGCAGCAGCCGGTCACCCACCAGGAACTTCGGCCAGTAGCCGTTGGCGTGTTCGCCGGAGATGATTTTATCCATGCTATAGCTGACGGTTTCAAGCCGTTGCAGGCTCTGAATCTGGCGAACGACAGTGGGCTGATCCACGTTGATGTGAGTCGGGTTGTTGCGAAACGCGCTGAGCAGATGCCTTACTCCGAAACCCACTGAGATTGCTCCGACCAGCACGATGGTAAGAAGCGCTCCTGCAAGAGCGCCGAGAATCCACGGCAGAGCCCGCCTTTTAGACGAAAGTTTAAGATTTCGCTGGCTTAGCGGGTCCATGCCGAGATTGTTAATCACCGTCATTCAGGTTTAAGTATCCCGTGCGCTCGAGATTCGGCCGGAAAATGGAATCCGCGTCGGTGGTTGTTTAGGATGATCCGAACCGGATCCGCGGTTGTGGGTCGTTCGGCTATTCAGTGAGATAAGGCAAGTTGGCCACCTTGCGCCTCATGAGATCCATCCTCCGCCGAGCACGATGTCAGCATCGTAGAAGACCGCTGCCTGGCCTGGAGTAATGGCGCGCTGCGGCTGGTCGAAGGTGACGAGAATTTCGTCCTCGCCGGTCCTTTCGATGACTGCAGCGGCCGGTTCGTGGCGATGGCGAATTTTTACGGAGGCGCGCATCGGCTTGCGCAGTCCTTCGACCGAGATCAGGTTTGTGCGGCGAGCTCGCAACGTGCGGGAATACAGATGCTCATCGCTGCCGACGACTACCTGCTTTTCTGCTCCGTTAATCTGGATCACGTACAACGGCGAGCCGGTAGCGACGCCCAACCCCTTGCGCTGGCCGACGGTGAAGTTGTGGATGCCAGGATGCTCGCCGATCACTTCGCCGTTTGTTGTGACTAGCTCACCTGCCGTCTCGGGCAATGCCTCGCCGCTTTCGGCCAGATAAGCATTGATAAAGCGCTTGTAGTCGCCACCGGGGACAAAGCAGATTTCCTGCGAGTCGGGCTTCTCGGCCAAAGCCAGGCCGTGCTGGCGCGCGAGATCGCGGACTTCCGGCTTGGTCATATGGCCGAGGGGAAACAGCGTGCGGCTGAGTTGCTCCTGCGTGAGTCCGAACAGGAAATAAGTCTGGTCCTTGCTGCGGTCGGTGGGACGCTTAAGCAGCCAGCGTCCGCGGGCATCGTCGAACTCGACGCGAGCATAGTGGCCGGTGGCGACGCTGTCGGCGCCGATCTGGCGCGCGACGACGAGCAGCTGATCGAACTTCAGATGATTGTTGCAAAGGCTGCACGGAATGGGCGTGCGGCCGGAAAGATATTCTGCAACGAAAGGACGCACTACGTCGCGCTCGAAGCGTTCTTCGTGATTGACCACGTAGTAGGGGATGCCAAGATGCTCGGCTACGCGTCGGGCGTCGTAGACGTCATCGAGAGAACAGCAGCGTCCGGTGACCTGCTCGGGCATTCCGTCGCGTCCGGCGAGGCGGCGCTGGTTCCAGAGCTGCATGGTCAGGCCGATGAGGTTGTGGCCTTCGGCGCGCAGCATAGCCGCGACTGCGGAGGAATCGACTCCGCCCGACATGGCTACAGCGATGGTTCTGGAGTTTGACATGCTATGAGCTAACAGTCTGCTTGTTGTATGTGGGACTCAGTTCCCGCAATCGCGCCACTGCTTCGGGAACCAGCGCGAGCGCGAAGTCGATATCCTCATTCGTGTTCTGCTTGCCGAGGCTAAAGCGAAGACTAGCGCGGGCGCGATCGGAACGGAGGCCCATTGCCATGAGCACGTGCGATGGTTCGATTGCTCCCGACGAACACGCGGCTCCGGTTGAGACTGCAAGCCCCTTCAGGTCGAGCGAGATCACCATCGCTTCGCCTTCGATGTGATCGAAATAAATGTTCGTTGTGTTCGGTACGCGCGATGCACCTTGGCCATTCACGCCTGCGTCTTCTACCTGCGCGAGAATTCCTTGCTGCAGACGGTCGCGCAGAGCGGATATTTTCTTATCGTCTCCGCGCTCGAAGCTCTGCATGGCTAGCTCGGCGGCTTTACCCAGGCCGACGATCCCCGGAACATTCTCAGTTCCGGCGCGACGCGAGCGTTCGTGGCGTCCGCCGTAAAACAGAGGCTGAAGATGCGTGCCTTTGCGGACGTAGAGTGCGCCCACGCCCTGCGGGGCGTGCATCTTGTGGCCGGAGATGGAAAGCGCGTTACAGCCGATGCGTTTCACATCAACTGGAACCTTGGCTGCGGCCTGCACTGCGTCGGTGTGGAAGTAGACACTGGCTTCCGCGGCGATCTTTCCGATTTCCTCTACTGGCTGCAGCACTCCGGTTTCGTTATTGGCCATCATGATTGAGATCAGTTTTGTGTTCGGACGGAGAGCTCGCTTTACATCATCGGGATCGATTAGGCCGCGGCTATCGACGGGAACGTAGGTTGCATCGCAACCTGTTTCTTCGAGATGCTTGCTCGCGTGCAGGACGGCGTGATGCTCGATGGTGGAAGTGATGATGTGATCGCCGGAGATGGCCAGGCCAGCGATGGCGAGATTGTCGCCTTCAGTGCCGCCGCTGGTAAAGACGATTTCGGCGGGCCGGCAATTCAATAATGCTGCGACCGAGTCGCGTGCGCGCTCTACGGCGGCCCGCGTCTCCTGACCAAAATGATGGATGGACGAGGCGTTTCCGAAACTCTCGCCAAAGTAGGGGCGCATGGCGTCGAGCACCTCCGGGAGAACCGGGGTGGTCGCGTTGTTGTCGAGGTAGATGCGCCGCATCGCAGCCATCTATCTATTTTACGCGGGAAATGGGACGTCGGCGCGGCTATGTGCTTGTGCGGCTGGTCCCGACGAAGGCATCGCCGCTGCCGGCTGACATCAGGTTTCAAAGCGTTTTTATTCGTCGGCGAAAGTTTTAGCGGCGGTCAATTGGAACGTAGTGGTTGGGATACTCCGGGCCCAGATAGTCGGCGCGCGGGCGAATCAGGCGGTTGTCGTCGAGTTGCTCGATTACGTGGGCGGCCCATCCGCTGATGCGGGAGACGGCGAAGACTGGCGTGAACAGGTCCTCATCGATGCCCAAGACGTGGTACGTAGAGGCCGAATAGAAATCGACGTTCGCGTTGAGCTTTTTTTCTGCCTTTACAAATTGTTCGATGCGCTCCGACATCTCATACCATTGCGGCTGCCCGCTGGTCTTACACAGGTCGCGCGACATCACGCGCAGGTGCGTGGCGCGTGGGTCTTCGGTGTGATAGACGCGATGGCCGAATCCGGGAACTTTTTTCTTCTGGGCCAGCAGGTTGCGGACGTAATCGACAGCGTCGGACTTCTCCCGATCGATCGTCTCAAGGATACGGAAAACCGCCTCGTTCGCGCCGCCGTGCAAAGGTCCTTTTAGGGCCCCGATGGCGGAGGTGATGGCGGAATGCATGTCGGACAAAGTGGCAGCGGTGACGCGGGCGGCAAAAGTAGAGGCGTTCAGTTCATGGTCAGCATGCAAGATGAGAGCGATATCCAGCGCGCGCTCGGCGGTGGCGGAGGGCTTTTCCCCGTTGAGTTGCAGCAGGAAGTTGGCGGCGTGGGAAAGGGAAGAGTCGGGTTCGACGACCCCTTTGCCTTTGCGAATTCGATCGTAGGCGGCGACAATCATGGCAATTTGCGAAGTGATCCGGATAGCCTTGCGAACGTTGGCATCGTGATCGTTATCCTTTTCGTCGGCATCATAGAATGCCAGAGCCGAAACAGCCGTGCGCAATACATCCATTGGCAGCGCGGTCCGCGGGGCCGCGCGTAGAAAATCGATAATCGCAGGATCGAGCTGACGCTCCTGCGCCAGCTTTGCCTGCAAGTCTTTTAATTCAGCTTGTTTGGGCAGGCGACCGAACCAGAGCAGGTAGCAGGTTTCCTCGAAGGTGGAGTGGTCGGCGAGTTCGTGAATATCGATGCCGCGATAGGCGAGAACGCCGCGATCGCCGTCGATGTAACAGATGCTGGAGGTGGTGGCGACAATGCCTTCCAGTCCTTTGCCGGCCGGAGTAGTGGTCACGCTCGACATATATTTGGCTCAGGGAGATGAATTCGTTGCGGAGCCACGTCAGGGGGCGGGGTTGGCAACTGTCTGTTATACGCTAAAGCGGGTGTGCCTTCCAAGCTGAAGAACCGCGACCTCTAGATTCGCGGATTGCTTTGAGTTTTCCGGAACAGTCGGACCGATGACAAATCAAGGGTGCCGCCATGCTATCATCTGCGCCAATTTTCTGGAAAGGACTTTCCATGGGACAACCTGTCGTTCACTTTGAAATCGGCTGTCGCGATAGCGCTAAGACATCGGCTTTCTTTTCCAAACTCTTCGCCTGGGATATGCAGCCAATGGGGCCTGCGACCATGATCAATACCGGCGCGGAGAGCGGAATTCACGGGCATATCTCCGCCTTGGGCCATGAGCCGCAGCATTACACGATTTTCTATGTGCAAGTGGACGACGTGCAGGGCTATCTGGACAAAGCCGGAGCGCTGGGAGGAAAGACACTTGTGCCGCCAGTCGACATTCCTGCTGGCACATTCGCATGGTTTGCCGATATTGATGGAAATACGATTGGATTGTGGAAGGCGAAATAGCCCACACTCACGCTGGCCAAATGCTGAGCGCGGTGTGGCGCAAGATTTGTTGCTTGGTCTCCTCGCTCAAAGGCAAGGCGCGAAAATCATCTAGATTCTTCTTAACGTCTGGCACGCCCGGACCCGGCCAATCTGTGCCGAACAGAGTTTTGCGGGCGATCTCGTCCAGGCGCGGAAAGTACTCGAGCAAGGTCCTTGGCGGGATGCCGCTGATGTCGAGATAAACGTTGGCGTGGCGGCGAATGAGAAAAAATGCGGTCTGCATCCAGAGCGGGCGGCCGCCGTGCGCCAGCAGAATTTTGAGCTTGGGGAAATCGACGGCAACGTCGTCGACATAAATCGGGTCGCCGTATTTGTTTCGGGCACCGGGGAAAATTGATGTGCCCGTGTGAAACATGACGGGTACGCCGTTGGCTTCGGCGGCGCGATAGATGATTTCGAGTTCCTTCACACCGTGGAGATAATCGTTGGGAAACACGAGCTGGTGCGGGGGATGAATTTTGATCATGCGGATGCCCAAGCGGAGGATCTGCTCCATGTCAGCCAAGACGTTCGTGGTGTGGCGGGGATGCAGGCTGCCGCAGGAGAGCAGCCTTTTCGGATTCTCTTTTACGTACTCTGCGATGAACGAGTTTATGCCGTTCGTGAAGCCGATGACTTCGGGGGCTACGTAGTTGATGAGCACTGCGCGGTCGATGCCGCAGGCATCAAGATATTTGAGAAATGCTTTGGGTGACCGGCAGAACTCGGCGATTTGCTCGAAGTTCGGCCGCTTGGCTTTCATCAGTTCCAGCGCTTGCGGCTTGAACATCTCCAGGGGCGAGATGTGGATGTGGCAGTCGGTGATCATCTGGAGGGTCGGGAGAAGTTTAATACGTGGGGACAGTTCGGTCTATCTGGCGCGACCAGGCGTCGATGCCGCCGCGCATCGACTGCGCTTTTTCAAATCCTTGCTGCCGCAGCCATGCGGTGACGTTCATCGAGCGAACGCCGTGGTGGCAGACCACCACGATGTGGTTTTCGGGGTCGAGTTCCTGATGGGCGCGTGAGGGGATGTCGCCCATGGGAATTAGTTTCGCTTTTTCGATACTGGCGGTTCCGAACTCCCAGGGCTCGCGAACGTCGAGGAGGGTAAATTCCTCCCGGCTGTCGATCTTTGCTTTGACTTCCTCGCAGGTGATTTCGTAGTCCATGTGTTTATGAATCAGTGTTTTTGTGAATCAATGTTTTTACAAATCGATGCTCGCTACTTTCCAGCCCAGATTGGGTCGCGTTTTTCGATGAATGCTTTGATTCCTTCTTGCGCGTCGGCGGTGTTCATTAATTCTTCGAGATACAGTTTCTCTGCCCGCGCCAGGCCTTTATCAAAGTGTGCGGCATCCCAGGCGTAGATGGCTTTTTTCGTCACGGCGAGAGTCGCGGGGCTTAGCTGGAACAGGCGAGAGACGCAGTCTTCGATGGCGGAGACGAGAGAATCCAACGGTACCGCGCGGTTTGCCAAGCCGATGATCGCCGCATCCGTCCCTGTGATTGTGCGGCCGGTCAGGATCAGCTCGGAAGCCCGCTTTTGCCCGACGAGAGCGGCGAGAGCGGTGCAGGCGACGGGCGGATAACAGCCCAGCTTGATTTCCGGAAATCCCCAGTTCGCCACATCGGTGGTGATTACGATATCGCAGACCATTGCGAGTTCTGCGCCGCCGCCAAGGCAGTTGCCGTGCACGCCGGCGATCGTGACTTTTTTGCTGGAAACCAAAGCTCGAATTACGGCGTGAAACTTGATGAGCATCTCCTGAACTCGGTCGGGAGTGTGCGCTGCGACATCGACGCCCGCGGAAAAGCCTTTTCCTTCGCCGGCGAAAAGGATGATGGAAACGTCTGGGCGTGCTTCAACTTCCGCGAGCGTGTTCGCGAGTTCCTCCATCATTGGAATGTCGATGACATTTACGGGCGGATGAAGCAGCCCGATGCGCGCAACGGGAGGACGGACTTGGACCGCTAGACGAGTGAGGGAGGTTTCGGTGGAAGCCATTGCCATAGTTCTACGCCTTTATCCCTTCCCGGTAGGCGACCGATGTCAGCTTATAGATTGATGGCCGATTTCCGCACTTCGCCAATCGAAGAGAGGGGATCGCGTGCGCCGACTTTTTCCGCGATCCACTTTTTCTCTGTGTCGATGATGTCGAGCAAGAGCTTCTTGTCGGCCGCTGTCGGCATGTACTCGATCAGATGCTCTTCGTAGGCTCGATCGTCGAGCGGTTCGCCGGTCTGCGCATGAAATTTCTGTCCGGCCCAACGGCCGATGAAGCGGTTGAATTTTATATCAGGCGCGTAGAGCTTCGGTTCGCCCGGCCTGAGCGAATTGTTGAAGCGCCCGATCAGGCCTGCGACTTCCTCGCGATAGAGATGGCGGTTGTAGTCGTTGAGGTCGTCGAGATCGGCAGTTTTGTCGTTCTTCGGTTCGTCGTAGCGACCCTTTATGCCCCATACGTAGGCCCAGTGCGCCGATGAGGAATGGTCGGTGCCGAAGAGGTCGTAGGAACTGGAGAGCCATTTATTCAGATACTTTTGGATGAGCCACGCCGGAAGGACACCCGCTTCCACTACGCGGCGGATTCCGTCATTGCCGGTACCCATGTGGAATGCTTCTTCGCGCAGCATGTAGGACATGGAGCGGCCTAGCGGCGCGAAAGCCGAAAACTTCAGCATCTGCAATTGGAATTTTCCGTCGCGATCGACGAAATCGGTGTAGGTGAAAAAGTCCATCCAGTTGTCGACTTCTACGTTGAATGCGCCGAGCAGGCGCTTGTTGTCGAAGGCGCGGCGCTCGAGCATTTTTTGCGCTTCGACCTTTCCCGAGTAGCCGAAGTGATCTACCAACAACGCACACATCTGCCAGCCGTGGCGCATTTCTTCGATCATCACGCGGGTGATGGCTCGGCGGTCCCAGTCGGTGGGCGCGTTTTCGAGGAGATTGCGCTGTTGTTCCACGCTGGCGAATTCGGTGTCGCCCTGGTAGACGATCATGTTCATCAGGGCGTCGCGCATTTGTTGGGTGGGGATCTGGCGCAGGTTTTCCCACTTGCGCCGGCCTTTGTAGGAGCCGAATTCAATTTCTTCCGTGTCAATCGCGCCGTAAAGTGTATCGAAGTGGAAGGCTTCGATGTCTTTGGTGTTGACGCCAATATCTTTGCGCCAATCGTTGAAGAGACCGATCCAGTCGCTGAAGGTTCCGATTTTGGCTACTTTGCCGGGCATGAAGACCTCTCAAATCACAGGGGCTAAAGCCCCTTTTATAGAACTCTGGGAGGCGCGGCTGATGCCGCGCCCTTTCAAAGCCGCGCTTTAAAAACCGTGCACAACCTACTTCGCTTTAAAGACCGCTGGGCGCTTTTCTACGTATGCGGCTAAGCCCTCCTTCGCGTCTTCGCTTTGGAAGAGTATTTGTTGGTTTTCGCGTTCTACTGCCAGGGCCGATTCCATGGGAATTTCCCATCCGGTTTGCACCGCGCGTTTGATTCGTCCTACGGCTTTGGCGGCTTTGTTGGGCGGGCAGAATTGTTTGGCGTATTCCATGATGTTTTCCATGAAGCCGTCGCGCTCGTAGATGTCGTTGATGATGCCGAGTTCCTGCGCTTCTTCGAAGGAGAATGTGTTGCCTGTCACCATGAGTTCGATCGCTTTGCTCTTGCCGACGAGGCGTGAGAGGCGCTGCGTGCCGCCTGTGCCGGGAAGGACTCCCAAATTTACTTCCGGGAGGCCGATCTTGCCTGCGTCTTTACGCGCAATGCGGATATCGGCGGCCATCGCGATCTCCAGCCCTCCGCCCACGCAGTGGCCGTTGATGGCGGCGATTACGAGCTTTGGCGTATGCTCGAGGCGCAGCAGCATTTCGTTGGCATGGAGGCAGAAGTAATACTTGAACGTGGGATCGACGCTGGAGAGCATCTTGATGTTCGCGCCAGCGGAAAAAAATTTGTCGCCGGCGCCGGTTAGCACGATCACGTAAACATCGTTCTCCATGCGTGCGCGCAGGACGGCGTCGTCTAGCTGCCGGTTCATGTCGTAGGTGTAGGTGTTGGCGGGCGGATCGCACATTTCAATAATCGCTACGCCGCCGTCGGTGCGGTAATTCACAAGCTGCTTTGTAGTTTCGCCAGTTGCCGGCTGCATCGTGGTGGCCATATTTATGACTCCTTTGTCATGCAATCTTGATTTCGAACTCAAACCTAACGTTTCAGTCTAGCGCCTTTGCACTCACTTTACGGCTTCTCGCGGTCCCGCCTACGCCGCGGAGAAAAATATCGCCCATCTCTCGGGCAATCTGTTCGGCGTCGGCATCGACGCGCGGGTTGTGCCAAGTGTAAATCCAATTCATCATGCCAAACAGGCTGAGCACCGCGATCCGTGTGGAAACTTGCAGGGCTCGTTCGCGCTTCAGTTCGTCCAGCAGACCGGTAGCGATGCGGTAGTATTCACGCTTGATCGCGGTCACCTCGGACGCGAAGCCGTTTTTCAAAGCCTCGGACTCGTGCGATAGAACCTTCATGGCGGCTTGATTGGCTAGAAAATACTCAAGGTGATTCAGAATGAAAATACGGATTTTTTCCTCGGGATCGCTTATGCTTTCGAGGCGAGCCTTCAGGTGTTGAACGATGGTTATGAAGGTGTGTTTCTGGATCAGAAAGAGAAGCCGCTCTTTGGACTCGAAGTAATAGTAGAGGCCGGCAAGAGACATGCCGCTGGCGCGGGAGAGGTCGCGCATGGACGCGCCTTCGTATCCTTTCTTGCAAAAGACTTCGGTAGCGTAAAGAATAATTTCGGACAAGCGCTGGTCGAAGCGCGTGGCGGGAATAGAAGTGGCGCGATGCTGCCCACGGGGAACGCGTCGGGTTGTTGGGGAACTGCTCATACGGGCAATTATTCGAACGTTCGTTCGAAATCAGTATACGAGATCGTGATCTGGATCACAAGCGCCAGGGAGAGAGCTGAGATCTCTCGCCCCGCTTGTGAGAACGCGGGGCTTCGAGATGACGGCGTATCAGAGTAAATACTGAT
Organism: Candidatus Sulfotelmatobacter sp.; assembly: GCA_050015215.1. Taxonomy (GTDB): domain Bacteria; phylum Acidobacteriota; class Terriglobia; order Terriglobales; family Acidobacteriaceae; genus Sulfotelmatobacter. The sequence continues at coordinate 19,261 of JBEKBW010000002.1, forward strand.
GCAGATTTAGTTCCGCACGTCTTTCAACAGGCCTTCGACTTCATTCTTCGCTTCGCCGCTCAACGGCAGGAGCGGCAGGCGGGACAGACCGCCAAAGTAGCCGTTGAAATCTGCGGCACATTTCACGGCCGGAACGCCCAACTCCCCTACGATTCGCCGCGAGGCGAGTACAATTCGCTCCTGCTTGAGGCGGGCCAGTTCGGTATCGCCTTCTTTCCAGGCGGCATAAATTTCGTAGCATGCGGTCGGCGCGAAGCAAGCTACAGCAAGAATCGCCCCAACCGCTCCGGCTTCGAGGGAGGCGTGCAGTTTATCGGCGGCTCCCACCATCACTTGAAAGCCCGCTTCTTTCTGCCTGGTTTTCATGTTGCCGACCACGGTGACTGCAGACGATGACGGCTTCTCGCGCAGTGGCGTTCCGCTGGCGGCTCCGATTGACACCAGTTCGCCACCCTCTCCACCGTTGGCCGACGTTGCCGCAAGCATTCGCGGCGTTACGGCATCGAAAGTTTCCGTGACGGTGACGCTGCGCTTGATGTGGCGCGTACCTTCGACCATCCTGCGAACCTTTTCCACGTCTCCCCCGGATTCCTTAATGCCGATTATGTTGGGGTGGCCAGACAGTTCGATCACAAGTTCGGGAGAAATGTCGTAGCCGGTAGCTTGGGGAATGTTGTAGAGGATGATAGGAAGCGGGGAGCGATCGGCCACGGTTCGGTAGAATGCGAGGATATTCGCCGGCAGCATCTGCTTCTTGAAGTAGTGCGGCGTGCGGACCATGGCTATGTCATAGCCGAGCTCGGCAGCGTATTCGGTGAGGCGTAGAGTCTCGATTGCCGATTCGACTCCGGTTCCGGCAATCAGAACTTTATTCGGCGCGGTTGCCTGGCGCGCGAATTTCAACACGTCGCGCTGCTCCTGACTCGACAGCATGATTGCCTCACCGGTTGAGCCGAGCACGACCATGCCCGCGGATGGAGTGCGTGAATAGCGCTCGACGTTGTGTTCGAGCTTTTTGAAGTACACATTGCCGTCGGGATAAAATGGCGTGGTAACGGGTGGGAAAATGCCTTGAAGTAGCATGTTTCAGCCTATCATTCTCTTCGCTTGGTGGGCACTGCATCGTTTACTGAGCTTCATGAGCGTTTGCGCTCACAACTGCGAATGAAAACCGTAAACACAGAGGGCGCAGAGGTGCACAGGGTAGCGCTCCGTAAGGCAACAGCACTTTTGGGACGGCGATTGCGGCTACCGCCGAGAGCCTGGTGCGATTGGGTCTGCTGAAGGATAGCAAGAAAAAAGCCGCGTAACCTCTTTTGCGGTCGTTTCGGCGACACTTACGTTTCAGTGAATCAGAGCGCCGGTGACCGCCAGAACCAATCCGATTGCGCTGAACAAAATTCCGATGTACCAGAAAATGCGTTTCCCTGAAAGCAATGTAATGGAAGTGATGACCAGGCCGATCTCCAGGAAGACTTCGGCCAGATCGTAGCGATCGGCGCGATTTCTTTCCATGGCGACTTCCCGTTCGAGTTTGCGAGCCTCGTCCTGAATGTCTCCTTTTTCATGCTTGTAGCGGTCGGCGTCCTGGCCGGTCTTGTCGCGGAATTTGTCCATCGTTGCGGTATCTTTGGCCACGGCGACGCTGCTGAAGTCGGCAAATAGTTCGTCTTCATGCTGACGAATATTCTTGGCCTGGTAATACGCCCACTGGTCAGATGCTTTCGCTTGCAGCACGACTTCTTCCGTATGCGCGCGATGGCCAAGCAAAGTTGCGACGGCTACGAGCACAGCCAGGACGGCCATGGTGAGTGAAACCGGTGCCAGGTCGGGACGGTGTTGGGCGTGTTCGGCGTGCTCGTGAAGTTCCTGCAGTTCGTCGGTCATGCGATCCTCTCCCAACGTCGACGAGGTCGACGGGTGCAGCCCTCGATGGTACGGTTTCCTCCTATTTCAAGCAAGCGTTACCGCACGCAAAGCGTTACTCTCCCATGACCTTCACGATTACGCGCTTGTCACGCTGCCCATCGAATTCTGCGTAGAAGATTCTTTGCCAGGTTCCGAAATCGAGCTTGCCGACGGTGATGGGCACGATCACTTCGTGGTGAATCAGGAGCGCCTTTAAGTGCGAGTCGCCGTTGTCTTCGCCGGTTTCGTGATGCATATAGTTCTTACGAAACGGCGCGAGATGTTCGAGCCACTGATCGATGTCCTCGATTAGTCCGCTCTCATTATCGTTCACGTATATGCCTGCGGTGATGTGCATGGCGGAAATTAGCACCATGCCTTCCTGGACGCCGCTTTTGCGAACAATCTCTTCCACTTGCGGCGTGATATGTACGTAGGCGCGATGTGTTTTGGTACGAAACTTCAAGTATTCGGTAAGAACCTTCATGTTTTGTGTCCTCGATACCGAAAGATTCTACCCAACTGCGCTTGTATGAACGGTCAATACACTTTCGTTACCCCCGTCGTGCGTAACATCACAGACCCGGGTGGCTGATTCCGGCATACTCGTTTTTTGAGGAGGCTGGGGTGCTGTTTCGTCTTGATTATTTGTCCTGCATACTGACGATTGCTTCAACGATTCTGGTTGGCCGGCGCTGTTGGGAAGGATGGATTCTGGCGGCGGTTAACAGCGTGCTTATTTGTTTGATTGGCTTTCGCACGTCGCAGTTCGGGTTCATACCGGCGAACGTGTTTTGCATTGCGCTTTATGGAATCAATCTTCGATCGTGGCGCAAACCCGTGGAGCGATAAGGGGAAGAGCCCGATTCTAAGCTTTCGCGGCGCGATTCCGGCTCCGCGATTTCCGCGCAGAGAGCAGTTATTTTTCTACATAGCAGCAACCCGCAGCGCAGCAAAAAGTTGCGCGCGAAAAATTGGTTGTTGTCCCTTTCTTTTTCGCGGACGCACGTGATCTGCAACGCATCAATTTTCCTGAATTCGGGTTTAATCAGACATGAGGATTTATCAGGAGGAACGAATGCGTACTTCGAAATGGGGAACGAAAATCACAACCGCCATATTGGCCGCAGCGATGTTGATCGCATGCTCGGCGACTTCAATGTTGGCGCAGGACTCGCCGGCACAGGATCAGGCGCCGCCGCCTTCCTATTCGCCAGAACAGCTGGATAAACTCGTGTCGCGGGTTGCGCTGTACCCCGACCCGCTGCTGGCGCAGGCTCTCGCAGCGGCTACTTTCTCGGATCAGATTACCGACGCGGCGCGATGGGCTGACGAACATCATTATTTGCGGGGAGACGATTTAGCGCGCGCAATCTCGGACGATCAACTCCCATATGATCCGAGCGTGCAGGCGTTGCTGCCATTTCCATCGGTGTTGGACATGATGGCTTCTGATCTCGACTGGACTCGTAGCCTGGGTGATGCCTTTCTTGCACAGCGCCAGGACGTGATGGACGCCGTGCAGCGCATGCGGCAGAAGGCGAAGGATTTCGGCTACCTGCGCAGCAACGACGAGATTGTCGTGAGCGGCGGCCCTTACATTACGATTGATCCGGTGGATCCGGCTTTTGTGGTGGTGCCGGCGTACGATCCCCTGATCGTCTTCTGGCCGCCGCGGCCGGGATTTTTCGTTGGCGGGGCGATCGGATTTGGTTTTGGCATTCGCCTCGGTGTGGCGTTCCGTCCTTGGGGATGGGGATTCACCCGCTTCGATTGGGGCGGCCACGCTGTGTTAATCGCCGGTCATCCGTGGGGCAGAACCTGGGTAAATCGTCGAGTATACGTTCATCCTTATGAAGGCGGCGTTCGGCGATGGGCTCCCGCAAATCGCGCGGAAACTCACCGGTTGATTCAGCGGGATGAAGCTGAACGTCGGGCGGCACGGGAAGGACACGCACGGCCGGAAGAGCAGCACCACCGGTAGAGGCTTCTCCAACGGTCGGCGTCAAATGGTAAATCGCTCTGGGAATCAGCGCGGCTTAGCCCATGCTGCCCGGAGCGATTGCCTTTGGAGACACGCGGAATCACCCTGCCTCATGTCCCCCTGTTGACCCGAAGGTAACTAATCAATCCCACTGGAGAAGAACTAAGGTCCTGCCGAAGAAAGCCTTAGGAGCGTGAGGGGTCGTGTAACGACCCAGGGTTGTGTCTACGCTCTGGGGAGGCTCCATGAGTGTTGCCAAGCCGTCTTCAGTTAGGTCTTCGCGCAACCATCCGGGAAATCCCGCCTGGGCGGGTTTTCTAATCCTCTTGTTCGTACTTCCCGCACCTGCTCAGGATACGAAAGATCTCGGGGAGGCTAGCTTAGAAGAACTGGCCAACGTCAAGGTCTATAGTGCCTCGAAGCACATGCAGAGCACTAGCGATGCCCCTTCCTCGGTTACCATCATCACGGCGGACGAGATCCAAAAATATGGCTATCGCACGTTAGCCGACATTTTGGAAAGCACTCGCGGTTTCTACGTCACCTACGACCGCGATTACAGCTTCGTGGGTGTGCGCGGTTTCGGACGTTTGGGGGATTCGAACAACCGAATCCTCGTGTTGATCGACGGTCACCGGATCAATGACAACGTCTTCGGTGAGCCTTATCTTGGCACCGAGTTCCTGGTGGATGTGGACCTCATCGAGCGCGTGGAGATTATCCGCGGCCCGAGTTCCTCGCTATATGGCACCGACGCCTTCTTTGCAGTGATTAATGTGATTACCCGCAAGCCGGCGCAAATGAAAGGCGTGGAACTCTCGTTCGCGCCCGCCAGTTATGGCACATACGAAGGGCGAGCAAGTTATGGCGGTCGATACAGAGGGATCGACATGATGCTCTCCGGCACTTTTTACAACAGCCAGGGGCCGACTCTTTTCTATCCCCAGTTCGACAGCCCCGCCACCAATAACGGGATCACATCCGATACGGACTATGAAAGCTTTCAACATATCCTAGCTACGATCAGTTTCCATGGGTTCACGTTGCAGGGATTATTCAGCGCGCGCGATAAAGGTGTGCCTACGGCCTATTACGGCGGACTGTTCAATGATCCTCAAACCCAAAATTACGACTACCATCAATACCTCGATCTTAGTTATCAGCATTCGGTGAGCGAAAAGTGGGACGTGACTGCCCGGACATCCTACGACCAGGCCCGCCTGCAAGCGCCGGTTGGATACGCCACTGGGCTGCCCGACGGATCGACGACGGTGGAAACCTATTCTTTCCGAGGAGGCTGGTCCGACAGCGAAGCGAAACTGAGCGGAACCCTTTGGCAGAGACACAAAATTACCCTGGGCACCGAGATCATCGACAATGTGCGGCAGGATCAGGGGGATTACACTGCGCTCGGCAATGTGTTCGTCGGAGTTCCGGGAAGTTCTACTATCTGGGCCTTATATGGTCAGGACGAGTTTGGCATTCTTCACAATCTGTCCTTGAGCGCCGGAGTTCGCTACGATCATTACTCCGATTTTGGCGGCACCATCAACCCCCGCCTCGGACTGATCTACCATCTGTTTCATCCCACGACTCTGAAGATGCTGTACGGTACGGCTTTTCGCGCGCCAGAGCCATTCGAGCTCACGCCCGATTACGGCGCTTTTTTCGATAACAACACCCAGTTGAAGCCGGAGACAATCCGCAGCCTTGAAGGGATAGTAGAGCAAGGGCTTGGGCTGCATCTCACGCTTTCCGGGAGCGTTTTCCGCAACTGGATTAACGATCTGATTACTCTGGAGACCAATCCTGTCGATGACCAGGAGGAGTACTTTAACTCCGAGAAAGCGGTTGCCACCGGGGTGGAAGTCGAGTTGGACGGCCGTTGGGCTGACGGAATTCAAGGCCGGGCCAGCTACAGCTATACCGACGCCGAGCAGCCCTCAACCGGGCAAATCCTGGCCAACTCTCCCCAACACCTGGGCAAATTGAACTTGAGTTACCCGGTGGTTCAGCGGCGGTTATTTGCCAGCCTGGACGCTCAGTACACCAGTCCGGTCCAGACCTTGGCGGGAAACACGGTGAGTGGCTATGCCGTCTTCAACGTGACGTTATTCGGACACACGCTGGGAAAACACTTGGACATATCCGCCACCGCCTACAACATTCTCGACAAGAAGTACTTCAATCCAGGTCGGCCTGAGGACGTCCAAGATTTCATTCAACAGGACGGAAGAAACTTCCGGGTTAAATTCACAGCCCGGTTTTGAAATTCAGAATGCGCTTTTTGGGCAAAGGGAAATCGTGGTTTTGGCAGACGCACCTCGGAGCAGCGACTGCCTTTGCCCTTTTCGTGCTCCATATTCTGGCGTTCCATCTTGTGGTGCGCGGACAGCAAAATGCTTCGGAAGAACAGGTCAAAGCAGCTTATCTTCTCAATTTTGCAAAACTGGCGCAATGGCCCGACGGCGCTTTGCCGGACGGCCCTTCGCCTCTCTTCATTTGCGTCAGTGGCGGGGATGAGCCGTTTCTTGAGGCTTTGAAAGAAATGGTCGCAGGAAAGTTAGCCGCAACCCATCCGCTCGAGGTTAAATCCGTAAGCTCTGCGGGAGAGATGAAAGCCTGTCACATGGTTTTCTTCCGCGCCTCAGAAAAGAAGCGTGCGCAGGTGATTATTCAAGCCTTGACGCAAACCGGATTGCTCCTCATAGGCGAGGACGATGCTTTTCTGCGGCAAGGAGGCATGATCAATCTGGTGAAGGATCATGGCAGCATTCGCTTTGAAATCGACTTCGAAACGCTGGGTCGTTCGCAAATACATTTAAGCTCGAAAATAATTACACTGGCGAAATCAACCTCCGGAGTTTCGTCCAAGGCTTCGCAGGAGGTGACTGTAGAAACGGCACGGCAGCTGGCGCATAGCGTTGCCCCGGAATACCCGGTCCTTGCGGAACGGATAAAGTTGAGCGGAACTGCCCAGGTGAAGGTGCTGGTGGAGCGGGATGGAACGGTGAAAGAAGTGGAGATCGTCGGTGGCCATCCTCTGCTCGCGGAGGCCCTGGCACGCGCGGTCAAGCAGTGGAAGTATCAGCCCGCAGCTAAAGAGACGACGGAAGTGGTCAAGTTCAGCTTCAGCCCGAACTAGAGTTACCTTTCGCTTGAGACAAAGCTATCGCATATTTTCTTCGACTTCCGAAATCCAATCCGGGCGCTTCAGCACTTCCCGCGGCTTGGGGCCATCGGCCGCGCCTACGATTCCGTCCTGCTCCATCAGATCGATGAGGTGTGCGGCGCGGCCGTAGCCGATTCGCAAGCGGCGCTGCAGCAGGGAAGTGGAGGCCTTTCCAAATTCGACCACCAGCTTCACTGCGCCCTGATACAGAGGATCGTCTTCGCCACCTTCCGCGGATCCAGCCGCGTCTGCTGATCCGCCCCCAGCTTCGCGTTCTTCCTTCGGGGCTTCGAGGAATTGTTGCTGATATTCTGCCGCGCCTTGTTGCTTCCAGAATTCGACTACGGCTGCGATTTCCTTTTCGGTGACCAGCGGGGCGTGGAGGCGGTGCACTCGCGCTGAACCAGACGGAAGGTAAAGCATGTCGCCCTTGCCCAGCAGCGCTTCGGCCCCGTTGGAATCGAGAATCGTACGCGAGTCTACCTTCGTGGCTACGCGGAATGAAATTCGTGCCGGGAAATTCGCTTTGATCAATCCGGTGATTACGTCAACCGACGGCCGTTGCGTTGCCAGTACCAAGTGAATGCCCACTGCTCGTGCCATTTGCGCGAGGCGTGTGATCGACTCTTCAACATTGGAGGAATCGAGCATCATCAGATCGGCTAATTCGTCGATGATGATCACAATGTATGGAATCGGCTTATCGTCGGAATCCTCTTCGAACAGACTCGGTGTGCCGCCGTTGTCGAAGAGGCGGTTGTACTGATCGATGTTGCGCACTCCTTTGGCTGCGAGTAATTTCAGCCGCCGCTCCATCTCGCGTACTGCGTTGCGCAGGGCATTTGCGGCGAGTTTGGGCTCGGTGATGATCGGTGTGTAGAGGTGCGGAACGCCTTCGTAGTTGCCCAACTCCAGACGCTTCGGATCGACTAGTATCAGTCGCACTTGATCAGGCGTGGCCTTGTACAGAATCGACATGATGAAAGCGTTGATGGCCACGCTCTTACCGGCGCCGGTCGATCCGGCGATCAGCAGGTGCGGCATTCCGGCGAGGTCGGCTACGACGATACGGCCGTTAATGTCCTTGCCTAAAGCCATCGTGATCTTCGATTTCTGGCCCATGAATTCTTGCGACTCGATGTTTTCGCGCAACCAGATGATTTCGCGCTCGCGGTTCGGCACCTGAATGCCTACGGTTGATTTGCCGGGCATGCGTTCGATCAGAATGCTCTCGGCTTTTAATGCGAGGCAAAGATCGTCGGTGAGGTTGGTGATGCGGCTGTACTTGATTCCGGCGTCCGGTTTGAATTCGAATGTGGTGACTACCGGGCCCGGATTGATTTGCGTGATTTGCCCGTGAACGTCGAACTCGGCGTATTTTTCGGTGAGGACTTGCGCGAGAAGTTTTAATTCGTCGGCATCGACGGCTTGCTGCTCATCCGGACGTTGCAGCAGGCTGCTTGAGGGCAGCTTGTAGCCGCCGGCGGCGATTCGCGGCATCGTCGTTTTTGCTTTGTTATCGCTGTCGGCGCGCTGGGTGACTTCCGGATCTGCTATCGGCTCGATTGCCGGCAAGGATTCCGGCAGAATTCCGCCGGTTGGCGCGGACGATGGGACGGCCTTTTGCCCCGGTTCATCTTCCATCATGCGCTCGATGCCGGTGCGGCGTGGCTCGGGTGCGACTCGCGGTTGAATGTGAGTTTCACTTGCCGACTGGCGAGAGGGAATCAGCTGGGTCTTAACTATCGGCTTCGAAATTCTGCGTTTCTCGAGTTCCTTCTGCTGTCGCCGCTTGGTGCGCTCTTCCTGCCAATCCTGATAGCGATTCCAAAGCGCGGCAATGAAGGCAAAGCGCGTCGGCGCCCATAGCTGAATGGTGGAGAACGAGAACGCAGTCGAGAGGTACAGTGCGGTCGCCAGCACGGTGGCGCAGACGATGTATGCGCCGGCCAGGTTCAAGTAATGGATTAACACATCCCCAACAACGCGGCCCAGCAAGCCTTCGATTGGTGTGGCGTGCATCCAGCGGAGATTACCAGGCAGAAGAGCCAGTAGGGCTGGGACGAACATCAGGAGCCAGATTCCGCCAAGAGTTTTTGCGATTGGCGATTGCACTTTTCTCGAGGCGAACCAGCGCAGGCCGAGCACGGCGGGGAAGATCGGCAACAGAAACGCGCCTACGCCGAAGAACTGCAGCGTGACGTCTGAAATCAAGGCTCCGACCACGCCGATCCAGTTGCGCGCGGCCCGTGCTCCGGTCAGGACGGACGCGCTATTGAGCGAGGGATCGAGTGGCGAATAGGATGCCAGGGCGAGGAAAAGAAGGAGCGCGGAGACGCACATCAGGAAACCGATCAGCTCATTGAGCCGCCGGTTGCCCGTGGGGACAAAGATTCGTGCCAAAAAATCCATTTGGGCCGTTTCCCACGGACACAAGGTCCCGTGGCGCAAATCGGCCAGAGCGAAACCATTATTGCAGGAAGGGGCAGTTGAGGCAATCGCGGAGTCGAGCACGGGGTACTGAACCGAGTTCCCACCGATAAAACGAGAATATAGCCATCGCCGAAGCGCAATGACAAGAGGGATTCTTTTAGTTTGTCGCAACCAAACAAGCGGGACGGGACTCAGGTGGTGTGGGGTTAAATAAGCCGGGTTTTGGTGAACACTGCCCTAGAATGCTATTGCCATGTCGGACGCCGCGGTTACGAACTCCACCAGCACCGGCGCTATTCCCTCCACTCTGTTTCGTCCAGGCGCTCTCCGCTTTTGGCTGGCGATTCTGCTGATTGGTGTGAGCACGGGATTGGGCGCATCGGCGTTGACCCGGCTGCTCGAACTTATTCAGCGCGTGGCCTGGCACGGGTCGGGAACCGACATATTGGAAACGGCGCAGCAGGCGAGCCTTGAACGGCACGTCTTGGTGCTGATTGCCGCCGGCCTGCTTACCGGCATCGGCCAGTTTGTTCTCAGGCAGCTTTCCAGTGCCAACGGAATCGATACGACCGCCGCGATCTGGTTTCACGCCGGAAGGATGCCGGCGCTGCGGACTTTGGGCAGCGCAGTTCTCTCAATATTCGTCGTTGGCATGGGCGCTTCCCTGGGGCGTGAAGGCGCTCCCAAGCAGGCAGGAGCCGTCTTCGCCAATTTGTTTGCCGACGCCGAGGGTCTTTCCGACGAGCAGCGGCGGTTGCTCGTTGCATGTGGGGCAGGGGCTGGCATGGGCGCGGCTTATGGTGTGCCGCTTGGCGGAGCGATCTTTTCGATTGAGGTGATGCGGGGCAAGCTGGCATTGCGCTATGTGCTGCCTGCGCTTTTTGCTTCCTTGACCGCTTGCGCAGTCTCATGGATTTGGCTGCCAGACAAGCCCACCTATGTGATTCCGTCGTTTCCCAGTTCCGTGTCCGTGATTTGCTGGGTTCTGCTGGTGGCTCCCATCATGGCCTTGGCTTCGATTCTTTTCGTCCGGCTGGTGCGGTGGGCGGACCAGACCAAACCTCGCGGATGGCAGAGACTCATCGCTCCCACGATGGTATTGGGTTTGCTTGGCGTGGTCTCGTTCTGGTTTCCTCAGATTTTGGGCAATGGGAAAGATGTCTCTCAGTTGCTGTTTGTCAATGAAGTCGCGCCTCGATTGATTCTGGCACTGCTGGTTTTGAAGCCTTTGGCAACCATTATGTGCATGCGCAGCGGCGTGCCCGGCGGATTGTTTACGCCTTCGCTGACTTATGGCGCCTTGCTGGGCGCAGTTCTTGGGCACGCGTGGAGCTGGTTCTGGCCGGGGGTGCCGCCGGGATTGTTCGCCTTGCTCGGAGCTGGAGCGGTTTTGGCGGCCACGACGCAAGGCCCCATCTCGGCCGTGGTTCTGATGATGGAGCTTACCGGGCGGGATCGATCATTCATCCTGCCGCTTCTGCTCATTGCCTGCATTTCCACTTTGATTTCCCGGTCGATCGAGTCCAGATCGATCTATGACGCCAAACTGTCGGACGAAGAGGTAGCGGAGCGGCAGAGGTTGCGCGAGTTGCCCACCGTTTGATGATGTCTACTGAAGATGCATCGTGTACGCCAGTACGATCACCACGATTCCCACGACGATGCGGTAAATAATGAAAGCTTTCAAACTGTTCGACTGCAGGTAGCGGATCAGCCAAGCGATGGCGGCATAGCCAACCAGCGCAGAAATAATGATGCCGACGATAAACGGCGCATGCATTCCTGGCGGTAAGCCCTCGTTGCGAAGCTCGTGCGCTTTTAGCAGAGCGGCGCCGGCAATGATTGGAGTGGAGAGCAGAAAGCTGAAGCGAACCGCGGCATCGCGCGTCATATTGCGGAACAAGCCGGCCGTGATTGTGGATCCAGAACGCGAGACTCCCGGAATGAGCGCGAATGCCTGCGCTACGCCTACGATCAGGGAATCGGCAAGTGAAATTCGAGTGAGCGGCTTGTTCAGTTGGCTCATCTTTTCTCCCAGCCACATTAGCAGCGCTACAACGATCAGCGCGCCTGCGATCAGGACAACATGCTCGCGGAAATAATCTTCTGCTGAATGCTCGAGTAACTTGCCGGCTATTGCGCCGGGAATCGTGGCGATTGCCAGAAACCAAAGAAGCAGCCGCTCTTCTTTCTGTTCCTCGGGAGTCAGAATTGCGTCAGAGCTGCCGGCTTCGGAAAAGCGCACAACCTTGCCACCCAGAGCGGCGCGAATGATTTGCAGCCAGGTGCGGCGAAAATAGAAAAGTACTGAAAGCAGAGTGCCGAAGTGGAGTGCAACATCGAACGTAAGCTCGTGCGCGGGTGAAAGTTCATTCCAGCCGAGCAGCCGCCGCACCAGGATTAAATGTCCTGAACTGGAGACTGGGATGAACTCACCTAATCCCTGCACAATGGCCAGCACTACCGCTTGATAGATTGGCAAGTTTTCCTCCGAAGGTAACGGAACAGTATCGCAGAAATCGTGATTGAGATGAGGCGGCGGGCGAGACGCCCGCCGGACAGCCGCCGGGACGGCGGCGCCACGTTTGTTCGCGCGCTGCGTTTGAGCGGTAGGCCGGGTGCGCGCTGCTAATAGTCGCCGGCGTTGCCGTAGGTGGCTATGCCTTGTTGCATGTAGAAGATCAGGCGCTCGGCTCTGTACATCCAGTCGCTTTGGCTGTATTGGCTTACGATTTTTTGGGCTAACGAGATGGCGCGGTCTTTGGATTCGGCTGCCTTTTTCTGATTTGGCTCGTTCTTGTAAATCTCAATTAGCGCGGCACGGCGCCATGCGGCGTCGTACAAAGCTTCTGCTGCAGCGGGAGATTGCGGGTGCTCTTTCACGTAGTTTTCGTACATCTCGGCTTCTTTGTCTGGGCATTTCCATAAGCCCTCCCACTCGCCGCACAGTTTGTTTTCGAGCAGGCGAAAGGCGGCGAGGTCGGCCCATTTGGTGGAGGGATATTTCTTGATCACCAGCTTCATCAGTTCTTCTTTCATCTGGGCGCGCATGTAGGATTCGCGCTGGCGCGCAGAGGGACGGGTCATCACGTCAGCCCGGTCCATCTGCCAGCGAATGTCGGCGGCGCGATAGAGCGCCTCGGCGGCCAGCGGCGAGGCGGGCATCAGATCGTAGACGCGGAAGTAGAGCCGCTGGGCGTCCTGGGCGGCATCGCGGCGGCCGCGGCGGCTACTGGCCTGATCTTCGGAGTCCGCGGCCTCACCGAAGATGATTCGGTCGCCGTCCTGAGTTTGCGAAGTTACTACCCCTTTGGCCGGCAGCCAACCCGTGATGGCTTTGCCTTCGGATTCCTCTTCGGTGGCGTCTTCTTCATGGCTTGGGGCGCGCACGATGGCTTCTGCCTGGACCCAGTCGCGGCTGCTTTCGATGATGATGAGTTCGTTGCCGCGGTTGGCATCGCCGACTCTGGCGGCGTCCGCGCTAGGGGCCACACGGAGCGTCTCTTCGTGAACCAGCGTGCCGCGGAGCGCGTCGGCGAACAGCGGCGGCGTGAAGGCTGAGGGAATTGAAAGAAGACAGGCGGCTATGACAGAGGTCCGCAGTTTCATAAGAGCTTTGATGTTCTGGGATGTGACCTGCTGAGGAGATGGTCAAGGAGAGTTGGGGTGGTTGTCAATGTTGGGCGCGAAACAAAACGTCCTCAGACTCAGTTTGAGTCTCAGGACGTCTGTTGATCAGCCCTCCCCCAAGTGCTGCTCGATTACGAGAATAGGGCAGAAGGGACTTTGGGTAAATGGCACCGAAGTGCCAGAGGGAGGCACGATCGTGCCCCGTCGGTCCGGGGATGCAAATTCGCCGGTGAATCGGCGGGGGCGTGGATGAAGCTCTGAAGTTGGATCATTGCTTTCCGGCGTGAACCAGCGGCGCCGTGCGGCGGCCCCGCGGATGAATAGGAGAGCCCACTTGAACTACGTCAGTACCAACTCGAACGCCGTACCCTACCGCTCGGTAGGGGCCTACGGAGCAATCTCGAATACCGCGCCACAGCCGACGACGGGGCCACCGCTGTTTTCGGTGCAGAGTCCGGTGCCACCGTGATACGTCGTACCGTAGAGATTGCCCAAGGTGTCGAATATCAGGCCGGCGTAGGGATCGGACCCATCAGTGCCTTCGCCGAAGCTGTGCACCACTGACTCCGTCCAACCTCCGCCCACTGGCGTCAACTTAAATACGACGCCTCCGAAGCGCGAAAACGAGCCGCCGGAGGTGGTCGTGCCATAGAGATTGCCGGCGGCATCGACGGCCAAGCCACCGTTGCCCGGATAGTAACCGTCGGTGCCAGTTCCGAAGTCATGCAGCACGGTCTCTGTCCAGGGCCCGGCCGCCGAGGGAGTCAACTCGAACACCGTGCCGCAGCCGTAGCCCGCCATGCCGCTGCAGCTCGAAATGTTTCCGCCGATTTCCGTCGTGCCGTAGAGATTTCCGGCTGCATCGAAGATCAGGCTGCCGCCAGGAGCATTCCCGTCCGGCGCCTCTTTGAAGTCATAAAGAACCTTCTCCGTCCAACTCCCGCCCGCGGTGGGCGTCAACTCGAAAACCGTGCCGCAGCTCCGGTCGTAGGGGCAATTTGAATTTTTGCCACCCTCGGCGGTGGTCCCGTAGAGATTACCGGCGGCATCGAAGACAAGGCTAGCCACAGGATCGGCGCCGTCCTTGGGGTAGCCGGCAAAGCTATGCAGAAGTTTCTCCGTCCAACCGGTCGCGGTTGGCGACAACTCGAAGACTGTGCCCGAAAAGTGAGCCCCGCCGCTGGAGGTCGTGCCGTAGAGATTACCCGCGCCATCGAAGATGAGTGCAGCTTCGGGAGCTGTTCCGTCGCTGCCGACGCCGAAATTATGCAGAATTTTCTCGGTCCACTCCCCGCCCGCACCGGGCGTTAACTCAAACACTACGCCCGCGGCATGAGCGCCGCCATTTACCGTCGTGCCATAGAGGTTGCCGGCAGCATCGAGAATAAGGCTTGTGACGGGGGTCGAGCCGTCCTTGCCATTGTCGTGGAAGCTATGCAGCACTTTCTGCGTCCAGCCTCCGCCCGCCGCAGGCATTAGCTCGAAGGCGGTCCCGCAGCCTCCGGAGCCACACACTCCCGCGCCACCGATGATGGTGGTGCCGTAAAGATTGCCTGCGGCATCAAAGATCAGGCCGCCGGCAGGCGACGAACCATGTTCGCCACTTCCAGTGAAGCTGAATAGTAAGTCCTCTGTTTGGGCAGCGGCGGGGATCGTCATGGGCGTGACCACGGCAAACATCGCCAACAAGACGGCTAGTCTGGGAGAGAAGTTCTTGCCTCGCATAAGTAGTTCCCCATAGTTGCAGACGACGGAATCGTCTTACTCAGCCCGAAGCACAGTTTTTTTAAGCGACGTGAAAAGCAGTATCTACGTGGGAGCTGTTTTTTGACCTCTAAAGACGGCCACCATTGTCCCCCCAGTCTCTTTTGGTGTCAACGGGTATGCATAACCTCCGCTAAGCTCAAGAAATGTGGGCTAAACAGCTTGGAGCGGGGGCTTCTTTTCTGTGCCTTCGAAAAGGGCTTCGATCTCCTCCAAGGTCTTACCTTTTGTCTCCGGCAGGAAGAACGCAGCCGTGAGGAAGTACACGACCGTGCAGGCGGCGAAGCCGAAGAACATCGTCGAGTATCCGTACTTGCCGACCGTGGGCAGAAATACTGCGGCGATACCGGTGGAAACGGCCTGATTGATCAGCAGCGCGATGCTCATGCCGTTGGAGCGAATGCGGGTCGGCATCAACTCCGAAAGTGCGAGCCAGACGCAGACGCCGGGCCCGACGGCGTAAAAAGCCATGAAGAAGTAAAGCGTGATAGCGACGAGCCAGCCGTTGTCGCCGCTCGGGACTGGGGTGACGAGAGCGGCATCGATTTTGAGCGGAGCCTGGCGCGACGCCTCGAGATTGCTGAATGGGTTCGAGAAGAACGCCACCACGCGGTTGGCTGGAAGGCAGCTTTCGCGCGTGATCTCGATCGGTTGGGCGGTGGGATCGTCCGAACGAACCGCTTTACTGGCTGCGCGAAAGTCCCCGCAGGAGTAGATGATCACCATGGAGGTCGGCTGCGCGAATAATTTTTTGTCCGTTGGCCCGGTTGCCGCGGTCATGAGTTCGTCGACGGTCTTTTGGTTGTACAGCAACGAGAGAGTTTGGCTTTCGCCTACTTTCGATTGAACGGAGCTGCGCAAATCCACACGCAGCTTCTCGGTCCGGTGAAAGAGAAAGCCCGTACACAGCAGCGATGCGATGATTCCTGCGCTGCCCAACGAGAGCAGGAACTTGCGGCCTTTACGATCGACCAGGGCCACGCCGGCCATAGTGGTAAGGAAATTTACGACTGTGAAAAGAACGTATCCCCAGTGGGCTTGGAGGTCGGATAATCCGCTCTGCAGGAGAATGTTGGCGTTGTATCCGATGATCGAGTTCACGCCGGTTGCCTGATTGCAGGCCAGAATGATGCACGCCAGTACAAATGGGATGGCGTACTTGCGGCGGAGCAGAGATTCCTTCGTCTTGGTTCCAGCTGAGGTGTTTGCCTTCTCTGCGGCTGCGGTTTGCTCCATTTCGGCCAGCTCGAGGTCGGCCTGTTGAACATTTCGCGAGCGCAGCAGCGCCGCGTAGGCAGAATCGCGCTTTCCGCGACGGAAAAGCCAGCGGGGAGACTCCGCCACCAGCAAGCTGCCGATCACGAACAAAATGCCGGGAGGCAGAGAAACCCAAAAAATGCTGCGCCAGGCCGAATCCTTGAACGCAAAGAGACGGGCGGGATCGCCTAGTTTGGCTACTTCGTCCACGCGAATGCTGAAGAACATGCCCACCACGGCTGCCGCTACTATGCCCAGCGTCAGCAGCCACTGGAAGATGCCTGTGCCTTTGCCGCGGTGCGCAGCGGACAGGCATTCTGCGAGATAGAGTGGAACCACCACGCCGATCAACCCGGCGCTGACGCCCTGCAACAGTCTGCCAAGAACCAAAGGCTCATATCCGCGCGAAAGAGCGATGACAGGGATGCTGATGACAAAGAGCGCGCCGCTGAGAGCCATCAGGACGCGGCGTCCCATCCAATCTGCCAGAATACCCGCGAAAAGCGTCGACAACACACTGCCGAGCAGCACTGCGGCGACTATGATCGAAAGCTGCCCGGCGTTTAAACCGGAGGTCGCTTCAAGATAGGGGAGCGCGCCAGCGATGATTCCGACGTCGACGCCGTAGAGCAGTCCGCCGAGTCCCGCCACCAGGAGCAGGAAGCGGTTATATGCGGCCTTCTCATCTCTTGGCATGGATAAACCTGGCATGGATAAATCCTTTTAATTCAATAATTAAGAAGATTGCTTGTGGCGGCATGCAAGGCATCGGAGGACTATAATCGAGCTATTATGGTTATCAGCAATATTGAATCCCCCAGCCTAGTCGAAATCTGTGCACACGTAAAACAACTTGGTTACGCGGCCTCCGGCCACATCCGCCTCTACGGGGAAGAATTTGAAGTCATGTCAGATCCGTTTCCGGAAGAGGACGGCATTGCTGTACAGGTAAAGCCTATGCACCTGGGGGTGAAGGGCAACTCGCCGGTTCGGG
Source organism: Candidatus Sulfotelmatobacter sp. (assembly GCA_050015215.1). GTDB lineage: Bacteria > Acidobacteriota > Terriglobia > Terriglobales > Acidobacteriaceae > Sulfotelmatobacter. The sequence goes on from JBEKBW010000002.1 coordinate 36,403, forward strand.
TGTTGCAGCTGCCCGCCACGATTCTCCAGAGCGTTCGAGGAAGAGTCGGCAAGGCCGCCTAAGCCTGGGCGGGGATGTCGGACTTTTTCGGGTGAGTGGCGAGTTGGCGTGACACGTTGATGAACGCCTTTGCGGCCATTGAAAGAGTGCGGTCCCGCCGATAGGCGAGGCCTAGCTCTCGGAAAAGTTCCGCTCCCTCCAGTTCGACCAACTTGACGCGGCCTGCCGCTACTTCGTCGCGGGCGAATGACGCGCTGATCAGAGAAATGCCGAGGTCGGCGGCTACGAAGCTTTTGATCATGCCGATGCTTGGCAGCTCCATCCGCACTTTGAGTTCGGAAGCGTGCTCGCGGAAGAGCTTGTCAAGCAACCGGCGCGTGTGGCCGGTTTTCGGAAGAAGCAATGGATACTTCACCACCTCGCTGATGTGGGCGGTTTTCATTTTGGCGAGGGGGTTCTTCGGATTCACCATCAGCATGAGCTTGTCGCGGAAGATGGGCTGCACCTTGATGCTGGGGGATTGAACGGGCAAAGTGAGGATGCCCACTTCCAGCGAACCGCTCTCGAGCTTCTCGACGATTTTGTAGGTGAAGTTACGATAGATGCTGATTTGCACGTCAGGATAGCGGCGGCAGTAGTCGCCGAAGACTTCGGGCAGAACATAGAGGCAGGTAGCTTCATTCGCGCCCACCAGGAGCGTGCCGCGTGGAGTTTGGCCGTGGTCGGCGACGGCGACCAGTGATTCGTCGCGCAGGCTCTTCAGGCGCAGCGCATACTCGTAGAAGATCTGGCCGGCGGGGGTTAGCTTCACAGTCTTGCCGGAGCGATCGAGCAGGCGATCGCCGTATTCCTGCTCCAATTGGCGAATCTGCGCGCTCACGGCGGACTGCGAGCGGAAGACTTTTTCTCCCGCGCGAGAGAAGCTGCGTTGCCGAGCTACCTCGAGGAAGGTTATGAGCTGATCGAAATCCATTATTTTGAGATGGGGAATTATATCGGACTTTGGCCGCTCCATGCAGTGATATACGGGTTGCCGGGCAAAGAGCGCTTCTGATAACGTTGCGCGGCGGCAACATTTACTTCTATTCATGTCTATTTCATGCCCCGATTGCGCCGCAGCCATGCCCGAGACCGCTGACGTTTGTCCGGCTTGTGGGAGGGCTATGGAGGCGGTTGAGAGTGCCCACGGCAAAGTGGGTGGGCTGCCTGAAAACATAGCTGGGGCTTTGGCTTATTTCACTTCCGTTCCCGCCATCTTTTTTCTGCTGGTGAATCCTTATCGGAGCAATCGCTTTGTGCGCTTTCATGCGTATCAGTGCATCGGATTATCTCTGGCGGCGGTGATTGTCGCAGGCGTGTTGAGGATCGGTGGCATCGTGGTGGCTTTCATTCCGATGCTGGGTCCGTTGATTGTGGTCTTGTTGTGGGTTATTGCAATCCTGGGGTTCTTTATTCTTTGGTTGGTTGTGATTGTGAAGGCGCTGCAGGGCGAGATGTTTAAGCTGCCAGTTTTCGGAGACATCGCGGAGCGGCAAATGCAGCCACAACGCGCGAATTGACGCAACCTATCGCCGCACTCATAATCAAAGCTGGAAGAGGTTCCTAGTGGATATCTACGAACAAATCGTCCAGCTTCGGCGTGAAGGGCGTCGAGGAGCGCTGGCTACGATTGTGAACGTGCGCGGGTCAATTCCATCGTTCCGCACCGCGAAAATGCTGGTACGCGATGACGGCTCAATTCTGGGCACCATCGGCGGCGGTTGCGTGGAGGCCGATGTCTGGCAGGCGGCTCGCGAGATTATGGAATCCGAGAAGCCGCGGACGCTCACCTTCGACCTTAACCAAGATCCTAAGTACGACACCGGATTAGTGTGCGGCGGCACGCTGGAGGTTTTTATCGAGCCGGTGTTGCCTCCTGCATTACTTTACATTTTCGGCGCAGGCCACGTTGCGGTAAATCTTTGCAAGACGGCGTCGAATGCGGGATTCGATCCCATCGTAGTGGACGATCGTAGTTCTTACGCGACCACAGAGCGGTTTCCGTCGGCGCGCGAGGTGCATGCGCTCGAATTCGATGAAGCGATCAAGCAGCTTGATCCGAATGAGAATTCGTACATCGTAATTGTCACGCGGGGACACCGCGATGACATGCGCATTTTGCGCTGGGCGGTTCAGACACCCGCGCGATACGTGGGCATGATCGGCTCAAAGCGCAAGGTTATCGAGATTTTCAAGACCTTGCAGAATGAAGGAATGCCGGCGCATCTTTTCGAGTCAGTGCGCGCGCCGATTGGCCTGGACATCGGCGCAGTGACGCCCGAAGAGATTGCGGTTGCGATTACCGCAGAATTGATCGCCATCCGGCGGCACGCGACCAGCCGTCTTCCCCACATGAGCTGGTTCAGCTCCGAGGATTCGCCGGCCAGTGCGAGCGAGCTTCCGAAAGCGGCACGGGAAGAATAGAATTCTCGGTTCGCTGCGATCATCCGCTCATGACGCGATCCCCTAATTTCGCAGGTCTTATTCTTGCAGCCGGTGAATCCTCGCGCATGGGGCGGGAGAAAGCTTTGCTGCCGTGGCCTCCGGCCGGCGCGGGGCAATCGAGCGCCAGCGAGACATTCCTCTCTGCCGCGATCCGCTCGCTATCCGAAGTTACGGAATTTGTTGTGGTTGTTGTGGGCAAGAACGAGGCGGCCCTCGCGCCGATCATCTATTCCCGCGGGGCGTCGCTGGTTGTCAATCCCGAGCCGGGCCGGGGGCAGTTCAGTTCCTTGCAGGTAGGGCTGCACGAAGTGCTGAACCACGGGCGCGACGCGGCAATGATTGCGCTGGTTGATCGTCCGCCCCTCAGTTCGGCTTCGCTCGCAAGCCTGCGCCAGGCCTTCGAGCGGTCGGATCAGAATATTTGGGCGATCGTTCCGGAGTTCGGCGGGAAACACGGCCATCCTTATCTCGTCGGTCGAGAAATGATGGAAGCTTTCCTGCGAGTTCCGCCGACCTCGACCGCGCGCGAGGTTGAACACGCGCACGAAGGGCACATTCAGTACGTGCCAGTCGACGATCCGCTGGTCGCGCTGAACATCAACACTCCCGAGGATTACGCAGCGCTGCCACGGCATTGAGATGCGCTGGCGACCTCGCGATCGTTATCTCTATCTCTGTAGTTTCCGAATTCCGGACGCTGTAACCCGCGCCCGTTGCGCCTGCCGCCTCGGTCACGCTATCGTCAATAGATGAGCGCTGCAGAGACCGAAGCATTTCTTCCTGTTACGCGGGAATTCATAGATGCAATTCTAGAACTCAACCCTCGTGTTGCCGCATTCGATTGCGATGGGACGCTGTGGTCGGGTGACGCCGGCGAGCGCTTCTTCGATTGGGAGCTGAGCATGGCGGACATCGTGCCGGCTACGCTCGACGCGCCCATGCGGGCGCGCTATGCAGCTTACAAGCGAGGGGAAGTGGATGAGGCAACGATGTGCGGAGAAATGGTCACGATGCATCGCGGCATTAGGGACGCGGATTTGATGGACGCGGCGTCCCGATTCTTCGACCAGTTTTTCGTGCCGCAGATTTTTCCAGAGATGCGCGAACTCGTGCGTCGCTTGCAGGAGAAGGGTTGCGAAGTGTGGGCCGTTTCTTCTTCGAACGAATGGGTGATCCGCGCGGCGATGCGGCATTTTGGCTTACCTGAGAGTCGTGTTCTCGCGGCGAAAGTGGAGAGCGAGGATGGCCGCGCAACCGATCGTTTGATCCGCGTCCCATCAGGCCCGGGCAAGCCTGAAGCTTTGCGCGAATCGGTGAAGAAGGGAATGGACGCGGCCTTTGGAAACTCGCGGTGGGATGCGGAGATGTTGGAAATGGCGAGCCATGCGGTTGCGGTGAATCCGAATCCTGATCTGGAATCGAAGGCGCGCGAACGCGGCTGGCGGATTTATTTTCCCGAGGGGACGCGTTCCTAGGCGCCGCCGCGAGCGCCGGCAATTTACAATGGGCAGCGAATGTATTCCGCGCAGTTACTCGATCACTTCCAGAATCCGCGCAATGCGGGAGAGATTGCTGATGCGGACGCAAGTGTGGAGATCGAAAATCCTGCGTGCGGAGATGTGTTGCGGATCAGCTTAAAAAGCTCGGCTGGCAGGATTGATCAAATACAATTCAAGGCGAAGGGCTGCGTCGCATCGATTGCGTGCGCTTCCGCACTTACAGAGTTGGTCACGGGGAAGGCGATCGGCGAAGCAGGGAAGTTGACGCCAGAAGATGTAAGCGCCGCGGTTGGAGGCCTTCCCCAAGCCTCAGCTCACGCTGCGCATCTTGCTGTCGATGCGCTTTCTCTCGCGCTGAGCCGGGTCACGTAGTTCTCTGTCTCTATGGCTGACCACACTCCAGAGCGCATCGTGAGCCTGCAGCCTAGCGCTACCGTGATTCTGGAAGCCGTCGGCGAACTACGCCGGGTGGTTGCCTGCACGAAGTATTGCGCCGACTTAGTTCCCGCAATCAAATCGCAGCGTCATGCCATCCTGGCCGATTCGTGGACCGCCAATGCTGAACAAATTGTGGCTGCGCATCCGGATCTGGTGATTGCCTCCGTGCCTTATCAGGAAAAGGCGGTGATTGAGATCTTGAAGTCTGGCGCGCGCTTTTTGGGGTTTGCTCCCAAAACGCTGGCAGATGTTTACGCGGATATCGCCATCATCTCAGGAACGGTCGGAGCAAGCGCTCGCGGAGAAGACATAATCGACAAAATGCAGGGGCGAATTGAGCGAGTTCGCGCGCGGGCGAGCGCAAGTGCCCGTCCGCGAGTGTTTTGCGAAGAATGGGGTAAGCCCTTGATCGCATCGCAAATGTGGGTGGCGGAGCTGGTTGACGCCGCCGGGGGAGAATTTGTCGGGGAGCCGGGAAGGCAAATTCCACCCGAGGAAGTGGCCGGATTGAACCCGGAAATTGTGATTGCCGCTTGGTGCGGAGCCGGCGACCGCGTGCCGCTGGAGAAAATTGTGGCTGACCGTAAATGGCAGAAAACTGCTGCTGCAAAAAGTTCGCGCATCTACTGCATTCGTGACGAATACCTGAATACGCCCGCGCCTACGCTGCTCCACGGACTGGACGCTCTCGCCTTCGCCATACATCCCGAGGTATTTCCCTGCACGGAAGGCATCCGGCAGATTACCGCCGTTTCATCTTCTGTGCCCGTGAGTCGCGCTCTCTGAGTTAAGATTCTTTCATGCCCACCGCTACCCGAATGGAAGAACTCCGCCACGAAATCGCTGCCGTGGCTGACGCTGTGCCCTCGGCCAAAGTTCTCATGCAGGCCGTGTGCAGGCTTTTGCATGAGCGCATGCTTAAGTACAACTGGGTCGGATTCTACATGCTCGAGCCCGGCGCGCATCCCCCGGTGCTGGTCCTCGATACCTTCGTCGGCGCCATGACTCCGCACACGCGCATTCCTCTCCATCAGGGTATTTGTGGCGCGGCCGCTTCCAGCGGAAAAATGATTGTCGTCGACGACGTCAGTAAGGATCCGCGTTACCTCGCTTGCTCGCTCGAAACCAAGTCGGAGATTGTCGTTCCGGTCTTTGCGAACAACCAGGTGGTTGGCGAACTCGACATCGATAGCCACTTTCCCGCGGCGTTCGGCGCCGATGACCAGGTATTTGTTCAATACTGCGCCGAGCTGGTGGGAAAGAAGCTTGAGAAGTCGCGATGAGAGTTGAAAAGGGCCAGGTGCGTGCGCCCGAAATCGGGCCGCTGTGGCTGAATTCGCCGCCGTTGAATTTCCGTCAGCTGCGTGGCCGGGTCGTGCTAGTCGATTTCTGGGACTATACCTGCGGGAATTGCATTCGCACGCTGCCGTATGTGCAGGCCTGGCACGAGCGTTATAAAGACAAAGGTCTCACCGTGATCGGGGTCCACACACCGGAGTTCACGTTCGCGCAATATGAATCCAATGTAGAGCGGGGGATTCGTGAGTTTGGGCTTACCTATCCCATCGTGGTCGATAGCAATCGCGCGATCTGGAAGGCGTTCGCCAATCGCTACTGGCCTACGAAATATTTGCTGGATAAGGACGGTTATCTCCGCTATGGCCACTTCGGAGAAGGCGGCTATGGGGAATGTGAACAGACGATCCAGGAACTGCTGCATGAAATCGATCCCGCCTTAATCCTGCCGCCGCTCATGGAGCCGTTGCGGGACGAGGATCAGCTGGGAGCAGTTTGCTACCGCCCCACCGGCGAGCTGTACCTTGGCAATAAGCGCGGACGCATAGGAAACGATGGTGGATTCAAGGAAGATCAGGTTGCCGATTACGAGTTTTCGGGCGGGAAGCTGGAGAAAAATTTCTTTTACGTCAGCGGGCGCTGGGCCTCGACCGCGGAATACTTCGAGGCCACTGGCGATGGGCCGCACTCGTTGAAGCTGAAGTACGAAGCTTCGGGAGTGAATCTTGTGATGGCGACTCCACGTGGCCCTTCGGCCGAGGTCATCATAATGCAAGATGGCAAGCCGCTGGCCCGAAGTCATGCGGGCAAGGATGTTCGCTTCCATGATGGGCAGAGCTCTGTCCTGGTCGATTCCGCCCGCATGTACGCGCTGGTGGATAACCACGAGTTTGGCGAACACGAGATCGAGTTGCGATGCTCGACAGGAATTGCTGTCTTTGCTTTCACGTTTACCGCTTGCGTAGATCCTGTCGCCAGCGCCCTGCAGGTGTCTGCGAGTTCTCAGTCATGAAACGCGTTGTCGCTGCTGTAATCGAAAAAGATGGCAAGCTACTGGTGTGCCAGCGTACGCGCCATCAGACCATGCCGCTCAAGTGGGAGTTTCCCGGAGGAAAAATCGAAGAAGGCGAGCAGCCGCGGGACGCGCTGCGGCGCGAACTGGAAGAGGAGTTGGGCATTCGTGCTCGCATTGGCGACGAGATCGCTCGCGTGCAGCATAGTTATCCGAACGGCAGCGCAGTGGAGTTGCGGTTTTATATTGTCCGCGAGTACGAAGGCGAAATCGAAAATCGAATTTTCCGCGATCTGCAATGGTCCGCGCCTAAAGCTTTGCCGTCGTATGATTTCTTGGAGGCCGATGCGTCTCTAGTCAAGGATCTTGCGGCGGGAAAGCTGATTTGAACAGAGCGCGTGGGGCTAACCTCCGCCGCGCAACGTCCAAAAAAATGCCATGGTCAGTACGATCATAATCCCCGTTGTTACCCAGGCTACGGCGTTGAACAAATACGAATTCACATACTGCCCCATCAACTCTTTTTTGTTGATCAACAGCAGCATGAAAATCAGAACGAACGGTAGGACGATTCCGTTTACCACCTGCGAGAGCACCGCGATTTTTATCAGGGGCAGACCGGGGATGAGCAGCACCGCCCCACCAGCCACAATTAATAGCGTGTAGAGCCAATAAAAAAACGGAGCTTCGCCGAACTTTTTATCCACTCCAGACTCGAATCCCAGACCTTCGCAGACGGTGTATGCGGTCGAAAGCGGAAGAATCGAAGCCGCGAACAAGGAGGCGTTGAACAAGCCAACCGCAAATAGAATGTATGCGTACTTGCCAGCCAAAGGCTTCAGCGCTTGCGCCGCATCCGCCGCATACTTGATGTCGCGATAGCCGTGCGTGAACAGCGTTGCTGCGCAGGCTACGATGATGAACCATGCGACAACATCAGTGAAGATGCAGCCGGCGATTACATCCAAACGCGAAGCTTTCAGCCCGCGCCGGGTTACGCCTTTTTCTACAATCGAAGATTGCAAATAGAACTGCATCCAGGGCGCGATGGTTGTACCCACAACGCCGATCACCATGTACAGGTACGCCTGCTGGCGAAAGGCATGCAACCCAGGCAGTTGGAAGGTCGCGATGGTCGCCTCTTTCCACGCGGGATGAGCGGGGAACGCGGCGAGGATGTAGGTTATGTAAAAACCCGAGGCTACCAGGAAGACTTTCTCAACGCTCTTGTATTGGCCTTTGACTACGATCAGCCAGACAATCACTCCGCAGACAGGAACAGTGACGTAGCGCGAAAGCCCGAATAATTCGAGGCTGGTGGCGATCCCGATAAATTCCGTTACCACGTTTCCAAAGTTGGTGATCAGTATCCCCAACATCATCAGAAACGTAATGCGCAGCCCAAACTCCTCGCGGACCAGGTCGCTCAAACCCTTGCCGGTCACGGCTCCCATGCGCGCGCTCATCTCCTGCACCACGATCAGTGACAGCGTGATCGGAATCATGGTCCAGAGCAGAAGATGCCCGTATTGCGCGCCGGCCTGCGAATAGGTAAGAATGCCGCCGGCGTCGTTGTCGACGTTGGCGGTGATGATGCCTGGTCCTACTACCGCGAGGAACACCAGGGTTCGGCCCTTCCAGCGTTTCCAGAGCTTCATGAGAGTATTTCGACGGCATTTTGCAGATTAAGGATTCCAGCTTTGCGGATTACGCAAGAGTGGATGAGGCGGCCTTAGGATATATGGATTCGGTATTCGAACCAAATGAAAAGTTGGGAGCGGAATCAGGCCTTGGGTGCGGCTTTTGTGCGAGCCAGTTAATAAACCTCAAGGTCACGAAGTCGCACGAAGGAGCGATCTTCGATGCCGTTGTGTTCCGTTGTGTCTTTGGGTTTAGGAAAGCGGAGACCTTGCGCTCTCCGGCAGTTTAAGATGTTCTTAGGCAAACATTCGGGATGACCAGGAACTCCGCTCGCTCGCTCTATCTACTTATAGCCGTAATCGTTGTGCTCCTCGACCGCTGGAGCAAGCTCACCGTGGCGAAGCACATCCGACTTTATGCCCATATTCAGGTAATACCTGGCTTTTTGCGAATCACTCACACGGAAAACACCGGCGCGGCCTTCAGCCTTTTTGCGGATTCGCCGGCGCCGTGGAAGACCTGGATGCTGATTGCGTTTTCGGCAATCGCTTTGATTGTGGTCGTGACTCTGCTCTGGAAGAATCACCACCCCCATATTGCGACCGGAGTCGGTCTTTCGTTGATCATGGGTGGGGCGCTTGGAAATCTTTGGGACCGGGTGGCGCGCGGGCGAGTGGTCGACTTCTTATTGGTTTACGTTAAACAGTATCAGTGGCCGGTTTTCAATCTGGCGGATAGCGCGATTGTTGTTGGTGCCGGACTGCTGGTCATTGAAATCCTATTTGCCAAGTCGCATGCCGACAAAGCTGCAGCGAGCGAGTCGGCGAAGGCATAGGCAGGAAGATCTCAGCCGTTGAGCGTTGCCATCTGCTCGGCTCCGTATCGCGTACCCGCGACCGCATTCGCAGGAACAGATTTTTCAATTCGATCCAGTTCGGCGGGAGACAAAGAAATCTCCAGCGCTCCTAGCGCATCCTGCAATTGCGCCCGGGTTCGTGCTCCGATGAGCGGAACGATGTCCTCGCCACGGCTCAACGCCCAGGCGATGCAAAGCTGGCTCACGGTGATGCCGCGATCGGCAGCCATCTGTTTCAATGTCTCGATGATCTTCAAATTGTGCTGCAGATTCTCGCCTCCAAAACGCGGCAGATGCGCGCGGAAATCCCCTTTGGCAAAGTCCGAAGTTCTTCCGGCCAGCAGACCGCGGGAGAGCACGCCGTAAGCGGTCACGCCGACTCCCATCTTTCTCAGTGCCGGCAGCACGTCGCTTTCGATGTCGCGGGTGACGATCGAATACTCGATTTGCAGCGCTGTTACAGGATAAACTTTGTTCGCCCGCTGGATGGTTTCCACAGCAGCTTCCGACAAGCCCAGATAACGCACATATCCAGCTTTGATCATTTCCGCGATGGCGCCTACCGTTTCTTCGATGGGTACTGAGCGATCCACGCGGGCGGGCTGGTAGAGATCGATATAGTCGGTGCCCAGGCGCTGCAGGCTGTACGCGAGAAAGTTCTTCACAGAAGACGGGCGCGTATCCACGCCGACGAACTGGCCGTTGGGAGCGCGTTGCGCGCCGAATTTGACGCATACGAATGCTTGATCGCGCCGGCCTTGGATCGCTTGCTTTACAAGGCTCTCGTTATGGCCCATACCGTAAAAATCGCCGGTGTCGAGCAGGTTGATTCCGCCATCGAAGGCAGCATGGAGCGTGGCGAGGCTTTCTTTTTCGTCTGCCGGGCCGTAGAGGGCAGACATGCCCATGCAGCCCAAACCTAGGGCTGAGACTGAGGGGCCGGAGCGGCCTAGAGTTCTAAACACCATGGCTACCTCCGCAGATTTTTCGTTTTGATGTTTCCGCGGGTAAGTAAGACTCCTGAAATCGTGGAGGAGATCGACACCCCGACAACCGTGCGCGAGCTTTTGTCATCCCACATGCCGCGCGAGGTATAACGCCATGCCGTCTCTCTCCCGCCTGTCCTGCCGTCGAATCTTTCAACTGCTCACAGCCACTATCTGTTTGCTTCTTGCGAACACAGCCTTTGCCACAAAAGAAATGGTGTTACACGCCTTTACTGACAATCCAGACGGGGCGGACCCGACCTACGGCCTCATCTTTGCTCCGTCAGGCGGGCCGTCGGACGATCTATACGGAACAACGCCCAACGGTGGAACTCAGTTTTCCGGCGATGTTTTCGAACTGGCTCCCAATGGAAGCGGCGGCTGGACTTACAACGTGATCTACACATTCACCGACTGCCGCGTCGCCTGCTATCCCGCTGGCCCGCTTGCCACCGACGGTACCAACCTTTATGGGGCGTCATCCATCGGCGGCGTCCACAATAATGGTGCGATTTTCGAGATGACGCGAGGATCGGACGGAACTTGGTCTGTGCAGACGATCTACAGCTTTGAAAACAAACCTGACGGCCAGAATCCGAATGGCGTTGTGTATTACAAAGGCAGCCTATATGGGACAACAGCGAACGGAGGCAAGTACGAGGGAGGTACAGTCTTTGCGGTGACTTCTAGTGGCGACGGCACCTGGTCTGAGAACGTGATTCACCATTTCGAAGAGAATGACACCGATGGCAACGGGCCCATGGGCGGCGTAGTTTTCGATGCTAAGGGAAATCTTTACGGCATGACGTCGATGGGAGGCCCGAACCAGGCTGGGACGGTATTCGAACTGACTCTGACGAGCGGAGGACTGTGGCAGGAGCATATTCTTCACAGCTTTGACGTGACCGACGGCCTGATGCCGTGGTATGCGACACCGATCTTTGATAAACAGGGAAATCTTTACGGAACCACAAGTCTCGGAGGGTCAGGGCAGTACGGAACCGTTTTCGAACTCACGCGCTCAGGAGCCGAGTGGACCGAGACTGTGCTGTACAACTTCGCCGGAGGCGAGGACGGAGCAAACCCCAACTCGGGCGTCAGTATCGATTCTGAAGGCCGTCTCTACGGTGCGACCGTTTTAGGTGGAGGGCGAGGAGATTGTACGGATCAATCGACACAAAACCTCTATTGCGGAACCGTTTTTCTGCTCACTCCCTCGCAATCCGGGCCGTGGGCGATTTCCTATCTTCACCGCTTTGCAGACTCGACGGATGGAGCCGAGCCGAGCGCAGGCGTGATTCTCGATTCGAGGGACAATGTCTATGGCGTGGCCTCGCATAGCGGCACGGCATCGGGCGTGGTTTTCGAATTGAGCCATCCTCCGCGGTAAGGACGAGTGGTGGATCAAGGAAGTCGGCGAGGTTTTCGGACGCTAATGCTCTCGGTACGCTTCGACTGGACAATGCCCAGCCTATGGCGTTCCATACAGCTGCCGGTAAACTCCGGCGTTTCGCATGATCGCCTGCACGTACTCGCGCGTCTCAGTGAAGGGGATTGATTCCACGAATTCTTGTGGGTCGCGATATTTGCCTTGTCCCAACCACTCCTGCACGCGGTCTGAGCCCGCGTTGTAGGCGGCCAGCGCGTACTCGAATGATCCACCAAAACGATCGACCATGCCGCGAAAATAGCGGGTGCCTAGTTGCAGGTTGACTGCTGGGGTGTACAACTGGGTGGCGTTATAGCGCTTCAGCTTCACTTCCTTGGCGACGGCCTTGCCGGTCTTGGGCAATAGTTGCATCAGCCCGACGGCATTGGCGCGAGAAACCGCATTGGGATTGAACTCCGATTCCTGGCGAATAAGTGAGGCGACGAGGTAAGGGTCCAGCCCGTTTGCCGACGCGCTTCGTTTCAGGTCAGTCCAGTAAGGTTTCGGAAACAAGGCCTCCCAATATTTTCTTGGCAGGTCGGGAATGTCGAGCGCGAAGTAGTTGGGGGCAGAGTGTTTCATGTATTCGATCGCCCGATCGTAGTGCCCGGTCTCGACAAAAAGTTGCGCCGCTTCGGCGGGGGCCCAGCTGCCCCCTTCCTTGGCGGCCGCGGCCTGCAGTTCGCGGATGGCGAAATCGACCAGTCCTCCATTGCCCAGCAGTTCCGCTTTCTGCTCGTGAAGTTCGTCGCTGGGAGGATCGGCGTCTTTTATTTTTTCATTGTTGTCGAGCGGTGGCACGCGATCGAGAATTGCGTACTGGGTCACCGCATCGCTGGCGATGGGAGGAAGGTGCTTCATCCGGTCGCGCGCCAGTTCGGCGTAATAGAAATTGCGATAGCGATCGGAGAGCTTCTGATAGAAGGCCCGCGCCATCAGGGACTGGTTATCTTCCTCGGCAAGCCTCGCGCGCCAATACAAGGCTGCGGGGGTTTCTGCGCTGGAGGGATAGAGCGTGATTTGTTCCTCAAAACCTTTTTTGGCATCTTCGTTGCGGCCCTGTCGCAAAGTAAGCCAGGCTGCCTTCCAGTGGACGTAGGAAGCGCGCGGGCCATCGGGGAAGCGCTGCTGTGCTTCGCGGAAGGCATCCAGGGCCTGATCGTATTCGTGATGCACCAGGTGCAGATTTGCGGCGGAGAGCAATGCCTGCTCCAGCCATGGGCTCGCCGGCGCAGCTTGCCGCAACTCGTTCACGGTTTGGTAGAAGGTGTCGTTGTCGCTGGCCGCGAAAGCTACTTGCCCAAGCAGATACAGGCGCTGCGCGTTCAACTCTCCGCTCACGCTGCCAACTGTGGAGAGAACCTGTTTTGCGTCGCGATTTCTTCCGGCCTTGTGTAACGCGTCGGCAAGAGCCAGTTGCATGGTAGAACGGTCAGTAGGAGTGGCTTCGGTCACGAGACTATGAAATGCATCTACTGCATCCGAGTAGCGCTTGTGGTTTACAAGCGCTAAAGCTCTGGTGCGCAGTTGCGTGACCGTTGGCGGAGGGGCGGACGGAAGCTTGCGTAGCTCGGCGTAGGCAGCGTCGGCCTCGGCGCTAGTTGGCATTGTGTAATAGATATTGGCAAGCGTTTCGGCTGCTTTTGCGTCTTGACTCGTCGCTGCGTAGGCACGGCCGAGGGCAAACTCAACATCCGAGCGGACCGGCCCGCGAATTTTCTCGAGCAAAGTTACCGCCTCGGCAGCTTGGCCTTCGAGCAATAGCGCGTCGGCGTAGCTTAACTGGGCATCGCGGACGAGCAGGGAATCGGGATGGGCTTGCGAAAAATCGGATAAATTGGCGAGAGCCTCTGCCGTGTGCCCCGTCTGCAGGTAGGAAACGCCCAGATAGTAGGCGACGTAATCGCCCAAATCTCCGGCGTGAACTTTCGCGCGGCTCAGCGGCTCAATCGCTTTGGCATAGTCTTTGTCCAGCACGTAAGCATACCCCAGCACCAGCCAGGCCAGCGCGCCAGCGTCTTCCTTCGAGTGTGCTCGCGCGTACGCTTGAACGCCCGCATAGGCGGGCACGGAGCGATCCTGCAGAAGCTGCTGCGCCATCGGCCGCAGACTGGTGGAGGCTACGAAGGCCTGGCGCAATCGCCGAACTCGCAGGGACGGGGCTCGTCGCTTTTGGGTGTTGGAGTAGCGAGCCTTCGAAGCGCCTGCCGGCTTTTTTGCCGCAGGCTTGTGAAGCGAGTTTGAAGGTTTCTTTGCGCCGCTTTCGCTTCCGCTATCGGGTTTTGCCTGCGCCGGTTTTACCGGAGAGGATTCCTCCTGAAGGGAGGCGGAGAAAGACGGCGGCGCTTCCGCTGAGGCTAGCAGAGCGCCAATCAAGCTGTAGAGAATCGCAGCCCGGAATACCCACCACAACTTGGCAACTGATCGAACCACTTTAGTCTTCGCGCAGAAGCAACTCGCCAGAGAAGCCTGCTGAAATATTGCTTGGAAAAACCTTACGTTGAAAGTCTCAATTTTGAAAGTCTTGCTTTGGAAGTCTTACTTGAAAGATCTACTTGAAAGTCTAGCGATGAAAATTCGCGCCCATCACCGACAAGTCGTCTTCGGCCAAGCTGCGCACGAGTTCGGCCTGGAAATAATCTGCGCTTGCCGCAACGGTTGTACCATAACGTTTCTGGAAAGTCCCACGGCTCTTGTCGATATCTTCCTTCAGCCGATCGTACAAATCTTTATTTCGCCGTCCTTCTGCAACCTTGGCCTGATTATAAAGCTTGATCTCATCCACAAGCAGGCGCGCAAAACGCTGCGCTTTGCGATGTACATCGGCATCCTCGGGGGAAAGTCCAGCCAGCGGATCGGTGGCCGTGGCGGGCGCAGCAGCGCTTGCCACATGGGCTGACGCCACTTCCACAAGCTCGGCAGCGGGTGCGGGATCAACTGCAACTTTCGCCGGGACGTGCATGGGCGCGTGGGAAGCGAAGGGATCGGAAAACGAAGAAACCGTTTGTACCGGAGGAGCCGGTCGCTCGACCGGGGCTTCGTTCTCCTCCCGGGGCGCCGCTGTCTTGCGCAACGAAATCACTTCCAGCCACGCGCTAGTTGTCATGACCAGGAGTTCGAGGGCGTTGGAATCCAACCGGCCGCTATCACCGCCATCGGCGAAAACCAGTGCGGCCACCTTGTCTTTGAGAACCAGCGGCAAAAGCAAAACTTGTTCATTCGCTGGTCCGCCAAACTTCTCGGCGAATCCTCCGCCCATTTCCGCGATATTTCCAGGAGTTGTTACGCGATTGCGGTAAGCGTGCGCAGCGGGTCCGGCGTTTAAATCGAGCGCAGAATCCTTGACGGACTCGTCGTCTCCAAATCCGCGAGCCTGCCAACCTGTGGCTGCTCCCGCCTTCACGACGTAGAGGGCGATGCGGGTACAACGCACGCTGCCCGCATCCAGCAGCGCTCGCAGAATTTCCTTCTGATTCGTACCGGCATGAATTCTGGAAACCGCCTCCACCAGTCCGCGGGCTCCGTCTCCCGAGGCTGCGGGAACAGCGGCAGATGGCGGTGGCAGGGTCTCGAGAACACGCTGCACTACCTGCGATTGCAACCCCGGCAAATGCTCTTGCAGGGCTTGTGCAACGGCGCGGGTTACCGCCTGCTCCATTTCTCCCATTTCGGATTCTTTTCCGTTCTGTTCGGACATGCTTTAAAAAAGTGCTTCCTGAAACTGACGCACCGCACTCGGCGCCCTCGGAAGGTTCCCTAACTGCTGATTATAAGGTACTTGCGAGTCCGCATCAGAGCACGCCGAGACGTGTCCGACTGTGTACCCTGCTCTGAATGTATCGCAAATCCAGTTCGGCACAAAGCGCGATCACGCTCGCAAGATTACCGTAGTGACACCCGTTGGATCTCGCCACATCCAAAAGGCTTGGTTGGGTGGATATCCTCTATGAGGGCGGCGGGACGTTAGTGGGCGACGGGGCGCAACGGCTCGGTTAGCGCCCGCATGACCTTTTCGAAACCTAAGAAATCGAGCGACTGGGGGCCGTCCGAGAGGGCACGCTCCGGGCACGGGTGTACCTCGATAATCAATCCATCTGCCCCTACAGCGACCGCCGCACGGGACACCGCCGCGATGAGACTCTGCTTGCCGGTTCCGTGCGAGGGATCGGCGATCACGGGCAGATGGGAAAGATCGCGCGCCAGAGCTACGGCGGCGAGATCGAAGGTGTTGCGCATTTCGGTCTCAAATGTTTTGATCCCACGCTCACATAGCACAACCTGAGAATTGCCTCCGGAAAGCAGATACTCGGCCGCTAACAGCCATTCCTTCACGGTTGCCGATGGCCCTCGCTTCAAGAGCACGGGTTTGTTGACCATTGCCAGCCTGCGCAGCAGCGAGAAATTCTGCATGTTGCGCGCGCCCACCTGCAACATGTCGGCGTGTTCACAGATGATATCCACATCTTCGGTGCCCATTACCTCGGTCACGATCGGCAACCCGGATTGCTCGCGAGCCTCGCTGAGTATCTTGAGCGCTTCGAGCCCTAGGCCCTGAAAATCGTAAGGGGACGTGCGCGGCTTGTAAGCGCCGCCGCGCAGCATGGTCGCCCCGGCGCGCTTTACGGCGTAGGCGGTGTCGAGCAACTGCTGGCGCGATTCCACCGAGCAAGGTCCGGCGATAATAACAACTTCCGGGCCGCCGATTTTCACTCCGCCGATGTTTACCACGGAGCGTTCGGGTTTTACCTGGCGGCTTACGAGTTTGAAGGGCTGCGCAATAGGGACGACATTTTCGACGCCGGGCGCAACTTGCAATGCCTCGATTTCGTGGCGTCGCCCGCTTCCTACCGCGGCGACGATGGTGCGTTCCACGCCGCGCGTAACGTGAGGCTGGTAACCGGCCTCGCGAATGCGCTCGATTACGTGCGCAATCTCCTGCTCGCTCGCTTTTTCCGACATGTTTACGATCATTGTTGTCCTCCGATTTTCACCGCAAAAACAAAGGCCGCGATGTGTATCGCGGCCTTTGGCTGAACTTGCTGGAATCTAGTCGAATCACGTTTGACTCGATCTCCTCGCAAGTGCCGCAGCCGCTACCGAGCTAAACCGGTAGCGAAACGGCGACGTAAACGAGGTAAATCGAGTCATGAAATTGGTCCTATTTGTAATCAGAAAATACACGACACCAATTAGTCTGAGAGTGCTCTTACTGAATAGAACTGGCCGTATTCGAGAACACATTGTTAGCGTTGGATCCGATCAGCCGTATCGTTCCCACCACCAGAACCAGGATTACCGCCAGCATCACTGCATATTCCGCAATATCCTGCCCCTCGTCTTCCGACCATAGCCTGCGAAAAACCTTGGACATGCCGCCCCTCCAACCCGTGCACCTTTATTTATTCTGTTTGAGCGGGAACAGAATTGGTGTGTTCCATGATGCCGCAGGGTCGGCGGCTTGTCAAACGACGAAGGCGCGCGCAACAGATTTACGGAACGGACTGGTCTGCCGCCGAAACTGGCGTTGGGAGCGCATCCTCGGGGATAGGGCTCTGAACGAGAGCCTGCGCGGAGTCCTGCGCATATTGCAGAATTCCCTGCGGAAATATTCCGAGATAAATGGTGGCGACGATACACGCGAACAGGGCAAGGCGAAGCGTGAAAGGTACCGGCATCACGGGAACAGTTTTTCGCGACTCGCGCATGTACATCATCACGATGATGCGCAAGTAGTAATAGGCGCCGACGCCGCTGTTGAGCACTCCGATGATCGTCAGGCCGATCAGGTTCGCCTTCACCGCCGCGCTGAAGACGTAGAACTTGGCGAAGAAGCCTCCAGTGATCGGAATGCCGATGAGCGAAAGGAGAAAGATAGTAAGAGCGGCGGCCAGCAGTGGGGAACTGCGTCCCAGGCCTTCGTAGTCTTCCAGGGTTACATAGCGCTCGCCGGCATTGGCGAAGTGGCTGACCACGGCAAACGCGCCCACATTCATCGCGGCATAAGAGGCAAGGTAAAACATGGCGGCGGACGTGCCGAGTTCTGGAGCCGCGGCGAACGCCATCAATAAATAACCGGCGTGGGCGATTGAGGAATATGCCAGCAGCCGCTTCACGTTGCTTTGAACCATTGCACTGATGTTCCCCAGAGTCATGGAGAGCCCGGCGGCGATCCAGATCACCCAAAATATTGCATGAATGTCGATTACGAAAACAATACGCAAGAGGACGGCAAACGCTGCCGCCTTCGGTGCGGTCGACATGAATCCAACGATCGGAGCTGGGGCTCCTTCATATACATCTGGGGTCCAGACGTGAAACGGCGCTGCTGCGACCTTGAAACCCAGCCCCACAAACATGAGCGCCACAGCCGCGAAGGCCAGCACCGGAATGGGGCCGGCTCCGAGCGCCCGGCTGATCAGGGAAATATTCGTAGATCCAGTAGCGCCGAACATCAAAGCGACGCCGTAGAGAAAAAATGCAGTGGCAAACGACCCGAGCAGAAAATACTTCAACGACGACTCCGCGCTGATTGCCTCGTGACGACGGAATCCGGTGAGCACGTAGGAGGCTATGGAAGAAATTTCGAGCGCGATAAAAATTAGGACCAGCTCGACCGCCGAGGACATCAGCGCCATACCCACGGTGCCGAAAAGGATGAGTGCGTAGTATTCGCCCGCGCGAATCTTCTGTACGCTCATGTATTCGTAAGAGCTCAGGATGACGACGGCGGCGATTGCGATGATCAGCACGTGGAAGAAGACGCTAAAGCCATCCACTTGCACGGTGTTCCAGAAAGCCAGGCCCGGCGCCTGGGCCATGGGCCAGGTTGCGCCCAGAGCCACAAGCGTCCCGAAGAATGCGATCCACCCCAGCACTCGCTGCCCGGTTTCTTTATCGAGAAGCGGCTCCAGTACCATCACGATCATGCCGAAAATGGAGAGAATGATTTCGGGAAGGATGCGAATGTAATCCGCGCTCTGTGGCAGCACCTGGGAATAGGCGGCTGGAAGAAACGTCATTGTCCCACCACCCGGCTGGCGACTTGCACAAACGGTCTAAGTGCGGCCTGCACTGCGGGATCGATTGCGCTAAGCCACATAATCGGGGCTACTCCCATCACGAGCGCCGCAATCGCGCAAGGCCACACGGCCCATTTTTCAAATCCCGAGAGGTCGCTCAGAGAACTGTTCACCAGATGTGTGACTTTGCCATAGAAGACGCGCTGATACATCCAAAGCAAGTAAACCGAGCTCCAGATCACACCGGTTGCCGCGAGAATCCCGTAGACCGGACGCGCCTGGAACGCGCCGGTGAATACTAAGAATTCGCCGATGAAGCCATTCAGCAAAGGCAATCCTGCCGAGGCCAGTACCATCACCAGATACGAAGCCGCGTAAACGGGCATGGGCGAGGCCAGGCCTCCGAACTCGGTGATCTCGTAGGTGTGCCGCCGCTCGTGCAAAACCCCCGTCAGCATGAACAATCCGCCGGTGGAGATTCCATGAGCAAGCATCACGAACATCGCTCCGTTCAGCCCGGCCTGCGTAAAGCTAAAAATTCCGAGCACGACCACTCCCAAATGGCTCACCGAGGAATAAGCGATCAGCTTCTTCATGTTCGGCTGCACCATGGCCACCAGCGCGCCGTAGATGATGCCGATCAGCGCCAGAATCATGATCCACCAGGCGTTCTGCCGCGATTGCTCCGGGAACAGCCCAAGGTTGAAGCGCAGCATTCCGTACGTTCCCATCTTGAGCAGAACTCCGGCGAGGAGCACCGAGCCGGCAGTCGGGGCTTCTACGTGCGCATCGGGTAGCCAAGTATGAAAGGGGAAGAGTGGAACTTTGACTGCGAAGGCCAGGAAGAATCCGAGGAACAGCCACTGCGCGGCAGCAGGGAATTTGGGTACGGCCCCGCTCGCAAGCTGCTCGCGAATGGTTACAAAGTCAAAGCTGCCGGTGTGCGCATAGAGCCACAGGATCGCCGCCAGCATGAACACCGACGCGATCATTGTGTACATGAAAAACTTTACCGCCGCGTAGACCTTGCGCTCATGGCCGAACATTCCGATGAGTAGCGCCATCGGAATCAACGTTGCTTCCCAGAAAAAATAAAAGAGGAACAAATCGAGGGACGTGAACACGCCGATCAGCGCAGTTTCCAGAATCAGCAGGATGATGAAGAATTCCTTTACCCGTTCGTGAATCGACTTCCAGGAAATCAACACGCACAGCGGCGTAAGAAACGTGGTCAGCACCACCAGCCACAGGGAGATGCCGTCAATTCCCATGTGGTAGTGGATATTGGGAACGGAGACCCACGGTTTATCGATCTGAAATCTGAACTCTGCATGCTCACGATGAAAATGAACAGGCAAGTGCAACGAGAGAACAAAAGTCAGAAGAGAGATGACCAGAGCAAAAATCCGGATGTCGCGGTCGCGCCGCGGAAACAGCATCAGCAGCACTCCGCCCACTAAGGGCGTGAAGGTCACGAGCGTAAGGATGAAGGAACTGAGATCGTCGGTCCTCATCGCACTCCCGTCCATTTCCAGATCATGAAGGCAATCACGACCGCCGCGCCTGCAGCGATCCAGCCTGCATAGGAGCGAAGATTCCCCGATTGCATGTGCCGCGCTTCGTCGGAAACATGCCGCGCTCCGTCGCCCGCCTCATTCACGGCTGCATCGATAATGTTGCGATCCACTCCCTGCCAAAGAATCTTCGTCGATCCCTCGATCAGCGGCTTGACGATGAGCGCGCCGTAGAATTCGTCAACGTAGTATTTGTGCACGATCGCCTGATATGCGCCTTGCATGGAAGCGGCAATCTTCTCCGGCAACTGCGGGTTGCGATAATAAAGTTGCCATGCTAATCCGAAGCCGAGCAGTGCAGCCAAAACTGACATGCCGGTGAACATCAGTTCGGTTGAGGCTCCTGTTTTCGGTTCCAGGCCTTCGGTTTCCTGTTCGGGTGCGTTCTTCTCGCCGAGCGCAGCTTCCTGCCCTGCGGGAGCACCCACGTGAAAAACCGGGCCGAGAAATTTGTCAAAGTGGTTGTTTCCGCCGAGCGATCCCGGCACGCCAACGTAGCCACCGATCACTGACAGCACTGCCAAAATTACCAGCGGAACCACCATGACCATTGGGCTTTCATGAACGCCACCGTGGCCGTGCGCTCCGTGCGCATCGCTCGTGCCATGGGGGTCGTGACCATGAGCGGCATCAGTTTCGCCGCGGTACTCGCCGAAGAACGTCATGAACCAGAGCCGAAACATATAAAAAGAGGTGATGAATGCGGTTACCAGTCCCACCAGCCAGTAGGCCCAACTCGCCTGATACGCCCGCCACAAAATTTCGTCTTTGCTGAAGAATCCGGCGAGGCCGGGAATGCCGGAGATCGCCAAAGTTCCCGCCGTCATGGTCCAAAACGTCCAGGGAATTTTCGTGCGCAGTCCACCCATTTTGCGCATGTCCTGCTCGCCGCCAACGGCGTGGATTACCGAACCGGCGGCAAGGAAAAGAAGACCTTTGAAGAACGCATGGGTCATCAAGTGAAAAATGCCGGCGGAAAAAGCCCCCACGCCGCAGGCCATGAACATGTAGCCGAGCTGGGAGACGGTGGAGTAGGCGAGGACTTTCTTGATATCGGTCTGCGCGATTCCAATCGTCGCCGCGAAGAATGCGGTGAGCGTTCCGATAATCGCGACCACGCTCAGGGCCATCGGGGCGCGCTCGAAGATCACATGCGACCGTGCGACCATGTACACGCCCGCAGTCACCATCGTTGCCGCATGGATCAGAGCCGAAACTGGCGTCGGACCCTCCATCGCATCTGGCAGCCAGATGTAGAGCGGAATCTGCGCCGACTTGCCGGACGCACCTACCATCAGCAGAATTCCGATCGCAGTCAGCAATCCCGCACCTGCCGTTTCGGCGCCCATTGGCAGAACGCTCTGGAAAACGCGATCGTAATTCAGAGATCCAAAATGCTTGATCAGCAGAAACAACGCGATCAGAAACCCGAAGTCGCCGATGCGGTTTACGATGAAGGCTTTTTTACCTGCCGACGCCGCCGAATTCTTAGTGAACCAAAAGCCGATCAGAAGATACGACGCGAGGCCGACCCCTTCCCAGCCGATGAACAGCATCAGGTAGTTGCCAGCCAGAATCAGCGTCAGCATGAAAAACATGAAGAGGTTCAGGTAGGTGAAGAAGCGGTAATAGCTCGGGTCGTCCCAGATGTAGCCGACGGAGTAGATGTGGATCAGAAATCCGACGCCAGTGACCACCAGCAGCATCACTAAAGAAAGTTGATCGAGATAAAACTCGAAATCGACGCTGAAACTGCCGGAGCGAATCCAGTGCGCCAAATATTCATGGTAGGGAAGCGCGAGGGACGAAAAGCGGAGCGCCACCCACAGCGCCATGGCAAACGCCGCGCCAGAGAAGAACAGCGCGACCGTGGTCACGGCGGTCCGCGATGATTTCTTGCCGAGAAAGCCGTTGATCGCCGCCCCTGCCAGCGGCAAGATCGGAATCAGCCAGAGGTTGAGCATCGGGTTCATAGCTTGAGCAGGTTCACCTGATCCACGTTCAAAGTCTCGCGGGTTCGATAGACAGCGATGATGATCGCGAGTCCAACGGCCGCTTCCGCCGCCGCTACTACCATCACGAAGAAAACAAAAATCTGCCCGGCCAGAACGTGCCAGTGAGCGGCGAATGCAACGAACGACAGATTCACGCCATTCAGCATCAACTCAATCGACATGAAGATGGTGATGATGTTGCGCTTGATCAGAAATCCGACCACACCGCAGGCAAACAGAAATCCGCTCAGCAGCAAGTAATAAGAAAGAGAAACCATCAGGTCGTCCTCCTTTCTGCGGGGTCGGGTTTGCTGGCGAGGACTACAGCGCCCATGATGGCGATCAGGATCAACACGGAGGTCACCTCAAACGGTAGCAGGAAATCATGAAATAGAAGCTGCGCAATGTCCGTTGGATGCCCGGGCAAAGCTCCGATCGCAACCGCCTCGGTTCCCGAATGCCGGAGCACGACCCATGCCAACAGCAAGCTGCCGGTGAGCATTCCCGGTACGCCTATCACGATCGCAACGCGGCTTCCTTTGGTCTCTTCTTCTTCGCCCGCGTTGAGCAGCATGATGACGAATACGAAGAGCACCATAATTGCGCCGGCGTAGACGATTACCTGAACGGCCGCCAGGAACTCGGCGCCAAGTAAGAGATATTCGCCGGCCAGAGCCGCCATCACCGTGATCAGAGACAGTGCAGAATTGATCGGATGCCGCTGCGCGAGCAGGTTGATCGCACCACCTACGCAAACCGCGCCGAACGCTAGAAATAGAACGAGATGAAAGCTCATAAGAACAGTTGTCAGTTGCCCGCTTCCAATTGCCAGCGAGGCCTTCCGCCGTGCCGCAGCCAGCGTCTCTTGTTTGGCAACGGAGGGTTAAGACCTGTTTTTCTCTACCAAGCCACTCCAATCGCCGTTGCGACCAGATTTGCAATCGCCAGCGGCAGTAGAAACTTCCAGCCGAACGCCATCAGCTGGTCATAGCGGAAGCGCGGCAACGTTCCGCGCACCCAGATATACAGAAAGAGAAAGCACACGACTTTCGCCACGAACCAGAACACCGGCAGCACAACTTGAAGTATCGGCGGCCCGCCGATGGGTCCGCGCCAGCCGCCGAAAAACAGCAGAGTGGCCAGGCACGCCACCGTGATCATGTTGGCGTACTCGGCCATGAAAAACATGGCGAACTTCATCGAGCTATATTCGGTGTGATAGCCCGCCACTAGCTCGGTTTCGGCCTCGGGCAGATCGAACGGAATGCGATTGGTTTCCGCGTACGCTGCCATCAGATAGATAAAGAAGCCGACGAACTGCCAGTGAAAAATATTCCAGCGCGGGATGACGTACAGAAATCGTCCAGCCTGTGCATTCACAATGTCGCGCAGGCTGAAGCTGCCGGCTTGAATCAGTACTCCTACCAGTGACAGACCTAACGCAATCTCATAGCTGACCATTTGCGCGCTGGCGCGCAGGCCGCCTAGCAGAGAGTACTTATTGTTTGAAGACCACCCCGCCAGCGCCACGCCATACACGCCCATCGACGTTACGCCGAGAATCAGCAGCAGGCCGATGTTCACGTCGGTGACCTGCAGGGGAATGGTGTAGCCGAAAATTGTGAACGAATTGCCGAAAGGAATCACGACAATCGACGTCAGTGCAAAAGTGACCGCCAGGAACGGAGCCGCCAGGAACAGCGGTTTGTACACGTGCGGTGGCGTGAGATCTTCCTTGAAGAAGAACTTCAGTCCATCGGCTGCAGGTTGGAGCAATCCAAAGGGCCCTACCCGAGTGGGCCCCCAGCGATTCTGCATGTGGCCGACGACTTTGCGCTCCAGCCAAACCGTGTAGGCGACCGCAGTCAGCAGAATGACAATAATCATCAGCGACTTAATCACCGACACGATTATGAAAACGCCAATTGGCAAGGTGCTTGCTTCCTCTCCAAACTGCGATTACCGATGCTCTAATCGTTTACGTTGCAATTAGTCGGCTGCAACTTCTGTGGGCGCGACTTCACGGCTTTCGATGACTGAACTCAGGGCGCGCGAGTACCGCCCGAGAGTGCCCGAAGTGAAAAGAGTATCGTTCGCCGGCTCAATCGACTCTGCCCGGTGCGCGACTCCCGGCCCGGCGTGCTCGAGCGACGTATGCTGGCTGTTTCCCGCGAACAAATTCATGCGTGATACGTCATACCCCGGAACGAGCCGCTGAATTTCATCCAGAATCGCTGTGGGCTCGAACGGGCTCATCTTCGGCTCCAGTCCGCGAGCCTCGAGCCACACGGCATGGCGATCCGCCTCGCCCGATTGCGCTCCGCGCGACTGACCCATATCCGCGCGCGTGCCTCCACCGAATGGGACCAGCTTGTGCACATCGAAGCCCATGGCATCGGCGATGCGGACGATCATTTCGAAATCGGACTTCGATCCCGTTACTTCGCCGGCTTTTTTCACCAGTTGCAAATCGCCGCAAGTATTGGTGAATGTTCCGGATTTTTCGTAAGCATTTGCGGCGGGCAATACGACATCGGCCATCACCGCAGTTTCGGTGAGGAACATATCTTGTACGACGACAAAACTCTTTGAGAAGGCGAATGGATCGATCTGCAGGCGGCCGATCGGATTCGAACCGACGACATAAAGAGCCTTTAACTTGTCTGTTTTTCCCGCCTCAACCATTTGAGCAAGATCCAGGCCAACCGTTTGCGGAATCTCTCCCCACTCCTGATGGAATGCGCTGTTGCCTGCGACTGGATGATAGCCGGGCAGCAAATCGGGATACAGGCCCATATCGGAGGCTCCGCGCGAATTGGCATAGTCGGCCAGGCAGACGAACTTTGCACCAGAAATCGTGGAACCAAATCTCACTAGGCTGGTTAGCGCGTCGCCTCGAAGTTCCGAGCCGAAAATCATGACTAGCTTTTCTTCGCCGCGGAGTTTTTCGCGCAGGGCCGTCCATGCATCTTTATTAAAGGATGCGCTTGCGATTGAATCCGCGGCAGAATCATCTCCGGCAAGAAAAGCCGCAGCCTGGGGCTCGGCTCCCGTTGGAATCTGCGCGAACGTCGCTGCCTGCCGCCGCATCTTTATCGAATTCGAATTGACTACATGCAGCCGCGCCTTGTGTAGCCGTACGTTGTTGCGAATTTGCCAGGCGAGTAGTGGATGCTGCTCGGTGGGATCGTTGCCGATCAGCAGAATCGCGGGCGCACTGAAGACGTCAGCCATGCTTGCCGTTGCATCGGCTCTTCCGTGCAAAGCCTTTGCTAGGGCAGGGAAGTCCGCGGTCCGATGGTGATCGACGTTGTTCGTCTTCAAAACTACGCGAGCGAATTTGGAGAGCAGGTAATCTTCTTCGTTCGTCGTACGCGTTGAACCGATAACCCCAATGGCTTGCCCGCTTTCGGTATCGCGAATCTCCGCAAGAGTCTTGCCAATCAGGGCGAACGCTTCTTCCCACGACGCGGGAGTCAGTTTTCCATTTTGGCGAATTAGCGGACGCGTCAGGCGGTCTTCGTGGTTCGCAAAATCGAACGCGTAACGTCCCTTGATGCAGAGGAAGTCTCCATTCGTCCCGCTCTTGTCGCGGTTGTCGCCGCGGACAATCTCCATCCCGGTGTCGGCGCGCCGCACACCGAGCGTGGTCTTGCAGCCATCGCCGCAGTGGGTGCAGATCGTGCCCACGTGCTTCATCTCCCATGGCCGCGTCTTGTAGCGATACGCGCCGGAGGTGAGCGCGCCCACCGGGCAGATGTCGATGCACATGCCGCACTCTTCGCACTCGAGATGATCTTCTTTATTAGGAGCGATGATCGAACTCACGCCGCGGTTCTGCACACCGAGCGCCCAAACGTCCATGCCCTCGCCGCATACGCGCACGCAACGGAAACACAGGATGCACCGCGGACGATCGAAAAATACTACCGGCGACCACTGCTGCTCATCTTTATGGTTCTTAGCCTCCATGAACTTCGATTCGGCCGCGCCATAGGAGAATGTCATGTCCTGCAGTTCGCACTCGCCGCCCGCGTCGCACACCGGACAATCCAGCGGGTGATTTCCCAGCAGCATCTCGACCGTCGCTTTGCGCGCTTGCTTGACCTCTTCGCTGTCGGTCGTCACGATCATGCCTTCGCCGATCACTGTGGTACAAGCGGTCTGCAGCTTGGGCATCTTCTCGATTTTGACCATGCACATCCGGCACGCGCCACACAGTGAGAGGCCGGGGTAATAGCAAAACGAAGGCACTTCGATGCCTACTGTTTTGCAGGCCTCAATCAGCAGCGTCCCTGCCGGGGCTGTTACTTTCTTGCCGTCAACTGTGAGTGTTACGTCTGGCATAAAACTTAGTGTGTAAGTACTGGGAGTTCTTCTACCGCGCCTTCCTTCTCGTACGGGCACGGCCTCCCTTCCAAATGATCTTCGAATTCTTTTCTAAACTTCTTCACGAACGCGATCGTCGGCATTGCCGCTGCATCGCCCAGCGGACAGAATGTTCGTCCCAGCATGTTCTCGGCAAGATACTGCATGTTGTCGATGTCTTTTCTCAAGCCGCCGCCGCGATGAAAACGGGTCAGCGTTTTCTCCAGCCAGTCTGTACCTTCGCGGCAGGGGATGCACCATCCACAACTCTCGTGCTTGTAGAACTTCATCGTGCGCAGGGCGAACTTCACGATGCACTGTGCATCGTCGACCACGACCACACCGCCCGAACCGAGCATCGACCCTGCCTTCGCAACAGAATCGAAATCCATCGCGACGTCGATCTCATCCGCGGTAAGGGCGGGACAAGATGATCCTCCCGGTACCACCGCTTTCAACCTGCGCCCGTTCGGAATGCCTCCGCCCACTTCGTAGATCATCTTCTTGAGGTTGTAACCCATGGGCAGCTCGTAAACTCCGGGCTTGGCAATGTTGCCGCTCAAACAAAACAGCCGCGTGCCACCGTTCTTGGGCGTGCCCAGCTTGGCGTACCATTCCCCGCCGTTAAGAATGATTTGCGGGACGTTGGCCAACGTTTCGGCATTGTTAATGACCGTCGGGCCGCCCCAGAGTCCGACCACAGCAGGGAACGGAGGCCGAATGCGCGGAATGCCGCGCTTGCCTTCAAGCGACTCCATCAGCGCGGATTCTTCGCCCACTTCATACGCGCCCGCCCCGCCGTGCCAGTAAATGTCGAGGTCGCGTCCGCTGCCGAAGATATTTTTCCCAATGAAGCCCTTGGCATAACCGTCGCAAATCGCCTTCTGCATGATGATCGACAGATACCGATACTCGCCGCGAATGTAGATGTAGCCGCTGCGTGCGCCGACCGCCAGGGCCGCGATCATCACACCTTCGATTACCGAATGCGGATCGTGCTCGAAGATCAGCCGGTCTTTGCACGTGCCGGGTTCGCTCTCGTCGCCGTTGCACAGCACATACTTCGGCTTGGCCGACTGCTTAGGCACGAACGACCATTTCATGCCGGTCGAAAAGCCAGCGCCGCCACGCCCACGCAGCCCGGAATTTTTGACTTCATTAATAATGGCGTCCGGTTCCATCGCGAGCGCCTTCTGCAGGGCCTTGTAGCCGTCGAGCGCCAGATAGCGGTCGATGTCGGTCGCGCCCTGGCCAAAGCGCCGGGCGACGACTCTTACCTCATCGGGATGGGAAACCAAGTCAGCCATTAGGTAATCTTGTCTTGTATTCGTCCAGCACGCGGTCGATCTTTTCCGCCGTCAGGTTCTCGTGAAAATCGTAGTTTACCTGCGCCGCGGGAGCCCAACTGCAGGCGCCGATGCACTCGACTTCTTCGAGAGAGAACATGCCATCGGGAGTCGTCCCTTTATTTCCGATGCCCAACTTCTTCGCGCAGTGACGCAAAATATCTTCCCCGCCGCGAACCAGACAACTGATGTTAGTGCAAACCTGCACGTTATATTTGCCGCGCGGCCTAGTCGTCAGCATCGAGTAGTAGCTGATCACGTTGCGCACTTCGAGTTCGGTCAGATCCAGTCGTCCGGCAAGCTCCGCGATCACTTCGTCGCTCAAGAATCCGACTTCGTCCTGCGCATAGAGTAAAGTCGGCACCAGCGCAGACCGCTTCGTTGGATAGTGCGGCACCATCTCGGCAAAGCGCGTCTCGAATTCTTCCGAAAATTTCATCAGCAAAGTCCTCTGTGAACCCCGTGTCCTCTGTGTTTAAGTTTTTTGAAACACAGAGGACACAGAGGCTCACAGGTTCATCTATCTATTTCACCTAGCACGATGTCGATCGATCCAATGGCCGCGACTACATCGGCGATCAATCCGCCCTCGCACATTGTCGGCAGCGTTTGCAGATTCGCCAGACAGGCGGCCCGCATGTGCACGCGATAGGGCTTCGCGGTTCCATCGCTCACGACGTAATAGCCCATCTCACCGCGCGGAGACTCGACTGCCTGGTACACTTCGCCCGGTGGAACTGCAAAGCCTTCCGTAATAATTTTGAAGTGATAGATGAGCGCTTCCATCTGCGTCTTCATCTTTTCGCGATCCGGCAGCACTATTCCGGGAGCATCGGCTTTGATCGGCCCCTCCGGCATGCCTTCGAGCGCCTGCTTCACAATTCCAATCGACTCGCGAAGCTCCGCTACGCGGCACATGTATCGCGCGAAGACGTCGCCTTCTTGCTTAACAGGAACCTTGAACTTGAAATTTTCATACCCGGAATACGGCATGTCGCGGCGAAGATCGATATCCACACCGCTGCCGCGCAACGTGGGTCCGCTTGCGCCCAGGGCAATCGCGTCTTCCGCCGTAATGCGCGCTACACCCTTGGTTCGCATCATCCAAATCGGATTCCCCGTCAGCAGATTCTCGTATTCATCTATTTTTTGGGGAAAATAGCTGGCAAAGTGGCGCACCCGATCGAAGAAATCCAGCGGCGGCTCGAGCGAAATTCCTCCGATGCGGAAATAGGATGTCATCATGCGCTGCCCGCTTACCGCCTCGAACAGCTTCAGAATTTCTTCGCGCTCGCGGAAGCAATATAAAAAAACCGTGAGCGCGCCAATATCCATGGCATGGGTGCCCAGCCACACCAGGTGCGAGTTGATGCGCGTCAACTCATTCATCAAAACCCGCATCCACTGCGCCTTTGGCGGAATCTGCAGCCCGAGAAGCTTCTCCACCGCCAGCACGTAGCACAGATTATTCGTCATCGGGCAGAGATAATCGATGCGGTCGGTGAGCGGCACCACTTGCTGGTAAAACTTTGCCTCGCAGGTCTTTTCAATTCCGGTGTGCAGAAAACCGATGTCGGGCATGATCCGCACCACGGTTTCGCCATCGATTTCGAGCAGCACGCGCAGCACTCCGTGGGTGGAGGGATGCTGCGGGCCCATGTTCAGAATCATGGTCCGATCCTGGTTTGGTTCGAGCACGGGCGTTGCTGTCAGGTGCGCCATCAGCGGTAGCCCTCCACCGGATAATCTTTGCGCAGGGGATGACCTTCCCAATCCTCGGGCATCAAAAGCCGCACTAAATAAGGATGTCCGCTGAAGCGAATGCCGAATAGATCGAAAACTTCGCGCTCAAAATAATTCGCGCCGGGCCACACCGAGGTCACGGATTCCACTACCGGACTGACACCATCCAGCTTCACTTTCAGGCGCACGCGCTCTTTTTTCGGAATCGACAACAGATGGTAGATGACCTCGAAGCGCGGCTCGGCAGGGAACCAGTCCACGCAAGTGAGGTCGGAAAGATAGTTCAACGCGCAGGTTGGATCGTCTCGCAAGATCGCACAGGCTTCGCGGATAAACGGGCGATCTACGTGGATGGAGATTTCATCGCGGTCGAATTTAGCGCCTGTCACCGACGCCGGATTCCACGCCAGCAGCCGCGCCACTGCAGGATGAGCCTTCAGTTGTTCGAGATCAGTGATCGCGGGAGTGACCGGCATTTAACGTGCTCCCCGCCGTGCGACGTCCGGGCCCCAATCCAGTACGCCCTTTTTCCAGACGTAGAAAAATCCCACCAGCACGATGCCGATGTAGACGAACATTTCCCAAAGGCCGAAGTGTTTGAGGCTGCGCAGAATCACTGCCCATGGATAAAGAAAAACTGCCTCCACATCGAACAGAATGAAAAGCATGGCCACCAGGTAGAACTGGACCGAAAAGCGGCCGCGCGCGTCTCCTACCGGCGGCATCCCGCATTCATATGCCGAAAGTTTGGCGCGGGTCGGTTTTCGCTGTCCAACCAGCCAGGAAAGAGTGATAATCGCACCCGCGATGCCGCCTGCCAACAAAATGTGGATCAGGAAGGGCAGGTACCGGGCGAAATAATTGTCTGGCATAGGAGAGGGTATATATAATTCGCGCGATGCTTGAATTAAACATTCTAGATTAGGTGTTGGTCCGCGCGAGTGTCAAGGGAGCGAGCCAGCATTTTTGCGAATTTGGGAAAGAGAAAAGAAAAATTTTGTAATTGGGAAGTTTGGTAATTGAGTAATTGAAAATCGTTGACGGCGGCGCCGTAACGGAGGCCGCAGATTTAGCAGAGTTTTGCAAATTACTCAATTCCCAAATTACACAATTACTCAATCCCCATGATTTTCGGCTTCAACACTGACGTTAAACACGGCGACACCATCTACCACGTGCAGAGCGAGGCGCGTGAGAGCGAAAAGCTGCTGCAGACGCAGGTTTTCGTGCGCGGACGATGCGTGGGCAAAAAGGCGGTTTCCTACGCGGCGCAGGACGCCGGCTTCGGCGATCAGCAAAAAGAACAGCAACTGCGCGATCAGCATCGGCTGGTTCTTGAAGCGATTCGCGAAGGGAAACTCGATGGCGTTCTCGATCACGCTGACACTGAATCGCTGGCCAGCGTCAAGCAACTCGATGTGCAGTGGGAAAACGCCGCGTCGGTTCACGCCAACCGCAACCTTACGATGCGCCTGCGCGTCACCGAAGGCGACGCCGTTGTGCCCAGCGCCCGCCTGACTCTCCGCTTTGCCCGGCCGGATGCCGCTCCTTTCTATATGCAGGCCGTTACAGACTCTGCTGGAAGCGCCGAAATCTCCGTAGAAATTGACGAATCGGCTTTGCCGGAGGCTTCCATCATGGTGCAGGCCAACCACGAAGGGCGGACGGTTACGCGAAAGTTTGCATTGCGGAAAGCGGAGTGAAATCCTGCATCGTCGCCATGAGAAAATCGATTCATGAATCTGCAGATCAATGGCGAGCCTCGCAGTTTTGAAGCCGCCGTTCCTCCTGCGCAGTTTACCCTGGCTGCGCTGATCGAATCCTTAGGCGTGAAATCCGACCGCGTAGCCGTGGAACTCAATCGCGAGATCGCTGCCCGCGACCGCTGGTCGCAAATAGAGCTAAAAGATGGTGACCGCCTGGAAATCGTTCATTTCGTCGGCGGCGGTCTGCCAACATAAAGCGGGCTTGGCATCACGCCTTAATTCCACCTCGCCCGCACTCATGTAGTAACCCTTCCCCGCGAAATCCTCATTGACTCCCACCAATCCGCGTCTAAACTGTTTCAAACATTCGACGAGCAGATTGTTTCAAACATAACCGGAGAGGAATGCAGCAAAGTTTTCCATCGCATGAAGTCATCGCCCTGACCGGCATCACCGCCCGCCAGTTGCAGTGGTGGGACGAGCGCGGCGTCGTCAAGCCGCAGCGCCAGGGGCATCGGCGACTGTACTCCATGCAGAACCTCACCGAAATCGCCGTCATCTGCCAGTTGCGGCGTAAAGGTTTCTCGCTGCAAGGGGTACGGAAGGTCATGCGCTTCCTGCAACGGGAGTTCGGTAAAGGGCTTGGGGAAATCGTCAGCCGCAACTCGGATGTTCACCTGCTTACCGACGGTACGCATCTTTATCTTGAAACATCGGCGCGGCAGATCGTCGACATTTTGAAGAATTCGGCTCAGCCCATTCTCGGAATCTGCCTGAGTGACGCGGTGCGTCAGGTGCGCGCGGAGGTTGTCGCAAGAAAGTCGAATACTTCGGTAACATTACCGGCCCAGGCGCGGCGTGCTAGAAAGGTTTCTTAGTCTTGGATTTGCTGCAGGAAGTGATTGTTAACGCTCGGTTCACAAGGGGGAACACATGGTCGGCGAACTGGACATCCTGAACGAGTGGATACCGGAACAAATGCAGCCTGGCACCGTCTTTGTGCTCGAAAACGCCGGCGAAGTTGGCGAAAAAGAAGATCCCTACTGGGCCGTGCTCGCCTGTCCTTCGTGCGGCATGTTAGGCCTCATCACGCGGCGACAAATCAACGGGCTTGTTCCTGTCATCTGCGGCTCGGAACAATGCTCTGCGCAGTTTTTTATTCGGGATGCGGAAGTGGTGGTGCGGAAGCCGTTCTAGGCTATCCGGCATCCACAGGGGCTGAAGCCCAGATCAATTCCAGACGCTTTACGCGGCGCTAAAGCGCCGCTCTTCCACGTACCTGCATGCTTGCGTTTCCCGCTGTGAATTCTCCTGGCAAATAAATTTTTGCGGCGTTTTTCGTAGTGCTGGCTGTCGTGCTTGTGCGAGGACCGACGCCGTATTTTCTGACCCCCCGCCCCCTCCCCTGGTCTGCTTCGGTTGTTGCAAACATTGTGAGTTAGCGTGGGGTATTTTGTAAGATCCGCATGAGAAAGATGTTAGATATCAAAATCGGCAAAACAAAGGATTTGCGACTGCGACGTTCGGCTTCTGCCGATCGTCGCGGCCTCGGACATGATCGCGCGAATTATTTTGCGGGACAAGGTTGGATGTCACAGGGTGGCTAGTGGAAAAGAGGACCGCAGGCGTGTGGGCTTCCGCGTTCCTCAGATGGCGGGAGGAGGGGCCCCGGGCTGTAGTATTCGGCCTTCCGGAATTCCTCCCTCGTAACTTGCGCGCCGGGCAGGCCACCATACAGGGGTCGGACGTCACATCGTCCTTAGTGAGAAAGTCATGCCACGCTTTGCGGAGCCCATACCAGACAAGCAGCAGCAGGCTCAACGTTCCACCGATCTCCGCCGCTGCGATTCTAATGTTCGCCAAAATCTCTAAGAAGTGTTTCATACCACCCTCCCACTGCACCCGGCTGCGGAACGCCTGCGACCATTCGTGTAAATAGTTAGTGCATGGCGGCCATGTCTGGATAATAAAATGCTCCAGGCGCAGAGAAGAAGGTCACAGAGGTACATAGCCCGAATTCAAGTGACGCATGTACCATGCGGGAGGCCTACAGGTGCATGGAACTAGAGGTTGTCCAATGAATTCAGTGAGGTGGAGGTCGCGCGCGCCTGGAAAAGTTACCGAAGACGTACCTCTTAGGTTTAGACGACCTGTCTCTTCCAGAATGGGAAGGAGAAGGCGTACAGTCGTGAGAGCGGAAGGGGCTGCCCCATCATTCGCGGGGTTCGCAGGGTGGGTGGCGCGCTCTGCCCAGGATCAGCTTCCGAGGGCCGTGCCAAGCTCAGCCCGTTCGACTTCGCTCAAGGCGGAATTGGGCGGGGTTCTTGACTGTGAAACTCGAAATCCCCACCCTTGCCGCGACGGGAGTTGAGGATGATGAAACGGTTTCGCGTGCGGCAAGGATGGGGCACCCTCAGTCGCGGTAGTGTCCACTGAGAGCCGCGGAGGGGTGGCAGCCCCCGTACAGCCTTCTGTTTTTTTCTACTTTTGGCGGAGCAGGCAGCTTGGACAAACCGGGGAAAATTCGGGAAAGTAGGGGCGCTCCAACCTCCCTTGGCCGAAGCACTTGGTACATGCCCGGCTGCTTGTGTATTGCTTGCTCTGTTCGAAACCCACAGGTTGTTCGTAGTAAGTTAGACCATTGCCGCGGCAGTCGGGGCAGGCGAACCGCAGCATACCGTCGTCATCAAGCGTCCAACGGACATGGCAATACTGGCATTGAAAATGTTCGAGTGACGCCACAGGGTTTCTCCTCCTTGGTGCGATGAAGTTATAGTTCTCCCAGTTTTACGCCTCCGGACACTACAACGCATCTCATAAATGCTCGAGTGGCCGAAGGGCTAAGTCCCCGGGCATCGATCCGACGTTTGTTAAATTGATTCGGCGCAGCTGGTTTGCTAAGGTCGTGATCATGTCCGAGCGTGGCACGTCCGAGCATGTCGCTTCTGACCGTGTCGTTTCCGACCGTGCCATGTCTGAGAGTTCCAGCGAGCAGATACGCGAATTGCTCGACTGCCTATATCGCGTGGATTCGGGACGAATCCTGGCAACGCTGATCCGCTTGCTGGGTGATTTTGATCTTGCCGAGGAGGCGATGCACGAAGCCTTTGCGGCTGCGCTGAGCCTGTGGCCGAGCAGTGGAGTACCCGGCAATCCGCGACCATGGCTGATCTCGACTGCCCGATTCAAAGCGATTGATACTCTGCGTCGACGGGCAAGATTTGATGCGTCGCAAGACGAGCTTGCGCGATATCTCGAAGCGCAATCGAGTTCGGCGGAAGGATCCAATGATGTCGATTTTCTCGAAGATGATCGGCTGCGCCTGATCTTTACCTGCTGCCATCCATCTCTGGCACCGGAAGCGCGCGTTGCGCTTACCTTGCGTGAGGTGTGCGGGTTGACCACCGAGGAGATCGCAAAGGCCTTCCTCACCACTCCGCGTACGCTGGCGCAGCGCATTGTGCGCGCCAAGGCAAAGATTCGAGAGGAACGAATTCCCTACGAGGTGCCGATGCCGCAGGAATTGCCCGAGCGGCTAGGCGCGGTGCTTCAGGTCATCTATCTCGTCTTTAACGAGGGTTATTCGGCTGCGGCGGGAGCCGAGGTAACTCGCGCCGAGCTCACTGGCGAAGCGATTCGACTGGGCAGGTTGCTGACCGAACTTCAGCCAGAACCGGAAGGCGTTTTTCCGGAAGTCATGTTTCCGGAAATCACGGGTTCAGAAGTAACGGGACTGCTTGCCCTGATGTTGCTGCAGGAATCCCGTCGCGCCGCGAGAACTTCTCCGACCGGAGAGCTGATTTTGCTGGAGAATCAGGACCGCGCGCGCTGGAACCGCGCGCAGATCGCGGAGGGAGTGGCGTTGCTGGAGAAAGCTCTGAACTCCCAGCAGAAGTCCCGCCGCTTCGGCGCTTACACGCTGCAAGCTGCGATTGCGGCCGTTCATGCGGAGGCAGAATCGGTGGCTGCGACCGACTGGCGGCAGATTGTGGCGCTTTACGATCAATTGCTAAGAATTCAGCCTTCGCCAGTGGTACAGCTCAATCGTGCCGTGGCCATTGCCATGCGCGATGGTCCAGAAGCCGGTCTGGCGCAGATCGACGCGGTGTTGGAAAACGGCGAATTGGCCAATTATTACCTGGCGCATTCCGCCCGTGCCGATATGTACCGCAGGCTCGGAAGGACAGCCGAGGCTCGGGCGTCTTATGAGAAGGCGCTGGCGCTGACCCAACAGGAACCGGAGCGGCAATTCCTGCAGGGGCGGATTCGGCAGTTGAAATAAGAAAACGAGGTAGCCGTCGATTTTCATCAAAAAGGAACCCGGGGACAGAGGGAACCTTCCCCAATTTTTCGACGAATGGAAATTGGTGAACGTCCTGTCTGTCCCCAGTTTTTTCGACAGCGATCTATCCGCGCTCGCGGCCCTCGCGCACGATGGCCGTTAGATCGCCGGGAGGTGTTTCTATCAGCATCTTGCCCTGCTGGCGGCGGCCAGGATGGTTGGGGTCGGTGAATTCGAGCAGTTCGATGGGCGCGCCGTTTTCGACTATGAACGCGACGCGGACGCCGTCGGATGGGCTGTTGGGAGGAATCAGGATTTCGCGGCCAGCCAGCTCCGAGGTGAGATCAGCCACTTCAAACGCGACGTGCGGAACTTGCCGGACGAGGTCAGGGACCGCCGCGTCCGCTTCGAAACGCATCCACTCCACGCCAAATTCGCTTTTCTCGTGGCTGACGACAAAGACTTTCAGGTGTTTGAGGTGGGTCTCGCCAGGCTTCGCTTCCGTAGTGGGAATTCCGATGTGATGGTACCGGCGCATCGTTTTTCGCTCTCCGTGGATTGGCACAAATTCTACGCTGTCGTCGCCGCGTTCACTACGATTTGCTATTGGCGAAGATCGACCCAGGGATCGATATCCGTGGTGTCCACTCGCCAAAGGGCGCGGCGTGTGGGGCAGCCTTTTTCGCGGTGCCGCCAGGAGTTAAAAATTCGACGAATGTGTGGACCACACCCTCAAATATCAGCGGCTTTCGCCGATGAAGTAGTCGTGATCTACCACGTACGGGCTAAAGCCGTTGTAATTTTCCTGCGATCCGGCGGACGCCGATGCTGGAGAGTTGCCCTTTCTCACTGACCGCTCGAGCAGCCGCCCTTCGTGCCGAAGGTCGTGGCCCCCGACAGGAAACCGGGCTCCTCATAAACGCCTTTGCTGAGGTCGCCGTCCGCCGCGGGAGCGATGAACAGCTCGTAAACAACTTCACCGCTGTCACTTCCGGATTGAATGGTCGCCACGAGGAGATGGTTGGTCACTTGAAAAGTCCCAGTCAGCGTGGTGTTACCGGCCATCGGGCCTGATAGCGAGGCCGAGCCGCTATGTTGCCCGCCCGTGCCAGTATCGACCAGCGAGAGGCACGCTGTATGAGCGAAGTGGGGCGGCAGAGTAACATTTACCGGCCAATTGCCGCTGTAGCTCTGTGCCGTGGCCGCGTTGGACATCAGCGCAAAAGCCGCCAACGTGATCGCCACGAAAATAATCATGCGTTTGTTCATTGTCCTACCCTCCAAGGAAGAAAAACGTGACTACTTGACGCTATCCAAAATAGCGAAGTAAGACTCAAGCGGTTGTCATGAACATGTAAAACATTGTTAGAAATTGTGAGGTGGGGGAGAACGCTCGGGCCGGAACGTGGTTCGCCGGCCAATTGTTTTTGACGAGTTGTCGAATTCCGGTCGGCCGTTCGACTATGTAGTGAAGGCGAAGCAACCGGCCGCCCCAGACAAAAAAACTTAACCCGAGCACAAGCCACCCAACCGTCGCTCCCAAAGGAGATTTCGCAATGCGATTCATGGTCATCGTCAAAGCAACCCCAGAGTCAGAAAAAGCAGGCGCCCTCCCCGACCCGCAGGCCCTGCTCGAGATGGGCAAGTTCAATGAAGAGCTCATCAAGGCTGGCGTCCTGCTCGCCATGGATGGCCTCCATCCCAGCTCTAAAGGCGCACGCGTCAAATTCTCCGGCAAGTCTTGTACCGTCATCGACGGTCCCTTCACCGAGGCCAAGGAGCTCGTCGCCGGCTTCTGGCTCTGGCAGGTCAAGTCCCTCGAAGAGGCCATCGAGTGGGTCAAGCGTTGCCCCGTCTTCCACGCCGGCGACTCCGAAATCGAAATCCGCCAGGTCTTTGAGATGGAAGAATTGGCACCCATCCTGACCGAAGAGCAGATCCAGCACAAAGTAGCAAAACGGGCTCATCTGCCAAATCAGACTGCCAACAAATAGCCGCATTTGTGTTTGCCGGGTGATACGCTATGCGAAAAATTTGCAAATCGCGTGTCGATTTCCCGCAACCCGGTTCGACTAGTAAGTGGAGCCGCACCGCACCCGGCGCTCGCAACTCCCAACTTTGCGGGCCCAGCGCGGTTCAGGCTCTTATATAAAGGTAGCGGCCCTGATACGGTGTCCGCACAACACTCGATAACGAAGGAGAACACCATGCGCTTCATGATGATTATGTTTCCGAAAGACTACGAAAACGCAAAGCCCGGCTGGGCCCCCGACCTCAAAAGCATGGAGGCAATGGGCAAGTACAACGAGGAACTAGGGAAAGCCGGGGTGCTGCTGGCGCTCGACGGGCTGACCCCGCCCGCGACGATGAGCGCGCGCGTCACGTTCAAAAACGGAAAATCGAAAGTGACCGACGGGCCGTTTACCGAAGCGAAGGAAGTGGTCGGCGGCTATTGGATCATCCAGGTGAAGTCGCGCGAAGAGGCGCTGGAATGGGCCTCGCGCATCCCCGGAAAGGATAGCGAAATGGTCGAAGTTCGCCGGATGTTTGACATGACCGACTTCGATCCCGAGACCCAAGAGTACATCCAAAAGAAGTTCGGCGACGACGTGGCGGCTGAGATGCGCCAGTAGTAAAAAGCTCTCCGCGCTTTGTTGATTTCGTGACCGGCCGGCGGCTCACGCCGGGTGCCCCACTCCTCGCGTTCTTTGCGAGAAGTGGGGATTTTAGTCTGCCGAAAAAGAAAATTTCTCGGACGATTTGTCGAATTCCGGGTTGGCCATTCGACTATATCGTGAAGGCAGGGCAACCGGCCCGCAAAGCCGTTACGGGAAGACTTGAGCCATGCCCAGAGGAAAACGATGCGAAAAAGGAAAATTAGCGCAATGGCAGTCTTGATCATAAGCTTCGCACTGCTTGTCGTGATCGGTACGGCATACGTCGCTACGGCGAACCAGGCGATGGAACAGGATGCCGCGACACACTATCCGAAGATGGCCCCGATCGATCAATACCTCATGACGGATCAGGGCGCGGAAATGGCCTTGGCGCGAAGTGCGGCACCGGAGTCCATTTCACGCGATGCAGAGGTCTTGGTTCTTGGGCGGCATGGTTTCGAAACGGCGGTCAACGGCAAAAACGGTTTCGTGTGTATCGTGGAACGTTCGTGGACTTCCGCACCCGATCCAGACATTTGGAATCCGAAAGTGCGGACTCCGATCTGCTATAACGCCGCAGCCGCGCGTTCCTTGCTTCCACGCAACATCAAAAGAACCGACTTGATCCTGGCGGGACGCGCGCGAGCTCAGACGGACGAGGCCATCGCGGCCGCCGTCGACAAAAAAGACCTGCCGGCGATGGAACCCGGGGCAATGTGCTACATGATGTCGAAGCAAGGATACGGCGGCGACAGCGTCAAACACTGGCCTCCGCACGTTATGTTTTATTATTCGCAGACCGACCCCGCAACCTGGGGAGCGAATCTGCCCGGTTCTCCCATCATGGCCGTGAGCGACGAGCACGAGCACCCGACCGAGCACCTGACTATGTTCTCGATCGGCGTGCAGCGGTGGTCAGACGGAACAGAAAATCGCTAAGCCGAACTGTGCAAAGGGCGGACAAGCTCTGGTAAACAAGCGCTGGTACATAAGAGAGGACAATCCAATGAGAAATGTAATCTACGCAATCAACCTTACCCTGGATGGCTGCTGCGACCATACCAAATTCAATCCCGATGACGACTTACTTGAACATTACACCCATCTCTTGCGAGATGTTGACCTGCTCGTCTATGGGCGTAAAACCTATCAATTGATGGTTCCTTATTGGCCTGATATCGCAAAAAGCCAGTCCGAGACAAAAGCGGATATCGAATTTGCTCAAGCCTTTGTCTCCAGGAAGAAAGTCGTTTTTTCACGATCGTTGGCCAGCGCTGACGATGGAAATACGAGAATAGTTCGTACCAACCTTGGCGATGAAATACTTAAACTGAAGCAAGAACCAGGCAAACCTATTCTGGTCGGTGGTGTAGATATTCCTTCACAACTTATAGAGCTTGGACTGGTGGATGAGTATCGTTTTGTCATTGCGCCAATTGTCGCAGGAGAAGGAAGACGGTTGATGGAAGGTGTTAGCCTGCGGGAGAGATTACGACTGAAACTTGTTGAGTCCAAGACTTTTAAATCAGGAAGTGTTGCGCTTTGCTACTTGAAACAGTGACGGAAAATCTGCGAAGCTGTGCTGACTCGGTCAAACGAAGGTGGGCCACCCGATGTGGACGGATTTCTATGAAATCAGCTTGTCATAGGTTTTATGATCGCCAATCCAGAACCACAATTATCCGCCCTCACGTTTGATCGCTAGAGCGCGATAGCTTAACGTGATTCGAGCGGACCATATTTCCTGCCTGCGGCGCTCTCCCACCTTCTTGAATTGCAAGGAAGGATGCCGCGGGTCTGCTTTCAGCAGTGAAAACTGTTTGTCGGCGCGGGCGCGTATTTCGTGCGGGAGCGTAAGGTATTCGTGCGAAAAATCCGTGGAGGCGTTGTGCGCCATGGAGCGCTAAAGCGGCCGAAGGCGACCGTTCGTTTCGTCGTCCAAAGCGCGTTGAATCGCTGTGTCGAGACTCCCCGCCGAAAGATCGGATTGAACGCGAGCGTCGATCGGCTGCGGAAAGTGTTGGTCAAGCCACACGTATAATTCCTGAACCTCCTGCGTCGTAAGAGATCCGATCGCGCGTTCAATCTCCTTGAGAGTCTTTGGGCTCATGGATTTCCCATTCTACCGGGCTTTGATCATGCGTCCACCACGAAATCGAACTGCGCACGCTGCATCGCCGTCCCTCGGCTCCGCTCATGGCGGCCTCTTGCGAAGCCCAAGTTCCCGCTCGCCATCCGACCAATCAGCGACCCACAGGTTCCTCTGACGAGCCTAAACAAAATGGAGCAGCTGTCGATTTTCGGTCTCAAGAACGACTATCTGATAACCAGACAATGAGCTACGGCTCTGAGTCACGGCAAACAAGGAGTCATCTCTTTAATCCTCAACCGTCGGACGCGAGCGTACCTCAGGGGCTGAAGCCCGCGTCTTTTCTCGACTCTGGGCGGCGCGGCTGAAGCCGCGCCCTTTCAAAGCGCTTTGGGAGACAGCTTCAAGGAGGAATGGATGAAATACATCTGTTTGGGATACCTCGAGCCAGGAAAATTCGAAGGGATGACCGAGGACGAGCGACAGGCAACGCTCGACGACTGCTTTGAGTACAACGACCATCTGCGCGCCAACGGACATCTTGTTGCCGAAGTACCTCTTCAGCCTCCGGAGACCGCGTTGACCCTGCGGTGGAAAAACGGCAAAGTCACGACTACCGACGGCCCCTATGCGGAAACCAAGGAACAGGTCGGCGGCATTCAAATCCTTGAGGCGCGAGACCTCAATCATGCCGTTCAGCTTGTGTCACAGCTTCCGGGCCTTAAGTATGGACTTGGACCGATTGAGATACGGCCGGTTGCGGATATCAGCGAAATCATAAAGGAGAGCGAGCAGCGGCGGCGGCGAAAGGATACCTTGGCCCGCACCCATGCACGAGTAGATTGACCACGATGCAATCGATTAATCACTGCGCTCGCACACGCCAACCTGAGCGGTCTGCCCCCGCGATCATTTCCTCGCACTCTCACTCTTGCCCGTCTCCGCCGGAGTCGGGAAGTGCTCGTCAATCCAAGCTTGCCAGAGCGGTGTCTCGCGGGCGACGGTACTTGCCGCCTGATCGCCGTAGAAGTAGAAGCTTAGCGTGACCATGCTCTGGCCGCCGAAGTTGACGGCGCCAAAGGCGGCGGCACCCGGCCCCGGCTTGTCGAGCCGCAGCAGCGCGGTGTACGGAGTCTTGCTAACTTGCTCCACCACGCCGCTGTATTTTGATACGTCCGGCGGGACGCCCGCCGGGGCCGTCCAACTCTGCCCGTCGCTTACGCCTTTCAGCCCCAATGCCGCGGTCAGCGTTTCCCATGCCTCCGCTTCGGTTCCCGCGGCGGGGGCCATGAACTGCATCATCGCCGAGCGTTGGCCGCGGAAGTGGGTGAGATAGATCCGCAGGATGCGGAAGTAGCCAGGCCAGCCGGATTCGGTGCCTTCCAGTTGGTTGTCCCAGTCGTCCGTGTCGGCGAAGAGGCTGTGCACCACGCGGACGACGCACATGCCACCCCCGCGCGCTTCGACGGTCCACTCATCCGCGACGGTCGGCGAGCCAGGCATCCAGCCCGGGGACTCGGCGGTGAACCTCCGCGGGGGATCCCATGACGTCACGGGGGAACTCGACTCCATGCCCGGGCCGAAGTTCAACTTCACGGCAACCGGCTTCCCGTCGCGCTCCTCGAACTCAGTCGGCACGAACCAAGACGAAATACCCGGCCCGGTGGCGATGGCCTGCCAGACTTCCTCCGGTGTGCCGGGGACCTCGACTTCGACCTGGACGGAACGGCGTCCCGAAGCTTCTTTCTTCACGCTCATGATGTCTCCTTGGGATCGGACTTGGAATGGGATTTCTGCGGCAGAGGGTGCGCCACGACGACCAGGCGATGCGCTCGGCCGCCGGGGGCTGATGCATCATGGTACTTCGAAACCAGTTTCGTGATGGCCTCGGTGAGTTCGTTGCTGAAAGCCGCGCGCTCGGCCGGCGACCGGAAGCGTACCTCAGTATCCACCGCCAGTGTCGCCAAGCGTTTGCCCGTCTCTCTCGCGCGACGAACCAGATCGTCCACTTCGCGGACGACCCGTGCGCCCAGCGCGATGAGATAGCTCGCGGACAGCCGATCGATATCCCGATTCGGATCCGCGGCGACCGGGCCCAGGGCGCTCGGTGAAACTACGTAGGAAACGGCCGTCGCCACGAGCAGCCGTTCCGTCAGCCCGCCCCACTTGCGTTCCTCGGCCAGCCGCACCAGCCCGTGCGCCTCCAGCGCGTGCAGGTGGTAGTTGACTTTCTGCCGAGCCAGGCCAACCCGCGTGGCCAGCGTCGCCGCCGAGGCGGGCACGACTAGCTCGGAGAGGAGTCGACTCCGCATGGGCTCTAAAGCCACCGTCGCCGCTGCCGGATCATCGATGACCTGGATGTCAAGCACGAGGAGATGTTATCCTTGACAACTTTTATTGTCAAGAATTTTTCAATGCTTTTTTCTTATGAATTTACAGAGTCGATGTCGAGCCGCAGGAATTGACAATCAGCCCATCATGCGAAAATTTTCCGAAGAGCGACCCGGAATTGCGGTTTTCAAGTCGGCGATGCACTATGGAGTCCGATGACAAATACTTCGAAACGTCTAGAGCCGCGGTGGCCTGCAATGCTGGCTCTGCTTGCCGTGGGCGGACTGCGCCTCTCGCTGCCCGAATCTCTATCAGCGGGCCCTGACTGGATGCTCATCGCGGTTGTCGGAGTGCTTCTGATTCCCACGGCGTGGGCACGCCAGCGCGGTAGAGATAAGCTCAATAA
The DNA here is from genome assembly GCA_050015215.1 of Candidatus Sulfotelmatobacter sp. GTDB lineage: Bacteria > Acidobacteriota > Terriglobia > Terriglobales > Acidobacteriaceae > Sulfotelmatobacter. Next base: position 79,559 of record JBEKBW010000002.1, read on the forward strand.
AGTTTTGGGCTATCTGCTGAGCTCCATTGTTACGGTCGATATGATCTGGTCGCTTGGACTGCTGGTCGCGGGTCTGCCCGGGCATCGACAATCTCCTAAGGAACTGTTGCGTTCGGCAACTGCGTTATGGATCACGAACATCCTGGTCTTCGCGTCATGGTATTGGCGTTTGGACGCAGGCGGGCCGCGCGAGCGTGAGTTGCGCGGCGTGCACACCGACGGAGCGTTCCTGTTTCCGCAGATGACTCTCGATCAGCAAGCCAAGCGCGAGATGGGAGAGCAATGCTGGAGTCCAGGTTTTGTGGATTACCTTTTTCTCGCCTTCAACACCAGTACGGCGTTCTCACCGACGGACTGCCCCGTTTTATCAACGTGGGCCAAAGTGCTCATGATGATTCAATCGCTCATTTCGCTGACCACGGTGGCTCTGTTGGCGGCTCGGGCGGTAAATATTCTTTAGTGTCATCGGAGGCGATTCGATCCGGAAGGCCGCGCCCGTATCTGCTCAATAAGTGCGTTCGTTACTCATTGGCGGGCACGGAATACGCGCAAATGCTCTCGCAGATGGTATCGCCCGGGCTTGCGATGTACAGAATGCCGTTCACTACGACTGGCGGCATCTGAAGCGTGCCATGCGACGAAGGGCTGGACCAGAGCTCAGCTCCCGTGGCGGCATTGTACGCGCTCGTGTTGGGGCCGTCCGGACCGCCGTTGATATACAGCACGCCGTTGGCGAGCGATGGAGAGGAATTAAAGGTGCCAGTGCAGGGCTGGGAGTTAGGAGTGTCGGCCCATAGCAAAGTTCCTTTGTTGGCCTTCAGTGCATAGAGATTGCCGTCTACGCCCTGAAAATAGACGACGCCCTTGGCGATGGCTGGCGGCGAAGGAAATCCTTCCGATCCGCACCAGTTCTCGGTTGCGTACACATACGACCAAAGCAGCGCGCCTGTCGTTGCATTCATCGCGTATAGCGTGGCATTCGTACCGGTCCAGACTCCGGAGGTGTAGACGACTCCGCCGGCGACGGAAACCGCGCTATTGGAGTTGCCGAGGCTGACTGGCGTGGTCCAATTCTGGTCACCAGTCGGGGATGCGAGCGAATAGATGGCCCCTGTCCCATAGTTATTGGCTTCGAGGTAAACGTTACTGCCAGATATCGCTGCGCCGCTGACGCCCCAACCGTTATTGAATTCCGATAGCGACGTCCAGAGCAGCTTTCCCGTGGAGGCCTCGACAGCGTAGAGACCGGTAGTCGAAGTGGTGCCGCCGCTGGAGTAGCCGAAGTAGACGACACCGTCCGCGTAGACGAGGGGCGCACTGACGCTGGATGGCGGAAGGCAGTTGCATGGACTGGCCCAATGCCATGCCATTTTCCCCGTGGACTGCTTGTAGGCGCAGATAGCTCCCCCGGCGTTGTTAGGCAAAGAACACTGAGTGAAGACCAATCCGTTGCCAGTGGCAACCGGCCTATCCCCCGGATTGCCGCCGGTATTCGCGTTCCACAACTGTGCTCCAGTAGAGGCGTTCAGCGCAACGAGGTTATTCGACTGCCCGGTCGCGAAAACAACTCCATTGTCCACCGCAAAGTTGGTTACTCCGCCGGCGACCCCGGTGGCCCAAAGCAACTGCAGCGACGCGACGTTGCCGGTCCCGAGCGTGGTCTCTTGCGAGTTGTAACCAGTGTGGGCGCTATCGTGATAGGTCTGGGCCCAGTTGGTCTCGGCGGCTAGGGGTATGGCGGCAAGGGCGAGGGTGAGGAAAGTAAAGAGGGTTGCGGGCCCGAGCCGCATGATTGCCAATTTTTTGGTTCCGATCGATGGTTTCATTGCAATTTCTCCAGCAGAATGGGCAAGTGGCCGTGCATACCTGCGGATTCTGACGGGTGCCCGAGTTTTCGGGGAGTAATCTGGGGTAAAGTTGGGGTAAACTTACGGGTGCTTGCAGTCGCCTGATCGCGCTTCCCCCTTGCAATGAATTCTGGGGAGTATTGGCATGGAGTCACCATCTACGGAGAGATTATCGGCTGGGATGCCTCCGCACGGCGGGGATCAGGCGGGGCAGGACACTGTGTTGCACGACGAATTGCAACGACTGCTGGCCAGCCCATCGCTTCGGGACTCCGACAATCTCAAGCGTTTCCTGCGCTACGTTGTAGAGCACACTCTGGCCGGCGAGGGCGATCAGCTCAAGGAATACCGGCTAGGTTTAGAGGTATTCGACCGCGACCCATCGTTTGATCCGAAGGTTGACCCGGTTGTAAGAATGGCCGCGCGCAGGCTGCGCACCAAACTACAGGAATACTATGAAAACGGCGGGCGAGGGGCATCCGTCCGGATTGAAGTTCCCAAGGGCGCTTATGCGGCTACCTTTGTAAGAACTGAGCGGGCCTTAAGAACGACCCCGGAAACCATCGCAGTCACCACCGAACTCCTCCGGCCTGGCTCAAAGATATTTCCCAGGATCGGCTGGATAAAGATCGGGTGGATCGTAGCTATAGGATTCGCCCTATTTGCCGCGGCAGGATCCTACTTCCGCTATCAACCCCATAGCAGATCCGTTCAACCGGGCGATGAGATACCTTCGCTGGCTGTTCTGCCCTTCCTTAATCTGACCGGCAATCCTGACAACGACTTCATGAGCGATGGCATGACGGAAGAGATCACGACGGAGATGGCGAAGGCGGCGGGTTTGCGAGTGGTGGCGCGCACGTCGGCGTTCCAGTTCAAAGGCAAGGCGGAAAGTGTCGGCGAAATTGGAAGGCGGTTGAACGCCGCATTTGTTCTAGAGGGAAGCCTGCAAGCCCAGAGCGACCGGTTGCGAATCACTGCGCAGCTCATTCGCATTTCTGACGGCTACCACCTTTGGGCAGAAACCTATGATCTTCCGTCGAAGGACAGGTTTGCAGTGGAAGACGAGATTACGCGAGATCTCTACCGAACGTTGAACGCTCGCCTTTCAGCGCAGGCGGAAGCCAGCGCGAAACAACACCAGGCGATCGCTGTCGCGCACGAACTTTACTTGCGCGGCGTCTATTTCCGGCAGCATCCTAGCCTGGCCGATGTTGAGAAGGCAATAAGTTATTTCAATCAGGCGCTGGACCGCGATCCACTGTATGCGGAGGCTTATGCTGGACTCTCGGCTGCGTATGCGATGGAGGGCGTCAATGCCTGGGCGCCGGGCAGCGAGGTTTATCCGAAAGCTGAGGCGGCCGCGCGGCGCGCGATCGAACTCGACCCTAATCTCCCCGAGGCGTACCTTACACTTGCGTCCCTCAGATTTTTCTACGAGTGGAATCTTGCGGCCGCGGAACAGGGATTCCGCCACGCGCTCGAACTCAACCCGAACAGCGACCGCGCACACCAACACTACGGCATACTGTTGTTTTATTTACGGCGCTTCGACGAGGCGAGAGTGCAATTCAACCTGGCGAAACAAGTCAATCCGCTGGCGATACAGATTGACTTGAATCTCATCATGCTGGCCGAGGCCGAACGGAAATATGATGATGGCATAGTGCTCGCGCGAAAGCTGCTGGATGAGAATAATAATTTCCTTGGGCACTTGCTTCTTGGCTTTCTCTACGCCGACAAGAAGCTGTACAAGGAATCGATTGCAGAGGGAGAAAAGGCTGCGGCTCTTGTCCCCAACGATGGCGACACGAACATTGCTCTGGCCAATCTTTATGCCCAAGCCGGGCAGCGTAAGAAGGCCCAAGCCTTACTTCACAAAGTTATTGGCAGCGGCGTATTCGCTCCTCCTTTTACTGTGGCAGCCGCGTACGCCGTGCTCGAAGAAAGAGAACAGATGTATGCATGGCTCGATAAGGGAGTTGAGCAGCGTTCACCGGCAATGCTGAGGTTAAACATTGCTGGAGCCTTTGATCCTTACCGCTCCGAGAGGCGTTTCCGGCAAATCGTAAGCGCAGTCGGCTTGCAACCTGGCGTCCAGGCAGAATTGCCGTTCGCGGTTAGCATCGGGGCAAGCTGATATCAGCTCTTCCGTGGGTAGCCCACCCTTTGTTTCGAAGAGTGGGATTCCCAGCTGCAGGTCGGTAAAGGTTTTGGTTTTCGTCTCCTAAGGGCAGGGCTGGAAGACGCCAAGCGGATGGGAACGCTCTCGCAGGACGCCGTAGAGAAGCGGCTCAGCCAGTGGCTTACCGAGTAGTCTGGTCGCCGCGCCTGCCGGCGTTTGAAGCGATTGCCGCTTACATCGCACTCGACTCCACAACCTACGCAAAAGCTGTGGTCAGGACCATTGTGAGGGCAACCAGAACTCTGGCTCGCTTCCCAAGAGCGGGCCGCAAAGTGCCGGAGTTCGACGATGAAAACACCCGCGAGCTGATAGCCTACAGCTACCGGACCATCTATGCCGTTGAACTTAAGCAAGTCACCATTGCCGCCGTGATCCATGGAAAGCGGATGTTGTGATAGGCGGTCGTTGGGAACTTTCACTTCCCGACCATCCTCGGAAAAGGCTGCCCCAAGCTTCGTGGGTTCGAAGGGTGGGTGGCACGAGCCCTAGGGCCTATTTGTTAACTCCCGAGCTTACCCCCGCCAACTCCACCCCCACCTGATCCACAATCTCAATCCCAAATCCCTCAAGCGCCGCTACTTTTTTCGGCCGATTCGTCAGCAGCCGAATGCGGCGCAAATTCAAATCCGACAAAATCTGTGCGCCAATTCCAATCTCGCGCTGCGTTTCGCGCTCGTTATCCAGGAGCGACGGTAATTTTCTTCCTTTATGGAAAGTCAGAGCCGTCCGCTCGCCGACTTTTTCCTTCGAGAATCCCTGCGAGGTCTGATGCAGATAAATCAGCGCCCCTCGTCCCTCCTGCGCAATGCGCCGCAACGAGCCTTCCAGAGTCGCGTGGCACTCGCATCCGGTTGCGCCGAAGACGTCGCCCATCAGGCAATGGGCGTGCATGCGCACCAGCACTGGCGCATCGCTGCCTTCAATATCGCCGCGAGGCATTTCTCCTTTGATCAGCGCCACATGCGACTCTCCGCCATCTACCTCGCTTTCGTAGGCGATCAAGCGGAATTCACCGAAGCGGGTGCCTACCAGCGCCTCGCCTACGCGATGCACGTAGCGCTCGTTGGCCATGCGGTAGCGGATCAGTTCCGCCACGGTGAGCATCTTCAGTCTGTGCTCGCGGCAAAACTCGGCGAGGTCTGGAACCCGCGCCATGGTCCCGTCATCTTTCATGATTTCGCAAATAATTCCGGCGGGAATCATGCCGGCCAGGCGTGCTAAATCGACGGCTGCTTCGGTTTGTCCGGCGCGCACCAGCACTCCGCCTTTTCGCGCGCGAAGAGGGAACATGTGCCCGGGCTTCGCCAGGTCCGATGGCTTGGTTGCCGGATCGATTGCTACCTGAATGCTCCGCGACCGGTCCGCCGCCGAGATGCCGGTGGTTACGCCTACGCGCGCATCGAATGCTTCGCAAAATGCGGTGCCATACTGCGACGTATTCTCCGACGACATCGGTCCCAGCCGGAGATGATCCAGCCGCTCCTCGGTCATCGCCAGGCAAACCAGGCCGCGCCCGTATTTCGCCATAAAGTTGATGGCTTCGGGCGTAACTTTCTCAGCCGCCAGGGTTAAATCGCCCTCGTTCTCGCGGTCTTCATCGTCGACGACAACGATCATGCGTCCGGCGCGAAATTCCTCCAGCGCGGAAGGGACATCCGCAAATGAAGCTTGCGTGGTCATAATGTGAAATTGTAACAAACGGGTTTATGAATTGGTTAACTTGGGAAGGCCGCGGAAAGCTATAACACGGTTGGCCTGATCGTACAAAAAAGAACGACTGCCAGGCGAACAGATCACAGTGCTAACTCAACCAGACATATTATTTGCTAACGGCAGTAATGGATATTCAAGGTTGACAGGTCGACTATTCCTCGATATGCTCGGCGCGACTATAACTCACTTAGGATAACTAACTCGTCACTTACGCTCGCGAATGAAGTTAATTCGGCGAACTAATCCCGCTGTAGTAACTTCCGGCATTTAAGGACAATCCAATGAATCGAATTCAATCCAGCGCTCGCAACCTACCCGTTTCACTTTCTTGCCTGATTGTTCTGAGCCTGTGCCTTGCGCCGGCGGGCACCGCGCATGCTCAAGTCACCTTAACGAGGATCAGTTCGGATCCTTTTACTGTTGGCCCGGGCCAGCACGCTACGGAAGTTGAGCCGCACGTGCTGGCAAACGGTAGCACTCTGGTTGCCGCATTTCAGACCGGGCGCATCTCTCCCGGCGGTGCGACGGCCATTGGGTGGGCCACTTCAACCAATGGCGGCAGCACCTGGACGAACGGATTTCTTCCCGGGCTGACTACAGGATATGGCGGCGGTCCTTACGCCGCAGCCAGCGATCCAAATGTGGCTTACGACGCCAAACACGAGGTGTGGTTGATCTCTACGCTGCCAATCCTGAACTCGAGCACCACTACGCCCGGGGTGGCGGTGAGCCGGTCCACAGACGGCATCACGTGGGGCAATCCAGTGCTTGTCGGTCCAACGGTAACGGCCTCGGATAAGAACTGGGTCGCGTGTGACAGTACATCTACCAGCCCGTTCTACGGCAATTGCTATGTGGAGTGGGACAATCCGGACAGCGGAGACGAAATCCACATGAGCACATCGATTGACGGAGGAATGACATGGTCAGCCGCTACCAATACCGCGAACAACGCCGACGGTATTGGCGGGCAACCGCTGGCGCAGCCCAATGGCACCGTGGTGGTGCCCATTGAAACCTCGGGGATGTCGGCATTCACGTCCACCAATGGAGGCGCAAGCTGGTCGGCGCCGGTTACGATCTCGAACATCCAATGGCACAAAGATGCCGGCGGCATTCGCAGCGGCCCGCCCGCTGCCCTCCGCGGCAGTGGATGGCGCGGGCGCGGTATATGTGGCGTGGGAGGATTGCAGGTTCCGCTCCAAGTGCTCCACCAACGATTTGGTCTATAGCACTTCAACCGATGGCGTGCACTGGTCCGCGGTGACGCGCGTTCCGATTGATGCCACCAGCAGCACGGTGGATCACTTCATTCCAGGAATTGGCATCGATCCCGCGACGTCAGGCGCCACCGCGCATGTCGCGATTCACTATTATTACTATCCCAAGACCAGCTGTACAGAGTCGACCTGCCAGCTTTACGTCGGCTACATTTCGTCGGCCAACGGCGGATCAACGTGGAACACTCCGATAACTCTGGCCGGACCGATGCAACTCGATTGGCTGCCCAACTCCCAGAACGGGTTGATGGTGGGGGACTACATTGCTACCGCCTTCACTGGCGGCGTGCCTTATGGAGTATTCGCGGTAGCCGCAGCCAAGTCCGGCTCAACCTTCAACGAAGCTACCTACACCGCCCAGGGCTTGACCGCGCCGTCCAAAGCCGGTCTGCAACTTTCTTCGGCGGGCGACAAGCCGCTGCACCATCTCTCCGACAAGATTGAGAAGGAGCTTCCGGAAAGAGGCATAGTGCCGCCTTCACGGCGAGCGGCTAGCAGCTCGAAGTAGGACGATCCGAGATTTATAAACACATGGCCGCCGATGCGAAGTCGGCGGCTTTTTTTCGTGGCCGCCCGCAAGTTGCAAATCCCTTCACATTGACAGTCCTCGACCTTCCGCGATATGTTCAGCGCGCGGCTTGCTACTATCCGTGATCGTTGCCCTCGCGAATCCCTGCTTATTCGTGGAAGGCACGCTGCACCATATCTTTACTCCTGGGGACGAACTTCAATGAACCGAATTCTGTGTAA
>JBEKBW010000003.1:0-84588 GCA_050015215.1 Candidatus Sulfotelmatobacter sp.
AGCGGGAAGAAATCGATGCCTTCGCGCGGGTCCGCGTTCGCGGTGGCGGTGGCGAGCACAACATTATCGCCCATGCGTACAACGGCCGCTCCGTGGGCCTGCTTGGCTAATTTTCCAGTTTCAAATGAGAGTTGTTTTCCGCCGGCGAGGTCGACTGTTACAGTGCTAACTTCTGGTTTCATGTTTCATTTCCTTTTGAACGGGAGGAGCTTTGAGCTGTGAGCGATGAGCTTTGAGCGTACGAATACGTTCGATCCCGAGGCGGGGTTCGTCTGGTGGGATGCGCTCAAACGATGCACTTGTGGAAGGTCCTTGAATGCTGTCCACCGGCTTCTTGGGAAGCGGTTTTAAGAGATTGTTGTACGGGAATCCAAATTCCCCGCTTCTCCCAAAAGATGGGAGAAACGGGGCACCCACTTTTTCTTCACCACGATTAAATGAAGATGGGGTACCCGATTTACTTGCGGATGCCGAGCTTACCGATCACGGTTTTATAGCGCTCGGAATCGTATCTCTTCAGATAGTCCAGCAAGCGACGCCGCTTGCTGACCAGCATTAGCAGGCCGCGGCGCGAGCCGTGGTCCTTCTGGTGCGCTTTGAAATGATCCGTCAGTTGGCCGATGCGTTCACTGATAATCGCGATCTGAACCTCGGGACTCCCCGTGTCCGTCGCATGCGTCTGGTACCGGTCAATAACAGATTTCTTTTGCTCTCTGGCTAGCACTACCCTGGTGCACTCCTGTTCTAGTTTCGATTTTATCTTGGTGACGTAGTGAGGATACCATGCGGGGGGTTGGGGGGTAAAGCAGCGGGAATCCGACAACGGACGCCTTTTTCGTCCGGCTAGCTCCCGCCGACCTGGACACTCGCCTTTACCTCGCGATGGATAGCCAGTATCTTAGTCATCAGGGTGTCACCGTACGGCGTAAGAGTCCAATGCACTACCCCGTCCGCTCGAACCCTGCTGTCGTCCTTCTTGATCAGTCCCAGAGCCCGCAGCTGGATGACTATTGTATTCGTGGAGTCGGTCTGGACCTCAGCCGAAACCTCTCGCGCCTTCGGTGTGTCGTCTTGGATCTTGGCTTCAAGATCCTCCTTGCAGTCCGCGACGAGCGCCTCCTCGAGCTCTGCGGCGCTGGCCCTGTCGATCATCAGCGGCGCAAGCACCCCGAAAATCCTGTTCCAGGTTAATAAGAGGCTCACACGCTGCGTGTAGCTCTCCCCATCGGCGCCGTCCACAAACTCTGCGTCGAATCCAATCGAGAACTCCTCGTCGCCAGAAGACAAATTTTCGGTCCCGGTCGGAGCTTGAACCGTACTCTGCTGGAGTCGCCTCTGGAGCTCCTCTATTTCTTTTCTCAACCTAAGCAATTCCTTGGCTGCAGGCCCTTCGGCGAGTTCGTCAGAGCGAACCCACCCGGTCGCCGGATTGGTCTTGATGAGCTTGATGAGGCTTCGGCTTACCACCGAGCCGAGTTCGTGAGGCGTCCGCCACTGCTTGACCATCTTCTTCTTCGCGAGTTCGCGAAAAATCTCCAGCCTTTGCTTCCCCGTTTCGGTCTTCTCAGTCTTACCGGCCGCTATCGCGCCCGGGTCCGCATGCAGAAATGCAATCACCGGCTTTCCTTTAGACACGGCATGCTCGTATTCCATCTGCGTGTAGCTCTTCCCATCTGCTCCGACCGATCCGTAGCGTCCGCCAACAATCACGAGGTAGTAGTCGCAGTCGTCAATGACTTTTTTGATGAGAGTCCACTGGTCCTCGTTCGCCGCGGGAAAGAGCTCCATCCCCGACGGTATGCAGTCGAGCTCCAGAAGGGCCTGCATCACTTCCTGCCGTTCTTCCCTCAGATCCTCATAGGTCGAACTCACGAATACTTGGTAGCGTTTGTCCACTACTGCACCTCGAAGGCATCCGCCTTTCCGCTGGCTGTTCGTCGGAACATCTTAACTTGACGCTGACCCCCCTGTCGCAAATTTCTGGCGGGCAGATTCGCATCGCCTCTTGATGTGATAATGTTGCGGCCTCCACATTTCCCAGAGTGCCGACACCAAGAAGTAAAAATGCATCCGGATGATCCAGAGAGCGATTCTGAAGTCATCGAATATAAACGCGATGACAAGATTGATGACGCTAGGACGTCCATTCTCGATTTCTTCACCCAGAACCCAGAAGATGTTTTCTACGAGCGCCAACTCACTGTGATCTTTGAGAAGACCTACTTTCATTGGATCACGGTCAAAGCGCTCCTGGAACTCGCCGCTGGCGGCTCGATCAACAGTCAGTTGCTTGAATTGGTGCCGGGAGTTCCGATCCGTTTTTTCTGGGCGCGTAGTAATCGCTACTGGAGGCGCCAAGCGGGTCGCGTGACGAATCTCGTCCGTCGGTTCTCCGAGAATTCATTCATCCATGCCGTAGGTTTTCAAGGCGAACTTTTAGTCGACGCAGCCCTCCCGTTAGCGGGATTTTCTCAGGTAGCCAGAAATGCTCGCTCATTCAGCGATAAGACCTGGACAGCCACAGGACACAACTTGGATCGCATAGTTGAGCGCGACGGCATCTTCTACGGCGTTGAGATCAAGAACACGCTGCCCTACATTCCCCGTGACGAATTCCGCATTAAGCTGGACCTCTGTAGACACCTCGGGCTTGCGCCCTTATTTGTCTCGCGAATGGCTCCTAAGAACTACAATTACGAGATTATCGAGCGAGGCGGTGTTTCCTGGATTCTGGGAACACAGTTCTACCCTTTCGGACATCAGGAACTGGCTGCGGAAGTCAGGGAGAAATTGCGATTGCCCGTTGACTGTCCCTCACGCATCGAAGACGGGGCTGTCACCCGGCTGCTTAAGGCGGTCGCATGGCAAAATCACCGCCGCGGCAACCGAACCTAACTAGACATACTCGTATTCAAGGGGTTATGACCTGCCTCTTTGTTTGCAGCCAGTTACGACCGCAGCTCGGTGAATTCGTTTTGCAATTCACATGCCTATATTCCCCCGGTTGGCCATTGGCGGTCAGTGCGCATAAGGTCTGCCCAGCTTCGCGGGCACCATCATAACTGAATCCGCCCCAGCCTTGCTTCCGTTGCAAGGGTGGGGGCTGGCCCACGCTAAAAAACAATCCAAGGGCGCCCAAGAATCGCTCCTTTTACGAAACTTGCGGAAGCCGCGCGGCATTCATCACTCATTCTCCGCCCAACGCATAGTCATCAATCCCCAAGCCTGCCAATACTTCCCCAACCGTCCGCTCCTAGGATTCTCCCGCGCGCACAGCTTCGCCGACTTCCGCGCCACCGCCGCCTCCACCGGAATCACAAACCACGCATCGCACGGCATCACATAAGCCACCACAAAGTCGATCTCCGTAATGTCATAAGGCACCACCTCGCCGTTCTCATTCCTCTGCAAGTTCACCAGATACGACCCATACTGCTTCGCGCTCGAAGATTTCACCTGCACCCGCCACAACCGGCTCCCCGTATCCACAACAAAGTCATACCGCCGGCTGTCTCCATAAGGCTTCGCCGTAGCAAATCCCATCTGCGCCGCCTTCACCATAAACATCATCTCCGCCAACTCGCCTCGCTGCTTGCTGGTCAGCCCCTCCCAAATCTTCTTCCGTCGTAGCTCCTCCGGATTCCTCCCGATCTTCCTCCGCAAAACCGCCCTCGCCTCCAACCTTCTAACCACACCAGACCGCGTTCCCACCCCAACACCCATACCAAGCTCCATTCTTGATTTCATTCGGACCACGACCGCACAAAACAAAATGGCGCAAGCCCAAGGCCTGCGCCATTTCTTACCCTATATATCCAGAATACCAATTTGGGAGGAGTAAAAGGGACATCAGTCGACGGTTTATTTTCCATTTAGAAACAGCAGGTTAGACAAAAAGCGACTCCGCGGGGGCTTGACAAGACTTCGCGATTAGAGCGGTTTAGCTGGCCAGGGCGCCGCCACGATTCTCGTCTGCCAGAATTTCTATCGCCTATAGTAGCAAGCAAGCTTTTCGTGCAGTTGCCGCGAAATACTGGAACATCCCCGGGAGCGGGTAGCCATGAAAAATGTCGGGCGAGCGATGATCGAGATGGGGTTCATCATCTTCCTTTTTTATTCAAATCTGTTGATGGGAGAATTCGAACGGTCGGGCTGGGGACAGAAGCGGGGCCTGTCGTGGGCTCTCACGGATGTTTTCACCACCGCGAACTTCGCCATTGCCATCGTGGCCGCGCTGATCGGCTATGGCCTCTTCGAATTTCTGCGGAAAAAGTTCTAGAGTTGCGCCGGCAAAGGCTTTCCTATCGTGCTATTCGGAAAGAAGACCCCCATTTCCCGCAACAAGAACGAACAAATGGGGACTCCTTCAGATTCTTTCAGCGAACTCCGGCGCAGATAGGAAGACAACTAACTTGATGGGTTGGTTGCACAGTCGTGGTAGGTTGAACGCTGCAGCCACCCGCAACGTTGCCTAGTTTCGGTTCATCCAGATCCTTAAGAGTGATCTTATTTACTCCGAGTTTCTGGCTGTCTTGCATTTCGTCAATTGCCAACTGCTTACGGTTTTTCACTTCCACGCTCCTTGTGCGGACGGTCAGTAACTTATACTTCTCACAATGGCATCGGCGCTATCCTGTTTTTCAAGGCTAATCCTTCCGTTTGACGGAACAGCATTCGCCAACCTTGGCCGTGTCGGTGGGACACACCTTACAGCTTTGAGCCGGGCACGTGGCGTCGGTAAGAACCCCGCCGGCAATGCCCCGCATCAGAGGTTCGTCCAGATCGCGCAGGGTTACCTTGTGAATGGCAAGTTTCTTGATATTTTTCATTGCTTCCTCCTCTCGACTAATAACATTGTCATAGGTGTCGATTGAATGAATCCTACGTCCACTAATAAGCCAAGTCAAGCCGCTGATAATTTGGTAGTGCGCTACTTTGACAATTCAAATTAGCGCACTACCATGATTTTCCGAGAAACACCGACTGCTGATTGCAACGTGGAACAGCAGCGCGGAAGAACAAGGGAGAGCAGCCTGGAAGAGCAACGCTTAAGAGCAACGTGGAAGAGCGGCGCTTAAGAGCAACGTGGAAGAGCGGCGCTTAAGAGCAACGTGGAAGAGCGGCGCTTCAGCGCCGCGTAAAGCGATCGAAAGCAACGCGGGCTTCAGCCCCAGTGGTCGCTTTTCTAGCCAGAGAGGACTTTGTCCGCAATCCGCGAACTCCAAAAAAGTTGCCCAACCTGCCAGCGGCCAGGAAGTAAGCTCGACGTCAGTTTATGTTCGACAGTGACTTACAAAAAAGATAGCGGATGGCCTGCCTTTGCGCCCTGTGCAACGTCCTGGGACAAAATGTAAAGACTGGACAACGTGAGGTGACTGGTCCGTGCTCAAGTTCGCATCCGTCCACGACGGGTAAGAGTACACCCCATCCAAGCCTCGCTTGGATGGGGTTTTTGGCTTCATTCTCAGGTAAAATCGGCAACGCACGCCCGCTCCCGGCAACTAGCTCGCATCGCAACCCAGAGAGAAGCGCAGAGCAGCACACACCTCATTCATTCGTGAGGAACTAAGCTGGGCCACGCGTTTCCCCAGCCGCTGTTGCGACACCGTAACTGCATTGTGCAGGTTCACAGCGCACGGAGACTCCATGCCGTCCTCCTCATTCAGAACAACTTCCGATGGCACGCCGCGAATCGTGGAAGTGACCGGCGCAACAGTGACCGTGGATAAATACGCGATGGCGCTGTTGCGCGTGAGCACAAGGGCAGGCCGTTTCTTGTCAGGCGGGGCGAACTGGTAGAGCCGAACTTCGCCGCGAGCGATCTGACCTCGGGCTATTCTTCCGGCCACGCAGCCTCCGCTTCCCAACCCCGCGCTTCCGAGTCGGCTTGCGGCTGTCGCGAGTAGCCCTGGCGGTCGCGCTCTTCACAGGCTCGCAGCTCCAACCGACGGAGATGCTGCCGCAAGGCGTCGCGCACCAAAGCGGAGCGGTTTCGCTTAGTGCGCTTCGCGGCTTGGTCGGCGGCGTTTAACAGCTTTTTATCCAGCACGACTTGAACGATTTGCATGTGTGGAACCTATTCCACAGTATACTCCACAGAGAAAATCTGGGAGCCATGGCGTTCCCCGTTTTTCTCAAGCATTAATGCGGCGGGGCAGGCCGGTAGATCATTCCAATCACCAGGCCGGAAACAGTCCACTCCACGAAGTAAGCGATCGCCGATTGCACGGTGAGTCTCAATCCGATGTTCAAATTCACGTAGTTGTGTACCACGAATGCGCCCACCGCAAAAATTCCGATCAGCGCTCCAAAACGTAGGCCCTCGACCAGTCCCGAACCGCCGCGACACAGCGTTGCGTAAATCGTCGCCATCGCCAGCATCGAAACGAACATCCACGCCATGCCCACCGGCATGTGGCTCATTTGCCCTTGCTGGTTGCGGTAAACAGCGGGATATTTAAGGAACTCGGCTTTAAGCGGCAACAGCGCGAACATCAGGCCTCCGAGCAGGAAATACGCCACAAAACCGCCGGCCGCCGCAAGTGCGATACGTGTGTAATTCATAATGATCCTTTCCAGACTTCCCCCCCGGGATATCTCGGGCAAAACTCCGGGCGTGCATTTTACTCTTTCGCGCATCCGGTATACTAGAAATACATGTCGGTACTAAAAAACATCACCGCCATCGCCAAGGGCATGAGCATCACCTTCATGGAGATGTTTCAGCCAACGACCGTCGAAAATTATCCCGATGGCAAAGGCCCGCTGCGGGGCGCGCGCATTGAAGCCCGCTTCCGCGGCGCGCACGTGTTGCAGCGTGACGAGAACGGCCTGGAAAAATGCGTCGCATGTTTTCTCTGCGCGGCGAATTGTCCTTCGAACTGCATCTACATCGAAGCCGCCGACAACACCGCGGAGAATCGTGTGAGTGGCGCAGAACGCTACGCCCGCGTCTACAACATCGATTACAACCGGTGTATTTTTTGTGGGTATTGCGTGGAGGCTTGCCCGACTGACGCGATTACGCATGGGCATGGGTTTGAGCTGGCTACTTTCAACGCCAGCAATTTGGTTTACCGCAAGGAGCAAATGCTGGCCCCCCGGCCAGCACACATGGGAGCGAATGTTGTATTCAATCAGGCCGACGTGGACGGCGGAGCTCCCAAGGAGATGGTTGCGGGGAGTTAGGGTTTCAGTTGTGGGTTTCGCACACGCCGGTCCTTGGGGGCCGGCGTTTTGTGCATGGGGCTTGCACTCCGGGTTCATGCAAGGGTAGGGATTCCTCCTTGTTCGCTTCGCTCGCGTGTCGGAATGACAAGACCTTGAGCCGGCGCTTTGGGATGACAAAGGTATTTGCTTATGGCTGATTTCTTACAGACCGTGAAAGAGCGCGTTGTGGTTTTTGACGGCGCGATGGGGACGAATCTGCAGGGGCGGGATCTTTCTTTGGATGATTACTGGGGGAAGGAAAACTGCAGCGAGGTTTTAGTGCTTAGCCGTCCGGAGATTATACGAGAGGTTCATGCAGATTATTTTCGGATTGGTTGCGACGTTGTTGAAACCGATACGTTTGGCGGATCGCGAATTGTGTTGGCTGAATTCGATCTTGCGGACCGGGTGCGCGAGATCAATGTTAGGGCTGCGCAGATCGCCAAGGAAGCTGCGCGGGAGTTTTCGAGTGCGGGGCGGCCTCGGTTTGTTGCGGGATCGATGGGGCCTACCACCAAGTTGCCCTCGCTCGGACACATTGGCTTTGAGGCGATGGCGGCGGCTTATGAGGAGCAGGCTTCGGCTTTGATCGAAGGCGGCGTGGATGTGCTGCTGATTGAGACTTGCCAGGATTTGCTGCAGGCAAAGATTGCTGTGATTGGCTCTTTGGATGCGCTGCGGAAGGCGGGAAAGCGGCTGCCGGTGATGGTGCAGGTTACCTTGCAGGAAAGCGGCACGATGCTGCTGGGTACGGAGATCGCGGCGGCGCTTACCGCACTGGAGCCGTTCGATGTGGATGCGATCGGATTGAATTGCGCTACCGGACCGAAGGAGATGAACGATGCGGTCCGATATCTGGCGCTGAATTCTACGAAAGAAGTTTCTGTGCTGCCGAATGCGGGCTTGCCGGTGAATGTGGGCGGTCATGCGGTTTACAAACTGACGCCGGAAGAACTGGCGGAGTATCACAAACATTTTGTGCAGGATTACGGTGTTCGCATTGTGGGCGGGTGTTGCGGGACTACAGTCGAGCATTTGAAAGCCGTGATTGATGCGGTTTCCGGCGTGGAACCTGCCAAGCGCGAGGTCAAGAGGGTTGGAGCGGCGTCCAGTGCTTACACATCCGTTCCGCTCGATCTTGAGCCGAAGCCGTTGATCGTTGCTGAGGAGATGAACACGACCACGCGGGTGGAGAAATTTCGCAATCTGGTGCGCGGGCAAAAATATGATGACATTCTGGCATTGGCGAAAAAGTTGGTGAATGAAGGATCGCACATGCTGGATTTGTGCTGCGCGATTGTGGGCGAGGATGAGAAGGGATACATCTCTTCGATTCTGGAAAAAATTGCTACGCGGGTGCCTGCTCCGATTCTGGTGGATTCGACTGAGGCCGATGTGGTGGAAGAGGCGCTGAAGCGGATTCCGGGGCGGGCGATTATCAATTCGATCAATTTGGAGGATGGGGAGAAGCGGACTTCGCAGGTTTTGCCGATGGCGAAGCGGTATGGGGCGGGTGTGATTGCCTTGACCATCGATGAAGACGGGATGGCGCTTACGGCGGAGAAGAAGACGGCGATCGCGCACCGGATCTTTGATTTGGCTACTAAGAAGTATGGGCTGGACGCTACGGATTTGATTTTCGATGCTTTGACTTTGCCGATTTCTACTGGGCAGGAAGAATATCGGACTGCTGGGATCGAAACTTTGAAGGCGGTCGAGCGGATTAAGAAGGAACTGCCAGATGTAAAGACGATTTTGGGAGTCAGCAATATTTCTTTCGGGTTGGATGCTTATCCGCGGCGCGTGCTCAATTCGGTTTTTATGCATGAGGCGGTCGATCATGGGCTCGACATGGCGATCGTGAACTACACGAAGATTTATCCGTTGTACAAAATTCCGCAGGAAGAAGTGGATCTGGCGCGGAAGCTGATTTTCCGCGACGAGTCTGGCGGCGATCCGCTGCAGGCTTACATGAATCACTTCGCCGGGATGAAAGGGAAGACTGCGGGTTCGACTACGGCGCATGTGGATACGCTTTCGATCGAGGACAAGTTGAAATTCGCCATCATCAATGGCGAAAAATCGGTTGGGGAGGGGGCGCATAAGACGTCGCTGGAAGAACTGCTGGAAGAGGCGCTTGGGTCTTACTCGGCTTTGGAATTGATCAACACTGTGTTGCTGGATGGAATGAAGACTGTCGGCGATTTGTTTGGCGCGCGGAAGATGCAGTTGCCTTCGGTGCTGGATTCGGCGGGAGTGATGAAGCAGGCGGTGGCTTATCTTGAGCCGAAGATGGAGAAGAAAGAGGGCGGGTCGCAGAAGGGCACGATTGTGCTTGCTACCGTGAAGGGCGATGTTCACGATATTGGGAAGAATCTGGTGGACATTATTTTGTCGAACAACGGATTCAAGGTGGTGAATCTTGGGATCAAGCAGCCGGGGGACAAGATTATCAGCGCCGCGCAGGAGCATGGGGCGGATGCGATTGGGCTTAGCGGGTTGCTGGTGAAGTCGACTTTGGAGATGAAGTATGTAATCCAGGATTTGCAGCGGCAAAAGCTGGAGTTTCCGGTGATTTGCGGGGGAGCGGCTTTGACGCGGAAATATGTTGAGGACGATTTGCGGCGAGAGTATGAGAATGCCGTGTTTTATGCGGAAGATGCTTTTGCCGGGCTGCATGTGATGGAAGATTTGGTTACCGAAGATGGGGCTCGGGAGACGCGGCTGCGCGATGGGCGGACTGTGAAGGAATATGCCAAGGCCGCGGCGGTGGATGAGGAGACTGGGCCCGTTTTTTCGGAACGAAGCGCGGTGGTTTCGGACTCGCCCGATATTCCGGTGCCTCCGTTTTGGGGAGTGCGCGTGAAGAATTATGACGTGCGCGAGGTTTTTCCTTATATCAATGAGACGGCTTTGTTCAAGAATCAGTGGCAGTTGAAGACGGCTTCGCAGGCGGATTACGTGCGGCTGGTGGAGGAGAAGTTCCGTCCGATTCGCGGGAAGCTGGAGGAGGAGGTTGCGGCTTCGGGGTTGTTTGAGCCTAAAGTCGTTTACGGTTATTTTCCTTGCCAGAGTGAGGGGAATGATGTGGTGGTGTATGGAGTACCTGGTACCGAGTGCATAATGCCGAGTGAAGGTCAAAATCTTAAACACAGGGGACACGGGGATACACAGGGGGACGGCTTCAGTGGCGATGCTGGCAGCACAAGAGGTTCCTCGCTTTCGCTCGGAATGACAAAGAGCGCTGAAGAGGTTTTGCGGTTTACTTTTCCTCGGCAGCGCGAGGGGCGGCGGCTTTGTATTTCTGATTTCTTTGCTTCTCGGGCTTCGGGGAAGATGGATTTTATTGGGTTGTCGCTTGTGACTATTGGACCTAAGGCTTCGGTGGAGACTCAGCGGTTGTTTGAGGGTGGGGAGTATACGAAATATTTGTATTTGCACGGCCTGAGTGTGGAGACGGCGGAGGGGTTGGCGGAGCTGCATCATAAAAAGATGCGCGAGGAGCTGGGAATTGCGGGCGAAGACTCGCCGCATATTCGGGATTTGTTTCATCAGAAGTATCGAGGGTCGAGGTTTTCGTTTGGGTATCCGGCTTGCCCGAATTTGGAGGATCAGACTAAGTTGTTTGCTTTGCTGAAGCCGGAGGAGAATGTCGGGGTGCGGTTGACTTCTGGATTTTTGCTGGAGCCGGAGCAGAGTACTTCGGCGATTGTGGTGCATCATCCGGGGGCTAAGTATTTTGTGGTGTAGGCGCGGGACGGGACGCTACGGAGCCGCGGAGAGGACTGGGTTCGAAGATGAGAATCGAATCTGTCCCGCGGAGTAGGAGCGCCAACGGGCTAAAGCCCGACATCGCTTCGGGACCTGACGCGGCGCTCAAGCGCCGCTCTTCCACGGTGCGTTCGAGGGTATGGTCGAGGGTACGGTTGAAGCACCGATTAATTTCCTGCCAACCTGACGCTTCGCGATCTGCATCTTTTCTGCATGATTCGAAAATTGCCTTCTGGGGAGTATCGGTTGTATTCGCGGAAGAAGAATGTGAAGACTGGGAAGCGGAAAAATCTTGGGACTTTCTCGTCGCGGGCGGCGGCGGAGAAGCATGAGCAGGCTGTGCAGTATTTTAAGCGTGGGTGAGTTCGAGCGCACGCACCGGCGAATCCCACTTCTCGCAAAAGAAGCGAGAGGTGTGGCACCCTGAATTGAAGCCAAGCGCATCGGGTGCGGCGGAGGGGTAGGGATTCTTCGACCCTTCGACTCCGCTCAGGGCGGGCTTTGCGCTCGGAATGACAATTTAAATGGCTGTGTTTTAGGACTGGTGCAGAAAGTTCGAGGGATCGGACAGGGCGATTAGTTTCCCTACGGGATAGTCTGCCTTGGATAGGGGAACCTCGGGCTGGGGATTGATGGTTAGAACCTCGCCGCTTTCGACCCCACACACCACCAACTGGTTTTCTTCGACACTGATCACGCGATATTTTTCGTCGAAGATTGACATCGGTTCCTCTTTGGTTTGACGAGTTGGATGCCGGAAAGACACCTTGCTGATGCTCCTGGAATCAACCTTAGTGCGTCCTCATTAGGACAAACCCTTGATTTGAAAGAAAGTATCGTTCGTGGAACGAAATACTTTGCGACGGGCTACTGTGACACTGGCTTCGTTTTGGCACTATAAGGCCTATATCGGTGCGGAAGGCAGAGTAGTTGAATGAACTTGCGCACCCCAACTATGTGCACCCTATGATTTTGTGGAAATTGAAAAGGCCGCTTGTGCGGCCTTCGGAATTTGACGGTCTAGCGCGTGCTTAGAGGGTGGACTCGATCTCGAAGCCCCAGGCTTCCAGCAAAGGCTCGGGGATGTACTTGGAATTCTTGTTCCGGCGAGCCCACTCGCGCAACCGGGTGGAGCGCAGATACTGATCGGGAGTGAGCTTGTACTCGCGCACGACCTGCTCGAACTCGGTGATGGTGGGCACTATGGGCCCGATTGGCTCGGGCTTGCCCCAGTTGGGATTTCCGCGTCGTTTTGCCATGAACAATAGCCTTTCCTACAAATACGGGGATGAGCTGGCCGCCTAATTATCCTTATCTATTTGATTCTCCGAGTGGTATCGGGATTCACAGATACGTAACAAAGGGTGCGACCTAAAACAAAGACGAATACCCTACAGCATAAAGAACCTGATCGGAGACTCAACATATTAGGGCAGGTTGGCATGGAAGTCAATACTAAACTTGACGGAGTTGGTTTAATGAGTCACTTCTAAGCTGTTATGAGACATGGCGTTACGGAGTGGACATGCCACGAAAATTGCGGCCACCGGTCGAACCGGAAGCGGTTTTGCTGCTTTGCAGTGCCGAGCTGGCGGCGCTTTCGCAAGTGGCGCTCCCCTCGCGCGCATGAGATGGTTACAACCGTAACGTCTTTGCGGGGCAGCTTCATTGATTGGGCACTGGCGCAAGCTTAGAGTTAAAGTGCCGCTTTCTGAAAGCGTCGGAAGAACGTGCAGGCGGCACAAAATAGGGCGCAGACATGAATCTGAAGTCATTGTTGTTGAGTTCGGACGAGAAAATCGTGCGGGTTTTGCGGCGCACGCTTGGCGATCTTGAGATTGACGTGGAGCACTGCACGAGTTCGGAAACGGCGTTGCGTTTTCTGACGCGTGACCGGTTTGAAGCCATCATCGTCGACTGCTCGGAGGAGCGCGCGGCGGAAGTCCTGCGCGGCGCCCGCAGCGCGCCATGCAACAAGCGTGCGGTGGCGGTGGCCATTTTGGATGCGTCGGTGGGGCTGCGGTCAGCGTTCGACAATGGGGCGCACTTCACGCTTTATAAGCCGGTGTCGGCTGAGCGGGCGCGATCGAGCTTCCGTGCGGCGCGGGCGCTGATGAAGAAGGAGCGGCGCAGGAACTTCCGGATGCCGCTGCATGTGCCGGTGGAAATGGTGAATACCAGTTCAGATTTGCGATTGCGAGTGAAAACGGTCGACGTTGGAGAAGGCGGACTGGCGGTCGCGCTGCCGAAGCGGAGCATCCGTCTGGGACAGTGGAACCTGCTGTTTACGCTGCCGGGGGCCGGGGCGAAGATCGAGACTCTGGCGGAATTTGCCTGGGAAGGAAGTGGCAATCAGGTTGGATTGCGGTTTGTGAGTCCTTCGGCTGAGGTTACCGGCCAGTTGCGGGAGTGGCTGAGCCGCAATTCGCCGGATGCGGAGAAGGACGATCCTCCGGTTCGCTGCCAGCTTACGGACTTGAGCCTGCATGGTTGTTATCTGGAGGTGGCTTCGCCATTTCCGGTGGCTACGCGAGTGACGCTGGCGATGAAGGTGCCGGGCATGGAGATGAAATCGCTGGGCGTGGTGCGGGTGATGCATGCGGAGAAGGGGATGGGAGTGGAGTTTACCCAGAGCACTCCTGAGCACGGGGCGATGATTGAAAAGTTCCTCGCGCGCTTGGCGGAGAATCCGGATCAACTGCCAGAGCTGCTGGTGGAGCCGGAGGGATTGGAAAATGATGAGGCGCAGAGTTTGCCGGCGGCTTCCAAGGCGGCGGGAGATCCTCTGATTAGTCTGTTCCGCAATCACGCCGAGCTGGGCGCGGAATCGTTTCAGGCGGAGTTGCGGAAGCAGCGCGGGATGGCGGCTGCCGGGGCGTGAAGGCGGCGCAGGCTCAGCCTACCGGCTGCCCATGTGACGGCACAGAAGATTTTACGGTTTCGGGCGCGCGTGAAAGTGTCATACTTTAGGCACGGGCAGAAAGTACGCGTCCGCTCCCGAGGACACTGTGCGCGCGAAATTCCTGGGTTCGATTCTCTCCCTTCTCTCCCTTCTCTTCCTGCTCCTTCTAACGACAGCACCTGGCAAAGCGCAAATGCACGGACCGCCCCCGAAGCTTGACGGTGGGGCGGCGAGTACGAGTCCGCCCGAGGTTGATGAAAACCGCGAGCGCATCGAGAACGAGAGATTGAAGAAGGCTAATTCGGACCGTCAAGCGGCGCTTAGGACTGACACCGAGAAACTGGTGAAGCTGGCTGGAGAGCTGAAGGATTACGTGGATAAGTCGAATGAGAATGTTTTGTCGATGGACGTAGTGAGGAAGGCGGAGGAGATTGAGAAGCTGGCGAAGAGCGTGAGGGAGAAGATGCGGGGAGCGAATTAGGGAGTTGGAGCATTGAGCAATTGGGGAATTTGGTAATTGGGAAATTGTGTCGTTCAGTGTTTTAGCGAGGGCGGAGATTTTTCGATAACTTGCCGGTGCGTTTGGCGCTCACAGGGGCTGAAGCCCCGTTCATCTGATAGCCCTGATCGGCACGACTGAAGTCGTGCCCTGATACGAACCCCTTTCGTGACGCCTTTCAGTGGCAAAGAAAACGCCATCCGACGTTTTGGATGGCGTTTTTGTTTTGGCTAACATCGACTTCATCGGCGCGGCGCAACCCGCGCTTTCAAAGCGCTCTACGGCCGACGGGACGCCGCGCTACTTGGTGTCGCTGCGGATTCTCATGCCGTAGAACGAGCGGTAGACGAAGAAGAAGGATACGGCGAAGAAAGCCAAGGCCAGCACGTTGGTGAGGATTGGGCCCCGGTCGCGAGTTAGCGTTACCGCCAGTTCGACCGCCAGTAAGCCGAATAGCGTGGTGAATTTGATTACTGGATTCAATGCTACCGATGAGGTGTCTTTGAAGGGATCACCGACGGTGTCACCGATCACGGTGGCGTCGTGCAGGGGAGTTCCCTTCTGTTTCATTTCTACTTCCACAATCTTTTTCGCGTTGTCCCACGCCGCGCCGGCGTCGGCCATGAAGATAGCCTGGTAGAGGCCGGAGATGGCGATCGAGATGAGGTAGCCAATGAAGAAGAACGGCTCCACGAAGGCGAAGGCGAGGGTGCCGAAGAAGACGGCGATGAAGATGTTCAACATGCCCTTCTGCGCATACTTGGTGCAGATCTCGACGACCTTCTTGCTGTCCTCGACGGAAGCCTTGGTCACGCCTTCGAGTTTGATGTTGGCTTTGATGAACTCGACGGCGCGGTAAGCGCCGGTGGTGACGGCCTGGGTGGATGCGCCGGTGAACCAGTAAATCATGGCGCCGCCGGTAACCAGGCCGAGGAAGAACGGGGCGTGGAGCAGCGAGAGATTCTCCTTGTTTATGGTTAGGCCGTTGGTGAGAGCCATAATGATGGAGAAGATCATGGTCGTGGCACCGACTACCGCGGTGCCTATCAAAACCGGCTTGGCCGTGGCCTTGAAGGTATTACCTGCGCCGTCGTTGGCTTCGAGCAAGTGCTTGGCGCGCTCGAAATTGATGTTGACGTTGTAGTCCTTCTTCACTTCAGCCACGACGTTGGGAACCTGCTCGATCAGGGAGAGTTCGTAGACGGATTGAGCATTGTCGGTGACCGGGCCGTAGGAGTCAACAGCGATGGTCACGGGGCCCATGCCGAGGAAGCCGAAGGCCACGAGACCGAAGGCGAATACGGCCGGAGCGAGCATGGTCTCGGCGTCGAATCCCATGGTGCTGAGGCCCTGAGTGCTGAAGTAGTAGGCGATGGACATGAGCAGGACCATCGACAGGCCGAGGTAGTAGCAGGAGAAATTGCCGGCGACGAATCCGGAGAGGATGCCGAGCGAGGCTCCGCCTTCTTCGGCGGAGGTGACGACTTCCTTCACGTGGCGCGATTCAGTGGAGGTGAAACTCTTCACCAACTCGGGGATGAGGGCTCCGGCGAGAGTTCCGCAGGAGATGATGACGGAGAGCTTCCACCACTGGGAGTCGTCACGGCCAAGCATGGGAATAATGAAGTAGGAGACCACAAAAGTGAGGGCGATGGAGACGATGGAAGTGAGCCAGACCAACGTGGTGAGCGGGGTTTCGAAATTCATTTCATCGACGTTGCCGAAACGGGCTTTGGCGATGGCAGCGTTGAGGAAGTAAGAGATGGCGCTGGCAATGATCATCACGACGCGCATGACAAAGATCCAAACGAGCAGTTGAACTTGCACGGTGGGACTCTTCACGCCGAGGAGAATGAACGTGATCAGCGCTACGCCGGTTACGCCGTAGGTTTCGAAGCCGTCGGCGGAGGGCCCGACGGAGTCGCCTGCATTGTCGCCGGTGCAGTCGGCGATTACGCCGGGGTTGCGGGCATCGTCTTCTTTAATCTTGAAGACGATCTTCATCAAGTCGGAGCCGATGTCGGCGATTTTGGTGAAGATGCCGCCGGCGATGCGGAGCGCGGCTGCGCCCAGCGATTCGCCGATGGCGAAGCCGATGAAACAGGGGCCGGCGTAGTCGCCGGGGATGAAGAGAAGGATGATGAGCATGATGAGCAGCTCTACGCTGATCAGCATCATGCCGATGCTCATGCCGGCTTCGAGAGGAATTTGATAGACCGGGAACGGTTTGCCGGGAAGCGATGCGAATGCGGTGCGGGAGTTCGCGAAGGTGTTGACGCGAATGCCGAACCAGGCTACGCCGTAGCTGCCAGCGATGCCGACCAGGCTGAAAGCGAGAATGATGGCTACACGCTGCGCTTCCATGTGCTCGAGCAGGCCGAAGTAGAGCAGGATGATGACGGCGATGAAGGCCCACAGGAAGAGAATGAATTTGCCTTGCGTGACTAGATACGTTTTGCAGGTCTCGTAAATGAGCTCGGAGATTTCGCGCATGGAGCGATGGACGGGAAGATTCTTCAGGCGCATGTAGATGACCATGCCGAAGCCGAGTCCGAAGATGCAGAAGATAATGCCGATTAAGAGCAGCGTGTGGCCGTCGATTGCGCCGTTGAGGAAGCTGACGGAGGAGAGATCGGGAAGCTTTAGCGAGGCTTCGCCCCCGGCGCTTTCGGCGGGTTGGGCTAGGGCTGCGATTGCGCCGAAGGTCAGCATTGTGGCTACGGCGAGAGTTTTCTTTGCGGTCTTCTTTAATACATTTGTCAGGAAGCCGGAAATCGCGTGGCTTGGTTGGAACGCAGCGGCGTTGAGCCAGGTGCGCATCATAAGTCCTCCAAAAATGAATCGGTTTTAGGAATATTGAACGTGTTTAGATACAGCCTTCCAGCGGGATCGCCCCGGCCGAGCACGAACGGGACATCGCTGGAATTCCGAACACGCTTCCACCGCAAGACCTAAACGGAGTTTGGAGCTTGGCCGCGTCGGAGTTTGCGTCTCGCCCGCCGGATTAGAACGGCTCCGGAAGAGATACGCAAAACGGGCATTTATAGCATGTCGGGTGGATGGGGGTCAATCGGAAGAGTGGGGTGGTAGTGGCCCGCGCAGGCGATTGACTCTTTCGCCCGCCCGTGGGAGAATGCTGTCCCTTTGCCATGGAGACACTCGATGAACCATTCGCGTTCGCGCAATTCCCCGCTACCTCTTCCCGCATTATTAAATCGTCGCCTGGGGACGTACGCGGCAGCCGCCGGAGCGGTGGGCGCGAGCCTGTTTGCTCTCTCGTCGGCTGCCGACGCCGAAATCGTGTATACGCCTGTAAATCAAACCATTGGCCGCGACGGAAGCTACAGCATTGATCTGAATGGCGATGGTATTGTCGATTACATTCTCGTCGAGCACGCCTATAAAGATGGGAATTACGGAACCGACCAATTGCTAGTCTTGCAAGCCGCTATGGCCAATCAGGTGGTCTGTCCGTCGACCTTCTGCATCAGCGGTCTGAGCTATGCGGATTCCATGAGCGCTGGCAGCGCCATCGGTCCAAACATACGCCCAAAGGGATGGATAGGACGTCAAGTGCAAATGGCATTCGAGGAAACAGCAGAAGATGGTGGGGTTTTCTTCGGCTACGGATGGGTGAACGTAACGAACCGCTACGTTGGGCTGAAATTCAAAATTAACGGCGAATATCACTATGGATGGGCAAGAGTCAGCACACATTTCAATGCCGGCTCAGGACAGGAGCGGACCTGGATGGCGCGATTGACTGGATACGCCTATGAGACCGTTGCCGGGGAGTCGATCAAGGCTGGGCAGACTCAGGACGACGATGGGGTTTCCGATGCTTCGGTCGAGACAGATCCGGTGAGGGGTGCGAACTCTTTGGGTCTCGGGACGCTGGCGCTTGGGGTCGAGGGACTTGGGTTTTGGCGGCGCGAAGAGATGGCGGGTGGGGGCGGGCCCAGCCGACGTATTTCATCCGAACAAGAGTGAACTCGATGCCCACCCTTGGGGGTTTCACGGGTGGGGCACGATGCCGATGGGATCAGGAGATTTTGCGGATTTGAAGCTCTGCTTTCCGGGCCTCATTGACCAGAACCGGATCGCGTTCCCCTATCTGTGACCGATGAACGTACCGGGGAGAGCTCGCAGCGGCCCACCCGTGAAACTGCCACGGGTGGGGCATTCCGTGTCGTGGTAAGGGCGCGGCTGGGCCAGCCCCCGTAATGTACTTGCGGCGGGTCGATCACACCCGGATCCGGGCCAAAATTGTTGATTCGGACGCGCCCGTGTTCGGATTTCGTAAGGCCCTAGCCCGCCCGTAGCCAAACCCGCGCCCACAAGATACAGTGACCAAAGGCGACTTTACGATTCCAGAACATAAATCGATTTCCCAGCCGGGGGGGGGCCGATCTTGTGATATCGCTCCTAGCTCTGGAGGACTACATGAACTCTCCCGGTAAGGTTCACTGCTGTATAAGCATCCTTATGCTGATGGTTTCCTTGTTCGCCAGCAGTGGTACAGCTTCGGCCTGTGTAATGAACGCCGCTGCTGTTCCCGCGCAAGGCTACTGCCAGTGCACTGGCCACTACGTCTCGTCTACCGGTTGCGAAGGCGACAACCCTGGGCAAGACTGCGATTACGAATTGCTCGGCGTTTACTGTGGCACCAGCGGTCATGGCGACTGCTATGTCGGATACGCCTACGACACCTTTTGTTCGAACATCAAGCCCAAACGCGCGTCGATCGCTGACGAGAACCCGGTGACGGAGCTCCTGGCGAAAATGGGCTCCGATCCTCGTGGCTGCGCAGACCCCGAAGCGTTTCGTGCATGGCTCAGGACGGCTCCGGGATTCCCCACTAACAAGAGCCAGCATTCAGGTGGCATGGAGGTAATGGGCGAGATATGATTTCCGCCCGCATAGCAATGGTAATCGGAGTACTGCTATCCACCGCTTCGGCTGGGACGGCGGGCGGCAGCGGAGCGGCAGATGAACCAGTTGTCGTGCACCAGTCCTCGTCTGCCATCTGGCAAATGCCGCCGCCGACCGCGATGGGCAACACACAGTGCGACGCGGACGGCGATGTCTACTTCAAAACGTCTCTCGGCCCGGACGAGACTGGTTTCATGAAGGTATCCTCCGACGGCTCCAAGTATCACTTCTACAAGATGCCCACCGGGGATGGCGACTCCGCGTCCTACCAGTTCCGTGGGGTGAACGTTACCCGAGGTGGAGACCTGCGGGTGCTGGCGTACTCGAGTCTTCTTCAGCCATACATTTTCTCGTTCGACCCCGACCTCAATGGAACGGAGAAGATCAGGCTGGAGCTGCCCGAGCATGTGCAGGTCCAGTCATTCGCCTCCTTCGAGAGCGGCGCGACGTTGGTCGCGGGATATTACGACGGGCACGCCGATAAGAAAGTGCAAGGCAAGCCGTACATGGCCGTCTTTGACGCTTCCGGCAAGCTTAGGATCACCGTTTCTGGCCGCTTCAACGACGTCAGCCTCTCGACGGTGCATAAAAAGCTTTCGGAAGGGGGCTCCTCTCTGGGGGAGGACGGCTTCCTTTATTTGTTGCGCCCGAATGAGATCGTGGTCATCTCGGAGTTTGGGGCGGTGGTTCGCCGAATGACCTTTAAGAAGTCCAGTCCAGAGTGGCTTGCCGTGCGGATTGCCGTCTCCGGAGGCCTTGCGGCAGTGGAGCTCCTGAAGGACGAGGGCAGGGGCAAAGATTTCGGAATCGAGTTTCTCGCTCTCGATGCGTCAACGGGAGAGCCGATCGGACTTTATAAGCCGGAGCCTGATCTTGGAAACAACTTCCTCTGCTTTTCGCGCGCAACCGGCTTCTCATTCATGGGAATTAAGGACGGCAAGGTTGTCCAGATGACGGCGCCCCTGCGGTGAGGCAGCTGGACAGACAAGTCTCTACAGACTACAGGGCAAGTCTTCGATCTGATTGAGGACCCCAAACCACCCACGTCCACCACGGCCTCCTCACGTCCAGTATGTGCGGTCCAGCGAGCGGTATTGGATCGCTTCAGCGATGTGTTTGGGTTCGAGCTTGGGGCTTTCTTCCATGTCGGCGATGGTGCGGGCTACTTTCAGGATGCGGTCGTGGGCGCGGGCGCTTAGGCCTTGCTGGGTCATGGCGCGTTCCAACAAGCGCTCGCAGTCGGGAGAGAGATCGCAGTGGGTGCGGATGTGGCGGGAGGACATCTGGGCGTTGCAGTAGAGTTTTTCGCGCGACGTCGTGAAGCGTTCTAGTTGATGCTTTCTGGTGCGGACTACTCTCTCTCTTATGTGTGTCGAGCTTTCTGGCTCGGTTGTTGAGCGCATCTCTTTGTAGTTCACGGCGGGAACGTCGATGTGGATATCGATGCGGTCCATTAACGGGCCGGAGATTTTTGAGATGTAGCGCTGGATCATAGGCGTGGTGCATTGGCATTCGCGGGTGCGGTCGTTGCGGAAGCCGCAGGGGCATGGGTTCATGGCGGCGGCCAGCATGAAGCGGGCGGGGAACATTAGCGACATTGAGGCGCGGGAGATGGTTACTGTGCCGTCTTCTAACGGTTGACGCAGGACTTCCAGGACGTTGCGGGGGAACTCGGGGAGTTCGTCTAAAAAGAGCAGGCCGTTGTGAGAGAGTGAGACTTCGCCGGGGCGCGGGATGGCGCCGCCGCCGATCAGGCCTGCGTCGGAGATGGTGTGGTGCGGGGAACGATAGGGGCGCTTGCCTACCAGGCCGCTGCCGGGGTCGAGGACTCCGGCTACGCTGTGGATTTTTGTGGTTTCGAGTGCTTCTTCGAAGGTCAGCGGCGGGAGGATGGTTGGCATGCGTTTGGCGAGCATGGTTTTGCCGGAGCCGGGCGGGCCGATCATTAATATATTGTGGCCGCCGGCGCAGGCGATTTCGATGGCGCGCTTGGCGGTTTGCTGGCCGCGGACGTCTTTGAAGTCGACCAGGAATTCTTGCGATTCGCGGAGGAGCGCGTCGCCGTCAGCTTTCAGCGGGACTATGCCGTTGCCGGAGTTCACGAAGTGGATTACGTCTAGCAGAGAGCGGACAGGGTAGACATCTACTCCGCCTACCATGGCGGCTTCGCGGGCGTTGGATTCGGGGACTACTAGACGGGAGATTTTTCTGCCGCGGGCTTCGAGGGCTATGGGCAGCGTGCCTCGGATGCCACGGACGCCGCCGTCGAGCGAGAGTTCGCCTACGAAGAGGCAGTCGTCGATTTCTTTTTTGGTTAGGCCGCCGTAGGCGCCTACTATGCCTAGCGCCATGGGGAGATCGAACCCGCTTCCTTCTTTTTTTATGTCGGCGGGGGCTAAGTTGATGGTGATGTGGGTGGGCGGAATGTCGTAGCCGCAATTTTTCAGGGCGGCGCGGACGCGGTCGCGGCTTTCGCGGACGGCGGCGTCGGGCAGGCCTACGGTGTGGAAGTGGTCCTGGTCGGTTTTTATGCCGGAGCAGTCGACTTCGACCTGGATGATGTTGGCGTCGATGCCGTAGACGGCGGCGCTTAGGGTTTTGTAGAGCATGGCTTCGTCAACTTCCAGCGCCAGACTCGGCACACGAAGGCCAGAGCGGGAAAGTGGAATCATATTCGGCGGAGGCGGTGAGCGATGTGACGAATGTCACTGGGCAGGGCTGTGGATTTTATCTGAGGAAGGCACGAACTCCAGAATAAAGCGTACTCGTTCCTCCACTGTGGCCCGAGGAATCTCGATCAACCGGTAGCCGTAGTCTGTGTAGGTCGAAACCATGGCGTCATACGTCCGCACTGCTTCGGCAAAGTCCTGCTTGCGCTCGCGATCTGGTTCGAAAATCTCTTCCCAGGGCGGCGCGATGAACACGCTGCGGTTGTATAGAAAAGCTTTAGCGGCCTTGTCCATGTGATCGGGAACCGGCAGCTTGGATAGTCGCAGATAACCCACCACATCCGGAACGCCGCGATCGAAGAAAACAACGCCGCTCGACTCCTGGGCTATGCCGTAGGAGCGCATTTCCCAGGACAGCATCAATTCGGCAAAGGCGAGCGGATCGTGCCACGGCAGGGCGCGGCCGCCGATCGCCACCTGATCTTGAATTACGCCACGCCCGGCTTCGATTGAGCGCGCGTATCCGGCTGCTTGAAGCGCATCGAGCAGCGTGCTCTTGCCCGATCCCGGCCCTCCGGTAATCACGTAAAATCGGTCTGTCATCTCGCTCATGGATCTCACTGATGTTTAGTGTTCGCGCGGCGGCGATCTACAAGTGAAGCCGCACTTGTAGTAACCTCGACATCTGGCAACTGGCCATCGACAACTGGCACTGACTCATGGATCGAATCGCCGCACTCAACGAAATCCTCACACAGAATCCGAGTGACACTTTTGCACGCTACGGCCTGGCAATGGAATACTCGAACCAGGGTGATTTTGACCGCGCTCTGGCTGAGTTCTCAATTCTGCTGAAGGGAACCCCTGATTACACTCCGGGATACTTCATGGCGGCACAAACATTAGTCCGGGCCGATCGCACTGCCGACGCCAAGGCCATGCTCACCGACGGCATTGCCTCCGCGCGCCGCACCGGCAATCTGCACGCGCAATCGGAGATGGAAGCGTTGCTGGCGGAGTTAGGGTAGTTTTCAGGCCGCCCTATTTAATCTTCTTGCGCTTGAAATAGAAAACCGCATCCCTTTTGTTGCCGAACTTGCGGCCTTGCCGCGGGTAGGGCAAAAGGTCGCTAACTGCGACCAATTCCCAGCGCTCCTCCCCAAATCCTTTGAGTGCCTCCGCGAAATCGCTCTCCGTATATGGATCCCCTTGCTGGCTTGTCGTATAGACCATATATTCCCAAGACGCCATACTCACCTCCAGATTTGACGAGACATCTCATCACCAAAGCTACCCTTGTGCAAGGCTGGTTAATGAGGCAGGAAAGATCACTTCGCCATCTTCTCCATCCCCCACTCCACCAAACCCGGAAACAACTGATAAATCTTCTGCGGAACGTACATCGTCCACGGCACAATCACCTCCCGCTTCTGTTTCAAATATCCCTGCAGCGTGGCCCGCGCTACGCGCTCGGCGGTAATTCCGCGCACCGAGTTTGGTCGCACCTTTTTTTGTTCATTCCCTAAAACAACATTCTGACCGAACGCGGTCGCCACATATCCAGGACAAACCGTCAGCACATGAATCCCATCTTTCTTCAACTCCACCCCCGCCGCCTTGCCAATCGCATTCATGGCAAACTTCGTCGCGCTGTAGCCGGCGTGAAACGGCAACGGTATATGCCCGGCCACGCTCGAAATATTAATAATCGTTCCGCCACTGCCCTGCTGCCGCATCACCGCAACAGCGGCCTGCATTCCTGCAACCGCGCCGAAGAAGTTCGTTTCGAACATTTCACGGAACGCCGCCATATCCATTTGTGCCACGGAATCGAGCAATCCATGGCCCGCGTTGTTCACCCAGATATCGATCCGCTGAAAATGATGCAGGGTCAGCCCGATCGCGCGGTCGATCTCCTCTCGGTGCCGCACATCGCAAGCCATCGCTAATGTCCGCTCAGAATGTCCAACGCGTTCGCGTGCCGCTTCCACTCTTGCGGCGTCGCGCGAGAGCATCACCACGCTCGCCCCGCCATCGGCAAAAATCTTCGCGATCGCCTCGCCGATGCCCATGGAAGCGCCCGTAACCACTGCCACTTTTCCTGCAAGCTCCATACGCGCTTGTATTCCAGCGCAACTCTCCAAGTCAAGCGCTGCGATACAATCAGTTCAGACTCGCTCGGAATTACACATTTCGCGCGCTACGGAGACTGCTTGGCCTCGCTCATCCCCCTGTTCCCGCTCGATGTCGTTTTGTTTCCAGGCACGCCCCTGCCGCTGCATATTTTCGAGCCGCGCTATAAAGAGATGATCGGCGAGTGCCTCGCCCAGAACCGCACATTCGGCGTGGTGCGTGCCGTTGAACAGGGACTTGCGGAAGTGGGATGTACCGCGGAGATTGTGACGGTAGTAAAAGAGTACGAAGACGGCCGCCTCGACCTTGTCACGGAAGGCCGCAAGCGTTTCGAACTTCTGCACGTCAACCAGGAGCGGTCGTTCCTCCGTGCCGAGGTTCAGATGATCGAGGACGAACTGGGTAAACCGCCGCAGGAAGATACGGATCGCGCTACGGCTTTGCACTCGGAACTTCTTGCACTTGCCGGAGCACGTCAGGATCTTTCGGCCGCCGACCCCTCGGCGCTTTCGTTTTATTTGGCGGGATCTCTGCCCCTCGATCTCGATTTCAAACAGAAATTGCTCTCCCTTCGATCCGAAAGCGAGCGCCTTTCCCTGCTGATTGCGTACCTCGAACAACTCATTCCCAAAATCCAGCGTGCCGCGCGCGCCAAGGAGAAAGCCGGCGGCAACGGGCACGTCCACTAGAGTGGCAAGA
This sequence comes from Candidatus Sulfotelmatobacter sp., assembly GCA_050015215.1. GTDB lineage: Bacteria > Acidobacteriota > Terriglobia > Terriglobales > Acidobacteriaceae > Sulfotelmatobacter. The sequence goes on from JBEKBW010000003.1 coordinate 24,815, forward strand.
GCGACGCCCGCTCTCCACGTTCCGCGTATAATCCAGAGAAAGTATTTCTCTTCGGGGGTTCGTAATGAGTCTTCCTCGCACGCTCGGCGAATTGCGCCGCAGTAACTTTTCTGAAGCATGTTTGCGCACCCGCCGCGTGAAAGACGAACTCCGGCAAAATTTGATCGCGCGCCTGCGTGAGGGTGACGATTCGATCTTCCCTGGCATCGTCGGATATGACGATACAGTGGTGCCACAAATCGTTAACGCCATCCTGTCGCGCCACAATTTCATTCTGCTCGGCCTGCGCGGCCAGGCCAAGAGCCGCATCCTGCGGGCGCTTACATCGCTGCTCGATCCGCAAATGCCGTATGTGGAAGGTTGCGAAATTCGCGACAATCCCTATGCGCCCATCTGCCGCCGCTGCCGCGAAGAGATTGCGCGCCTCGGCGATGGCACGCCTATCGCCTATCTCACGCCCGATGAGCGCTATGTAGAAAAACTGGCTACGCCGGACGTAACAATCGCCGACCTCATTGGCGATATCGATCCGATCAAGGCCGCGCGCGGCGGACACGAGTTAGCAAGCGAGTTCACGGTTCACTACGGACTGCTTCCCCGCGCCAATCGCGGCATCTTCGCGGTGAACGAACTTCCCGATCTCGCGGGAAAAATTCAGGTCGGCCTGTTCAACATCATGCAGGAAGGCGATGTGCAGATTAAGGGCTACCCGATTCGCCTGCCACTCGATCTGGCCATCGTTTTCAGCGCGAATCCGGAAGACTACACCGCCCGCGGAAAAATTATCACGCCACTGAAAGACCGGATCGGCTCGGAGATTCGCACGCACTATCCGGCAACGGTGGATGAAGGTATCGCCATCACCGCGCAGGAAGCCTGGACGAAGCGCAACGCCCACGCCCTGCATCTGCCGAACTATATTCAAGAAGTGATTGAGCGAATTGCTTTCGCGGCGCGCGAAGATAAGAAGATCGACAAGCGCTCCGGCGTGAGCCAGCGCCTACCGATTTCTGCGATGGAGAACGTGATCTCGAATGCGGAACGCCGCGCGCTGCGCAACGAGGAAAAATTGGTCGTGCCGCGCATCAGCGATGTCTATGCAGCGCTGCCAGCGATCACCGGCAAACTGGAACTCGAATACGAAGGGGAGATGAAGGGTGCCGACCACGTTGGCCGTGAACTGATTCGCGCCGCCATCGCGAAGACTTACGATCAGTACTTCACCGGCGCGAACGTGCAGCAAATCGTACAGTGGTTCGATTTGGGCGGCGAGATTCAGTTATCCGATTCGATTTCGGCCGCCGAAGCTTTGCAGAATTTGAAGGAAATTCAAGGGTTGATCGAGAAGATGGGGCCGTTGGGCATCTCGCAAAAGGAAAGTCCCGAGCAACAAGTCTCGGCTGCCGAATTCATTCTCGAAGGCCTGCACGCGCACAAGCGCATCGGCCGTAACGAAGAGCGTATGTTTAAGGCCGGTGAAAAAAAGCCGGAACCTGCGCGCGAGAAGGCGTTCGATCCAGAAGAACGGCCGTACCGGCAGAGAAGGCAATTTAATTAACCCGTCGTTCGTCGTCGGTCGTTGGTCCTTGGCCAAAACCCCAAGCCAACGACCAACGACGAACGGCCAACGACGCAGTCATGAAGAGAATTCGCTACTCCAAATACGTTCCCGATCCCGCCGGCGAAATGAGCATGGAGGATCTGCTCGGCGCGCTCTCCGACTACCTGCTGCAAAGCGGCTTCAACAGTGACATGTGGTATGAGATGCCCGAGGGCGAGCAGAACCTCGACGATCTCAAACGCGCCATCGAACAGGCGCTGCTCGATAGCGATCAGTTCGACGAAGAAATGCGCGAGCGCATGCTCGAACTGGCGATGAACGGCCAGTTGGACGAACTGATCGAAAAACTGATCGAGCGCATGCAGCAGGAAGATTACATTTCAGTCGATCAACCGCACGATCCGGCGCGCCAATCCAGCGTGGGCGGACAAACCGGCGAGAACGCTCCGCAGGCAAAATTCGAGGTCACTGATAAGAGCCTCGACTTCCTTGGCTTCAAAGCGCTACGCAATCTTCTCGGTTCGCTTGGCAAATCCAGCTTCGGACGCCACGACACGCGCGATCTCGCAACCGGCATCGAAGCCAGCGGCGCTTCGAAAACCTACGAGTTCGGTGACACTCTGAACCTTGACATCACAGCCACGCTTTCCAACGCCATCCAGCGCGAGGGCCTTGGACTGCCGCTGAATATCGAATACTCCGATTTGCAAGTTCACCAGTGCGAATATCAATCGTCCTGCGCGACGGTGTTAATGCTCGACTGCTCGCACTCGATGATTCTCTACGGCGAAGACCGCTTCACCCCGGCGAAGAAAGTCGCGATGGCGCTCTCGCACTTGATCCGCACACAATATCCCGGCGACTCGCTGTCGCTCGTCCTCTTCCACGACTCCGCTGAAGAAATTCCGCTCTCGCAGTTGGCGCGGGTGAAAGTCGGCCCCTACTACACCAACACGCGCGAAGGCCTGCGCATGGCGCAGCGAATTCTGCAGCGCCAGCGCAAAGACATGAAGCAGATCGTTATGATCACCGACGGCAAACCCTCCGCCCTCACTCTCGAAGACGGGCGCATCTACAAGAACGCTTTTGGGCTCGACCCGCTGGTCGTGAGCCAGACGCTGGAGGAAGTTTCCAAGTGCAAGCGCGCCGGCGTGCTCATCAATACCTTTATGCTTGCCTCGGATTATGGTTTAGTGCAGTTCGTCCAGAAGGTCACGGAGATGTGCCGCGGCAAGGCTTATTTCACTACGCCTTATACTCTTGGCCAGTATCTGCTCATGGATTACATGTCGCGGAAGACGAAAACGATTCACTAAGCCCCCGACAGCACTCCGAAGTCACAGAATCCAATCGGTTGCCTAGCCTGCGCGTCGAAGGATGGTTTTTATCTTTTCAAGGGGACTGGCGCTCGGCTTTCGGAAGACGATGTCTCCGGGAACAACGACACTGACCTCGGTTCCGGTCTTGGAACTTGCTACGGTGAGTTTGCCGCCGATGCGGGCGGTCCGCTCACGCATTCCCTGCAGCCCGAAGTGTCCGTCTTTGCCTTTTTCTGCAATAGTGGGATCGATGCCAACCCCGTTGTCTTTAATGAGCACCACCAGATCATGACCGTATTTCAACCCAACTTCGAGCCGATTCCCTGTGGAGTGCGCGCATGCATTGCGAATCGCCTCATAGCCGACGCGGTAGATTTCGTCGCGGACTACCGGATGCATATCCTTCGAGGCGCCGGTCATGGAAAAAGATACTTCCATGGGACGCTGCATGCGGCACTCCTCTACGGCTCGCCTGAAGGCTTCCAGCAGATCGTTTCTCTGAGTGGTTGAACTGCGCAGCGAATTCAGAGCAGCCCGCGCTTCGTCGATCGCCCGCTCGAGCCAAACTGATAATTGTTCCATGGTTGTTCGCATTTGGGCGGGATCGGATGAATTATCCAGAGCATGCTTGGCCACCATCTTGCTGCCCTGCAAAGTTTGCAGGAAGGTGTCATGCAGCTCCCGCGCCATACGAGTCCGTTCGGCCAAACGCTCGTCAAAACGGGCGCTCAGGGAGCTGTGAATCTGCCGCACCCGCAGCCGAAAACAAGCCCATATAAATAGACCGCCGCCAACTGTGCACAGAATTAAAAACAACCTGGTCTGGTACCAGGCCGGCGCAATGCTGAAATCCATAGTCGCGCCGTCGTCATTCCAAACGCCGTCATTGTTGCTCGCTATCACGCGGAAACGGTACTTTCCCGGACGAAGGTTGCTGTAGAAGGCTTGGCGCCGTGAACCGGGGTCTTGCCACGCCAGATCCAGGCCCTCAAGTTTGTAACGGAAGCGCACCTTTCGCGGAGCAGCAAAACTCAGGGCCGTGTAATCGATCTCGAGATCACGGGTGCGAGGAGGAAGACGAACTCCGGCCACCGAGGAATAGCTTTTGTGATCTGCAATGACCCCTTCCACATGAACCGGTGGCAGCACAGCGTTGCGGCTCAAGTGCGCGGGATCGACCATTTGCAGAACGCTTTCATTGGCGAACCACAAGCGCCCGTCGGGAGATAAGGACGCGCCGGGTTGAAAGGCCGTAGACCAAGGCCGTGCGCCGTCGAAGACGTCGAAGGTATCAACCTTCACAACGGCATTGGCATTGTTCCGCCACTGCTTCAGTTCCGTACCCGCAATCTTGAGAAGGCCGCACTGAGCGTAAAGCCAAAGGGCTTTGTTGTTGTCGAAAACCAAGCCGTATAGGTTGTCACAGGGAAGTCCGTTCTGGCTGGTAAGAGTCCGCAGTATTCCGCTCTGCCACTCAATAAGCCCCGCCGAACTGGCGCCCAGTACCGAACCATCGGAATCGACAACGACCTGGTGGGTCACGGAATCCTTTATGCTTGCGGGATAGGTTGTCAGTTTGCCCTGCTGATAATGGGCTAGACCACCGTCGACAAGTCCCATCCAAATACCATCTTTATGATCGGAGGCTATGGAAAGAGCCGACGCCACTCGCGCGGCAGGGATTTCTTCACGCACCTCGCGATCCTGGATTCGAACCAGTTTTCTGGGATTCCCGATGGCTTCAGCCCAAACCACATTGTCTTGATCTTCCGCTAACGCGACGATCACTCCCAGCGGAGCGCCCGGGGCATGTCTGATTTGGCTAAACTTGCCTTCGTTATAAACGTAGAGTTCGTTGTCAACTCCAACCCATAGATGACCGGCATGATCCTCAAGCAGGGACGTGACTCTTTCCCCGGGCAAACCGTCCCTCGCTTGAATGGAAGAGGTTTCACCTCTGCGAAGAGATTCCAGAGCGCCGTGATTCCCTATCCAAATAGTTCCATCTCGAGCGGCGAGGACCGAATAGACGAAATTGGTAACTAGTCCCTGGCGAGTGGAGAACGTGAGCACCGGAGTATCGCGAAAGCAATCGACACCTTCGGAAGTCGCCACCCAGAGGTTGCCTTCCAGATCCTCGTAGAAACCACTTACGGAGTCGCTGGACAAACCGTCGGCGCCCGAGAACCGATCGACATTGCCTTCGTGTATGCGGTAAATCCCTTGAGTGGTTGTTCCCACCCAGAGGGTGTTTGCGCGATCCACGAACAACGCACTTACTTCGAGATTGCTCCCTTTTAGTGCTGGCGTGACAAAAGGTTTCCAAACACCCTGAAAAAGCCGTTGCAGTCCGGAGCCGGGGCCACGCCGGTCGATTCCGGCCCAAATCGAATTGTCGCCCGTAACGGCCAAGGCCAGAACCCCGCCTAACCCTTCGGCACGTTTCAATGCGGGCAGGGCAATTGTCGTGGAAGAGTCCGCCCTCCAACGCGTAAGAACGTCGGAGTTGCCCATCCAAAGATTTCCTTCCCTGTCGCCGACCAGCGGCCCGGCGTACGGACGAGTGATTCCATCTGCTTTTCCGAAACACCGGAGTTTGGTGTCCAAAACCCGACAGAGAGGCCCGGTCGCATCGCGAACTCGCGACCGCGTCATCCAAACGGTTCCGTCGCGATCTTCGAATATTGCGTTGATGCGTCCCAGGCCCTCCTGATAATTGAGTAACTCTCCATCTTTCAGGCGGGAGAGGTGGGCGCCGGTTCCAATCCACAGACTTCCGTCGCGCCCAGCCAGCAACGAGAAGATGCCTTCGGACACGTGCTTACCATTTGGTGGAACCCAAGGAACGAAGCGAACGCCATCGAAGCGCACCAGTCCACTTTGCGTTCCAATCCAAACGTAGCCATCGCGGGTTTGGACGATTGCATTGGGCGTACCGCTGAAGACGCCGTCCTGGATTCTCCAGGCGGTGTGCGCATATTGAGAGATATATCTGCCCGGATCAACCGCCCATAGCGAAGTCGCAAAACAGAACAGCAGCAAAAGACGTAACGAAATGAACTGCAGACTCCGCACGTTTCGTCCCTGGCCCCGACGCACGCCGACAATTGTACTGGATCATTCGCCTGTGACGGCGGTGCGGAGTGCAACCGCGCATGTGCCGATGGCATTGGCCGCACGCATCTATGCTTCGTGGCGCTGCGTGCGCCACTCTGAGACTGTTGTGAATGACGTGCTCTAGGCTCTCCCGCCCGCTAAAAACCGAATTACAGACCTCCGGCTAAAGCAATTACCGCAAGGGGCCACTCTCCGGCGGACATGCATATCTGATGTGGCGAAACCGGCGGAGGCTTCGACAAAATGTCGCAAATCTTGTCATGTGTCAAATCAAGTGGCGTATCGGTGACACTCCGCATGCTTACTCTCCATCTCTTGTGGCTTTAACTTTCCTCGCATCAATCGCTTCGGGAGAACGAACATCAGCGCAACCTTGGCATTTCGATTGCCTTAGAAGCTTTGACACGGTTTGACCATCGCACGCAATAGCGGCGTGGAGAATCGTGAATTACATATTCAGGTGATCGGAGTAGTCAATTATGCGGCGTATCGCGATTATGCTTGCAGGTTTTGTTGCTTTATCGGCTCTTGGCGCACCAGCTCAAGAAGCCCGGTCTGAGATCAGTGTGCAGGGCACCGGCTTTTTCACAAGAGATACCAGCGGTCAGGGTGTCACTCGGACCACAACCGACACCGGCGGGTTCCTCGTGGGATATCGTTACCACTTTAATCGCTGGCTCGCCGGCGAAGCCAACTACGGCTATGACCGGGACACCCTAAAGTATTTCTCGAGCGGATTTTCGCGAGTTCAATCCGACGTCCACACAGCGACCGCCGACGCAGTCGTAAACATTCCCTTCCCTGCCCGCAAGCTCAATCCATACGTTCTGGGCGGCGGTGGAAGCCTGATTTTTGCTCCCACCGGCAACGCGGGCGGTTTCGTGCCCGGCGCTGATACCCAGGCAGCCGGGACATTTCTGTATGGCGGCGGCGTTAATTACATATTGAGCAAACACCTGTTGCTGCGCGCCGAATACCGAGGCTACGTCTACAAAGACGCGGATTTCGGCATCAGGAGCCTCAGCACGGATAGCTGGACTCACACTGCGCAGCCATCTGCCGGAATTGCTTTCCGCTTCTGAGTGGATGACGACACGGCAGGTGGATTTTCCTGCCTGCCGCGCCGACTTGGTGTCCGCGTCCCTAAGAGACAGAGGAGCGCTCATGCTGGAAGGTGCAGTCGAATTACTTATCGGTTTGGTGGTAAGTGCTGTTTGCTTGCTGATGGGTATTTCTCTCGTTGGCTCGACGGTAGCGGCCCTGCGCGCGGTCAGCCGTGGAAGCCACGGCGCGGGTACCAGGCGACGATTAAGATCTTCGCTCGCGTCTCCAGTCATCGCGGATGGGCGCAACGTGAGGGCAGGGGCAAAGCTTTAGGAGTTACTCGAGATGGAGGAAGGAAGGCGTAAGAGCTGGAAAGAGTTATGTCGCGCGGCGTTGGACGCAAAGGATCCCGATGAGTTGCTGCGGATTGCTCAGGATCTGAGCCGAGTCTTAAAGAGTGAAGAAGAGATTCGGCGCGACTTCAGAAATGACGTGAGCATCAAAAGAGTTGCGGAACAGGCTCGAGATCGGCAGCGGTGACAAAGATAAAGCTTCGCCGTTCAAGAGTTTGTTTCTCGCATTCATAGGAGAACGCGGAATGAAATGGCACGTCTTCATGCTGATGCTCTGCCTTTGTGGGTCGCAAATCTCTACCGCCCAGGAACATCTGGTTAGCTTGCCTGACTCGCCGAGGCCCCAGCCCGCAATTATTGTTGGCACGGTGCTCGATGTGGACGACGACACCGTTCCGGGCGCGACCGTTGTCCTTCAAGGTAGCCGCGAAGGTTCACGGACGGTGGCGTCAAACGACAAAGGATTTTTTGAATTCAGCGACCTCGATCCCCAGGTGTATCGCATCACCGTCAATGCCGACGGATTCGCCACCTGGACTTCTCCTGACGTCACAATCCAGCCTGGCCAATATCTCATCCTAACGGTTCCCAAGCTCAGGGTCGCAAAGGCGCTCACTACGGTGAACGTGGGTTATTCGGCAGAAGAAATCGCCACCGAACAAGTCAGGGCAGAGGAGCAGCAACGTATTTTCGGAATCATCCCGAATTTCTACATCGCATACGATCCGAATGCAGTGCCACTCACGACCAAGCTGAAGTTTCAGCTCGCCGCTAAAGTCGCATTCGATCCGGTCACCTTCCTGGGGGTGGGCTTTCTCGCCGCCAGTCAACAAGCGGGAGGCACACCCAATTACCGCGAGGGCGCTATCGGCTATGCCGAGCGCTATGGCGCGGACTACGCGGATGGTATTACCGATATTATGGTCGGCGGCGCGATTCTCCCATCGCTTCTGCACCAGGATCCGCGCTACTTCTACAAGGGCACCGGGACTAACAAGTCCCGCGCTATCCATGCGCTCTCCAGCCCATTCGTCTGCAGGGGAGACAACGGGAAGCCGCAGCCGAACTATTCCACCATGGGCGGAGACCTTGCGGCGGCCGCTCTTTCGAACGCCTACTATCCACCGTCGAATCGCGGCCCGGGGTTGTTCTTGACGAACTTCTTTATCGACACCGGCCAGCGCGCAGCCGCCAATCTGGCACAGGAGTTTATTCTGCGCAGGCTAACGCCCAAGGCCAAGGGTAAGAAATAATCCCGAACCCCAAGGCATTAGTCGTGAAAGCGACCGGCACACGTGTACCTTGTGATTGAGATCTCTGATCTTGTTTTCTGATCTTGTTTTCTGATCTTGTTTTCTGATCTTGTTTTCTGATCTTGTTCTCCGATCTTGTCTTTTGACTTCTGCCTGATCTTCTCTCTGATCTTCCCTTCCTTGACATTGGGCATTCAAAGGCATAGGTTGAATGCGCTTCGGCGAAGAAAGTGAGTCAATGCGGCTTCACATCCGGAGCGAGTTCCCCACCCGGCGACTTACAAGCGGCTTTGTTACTCATGCTCGTATGCCGGCACAGCAACGAAGCAACCTCACAACTACTCGGTGCCGCCGATGATTGCCGTAGCCGCTGTCATGTACGATCTTATTCGCGATCTCACTGACGGTCCCCGGGCGGGCGCGTTGCGGGCTGAGCGTTTTCCGTTTGCGTTTGTCCTCACATATTTGTTTATCTTCGTTTCGCTGTGCCCGGCGCAAACTCCGGCAGAGGCAGACAATCCGGCCTCCCACAAGAACTCTCCGCCTACGACCGCTGCTAAGCCCGCGATTCTTACCGTTGTCACAGTTACAGGCCAGCCTCTGGACGCATCGCTTGCGCCAGCTGCGGTCAGCGTGGTTGACGGCGAGCAGATCGCCAATGCCCACGCTCTTACCTCGGATGACGTAGTGCGAACAATCCCTTTTGTTAATCTCGAACAAAATGGCAGTGCGGGCTCGTTGAGCACTCTCACCATCCGCGGCGGCAAGCCGAATCTCGTCCTGATGCTGATTGATGGCATCCCCGTCAACGATCTCACAAATCTTCTTGGAGGGGCGTTCGATTTCTCTACGCTTCTTACTCACGACGTCGAACGCATTGAGGTAGTTCGCGGGCCGCTCTCGTCCAGTTACGGATCAGAGGCTATGAGCGGCGTGATCAACGTTATCACTAAGCCGGCCCACTATGAATCGAAGTTGACCGCCGGTGTGGAGACAGGTTCATTCGGCACGGCTGGCGTGAATTTCACTGACGAAGGTTCTTACGGGCTATTGGGCTACAAATTGACCGGGGCGTTTCTGCGGGTGGGAAACCAAGTCGAATCAGACGCCTTCTCGACGAGCACATTTTCTGATACGACCGACTATGCGCATGATACAAACTCGACCATGAGCTGGACGGTCCGTTGGATTCAGTTCCAGGGCTCGAGCTTTCCGCCCAACGGAGGAGGGCCTGAACTTTCGGTGCTTCGCACTCCGGAGACCAGCAACGCGGGAAACATCCTGGCAGGTTTCGTTTTTCAACATCAGGTGAGCAAAGTGTGGAGCACAAGCCTGAATGCCGACGTTTTCACCCGTGGGGAGCACTCCTACACGCCGCCGATTTTGGCCAGTCCGAATCCGTCACCGCTTTCGCAACCCGGCGCTCTAGCGACCACTCGTTTCACTCGACCGCGACTCACGCTGCAGAACGTGTTCAATCTTGCTCCGAAATGGCAGGCGCATTTCAATGCGCAAGGTTCAGACGAAATCGGAAGCAACAACAGTCTTCTTGACGATTCATATAGCTCAAATTTCAGCACGAACAGAGGCATTGCCAGTGGAAGCGGTGACCTCGTCTATTTCACCGATCGTATGACAGGAATGGCTGCTCTCGGCGTCAACAAGACGGCGGGATTTCCAATACAGGTTGCCCCGCGAGCAGGCGGAGCCGTGACTGTAACCAAGAACACAATTGTGAAAGCGAGTTGGGGGCGGGCTTACAGAGTACCCGATTTATATGCGCTGGAGAATCCAAGCGTGGGTAATCCCAATCTTCGGCCGGAAAAGGCAACCGGGATGGATGCGGGGGTGCAGCATCGCTTTGGCAGCATTTTGACGTTATCTGGAACGTATTACTACAACCTGTTTTCGAATTTGATTGACTTCAGTTCGACCGCCTTCCGCCTTGTAAACCTGACACACGTTCGTACCGAGGGAGTAGAAACAGAAGCTTCAGTTTCATTTACTAACAAGTTAGAAGTGCGCGCCTGGGGATCTTCGCTGAACTGGAATATTGAATCGTCAAGCGAACCGCTGCGAGACGAGCCTGACTGGCAGGCTGGATTGAGCGTTGATGCCAAACTGCCAGATCGAATTCGCGTGTCGGCTACAACTCTGTGGATGGGCAGAAGGTACGATTTCCAGCTTCCGGCGCCGAACATCGACTCAGTGGGAGGCTATTCTTCGACCAACCTATTGCTTGAATACGACGGATTCCGTCGCTTTGGGCTGTTCGCTAGAATCGACAATGTATTGAATAGCCGATTTCATGAATATCTGGGATTTCCTAATCCCGGCATTGCTTGTAGGGTGGGTATGACTTATCGTCTTCAGTGACCGTTATCCGTAGGAGTGCGGGCCCGGTCTATAAGTGGAGTCGTTGCCAAATCAAAAGAGGATCGTATGAGCTATCTCAATGCATTAAGACTGCATTTCGCAGGAACCTTTCAGGCCGCACCTTCTACGGTGAACAACGATCCGGTTCACTTCGATAATGCAACATTTCTCCCGCGCTACCAACAATACGGTCCGGGAGCCACTGACGGTTGGTGGAACCCGCGCGGAAACGCTGATTTTCGGCTGATCGGCTGCAAGGTGACCGCGGCCTGGCAGGCTGGGAAGCCGGTGTCGAACGACAACATCCTGCAGTGCCTTATCGCTGATTCCGACACACGCGTCGCGGCAAAGCTGGTGGACCTGGACACTGAGCAGCAAATGGTTTCTGAAATTTGGGGATTGGAGGTGCGCATCTGCACTGCGACAGGAAATACGCTGGCAAAAGGACGCTTTCAGCCGGCCGCATTTGCAGACATCTGGGCGCGATTCCCAACTGGTGGTCCCGACAGCTTCTTCGGGGCCATGTACCAATCGGTGCTGGTGGATTTGGAATGGGCCGACGTGTCCGGATCAGGATTTCTTACGGCTTTGAAAGCCGCGTCGGGCGCACGGCTCTCAATCAAGTTCAATGTCGATGGCTTCGACGACAATGTGAAGTCGCCGACCTTTACTCAGGGCCGGATTGTCGGCACGATCGGGCCGGCCGCAGCCGAGGAGCCGGCGCATCTCGTCCTAGGCCGCCATTTCCTGGCCACTCCGCAGAATCCGCTGAATTGCTGCGTGGCTACGGTAGATGAATCGGCCGGATTTATCTATGCCGACTTAGGCAATGCGCTGCCCACCGTTTCAGCGGGGGGTCCGCTGCAGAATTTGGGAACGCTTACGCTGGCCTGCATCTTCCCGAACGATGCAAACAATAATCCTGTCCCGCCGATTCCATTGGGCACGATCCCGTACATGGACGCCAATTGGTACGCCACGACGGCAGGCGTGGTCAGCCTGCCGGTGACTGGAACCAACTTGCAAAAGGCACAGTCGAATGCGCTGGGTTTATTGTTGACCGCGTCTGGTTCGACAAACGACGGCATTACTGAACCGCTAGGCGGCTTGTATGTTCGCGCCGATCAGTTTGTTTTTCGTCTCGAACCCGGCGAGACTGCGCAGACAAAGCTGTACGCCACGGTTTTCGGCAAGCCGCTGGCCGACGCGACCGTCGTGAGCATCTCCGATCCAAGCCAGTTGCAAGGGCAGGCGGTCAGCAACACCGGCACCGCTCCGCCCGTCGGCACGCCGCCCGGCGCCATAAACTTTCCATGCCGCGTAGTGACTGACGCTCGAGGCATTGCCACGCTGTCGATCGCCACTAGCGATCCCGCCAATCCGCGAGCCTACATCGATGGTCAGGTTTACGGCGTGAGGCCGATGCTGCAAGACACGATGCCCCCGCCGGTCGGCTATCCCTTCAACGCCACGGAGTTCATTAGCATTTTGTTGTGGAACGAATACAAAGCTGCCAATCCACCGACCTGGCAAAGTTTGAAGCTGATCTTCCAGCAGTACGCAAATCTCTATCCGGTGATGGACACGTTCTTGAATCTCGCTGACTATGAATCGGTCTGCCAGCATCGAGAATTGCTGGTGCTTGCCTTCGGTCTACCGGTTTCGGATCCAAACTCAATGCCGGTCACACGCGATCTTTCGCCGGCCAAGCGCGCTGCAATCTTGCAATGGCTGCAACACTTGGGTCCCGGTGACAAGCCACTTTTCGGCGCCGAGATCCCGGCTGCTCGCCCTGCCGCTGCACTGAAGACTGCCGCAGCGGGGCCGCCTTCCGCCGGCATGAAGGGCGGCAAGGGCGCGGCGTTAGCTCGCAGGATGGTTCTCAGGCGCACAACCTAATTTCCGGGGGAAAGTATGATTCTTCTAAGATCGGAAGTCGCTGCGAATCTTGATGGCACTCTGCCCGGCCTGCATTGTGCCCTTCAGCAAGCTATCGAGTTGGAGCACGCGACGCTGCCAACCTATCTGTATGCGCTTTACTCGATAAAGCCGGGCAAGAACCAGAACATTGCTTCTCTGCTGCTGTCGGTGATCATGGAAGAGATGTTGCACATGGCGCTCGCTTGCAACATTCTCAATGCCATCGGCGGGCACCCGAAGATCGATAAATCCAATTTTATTCCGAAGTATCCGGGACCTTTGCCCGGAGGTGTCGAATCCAGCCTGCAAGTGCCGTTAAGCCCTTTCTCGCTGGCTCTGATCGAGAATGTCTTTATGGTGATTGAAGAACCGGAAGATCCATTGCATTTCCCGGTGAAACCGATGCTGGCGGCGGGAGCACAGCCGCCACTTACCATCGGCCAATTCTACGAACGCATCCGGCAGGAGATCGTCGATCTATCGAAGAAGGGAAACATCTTCACCGGCAAAGCGGATTATCAATTAACGAGGGGATTTCCGTCGCCGGAGTTGATCGCGGTTCACGACGTGGGGTCGGCATCCGCGGCCATCGAGACGATTGTGCAGCAAGGGGAAGGCACGCGGAGATCTCCGCTCGATCCGCAGCACAGGCCGGCGCACTATTATCGTTATGCCGAGATCCGCTACGGAAAGACGCTGGTGCAAAACACTACTCCTCCGCCGGACTTCGCCTATGCCGGCGACGCGATTCCGTTCGATCCGGACGGCGTCTTTCCGGTGGTCACAAATCCTGCGGTCGCAGGTTACGCTCCGGGGACGGCGGCTGCGATCAACAACGTTACCTTCAACTACACCTACACAAGCCTGCTCAAAACGCTGCACAGCGTCTTCAACGGCCAACCGGGCCAGTTGAGCGCGGCGATCGGCTTGATGGAATCGCTTAAGGAACTTGCCTTCGCGATGATGTCCGCGATTCCGGCGGGCCCAACGAAACCGGGCGTGAACGCCGGGCCAAGTTTCCAGTACCAGTCGACGAACACATAAAGGAACCGAATCCGCGACAAAATCGAAAATATTTAGGTCGTCGGCACTTCTCCGTTCAGGCTGCAGAGCCTCGTACTTCCCTCGGAATCCGCGTCGCTGAGACCGCATGGCGGGTTCAGCAAACCCACTGCAGCGCCTCATCCTGCTCACGCGCCTTGTCCAAGTGCCCCATTTGGGGTGATATGGGAGAGGCATTGGAATAGCCAACGAGAAGATTAATGTTGCGCTCCCGCCGGAATTGCAGCGACCAAATCCGAGTTTCGGTATCTAAACAGTTGTCCGGAGCGCCCAAGAGTCTGCATTTGTCTTTATCATCTTTCTGCCCGAAGGTTCGAAACGAGATCGAAGAATGCCTAAGCCAATTTTGTTGAGCGTGGATGACGACTCGGATGTCCTGCGGGCGATCGAACGCGATCTGCGTTCGCAGTACGGCGCGGAATACCGGGTGATCGGAAGCGATTCGCCCGAGGGCGCGCTTGATCTTCTCAAGCAGTTGAAGGTGCGGAATGACAGCGTGGCGCTGCTGCTCGCCGACCAACGCATGCCGCGCATGGATGGCGTGGAGTTTTTGCAGCAGGCCATGGGAATCTTCCCCGCTGCGAAGCGGGCATTGCTTACCGCGTACGCGGACACCAACGCTGCAATCAGCGCCATCAATCACGCCAGCATTAATTATTTTTTCCTGAAGCCATGGGACCCTCCCGCGGAGCACTTATATCCGCAGTTGGATGATTTGCTCGATGACTGGCAGGCTTCGTTCCGCCCCACGTTCCAAGGGATCAGGGTGCTGGGCACGCGCTGGTCGCCGCGATCCTACGAGTTGCGCGACTTCCTGGCGCGCAACCACGTTCCCTATCAGTGGATCGATGTCGAGTCTTCCGCGAATGATCCGGAGACTAAGCGACTGCTGGAAGCTTTGGGGCCGGAGGGGGCCAGTCTTCCGGTGGTGCTCTTCCCGGACGGAACGAAACTTCTTGAAGGCGTACCCGCGGATGTGGCGCAGAAGGTCGGTTTGCGAACGCGCGCTCAAACCAGTTTTTACGATCTCGCTATTGTGGGCGGAGGTCCGGCTGGTTTGGCCGCCGCCGTTTATGGCGCCTCGGAAGGTCTGCACACGGTGATGATTGAGCGGGAAGCGCCCGGCGGCCAGGCCGGCATGAGTTCGCGCATCGAGAACTATCTCGGATTTCCTACCGGGCTGAGTGGCGGCGACCTGGCTCGCCGCGCCGTCGTACAAGCGCAGCGTTTTGGAGTAGAGATTCTGTCCCCGCAGGAAGCAGTGAACGCCAGAGTGGAAGGACCTTACCGCATTATCAAGCTGGCGGATGGAAATGAAATCTCCTGCCATGCGTTGATGATCGCGACGGGCGTGCAGTGGAGGCGATTGGATGCCCCGGGGATCGACCGGCTGCAGGGTGCAGGGATTTATTATGGTGGCGGCGCAACCGAGGCGTTGTCTTGCAAGGGTGAGATTGTCTATGTGGTGGGCGGCGCGAACTCGGCGGGCCAGGCGGCGATGAACTTCGCTAGATTTGCCGAGCGCGTTGTTATTCTGGTGCGCGGCGAATCGCTTTCCAGCACGATGTCACAATACCTAATCGACCAAATAAAAGAGACGCCGAACATTCAAATCTGGACACATGCCGGCGTGGCCGAGGCGCACGGCGAAACGCGGCTGGAAGAGATATCCGTGGTGTGTTCCGATACCAATAAGATCGAGCGCGTGCCCGCGAGTTCGATGTTTATTTTCATCGGAGCTTTGCCGAGGACCGATTGGCTGGCGGACATTGTCGAGCGGGACGAGCGCGGCTTCCTGTTGACTGGCCCCGATCTCATTCGCGATGGCCAACACCCCAAGGGATGGAACCTCGACCGCGATCCGTTCTTGCTGGAGACGAATGTTCCCGGTATCTTCTCCGTGGGCGATGTGCGGCATGGTTCCATCAAGCGGGTTGCGTCGGGAGTTGGGGAAGGTTCGGTGGCAGTGCAGTTCATTCATCAATATCTAAGCAAGGTGTAAATGGTCGATAAATCTGAGTTGCTTCGTTTTCCAACGTTCGCCGATTTGCCAGATGATCAGATCGACTGGTTCATCGGCCAATCGCAAGAACTTAATCTCAAGGCAGGCGACGTCTACTCACGGCAGGGCGATCCCGCCGACGCGATGTTTGTGATTCTTGAAGGGCATCTTCAAGTCAGGGGCGAACTTAATGGCCAAGCCGTCCTCTTCGACCTGGAGCCGGGAGACGTTACTGGAGTGCTGCCGTTTTCGAGGATGAAGCAGTTTACTGTCGGGGGACGAGCTGAGACAGATAGCCGCGCCTTAAAATTTCCAGCCTCACTGTTTCCAGAACTTATACAGAAAATGCCGGTGCTGACCCAGCGGCTAGTGGGGCTGATGTCTGATCGGATTCGTGAGACTACCCGGCTTGAACAACAGCGAGACCGGTTGGCTTCTCTCGGAAAGCTCTCGGCCGGGCTGGCGCACGAACTGAACAATCCCGCTTCCGCCGCCAAACGCGCCGCCAGCCAACTGCGAGAGCTGATCAAGAAAGTCAAGAGCGCGAGTCTGGAACTGGGAAGACGAGATCTTACTGCGGCGCAGAAAGGGGAGATTGAAAAACTGGAAGCATTATTTACGCAAAAAGATGTCGTTCCGCCCGATGCGCTAACAATCAGCGATCTGGAGGACCAGATCGATTCGCTGTTGCGCAGTCACGGGCAGAGCGATCTTTGGCAGTTGGCGGCTGACTTGGCGCGGCGGAATATTCAGCCGGAGATTTTGGAATCGTTGTTCGCGAGCCTGGATGCAGATGCCGCTAGAGCCGCGTTGGTGAGGATTGCGGCGGTGGTGGAAATCGCTGTTCTGGTGCATGAAATCGAGAGCAGCACTTCGCGAATCTCGGACCTAGTGTGCGCGATCAAGGAATACACCTACATGGACCAGGCCAAGGTGCAGAACGTGGATATCGTGAAGAGCCTGGAAACCACGCTTACGATCCTGAATCACAAGCTGAAACAGGGAGTGGCCGTGCAACGGGATTACCAGCCTGTTCCGCTTCTCGTAGATTCGTTTGGCAGCGAACTGAATCAAGTCTGGACTAACATTATCGATAACGCGATTGACGCGATGCATGGAAAAGGCGAGCTTCGCGTCCGCACCTACCGCGACGACGGCTGCGTGGTGGTTGAGATTGGAGACAACGGCCCGGGAATTTCTCCCGAGGTAGAGCCTCACATCTTTGAGCCTTTTTTCACGACCAAAGGAGTGGGAGAAGGCACGGGGCTTGGCCTTGATACCGTGCAGCGAATTGTGAAGAAGCACAGAGGCAATATTCAGGTGAATTCCAAACCCGGCGACACGCGTTTTCAGATCTTCCTGCCGGTGGCGGACGCCACGCGCTAACATAGTCTTCGGAAAATCGCATTTGTTTGGTTCGGCCCGAATCGTTTGGAGCGATGAAGTCCGAGCGTTGTCCAGCGAGGAGTGAGTGGATGTTTGAAAGTCTTCTGTGCGAAGTAAGCGAATACGATGCGAGCGTTCTTGAGCCGCTGATTGGGCTCGCGGTGGAAATTGCCCGCGAGGGCCGCGAGGGAAAACGGGTTGGCACTTTGTTTACCCTGGGAGATGAGGCTGCGGTGTTATCCAGATCGCGCCCGCTGATTTTAGATCCGTTGTTGGGGCATCCCGAGTCTTCGCGCCATATCACCAATCTGAATCTCCGCGGAACAATTAAGGAGCTGGCGCAATTGGACGGTGGCTTTGTAGTGAGCCGCGACGGACTTTTCCTTTCCGCATGCCGTTACCTTGACGCGGTGGCGGCGCAAGTGGATGTGCCACTCGGGCTCGGTAGCCGCCACATTGCAGCCGCCAACATGAGCGCGGTGACAAAGGCGGTGGGCATTGTCGTTTCCGAGAGTTCGGTAGTTCGGCTTTTCTGCCACGGGCACCTGGTCGGCGAAATCATTCCCGAACTTTGGATGGCGGATCATGCCGCTCACCTTCGAGCGGCGAAGCGGGAACAAGTGGGCGAGCTAACGGTGCTGACCCCAAACCGGCTGCAAGCTGCTGTTAAGGGCGACTAATTACAATTGACTTTCGATGCCCTGCAGATGCAAGACCTACGCACTTCTGTTTGCTTCTTATTGGGACTTTGGAGTTGTGGTCGCAGAAGCCTGAACTGGTCGGTCTGAGTTCGCCTGGGATGCGATGCCTGCTTGGGTTTGTTTGTTTGGTGGAATTTCAGTTCCTGCTGGATAGACGAAAATCTGCACCGTGCCCCAGCCGGCGTCGGAATCTGTGCCTGGCTGCTTGCCCATTCCGAGAGTTTTGAGTTCGCTATCGTCAAATCCGAAGTGCTCCACGAGATACTCGCGCACAACCATGGCCCGGGCTTCGGTAAGCACCAAATCTTTTTGGGTGTCGCCCTCCATGCCTGTCGACACTACGACCACTGCAAAGCCGAATTGGTTATTCGCCAGGAACTCGCCGCCAGCGTTTAGGGATTTCTGGTTTTTTAGCTTGGCCGAATCCTGCTTATCGAAGAGCTGTTTGGCTGAGTAGGTGAACTGCTTGGTTGGCGTTCCTTGCGGCAATTTTTCGATCTCATACTTGGCGAGTTCGGCGGAATCTTCGTAGCCGCGGGTCTTGAAATAGCCGCGCAGGAAGAAATTGTGCTTCATGGCTTCCATATTCTCCTGGAAGTCGGTAACACCGGCTTGCGCGTGGACCATGGTGTCGCGCATGGCGCTCGTTGTCTGTTCGAGGTTGGTATAGAGTTGTTTGTCGTTGACCAGGGCGCCCGCGGTCCCCTGACCTCTGTCGATCTTGGCGCTGATCGACTGTAGATTCGCCGCTGCCCGGGTTGCGTTCTGAATCGCTTGCTGGCTGCTATCCAAAAGGCCGCTGGCCTTTGCGAGCATATCTGACATTTCCAGTGGCGGCTGGCTCGTGATTGTATCGCCATCCCGCACGTCGGCTGCGCCGGCGGATCCAAACGAAATCGCCAAAAACTGATTGCCCAACAAACCCTCAGTTTCGATTGTGGCTATAGAGTCTTGTTTGATGATCTCGTGGGTCGACTTGCCCAGATCCATGAATACCGTGACTTTTTCGCCCGGATTGTGCGGCAGCACGATGCTGCGCACAGTTCCACTGTGAACGCCGCCTACTCGCACGTCGGCTCCAGCATCCAGGCCGACGACATTGTCGAATTGCGCCTTCAACCGGTATGTGGAGCTGAAAAGATACTGCTTGCCTCCGATAATGAAGACGCCGGCCACCAGAATCGCCAGTGTCGCAACTATGAAAATTCCCAGCCGCGCCGCTCTCGACATATGTCCTCCTACGAATGCTTAAGAAACTCCCTGACAAATTCGATGTCACTATTTTGAAGCTCTTCAAAGCTGCCTTCGATCACCACATTTCCTTCATTGAGCAAGGCCAAGCGGTCTGCGATTGTCTTTGCGCTGTGCAGATCGTGGGTGACTACGATCGACGCCATGTGATGTTCCTGCTGGAGCTTGAGGACCAAATCATCGATCTCACCGGAGCTGATGGGGTCGAGGCCGGCGGTAGGCTCATCGAGCAGAAGAATGTCTGGTTCCAAAGCCAGAGCGCGCGCCAGCCCTACTCGTTTCTGCATGCCGCCCGAGATGTCGGAAGGCATCTTCTGAAATGCGCCTTCCATGCCCACTTCTGTGAGGAGCTGTCTGACGCGCTCAGCTTTGTCAGACTTCGACATCTCCTTCTTATGGTGCTCCAGCGGAAACGCTACGTTCTGCTCGACGGTCAGCGAGTCGTAGAGCGCAGAGTGCTGAAACGAAAATCCCATTTTCTTCCTGACTCCGCCGAGTTGGTCGAGAGCCAGGCCGGTAATGTCTTGTCCATGGATGCGGACCGATCCCGAGTCGGGCTTTTCGAGGCCGATGATGAGGCGCAGCAAGACGCTCTTGCCGGTACCGCTGCGCCCCAACACTGCCAGGGTCTCGCCGCGTTTCACGCTAAGGCTGATCCCGTTCAGGACCTTTTGAGTTCCGAAGGATTTATGCAAGTCCTCGACGGTGACAGCGGGTGCAGTGCTGTCTTTATAGACTTCGTCTTGCTTCCTCGCAACTTGATCGATCGTGTGCATAGTCGTTCAGCTTCCGATTCATTACGGAAAAAATATGATGATGATTTTTACCAGCACCACATCGGCCAGTATGACGAACAATGAGGACAAGACGACCGAACTCGTAGCCGCACGGCCCACGCCCGCCGCGCCTCCCTGTGTCCGCATTCCTTGAAAACACGCGGTTAGCCCAATAATCAGGCCAAAGACAGCAGTTTTAAGTGTTGGCGGCAGAAAATCGTTAAAATCGGCGCCGTTAAAACCGGCGTTGATGAACTGGTGCAAAGAAACCGGCTCAACCATGGCCTGCGTAACCCAACCCATGAGGACGCCGCAAAAGTCGGCAGCGAGGGTCAGCAGGGGGAGCATCAGGATGCAAGCCAGAATGCGAGTCGCTGCCAGCAGCCTGTAGGGGTTTACCGCGGAAGCCTCGATGGCGTCGATCTGCTCGGTGACTTTCATCGATGCCAGCTCTGCACCAATGCCGGCACCCACCCGGCCGCTCACGACCAGGCCGGTAATGATCGGGCCTGTCTCGTGGATGACAGAGAACACGATAGCGGCAGGAAGCAGAGACTTGGCGCCGAATCGAGTCAAGCTGTAACGGGCTTCCAACGAGAGCACGACGCCGGTAGCGGCTCCAGCCAAAGCGACCAGCGGCAGGGACTTTGATCCGATCTCGTCGAGTTGCCGGAAGAGTTCGGCAAACTCAAATGGCGGCGTGACTGCAGCCCGGACAACGTGCCAGAAAAAAATGCCGAGATCGCCGAACCATTCAAGAAACTCGTTTATCAATAATCCGGCGGGGTTCGGTGGTTGCGAGACGAGTGGGATTGGTTGCCCTCGAACTTGAGGGTTCGTGCCAGCTACCGCATTGGATTCATGGCTCATCACGGATTCGATCCCGAATTCGGCGCTGCGTGCGCGTTGTTAGGATGCATGCGATGCAGCAAAGAGTGGGGTCCGCTGTAGAAAAATTCCAGGGCGATGTTTCCGCCCACATATCCCAGGATGGTGTGATTGCCCATCCGAAGAGCGTCCCTGGCGTTGTAGCGGCCGGGATACCACGCATAGACGGCAGTCATTGAGCCGGCATATGGCGCAATCAGCGCAGGAAAAGAAAAGACGCGGTGGCCGTCCTGGCCGCGGCGGGCCGACAAGGTAGAAATCAAGGCGTGGCGCAGCCGTGGAAACAGGCCTTTGCATTCGCACCGGTAGTACAACGTGTCTTCCCTGAAGGCTTCCGCCAGTGCATATCGCGTGGTGGTGGTTATCGCCGCGATGCCAAAAATCGATCCAAATCGTTCCGTGTAAGCCGCAGCGCCCTGCTTCCACTCCGGCAGGGTGTTATGTGCCTGATCAACGCCAGCCGCAAGTGCCGCTCCTAAGGCCGGATACGGGCCGAATGCATTGAAGAGATAGTTCTCGATTTTTCTTTTCTCCGTCGGACGCGTGTACGTCAAATCTGGTCGCGCCATGGTCGCGCTCGCAACCATACCCGAGGAGCCCGCCGACTCGAGTAGCGCTTGCGCCACCGCCAGCAACGGCAGGAGCCCGATGCCTACACTTGCCAACAAAAGCATAGGTCTGCGCATCTTCATGTCGATACCTTCACGGTTAATCCGGGTCTGGGTACTCCAGACCCAGCGCCGAGTTTGACTGTTCAAGTGGTAAGCGGGCAAGGTCCGTGGTCACATTGGCATGCAATCTCCACTTCGCTGGATCCTGCTTCCCTGCAGGCTTGACCGCAGTATTTTTCGTTGGGCTGCACCGGGCAGCGGCATGGCACGTGCGCACACGTAGTCTGCTGGTTTGTCGTCATCATCATTTCTCCTTTTCGAGGTTCGTTTTTCCAGTGTTCGTCTTAAAAGATTGCGGCGGGATACTCGCTCACACTGCGCCGCAGATACTGCTCGTCCAAAAGGTTTGATCTATCGGCGTTTCATCCAGCCGATCAGTGCTCCTGCGGCGACGCCTAGGGCAAACGTCGTTGCAACCGTGAGCACAAGGTGCCGCTGCAGGCGCAGAGTTGTGTCATCGAGGAATTCTTCGGCAGCATCGCCGCCCTGCTTTGCGACGCGCTTTGCTGCACCGACTCCGTCCTCGATCGCGTCTGCAATTGCACTGCCTGCGCGGGAAGCCTGGCGAACCGATTCGCCAATGTGTTCAGCCGTTCTTTCCACTACGGTTTGTGACATGGTGTTCTCCTTGTGCATCTCGCCGACGTGTATCTCGTCGGCCGAACTGTTGCATTGCTCATTCGCCGATGGCCTTTTCCGCGCGGCCGATCCATTTTTGAACTTTGCCGGCATTCTTTTCCGCGTTGCCTGAAACCTTTAAGTCTGGGTTGTTGGTCGCCTTTCCAATCTCTTCCTTGATCTTTCCCTTCACTTCGTGAAGCTTGCCTTGGGTGCGGTCTTCCGTGCTTGCTTTCATATTTTTTCCTTTTGTCTCTTAATGGGATTGAGTTTGTGGATCGCTGCCATCACGCCACTTCTTTTCTTTCCACAATCACTGGCACCTGCACCATATCCTCGAACAGAGAACGGTAGTGAATCATCGCGGTTCGCAGCTCTTCGGTGCTTGCCTGGTCTTTCCCGACCCGCAGCGCAATTTGATGCGCCAAGCGGTAGTTCTCCACGACGCGTGGATGGTCGACAGAAATGTCGGCAGCACGCTGATCGAAATCGGATATTGGATAGCCGCGGGCTTTCATTACTGAGGACACCAAGTCATCGGCTTCCGCGACTGCACCCTTCGGGGAATCGACAAAACGAGCCTGCAGCGCTTCCCAACGCTGCGAAAAACGTGCGCGCTCCATTGCATCAAGATCGCGGAGGTTGAGGCTTTCAATCCGCTTCTCGCGATCCGCGAGCTTCGTTTCCGCTTTCGACCCGTGCGTCTGCACCGCCAGGTCGTACTCGGGGCCAAACTTTTTCCGCAGGTTCGCCGTGGTGGCCCTCTGTTTTCGCACAGACAGCCAAATAAGCAATGCGACGATTACAATCACAGCCGCGGCAAGAGCTATGAGCCTCGGATCCGTCAGATTCAAGTTCATCGAAACCTCCACAAAACCAAGTTTGTCTACTGGATTCTGTTGTCTTCAGAACCCGGTGATGGCAGTCTCACACTTTGAGCTTGGGAAAGCTGGTCAGAATTGCTCGTCTTTAGAATCAGCTTAGGGAGCGAAGAATAAAGAAGCGGTTAGTATCGAAGAGTCGGCAGGACAATTCCCTAAATTCGTACCTCTCGGAGTTGGGGCTCTGTTCGCGGTAAAAGCGCTTGCCAGAAAGATTCCTCGGATTGACGGTATGACGGAGGGCCGAAATATCACTCTCAGGTGATATGATCAAGCTGAGGTGGTTACCCTTCTCCTCTTTCAGGTTCCCTGAACTAAGTCAGCCCATCTGAAGTTTTCTCTTCTTAGGCTTTCAAGAAAGCCGCGTCCCCATGCCTTCCAATGCGATCCTGCACGAAGTTCAGCAACTCTTCAACGTGAGTGACCGTCTCGACTCGCTGGCAGAACTACATCCACCCGTCTCAGAAGCGCTCATCACCATCTCGGGAAGCGTTCGTAACACCGCAACGCTGCTGCAGGTACTGGTGGCGACCCGAATGGGGCCGCTAGCCGGGCTAGACCCTGCAAAAGCCTGAATTGAATTGGGCAAGCTATGTTTTCGTTGTGGAATTGGAGGTCGCTAGTCGTGGAGAACGACATTTAGAAGTGAACTATGCACTTGTAGCCCACTCTCGCCATACTCAAGGAAGCCTAGCTTTCTGAATCGATTCATGAAAAAACTGACGCGCGAGCGGGTGGTGCCTATCATCTCGGCGAGAGTTTCCTGGCTGATCTTGGGGATCACGGTTTCGGGAACTCCTTCTTTGCCGAAGTGAGCCAGCAACAGCAGAAGCCGAGCCAGCCTCTTTTCGCTGGAGTTGAAAAGCTGATCGACCAGATCCTCTTCGTAGCGGATGTTTCGTGCGAGCAGATACGATACGAATAAATCGGAGAACTTGTGCTCCCGGTGAAGCGCAAGCATCATCGCCTTCTTATCGATGCGCAGAAGTTCGCAGTCCGTCATGGCGGTTGCGGAGCCCATGCGCAGAGCCTGTCCCGCCAGGCTGCCTTCTCCGAAAAATTGTCCCTCGTTCAGTATGCCAAGGGTTGCTTCCTTGCCAATCTTGGATACAACCGTGAGTTTTATCTTGCCTGCCTGGATATAGAAGACCGCGTCAGCCACATCTCCCTGCGCAAAGATTGCTTGCTTCCTGGGAAAGGTCACAACTTTCCTACCCGTGCCAATAGTGGCAAGGAATTCATCCGGGTCGAAATCGTGGTTGTTCTTGGCCAATGTGGTTGGTGCCATCACGGGAATTTATCCCAAGGTGGGACTACACTCTCCAAGATGATCTCAAAGTTGTGCCCGCCAAAGATGCTCACTTTTGCTCACACTCGCAAAATCCCTCGCGCAGCAAGAAAATGAATTCTGCCATGCTATTAAATTGTTACAAATGAGCAATATTGGACATTTTTGCCGCTTGGAACATTGCATTATGTGGTGGTGAAGACCAAAGAACTCACGCCGAAGCAGATATTATCGCTGCCCTGCACTACCTGCGGCGCAGCGATTGGGGAAGTTTGTGAACTGCATACGGGCGCCCCGCGCACCGAGGCACACCGGGACCGGAAGCTTTCCGCCGCTGACGCCGTGGAACGGAAAGCGGCAGCGATGATACTCGGCGGGCCCCGGCCCAGTTCGTCGTTCGCATAGGCAGGTCGTTCCGGCGAGGGTCTTTGCTTGCCGAACCATGCTTTGGCCAACCACGTTTTGCCGAACGAGGTCTTGCCGGCACGACGATCGCGGGCGAAATAGCTTTGCCAATTTTGCCGCCACGAAGCTACCGGTCCAGAAGCACTCCCATCGCGTCGCCCTCGCCCCAGGCCTTCACGTATTGCGCTCTCCCGATTGTTCCCGGACCGTATGGTCCCATCTCGTAATAGATTTTTGCGTCTGGCGGGAATTTTTTCAGGGCTTCGATCAGTTCCTTCACCGTCCACTCTTGCGTTGCCATATTTTCTCCACTCACGGGCCTGGGTTCAGGCTGCGCGCCGTCTTGGTTGATGCACCAATCTTGTCCCAGTCTCGTGCAAAAGCTCGGCATTGAATTGGGCGCCGATCAACACCAGAAAGCCGGTCCAGTAGAGCCAGATGCTGAATGCTAGCGCTACTCCCAGGCTACCGTAGCCCCTGCTGTAGGCGGAGAAGTCCTGGAAGTAGATTGAGAGCAAGTACGACAACCCGATCCAGCCGCCTACGGCGATCAAGGCTCCGGGCAGCGTGCTCACGAATTTTTGCTTCACATTCGGCGCAACGAAGTAGAGAAGTTCGACGGCGAGAACCGTGCACCCAATTGTGACCACCCATCGAACATACGGCCAGAGATTTCCCATTCCGAATGCATCGGTCAGCCTTGCGCTCAGACCAGGCCCCAGAAGCAGCAGACCAAGGGCAATGATGAGCAGACACCCAACCGAAAACGTAAGAATGACGGCGAGACTCCGTGTCTTCCAATAGCGCCGGGTCTCAGTCACAGCATAGGCGGTGTTGAGCGCGTCGATCAGCGCGGTGAATCCACTCGATGCCGACCACACCGTGAACAGGATTCCGAACGTGAGCAATCGGCTGTGACTGGAAAAAATCGTATCTTTCATCAAATTCCTGAGCGGGCCCATGCTGGAGGCCGGGACCACGCGTGCAACCAACCCCATGACCTGGCTAAAGAAGTCCGGAAGCGGAAGGTGGGCGACGACCGCGGAAAGTAAAATCAAAAACGGAAACAGGGAGAGGACGAAGTAATACGCCAGCGCCGCGGAAAACGCCAGGGTATGGTTTCTTTCCATGTCGCGAACCACATAAACCGCCGAGTTCTTGAAGTGGAGTAAGCGCACGGGGATTGATCAGTTTCCGGGATTGCTTGCGACCGTTGGCGTCGGCGATGTTGGCGGTTTGTGCAAGTTCAAATTCGGCCAAGAAGCAGGAGAACGACGACGATCAGGAGGATCATGCCTACTCCTCCGGTCGGGTAATAGCCCCAGTCTCTGCTATGCGACCATCGTGGCAGTGCTCCAAAAAGCGCTAAAACCAAAATCACGATCAATATAGTTCCGAGCATGGTTGGCTCCTTTTTCCTTGTGAGTCAGCTTTGGTTATAGGCGTTTTGCCCGTTTCGTACTGGTCAAAACTGCTCAGTGACGAGTTGGTTGAAATGGCGGATTAATTACTTTCCGGGATGCTGGCGGTGAGGTTGAGTGTTTCTCACTACGGGAGAGTTCCGGTCGAGTAATTGCAAGCAGTCAGAAAATAGTGGCGCGGATCCGTGCATTGGATCCGCGCCACTACAAGAGTCAATCGACTTTCTTACGACTCGAAAAACTGGACGCAATACGCCGCAGTCAGTTTGTCACTGCCGAGGACGCTCTTCGGTTTTAGGCGCTTCTTTCGCAGCAGGGCGTGGCGCGGGCTGGGCCTTAGCTGTGGTTGCCGGATGAGCAGCGGGCTGCGCATGAGGCGCAGCTTCGGCGCGGGGCGCGGGCTGTTGTTTCGGCGCGGGCTGCGCACGAGCTGTCGTGGCCGGATGAGCTGCAGGCTGCGCATGCGGTGCGGCTGCAGCGCGGGGTGCAGTCTGTTGTCGCGGCGCGGGCTTCGGATGAGCCGCAGTCGGCTTAACGGACTCGGCGGGCTGAGCCTCCTTAGGCTTTGATTTGGGCTCGTTCGAGCGGGGCGCTGCCACTTTGTTCTGCGCCGCCTTGTTCTCGTTCGTGCGAGTAGCCGCTGCTTTATTCTCAGTAGCCTTGTTCTCTGCGGCTTTGTTCTCACTCGCCTTGCTCTCGGCGGCCTTGTTCTGAGCGGCTCTGTTCTCAGCTGCTTTGTTCTCGGTAGCCTTACTCTCAGTGGCTTTGTCCTCAGCCGCCTTGTTCTCCGCAGCTTTATTTTCCGTTGCCTTGCCCTCGGCAGCTTTGTTCTCAGCTGCCTTATTCTCGCTCGCCTTGCTCTCGGTGGCCTTACTCTCGGTGGCTTTGTCCTCAGCGGCCTTGTTCTCCGCAGCTTTATTTTCCGTCGCCTTGCCTTCGGCAGCTTTGTTCTCGGCTGCCTTATTCTCGCTCGCCTTACTCTCGGTGGCCTTGCTCTCGGCGGCTTTGTTCTCAGCTGCCTTGTTCTCCGCAGCTTTGTTTTCGGTTGCCTTGCTCTCAGCGGTTTTGTCCTCAGCGGCCTTATTCGCCGTCGCTTTATTCTCAGCGGGTCTGTTCCCGGCGACCGGAGCCTTGTAAGGCGCTCCCGCCTTTTTGGCCTCGACCACTCCCGAACCGGTGAACTCGCCGGGTTTCGCGGTTGCCGCGATTGCGGGACGGCCCTGGTTCACAGACGCCAGCAGTGCGTGGTTGGTACTGGCAGCGTGCACATGCTGAGTCTGCATCGCCGTTTGCGGCGTGTGTTGTTCGTGTGCCGCAGTCTCTTCCGCTGCGGTGGGGCGGGCGGTAATTCCGCCATTGCCGCCGTTATAGCTGACATAATTTGTGGTGTTGTTGATCACGGTCTTGTTGTAAACATTGTGAAAGTCCGTGATGTTCACGTTATTCACCGAGCGGTTGTAGTAGAAGGCTCCGTTGTTCCAATATCCGCCACCGTAGCCAACGCCACCGTAGCCGAAACCGTAATTAACTCCACCATAGAAGCCTACTTGCGAACCCCAGTAGCCTTCATTCCAGGCGAAAGCGTCGCCGCCCCAACCCCAATAACCGGGGGTCCAGAGCAAGCCGGCTTGTGGAGGCTGCACCCAGGTACCCGGCACCCAGAAGAAACCTTCATCCCCATTCGCCCAATAGCCGGGTGTCCACAAATAACCATCGGCGGGGGCCATGGGCTGCTCGTAAACCGGCAACGCTGGCGGAGCGATCGTGATCGACACGCCGAACTGCGCGAATGAGGCGGCCGGTATGGCCACTAATAGAACTGCCAGCAACAGAAAACGGGAGATACGCATTTGAATCACCTTGCCAGATCATCCTTCGATTGCCCGTCCCTACTCTTGCTGCTGCGGGCTGCGTGGATTGATTGGCTTCGCATCGAACCCAAGGGTTTCACGAAGCCGACTGCCAAGTCTGAGCACTATGACTCACTTTTCGAAACTGTCACAATCTCGCTCCAGAGAGGCCAGGAGCGAGAGGGTATTCCGGGCCAACTGCTGAAAGCTGTACTGATAATGCTCGGCTTGGCCGATTTACAGAAGCCGATCTGATCTGGCGCTACAACGCGATAGCCGTTTTCGACGAGCACATCGATCGTCTGTTTCCAGGTGGCGGCGCAAAAGTTTTTACATGGAGGGGAATCGCAACTTCCGACAGCGTGGATTCCTCACAGCCTATGTAATAGGGGTCCTGCCGCACATCGGGCGCTGCGCGCACGGAAGCAACTCGCATGTTCTGCACGATCCAATCGTCAGAACGACTACATGATGACGCGAGTACCGCTCCCTGAGCCTCTTGAAACACCCTCGGCAGCAGGGGTATCGTTCAAAGGTCGAAGGAACCCGGATGGACTCAACAAGGCACAGTTGATCGAATCGGTCTTTGCCGGTGACGGCGAGATGGCCGCACTGATATGCGTGCGTTCGACTGGTCGACTACGCCACTGAGTCCAGTGGAGCAGTGGCCGCAAGCTCTGCGAATCTGCGTGCAGATCGTGGCGGGCTCCGGATATCCGATGTCCATCTGCTGGGGTCCGCACTACGTGATGTTGTACAACGACGCCTCCCGGCCGCCGATGGGAGCAAAGCACCCGTGGGCGCTGGGTCGTTCCTGCTACGAGGTGTTTCCCGAGGCGTGGGGATTCATGGGACCGCTGCACGAAAGGATCATGACGCGGGGTCAGGAAACCAGCTTCCTGACCAGCCAGCCAGTCTCTCTTAATCGCAACAACTACCTCGAGGAATGCTACTTTGCGTTTTCGTACAGTCCGATTCCGGATGACTACGGCCACGTCGGCGGCGCGTTGGGGACGGGGCTAGAGACAACGGAACGGGTGCTCGAAGATCGGCGCCGGCAGGTCTTACGCGATTTAGCATCGCGAACGGTAGGGACGCGAAACGAGGAAGAAGTGTGGCGCGTCAGCGCGGAGACGCTCGGCGAACACCGCCCGAGCATCCCCTTCGCATTCCTCTATGAATATCGGCCGGCCGAACATCAAGCTTATCTGGCAGGAACCAGCGTGGAGACCGACGAAACTTTGCATCCGGCGGTTATCGATTGCCACAGCAAGAACCTCTGGCGACTAGATCCAGCAATGACGAGGGATGGGGTTGTCGTCGAACTCGGGGATCGCGCATCGGATTTGTCGGTGCCCTCAGGATCTGCTGACAACCGAGCTGCAACTCTCGGATCTGCAATTGAAGTTCAACGATATCGTGGGGCTGCCCCTCAAGACTGATATCGCTCTCGGAAGATGCAGCACTCGGTGGCTGCCGAGGAAGCCGCTCTGGATGTGGCCAGGAAGTGGGCCGAGGTGGAGAAGCTGGCGCGTCTTGGCGTCAAGGCAGCCGATGTCGTCCAAACAATTGCCAGCCCACACCTGCTTGAGACACTGACTGACGCGGCACGCGGCATAGTCAGCAAAGATCTTGTTCCCGGAGTAGCCGGCCCCATGCCGCACGCCGCTCCGGCCGAGCTTCCTGAGACGAGTCGTGAGGGGGCGGCCGCCGTATATTTTCCTGCGTGCGTCAATCGCATCTTCGGCAGAGACAACACTAAGCCCGCATCACCGGCGCTTCCGGAGGTGTTCGTGGCTCTCTCAAAACGCGCGGGCAAGCCTCTGTGGATTCCCGATGATGTGAGAGGGCTTTGCTGCTCGACGCCGTGGAGTTCCAAGGGCTACAAGCGCGGACAGACATGGATGTCCGAACAGATGAGTGATGCGCTTTGGCGTTGGACTTATGGAGGAAGGTTGCCGGTGGTAGTAGACGCGGCTTCCTGCACGCTCGGTCTCAAAGACGACATGTTAGAGCATCTCGACGATAAGCGTAGGGATCGCCTGAAACTTGTCACCATCATCGATTCAATCGCCTGGTGCAAGGATCTTCTGCCTTCCCTGCGCATTCGCAAAACGGTTCCCAAAATCCTGGTCCATCCTACGTGTTCGACGATGCACCTTGGCCTCAGCGAAACGCTCCTCGAAATCGCCGGCGCGCTAGCTGCCAGCGCTGAAATTCCTTTGGGAACCACTTGTTGCGGAACTGCTGGCGACCGCGGCCTGCTACGGCAACCGTTGCGTCTGCCAACGGAAGGCGATCCTAGTGATTTTCCGCTGCCTGCGTGGGTCTCAGCGCCGCAGCGCCGAAATTCACGCTGAATCGTTTGCACCATATGGACACTGCTCGATATTTACCCAAGTCCAAGTCACCCCCGAGCGTGTAGTTTTGGTCGCCGACGTTGCCCTTGATGACTCCGAGATCAATAAAACCGGCATGTTCTACTGCCGCGATGTCCTTTGCATCATCAGACGCGACCATGTAGACGTGCACGTCGGGACCGTTTGACGTAGTGAAATTCGTAAAGCGAAGAACACGAGTACCGTCTCCCATCTGGTAGATAGTCGCTGTGCCGGCCGTCGGGTGCAAGATGCTGTAGAACTGTCCTGCGACAAGAGGCTGCGGTGACGAGCCACCCTGTATGTTGGGCATCGCTTCGTCCACAAGCCGATTGACCACCAGCCGCTCCGGCCGAAATGCATACCATGCGACGAGGGCCGCAACGGCGACAATAGGAATTACAAGTTGCCACTTTTTCATTTCCGCATCTCCTTTATTTCTTTAGCTTTTTCTCGATGCTGAATCCCAGCTTGCCGAGCTCTCTTACGGCGCCGGTCTTTCCACCTTCGAAGTCACCAGAGGCAAGTTGTTGCCCTGTGGCGAACTCATAGGCTGCGCCCAAGACTGCCTTCGGCGGATATCGGCGTTTATGCCAGACCAACTCATAGGTCGTGGTAGGGGCGAAACCGTGCTCAGAGAAGAACTGTTCTGGGCCCAGCCGGTTGTACTCGTGTATCGCGCGTAACACGTCACGACGAGTCACGCGATCCCATGCCACCATGTAATTTTTCCTCTCCTTTCGTGATGCGAGCCTCAAGCGGAAAGAAACTGCTTGACCAGAACTGCGGTGTCGTCAGGATTTTCTTCCGGGAAGAAGTGGCCGCCCTTCATCGCCTGTCCGTGTGCACGCGGAGCCCATTGCCGCCAAATTCCCAGCGGGCCTCCGTCTTTCGCATAGAAAGTGTCGAGCGGGCCACCCTCCGCCCATAGATGCAGCATGGGACATTCGATCCGCTTGGACGCTTCCTTATCCGCACGATCGTGTTCGACATCAATCGTCGCTGCCGCTCGATACTCCTCGCAGATTCCGTGAACACGGGCCTGATCGCGATAGGTTGAAACATATTGTTCGAGAATCTCTGGCCCGAAGGAACCTTGGCCGAAGGGATTATGGAAGACGGCCTCGGGTGCACCGCGCAGATAACTCTCCGGGAGCGGTTCGTTCTGTGACAGCAAAATCCAAGGCCAATAGGTCTGCGCGAAGCGCGCATCGGATCGGCTCCATGCTTCAAAGATCGGAATGACGTCGAAGACAGCGAGTCGCTCCACGTTCTTCGCATGATCCAAGGCCATGCGGTAGCTGACGCGTCCTCCGCGGTCGTGGCCGATCAGCGTAAAGGTTGGAAAGCCGAGTTTGTCCATCACATCGACCAGTTCCTTCGCCATTGCGCGCTTGGAATAAGGGAAGTGATCGTCTGCGGAAGCGGGTATCCCACTGCGACCGTAGGCGCGGAGGTCCGCGCAGATTACGGTGTGATTCTCGGCGAGTTTCGGTGCAAGAAATCGCCACATCAGGCTGGTGCGCGGGAAGCCGTGCACCAGCAGAATGGCTGGTCCTTTTCCGTAACGGCGCACGAAAATTGTGTTCCCGGGAGCCTCGATAAAAGACGGCTCGAAAGAATCCTGGCCCGCCATACCTCCTCCAGTTTTGTTTGATCTTGGTGGTTGTATTGGTTGGGTGAAAGCGTTCTCAAGCAGGGCACCGAACGATGCGGCTGCAAGGCCACCAAGAAAACCACGACGCTTCATTCCTACCTCCTCATCCCGACCTAAATGCCCTTGATCTCGCCGCCGTCCATGCGGACAGAAGCTCCGGTCATCCACTTCGCCGCCGGGGATACCAGATAACTCATCAGGTCGGCAATCTCCTCTGGCTTTCCAAAGCGAGTAATGCCAGCCTGCTCCGGAAATTTCTTGATCGCCTCTTCCACGGTGAGATTGTGGGCAGACGCCCAACTTTCGAAGAACGCGCGTCGACGTCCCGTCATCACCGCTCCAGGAGATACGCTGTTGACCTGCACTCCATCTTTGATCCCTTGCTCTGCGAATGCTTTGGCAAGCGCGTTAATGGCTGCATTGATGGTCGCAACAGCAGCGTATCCGGGCTTGGGGGCCAAAGCGGCGCTTCCGGACATGAACACGACCGATCCATTCGAGGCCTTCAAAGCGTCCCAAGCCTCTAGAGTCAAGCGACGGGCGCCGTTCAGCTTGAGCGCCATGCCGTCGTCCCACTGCGCGTCGGTCATCTGGAACAAATCGATTTGCGGCACAGCACCGGCGATGTTGAGCAGCGCATCGATTCTGCCAAAGCGTTCGAGGGTTTCTTCGATGATGCCCTTCGCCGATTGCGCTTGACGCAGGTCGAGAGCACAGACCGTTGCTTCAGCCCCAAGAGACTTTACCTCGGTGGCAGTTGTTTCCAGATTGTCCTTATCTCTTGCCACCAGCACAATGGCCGAGAAATCGCGCGCCAGCCGGAGAGCTGTGGCTCGTCCTATGCCCTGACTTGCGCCGGTGATGATGGCGACAGATTTTGCACTGCCCATGTCCCTGCCTCTTCCAATAGGAAATTGCGTGTTCGTTTCGGCGAGCACCTAGGACGACAGGGTTTCACGTGCCGCTTCCAGGATTATGTTGATCACAAGATTTGGCTCCGTGTACATCGGGCTGTGGTCCACATGATGCGAATGAACCTTCGCCCGCATACGATCCGCCATAAAATGCTGCGTCTTCGGATTGATCATGCGATCCTCTTCGGCAATCAGGAACCACGACGGTTTTGTTTTCCATGCCGGCGTCGGGGCCGACTCTTGAATGCACTGAACCGCGATGGGCCGTTGCACGGCAGTTGCTATGCTTGTTTGTTCCGCAGAAGCCTTGTGGGCAACCGCTTGGCGAAACCCACCGTCTGGAATCCATATAAAGCCGTGAGAATCGGGAGCTAACTTCGGCGATTCCGGGGGCTTTGGGTCACGATAGAAAACCTGGGCCACGGTCTCGCCCTCATCCGGGGCGAGCGCCGCGATATAAACCAAAGACTTGACTCGGTCTTCTCTCACAGCGGCGATCACGGCGCCAGAGTAGGCGTGCCCTACCAGGACCACCGGGCCGTTGGTCCGCTCCAGTGCCCAACTCAGAGCGGTAGCGTCGTTGGTTAGGGAGGTGAGCGGGATCGGCGCGCACATGACGTGCAGGCCGCGCCGTTCTAAAGGCAGAATGACGTTGCGCCAACACGAGCCGTCAGCCCATGCCCCATGCACCAGGATTATGGTTGAGTTCTTGGGAAATTCACCCATCTTGGAAGGGTGCGAATTGGCGGCTTGCGGGGTGCTTTGCGCGCGTGCAAATTTCGCGAGCGAACCATCGAGAGCGACTCCTAGAGATGCGGCTGTGAGCGCACCAAGAAATCTTCGACGTTCCATATCACTCCTCGTTCCAATTACCTTCTGACAGGAAATGAGTAAAACGTATTCATCGTTAAGCCGTTCGTTCGGCTTTTAGCCGCCCGCCGCCATTCGCGGCGAAGAAGTTTTTCATCGCGGTCGCGATTTCTACCACGTGTGTCTCAATCGCAAAGTGTCCGGTATCGAGGAATTGCACATCCGCGTTCGGCAAGTCCTTTTGAAAGGCCTTTGCTCCCGCAGGAATGAAGAAAGGATCGTTCTTGCCCCAGATCGCAAGCAAAGGCGGCTTCGATTTACGGAAATATTCCTGGAATTTCGGATAAAGCTTCACGTTCGACGCATAATCCAAAAACAAATCGAGCTGAGTCTCTTTGTTCCCTGGCCGTTCGAGCAGAGCCGTGTCCAAGGTGTATGACTCAGGCGGAACAGCCTCCGGATTCGCCACGCCGTGGGTATACTGCCAGCGCGTTCCTCCCGCTGTCAGAACTGTTTGGCGAAGTATGTCCCTGTTTTCTGCGTTTGGCTCGACCCAATACTTCCGGATCGGGCCCCAGGCGTCGCCAAGGCCTTCTTCGTAGGCGTTCCCGTTCTGCGAAATGATCGCTGTGACGCGCTCAGGGTGAGCCATCGCCAGACGGAAGCCGGTTGGCGCGCCATAGTCGAAGACATAGATTGCGTAGCGGTCGATTTTTAAAACCTGTGTGAAGGCGTTGATCGTGAGCGCCAATCGATCGAAGGTGTACGAATATTGCCGCTCAGACGGAACCTCCGTGAATCCGAAACCCGGAAGGTCTGGTGCGATCACACGGTAGTCATTGGCCAGGCGCGGAATGAGTTCGCGGAACATGAAAGATGAGGTTGGAAATCCGTGCAGTAAAAGAACAACTGGCGCGGTCACATCGCCACCCTCGCGATAAAACACCTGGACGCCATCGGCTTCGACCCTATGGACGGACGTAGTCGGTACGTTGAATCGGGCATCGTTCCGACGCGGCATTGAGCGTTTTGTCGGTGTTCGTGACGTCGCATCACTCATAGAATCCTATCCTCACTTCTGTGGTGTTTAGCGGCAGGTGGGATACCAAAACAGGCATAGCTCGGTCGAAGAGAGCACATTCAGCGCAAATCATTCTGGCAGTTGAAGTTCGTAAGGAAGGAACTCGGCGGATCTCAAACCGTAGCTGACAAATCTCTGACGGATGTCCGCCGCTGACGGATTTCCGTCGGATCCACTGCTACTGGTAGGGGGTTGCCGAACGGCTTGGAAAGTCAGTCGCCAACTGCGCCGACGCTACCCTTCTATGGCACCGCGGCAGGCCGGAGAATGCGAAGCTTCTTCATTCTGTAGGCCAACGAGGTTCGCTTCATTCCCAAACGCGCGGCCGCGCCACTGATGACCCAGTCGCTCGCTTCCAGCACGCGAAGGATGTGATCGCGCTCAACGTCCGCGAGACCATTCAGAGAGGCATTTGATTCCTTGTAAGGCTGGAATGGCTCCAGTTCGAAGGTTGGCGCACGCAGTGTCGATTGTGGCGAGAGGATCACAGCGCGCTCAATAAAGTTCTGCAATTCACGGACGTTTCCGGGCCATGAGTATCGGACCAACGCATCCATCGTATCCGGAGGGATTACGTCAATTCGTTTGTTCATGCGTTGAGAGTAGAGTCCCGTGAAATGCCGCACCAATCTCGGGATATCCTCTGTGCGTTGCCGAAGGGCTGGGACGTGGATCGGGAATACTTTCAGACGATAGTAAAGATCTTCGCGAAACGTCCCTTGTTTGACCATGGCGGGCAAGTCGCGATGCGTGGCTGCGATCAGGCGAACGTCAACCCTATGCGTGCGGTTGCTGCCGAGCCTCTCGAATTCTTGCTCCTGCAGAACGCGCAGCAGTTTCGCCTGAAGTTCCAAGGGTATATCGCCAACCTCGTCAAGAAACAGGGTGCCTTTATCGGCGAGTTCGAACCGCCCCGTTTTTTGGGCGATCGCGCCTGTAAAGGCTCCTCTTTCATGGCCGAACAGCTCACTTTCAAGGAGGCCGAGGGGAATCGCGGCGCAGTTCAGCTTCACGAATGCCTTTTCGCTGCGACTGCCCAGCTTATGTATCGCACGCGCAACCAGTTCTTTGCCGGTGCCCGTCTCTCCCAGAATCAGCACGCCCGAATCCGTAGGGGCAACGACCGACACCAGGCTCAACGCGGTCTTCAATGCTGGGCTCTCTCCTACGATTTCTCCTAACTCAGCGCGAATTTCCTCCTCCAGATAGCGTCTTTGTTTCGTCTCCTTGTCTCGGTCCTTTGTCGCCTGTTCGTACTCCAATGTGTTCTCGACGGCAATCGCTACCTGACGGGCCACCTGCTCAAGCAAAATGACATCGTCTTTCGCAAAATGATTGTCCGAACGCCGACAGAGCATCAGAACGCCAACCACGCGATCGCGGCCTACAAGCGGAAGATAGCACCCCGTCCTAAGGCCTTCCTCGATCACGCGCTCATAAAGAAGCCGGCCGTTAGGATTCCCAAAGATTTCAGGATCGTCGCGGACCTGTTCGAAGCTATCGATCCGGATGCTTTTGCCTTTCCGCAATACCTGACCCGAGATCGAACCATTCATCGGCACCAACGATCCCTCACGAAAGGGTCCTTTCGCGTCCGGATTGTGCAAGATAGTGACGCGCAACGCGCCACTCTCGGAGTCGGGTACCAGGAGAGCAGACACGTCACATTGCAATACCCTGAATAAATTCGTCGACAGGGCTTCAACCATTTGCCGGAGATCCAACCTCGACGTGACGCTGCTTGTGATTTCCAGAAGCAATCGCAGCCGATCGTGTTCGCGCTGCAGCGCTTGTTCGTTCATGTGGCGTTCAATCGCGATCCCAGTGATGTGGCTGGCATTCTCGATCAACTGGAGTTCATTGGCACTGGGCCTGCGTGGTTCACGATAGTTGATAGAAAATGTGCCGAGAGGTTTGCCTTCGCTCGTGAACAACGGGCGTGACCAAACGGAACGAATTCCATAAGGCAACATGCGGTTGCGATAGTGCTCCCAGATGGGATCGGTCAGGATGTCGGTCACATACACCGGTTCCTTCCGATAAATGGCTGTGCCGCAAGATCCGCCTTTCGGACCAACAGTCATGGCTCCCACGTGAGCGATGAATCCAGAAAGGCTGGGCGCAGCGGCGCAATGGAGTTCCTTTCCGTCTTCGTCGGGAAGCCAAATCGTGCAAGACATGCCCTCGGCCTGCGATTCAACCAACTGAGCAATGTTCGCTAGAACCTCGGACAGAGGAGAGCCCGCAAAAATCAATTTTTGCAGGTTGAGGACAGACTCAGTCGAAAATAGTCCCCGCTCGTGTTCCGACGCTGCGTCCCGCGATAGGATTTTTGGGGGAAACTGTATGGCTCTCTCCATGAATTGTCCTTCACGGCCCTGTTAGATTCGCCTAGTTGAGTTTTGGTACGGCACAAAACGCAACATGGACGGCGAGAAGCCCGGCAATCTGATGCCTATTCTGCGGCTAGTACAGGTACGTCGACACGTCTATCTGATGCCGATTTTATAGCACGGTTTCAGGGCGGCACCAGTCACTAACTTTACGTCGGAACGGGTCGAAGGGGCCACTGTTTAGAGGGGTGAGTGAGGAGGAAGAGGTGGAGATGCGTTTTGCATTTTGGTTTTCAAACCAGATTAATTTTGCGATCGCTACTCGAAGCCGACTTATGGCCCGAATGACCTTCGGTCTGACCCGAACTCTGTCGAAGGGATATGCGCACTTCCACCCGACTCACCTTGAGGCCCTTAGGTTCTTCTCAATGACTTTGCGCAAGTCGTGCAGCGCTTGCCGGTCGATGCTGTCGGCATCGGGACGATCAAGTGCTGCCTCCGCCTGCTGTGCGTAAAGGTGCGCCGAAGCGAAGTCTTCCCGACGAGCGGCAATTTGGCCCTTCGCCAGGGCGATCGACGGGCCGACGGTGGCATCGCCGCTTAGTTGAGTCACGGCGTCAATGTCAATATTCTCCAGCAGCCTGGAAGCTTCTTCAAATCTGTTCAATCCCATCAGGCAGATGGCCAGCGAATATCCGCAGCCTCCGGTGATTCCGGCGCGTGGCCCGAAACCCTTTTCAGAGGCAGTCCATGCGTTGCGCGCGTTCGCTTCGCCCTCGGCGTATCGGCCTGACCGACATTGCGAAAGACCGGCGTCCGAGAGGGGGCCGAGAGCCAAGATCGATCCCGAGCCTTGTTTGCGCGCGGCCAGAGCATATGAGGTGAGGTCGTCACGGATGGCGGCTTCCCACATGTGCAATGAGCCCTCCGACGCAGCTCGCGTTGCCAGGATCTCCATGGAGGCTTGGTGATCTTCGCCAAGTTCCTTCACTAGCGAAGGATAAATCAGGTTCGCCAGCTGAATTTCCTCCGCGTATTTCCTTTGCATCATCAATGTCTCCGACAGATAGCTGCCCATCAGCAGGGCACGCGCACTGTCAGGTCCGTCGATCTTCTTGAAGGTATCAATAAGATTCCGGTAGAGGGCCTCGGCTTTCGCTCCGTCGCCGAGCCGGATATAGGAAAACGCCAGGACCTGTTGAATTTTCCAAAGTGCAGCTTGGTCGAAAGACGGAATCATTTGCGCCTGGCGAAAAGCCTCCGTCAGATTCTTGTTTGCGGCCTGTCCATTGTTGCTCTGAATCGCAATTACTCCGCGCGTGTAAGGAAGCCAAACCGCCAGTTCCCGGTCGGGGCTTGCGATCCTCGCAATGGCACTCTCCGTATCTTTGAGCGTGGACTGCGCCAGCGCCAGCGAACCGGGCTCTCCGCTCTTTGCTTCCATCGCGGCAAGGTTCAGGCGGACTAGAATCGCGCTCTGTGATGCTGGTCCTTCGCCCTGCACGAAGAGGTCGCGCGCTCGGCCATATTCCTGACGCGCGCCGGGAAAATCGGATCGGTCTTCGAAAGCGCGAGCGATGGTTCGATGCAACCGTGCTGCGACCACGGGCTCGGCTTCGAATTGCGAGTCGATGCGCTGGGATGCCTGACTTACCGCATCCACGAACGGCTGCTTGGCGTCTCCACTCTTAAACGGATTGCTCCGCCCCAGCAGGTCGTCGGTCAGAAACCGGTTCATGGACGCTGTGATTGCAGCCTCGCGGCTCGCGCGATTTCGTTCTCTCGCCAGTCGAAAGGTGTAGAAGGTCACGAGTCCAATCCACAGTATGAGTGCTGCCGAGGCCGCAGCCAAAGGGCGCAGGTTGCGCCGCACGAATTTATCGGCTCGATAGCGCACGCCGTCGGGCCGCGCCTCCAGCGGTTCGCCTATCAAATAGTGGTCGATGTCGCGAATCAAAGCTTCCACTGAGGAGTACCGCTGCTGAGCATCTTTGTGTATTGCCTTTAGGCACAGCACATCCAGGTCGGCCCAAGATGCTCTGGAAATTTGCCCAGAAGAATCCGCTTGCGGCCCGCAAGAAAAGGCAACCGATGGCGCCACCGGATCAGCGGAAGGATTCGCGGTCACGCCTTGTTGCGACTGCTCGAACGGGAGTCGCCCCGCCAGAATTTCGTACAAGACTACGCCGAGAGAATAGACGTCCGTGTAGAAACCAACGTCTCCGTCGCGAATCCACTCCGGCGCAGCGTAGTCCGGGGACATAAAGCGCAGCCCGGGCTGCGTCTGCTCCGACGGGCTTTGCAAACTATGCAACTCCCTCGCGATTCCAAAATCCAGCAGTCGCGGAGCTCCGCTTTCATCCACCAAAATGTTCGACGGCTTCAGATCGCGGTGGATGATTTCCTGCCCGTGGGCATATTGCACCGCTTCGCAGACCGAGCGAAAAAGCCGCAGCCTGTCTTCGATACTCAGCGGCTTCTGACGGCAGTAATCGACAAAGCGAATGCCCTCCACATACTCCATCACGAACCAAGGAGTCCCGTCCGAAAGCGTACCGGCATCGTAGAGCCGTGCGATGAAGGGATGGTTGAGTTTTCCGAGGGTTCTTATTTCGTGAGTAAAGCGTTCGCGGCGGGCCGGCGACAGTCCTGCGTGCGGAAGGAATTTGATCGCCACCAAATTGCCCGCGTCCTGGCGTTGCGCCAGCCAGACTACGCCCATGCCGCCTTCGCCCAGCACGCGCAGCAGGCGATAAGCACCGAATTCCTGCTGGGTAATCGCCGTTGTGGGCGAGCCGAACACACGATCTGCAACCTCGTGAAGACCGCGATCGAGCAAAGAGCTATCCTGGCTGTCGGTTCGCAGCATAGCCTTCACCTCTTCCGCGAGGCTGTCGTCGTCGCCGCAGGCAGCTTCTAAGAAGGATGAACGCTCAGACTCGGGAAGTTCCACGGCCTGATGAAAGATAGTCTGAATCTTTTCCCATCGCTCACTATCCATTGTGCACTTCCGTTCTCAGTCCTTCGCGGAACGAATTCTGGTCGCCAACCAGGCCCTGGCGGCCCGCCAGTCGCGCTCCACCGACGATTCGGAAAGGCCCACCGCCGCTGCCGTTTCCGCCACGTTCAGTCCGCCAAAAAAACGGTACTCCACAATCGCTGCCTGTCGCGGATTCAATCGCACCAGTTCTTTCAGGCTCTCGTCCAATTCAATCAACTCCACATCGCAGGAAACACCCAGAGAACTCGCGCCATAATTACCCGCCGGCTCGGCCACAACTCCGGCAAGATTTTCTGCTCCGGGATCGCCCAGAGCCAGCACTACGGCTTCGCCCGCCCCGCCCCGTTTTCGGGCTCTCCGCTTCCGCGCCTCGTCCACTAAGACCTGGCGCATAGCCTTGGCCGCGATCGACTTGAAGTGAGCCCGTTCCTTCGCCGCGAGGTGCGGCGAGTCTTTCAGTTTCATCCACGCCTCATGCACGAGGGCGGTCGAGTTGATGGTGACTGCACCTTCGTTCCGCCGCACCGACGACGCCAACCGCCTCAGCTCTTCATAGACCAGGCTGAACACGGCATCCATTTCGCGACGCTCCGGTGGGGTAGGAACGCCGTTCGCGGGGGATTCTCCGCCTGTGCTTGTTTCTGGTCTTGGATTCTCTTCGGGCATGACGGCTTTCATTCTCGTTGCACGCAATTACTCAGTGAGGACCAACACACTCGGGGTCAGCAACCGCCGCGGGGGCCCACGGCGGGATTCGTTCGCTTGGGAAGGAATAGTACCAATCGGAGCCGAGTTCTGCAACCGCAGATTCTCACGCGATCCGATACTTCGACTTATCACAAAAAGGGGACAGTCTATATGTCAACTTATTGCCACATCGTACTCGCCACGGCCTTGGCCTTGCCGCTGTACGCGCAACAAGCTCCGGTCAAAAACACTACAACCACGGCTGCGAAGCCACTCGCCCTCACCGTCGACGGCGTGCTGTCCATGGTCCAGGGCGGGCTCTCCGACGATGTAATCGTTGCCCGCCTTCGCAAGGAAGACAAACCTTTCGACCTTTCGCCAGACGATCTGCTCCGGCTCAAGAAAGCCAAAGTGAGTGATGCCGTTCTCAAAGTGATGATGGATCCCAAGGCCGACGCTACTGCGTCTGCGCAGAGTTCCCCTCAAGGTCCGGCAACGGTCGTGGTTCAATCCCCGCTCTTTCCCGGAATCAGTGCGCCTCGGGCTTCCGGGGCGACGCCTGCATCGGGCGGCAACGCTTCCGGCGATCCCAACGATCCCATGGTTCCGCATGATTCCGGCATCTATCTCTACACCAAGGATCGCGATGGCAAGCCGCAGATGATCGTGCTGGAGCGCGCCGCTTACCAGGGCGCCAAGAGCAGCGGCATGTTCGGCACCGCCATTACGCACGGCATCGTAAAGGCCAAGAGCCGCGCCATGATCAACGGCCCGCATGCCGGCATCCAGGTCAATGAAACCTCGCCGACCTTTTACTTCTACTTCGACGATAAGCAAGCCGGTCTCGGCAAGACTTACTTCGGCGTGGGCAGCCTCTCTAATCCTAATCAGTTCGTCCTGCTCAAACTGGAAGTCAAGAAGTCCGACCGCGAAACCGTGATCGGAAAGTTCAGCGAATGGGGAAGTTCTTCCGGGGCGGACGCCGGCGCGACCGTCCCCTTCAAAGCCGAGCGTATTCGCACTGGCCTCTACAAGGTCACCGTAGATGCCATGCAACCTGGCGAATATTGCTTCTACGCCTCCTCCGGACGCACCACGGCGGCAGGGCCCATCGCCGTCAGTACCACCACAGGTTCCGACATTTTCGACTTCGGCGTTTCCACCCAGTAACCGAACCGGGCACACGGGGAAGGCGCTCGGAAAGGTGCTGGATGATGCGCTGAACCCCGCGATAGCGGCTGCTGGGAGGGCACGAGTTCCCCCTCGTGTCGGCAGCCGTCCGTCGCGGGTGCTGCCTCAGCTCCCGTCTATATCGCGGAGGAGTCGCTCGATGACGGCTTTTCTCCATGCCCTACGCAAATAGTATGTGAAGGCCAATTCCAAGCCGCACCGATTCTGCAGTCCAAATTTAAGGAGACGAATATGACCACACTGAGCAACCCTACTTCACGCCGGCGCGCGGCAATTTGCGCTGCCACCTTCATCCTCTTTGCCCTCTGTGCTGTTTGCGCCAGCGCACAGGCTCCGCCTTACGCGCTGTTCCAGGACTCTACGCTTACGAGCACCACCAACACCATCAACGTGACCCAGTTGCCGGTGGTCACGACTACTGGCACAAGCTACGTCAATGTGGTCATCGAGTTCGACGTTTCTTCCGACGGAACTCTCAGCGTCGCGCCTGGATATCCGCAAATCACGCCGGCAGCCACGCCCCTCGTGCTGGGCTTCGAGGCGGGAAACTATTTTGGTGGCGGAGCCCAGAGTAGTTACGGTATCGACGTCAGCGGCCCTGGCGTAGGACAAGGCGGGAACACGGAGTGGAGTCTTGCCGTGTCGAGCAATGGGAATTACACCTTTCCATCCAATGCCGTCTGGTTTGTGGTTGGAAATATCAAGAACAGCCCACTCTACAGTCGCATCGAAAAAGCCAAGATCGACACGCAGGGATGGGATGCCTTCGGCACAGTCGGCTCCGACGAATGCCTTAGCGGTGAATGTGGCACTTATTGGACCGACAAGACGCTGATAGGACTGGCGCAAATCGGAAATCAATTGTCAATCAGCAGCTTCACCACGACCAACGGGACCACGCAAACCGATAGCAGCACGGCTGTAGATAGCATCACGTACTGTCTGAACAGTCCTTGCGGAACAGGTCAACAGGGTAACGCCCGGCAGCGTTGATACGCAGGGGCGGGCCTATTGGTCCGGCGGCGTCACTTCGACGCCGTCGGCCGTCTTTCATCCCAGACCGAACATATCGCAGCGCAGTTCGAAAGTTGAGCGTTGTGGCTTCGTGATTCTTATGGGAAAATTCCTCGTCTGTTAACCCCTGCTTTCCTCAGAGGGATGAAAATGAGGCCAGACCGCCCAGTCTCCGGAGGTCGATTGTGACTAGGCAACTACAGAGGTTCGTTATAGCCATCTACCTGGCTGGTTTGCTGTTGGTCCCGCGTTTAGAGGCGCAGGCCGCTGGTGGGGAAGAGGTCCTTACTAACGACGATATCGTTGCGATGGTAAAGGCTCACTCCAGCGTGGATGTGATCGTGAATCAGATCCGCAACAACCCGGGAAATTTCACCCTCACCACGAAGAGCATCATCGCCCTGCAACAGCAGGGCGTGCCAGCGAAAGTGATCACCGCCATGCAGGAAAAAAAGGCGGCTCAAGTTCAAGCTCCGGCCGGTCGAGCCGTACCGGGGAATGAGCGAACGCCTCAGCAGGCACGGGAACCGAAGAGTCTGCGGGTCACCGAATCGGTCGGCACGTGGGAGGTCCGCGAATCGACAAATCCCCTGACTGACGAGGTTAGGAAAGTAGTGACGGCGAAACTTCGAGGCAAACCGGAGGGAGAGTTCCAGGTCACCGCCATCTGCGATGACGATAGCGCCATCGGATTCTTCATATCCAATCGGAGCGAGGGTTTGGTACTGAAGAGAAGTCCGGTTGCGCAATCCATGAGTACGACCAAGACCTTCGGCGGGGGCCAGATAGGCTCCATCAGCGCGCCTCAGTCCTGTGTGATGATGAAGGTTCGCGTCAGCACCGGTCCGGTGAACGAGTATGCTTCCCAGGTGTGCGAAGACGACGACCGCGCGCTGTTGGTCTTTCTGGGTAACCTAGCCGATAAGGCCCGGGAGCAGTGGCACACGGTGGGCAAGGCCATCGGGGCAGGAGCGCACGCTATGGGCAACGATCTGGGAGCGGCACAAGTGGATATTTTGTCCTATGGCCTGGGCGAGTTCACGGCGTCGCTGACCCGTGGAATATCGCCCATGATGAGCGCGCTTGGTGTTCCGCAGATGCCCGACGTCTTAAAAGCGAGTTCGATGAGGATACAGCTGCCATTCACAAACGGCGACACTTCGGTG
This sequence comes from Candidatus Sulfotelmatobacter sp., assembly GCA_050015215.1. Taxonomy (GTDB): domain Bacteria; phylum Acidobacteriota; class Terriglobia; order Terriglobales; family Acidobacteriaceae; genus Sulfotelmatobacter. Next base: position 69,190 of record JBEKBW010000003.1, read on the forward strand.
ATTGAAATCGATCCGCAGGATCCCACGTTTAGGGCTTACACGGCGAGGTGCGTTGCCCCACCGGCCGCTGCGAGTTCCGCGAGCCGCATGGCAGCGCCAATGGCGTCAACTCCATGCGGCTATGTCTCAGGATGTGAATCGTCTGCGACGGCAAGGGTCACCACGCCGCCGAGCGCGACCGCCCCTTCCCCGATTGACCCGGCTGTGCCCAAGACCGTCACGGTACCTGCCAATCAGATGTGGACTCCAACCGGAATTCTTATTACCGCCAACTCTATGATTGACATTTCCGCCACCGGCGCTGTTTCTATGAAGGGTGCAGGCCCGCTCCCGGTGGGCCCAGACGGATTGGGCCAGGGCAATACACACTATACTTGCAATCCTCTACGCGTTCCCGCACAACAGCTTCCCTGTTGGTCGCTCGTAGGTCTGGTGGGGAACCAGATATTCTATATCGGGAACGAAAACACGTTCCGAGTACCGGCTTCTGGCCAGCTCTTCCTGGGTGTGAATGGTGACCAGTTGGAAGATAACAATGGCTATTGGACGGCAATTGTCTCGGCGCGAGGTCAGATCCCTAGGGACCCTGACTCCTCCGCCGTGCCACAAGGTTCACGGGTCAACCCTCTGCCGGCCGGGGGCATCCCCGTCTCGGCCGGCAGCGGCGGCGTCGCCACAAGCCAAGGGCAACAGTTGTCTGTGTCGTTGGCGGCGCGGCTGTCCGGTAACTATAATCTCCACGGCGTGACCACCGAGGCGCAGATGCTTCCCATACTGGACAACAGCATCTGGATTCCCGACGGAAAGATATCCGAGAAACAAATCTACGTCATCGCCGGACCGTGCTGTGGATTTAGCCAGGATTTTTACCTCCGCTCGCGAAACTACGGCGACAGGGTCCAGTTCCGTTGGGTGGAGACTTCCCCGGACCCCAACGCAAGGTGCCTGGGTTATCTTGCGGAGACTGCTACCACCACAAACCCCGATGTTCTGTCGCGGATGTATCAATCGATGGCCAACCCGTCGCCCGTTCCGGCCGTTATACGCGAGAACGCCATCCGGTGGAACCGGGGGGTCATGTTCGCTATTAACGGGATGAGGGTGAAGCTGGACGCAGGGCACAACCACGACTGGTTATTCCCCGTCTTGATCTGGCTTTCTAAAGATGGGGTTAAGGTCGTGGCTCGTCCCGCTCCAGGCCAGCTTGAAGAAATCGTCGAGTCGGTCGTTGCACGGCCCGAGGCCGCACACATTGCCCCCGCGGGACGCCAGTTTCTTAAGCGTGCATATAAAGTGGAGCCCGTACCATCGACGCGGCTGTTCGCAAGAGAGGATGGCGTCAAGCTGTTTATGCTGCCCGATGAAGCTTCGCAGCCGATCCTTGCCTTCGCGAAGGATCATAGTGGATGGAGCCCTACGGGCCAGGTCACCATAGACGGCGAGAGATGGTTCGTCTTGCCTGCTTTGTCCACCGAGACGTGGGTGCCGGGATTCTTTGTGCGGGCGGACCAGGTGTACCAAGGGCAGTAAGTGATAAATCGAAATCAATCCAAAATCAACCGGTACGAGGATCGGAGCGCACCTCGCCCAACGGGGGCAAGATCTCACCCGCAAGCGATTGACCGCAAGAGATCATTTCGCGTTTTCGCTACAACACGATGATTCCAACACCCCGGCGGGGGGGCAGGGTATACCGCAATCTGAGGTTGACGATCACTGAGGGAGGGCGGTCAGTCGAACTCGAACACGACCTGCTCCGCGGGGTTGTTCCACACCGGCGCAAACGACTGCCGGTGCAGCGGCGTCGGGCCGAGTTCACGCAAAGCAGCCAGATGCTGCGGCGTGCTGTAGCCCTTGTGCGAGGCCAGGCCGTACTCGGGAAAAACCGCGTCCCACTCGCACATGAGCCGGTCGCGCTCCACTTTGGCGAGAATCGAAGCCGCCGCAATCGAAGCCGAAAGCGCGTCGCCATGAATGATCGCCCGCTGCGGAAGATCGCAGTCGAGCTTTACAGCGTCAATCAGCAACTGATCGGCGGCGGGCTGCAGCCGAATCACCGCTTCGCGCATCGCCAACCGCGAGGCCTGATAGATGTTGATTTGGTCGATGCGTGCCGCATCGACTGCCGCGACCGCCCACGCCACTGCATGTTCCCGAATCCGCGGAGCGAGCAGTTCACGTCGCTCGCGCAAAAGCAGTTTGGAATCGCGCAGGCCGCGAACGCGGTAGTTGCGATCGAGAATCACCGCCGCAGCCACCACCGGGCCAAACAGCGATCCTCGCCCAACTTCGTCCACGCCGGCCACCATCACCGCACCCGATGCCCACGCCTGTTTCTCATATCGCAGCGTACAGCGCAATCTCTTCAACAGACGCAGTTTTGCCGCCGACGGTGAAAGAGAAAACTCGGACGCAAGTTTCGCAGTACCCATGGGAACAGTCTTTCCATCATCTTCCATTGCCTCCCAGATTCTTGCAAGGTGGAAATCCAATCATCCCTGTGGATTCCCGTGCTGCGTGTCTCGTCACGCATCCAGCAAAGGCATTCCACAGCAGTAACCATTACCCGGATTACGAACGTACATTGTCCCTTGGGACATGTACTGCTATGTTTTCGTCAGATCGATTTTGCCAAGGAGCGGTTTGAGCGAAGTGTCACAATCGCAGCAGGACGCCTCGGTCGAGAAGTTGGTGCATCTCGCCCTCCCCGTACGCCTCACGCACATGGCGAATGGCGGACGGGGCGACCTTGAGATGGCCTGCACTTACGACATTCATCCAAGAGGCGCGCGCCTGCTCAGCTTCCGCGATGTAAAGGTTGGAGACCTGATCACTGTGGAACGCGGTCGTAGTAAGTCGGTTTGCCAGGTTGTCTGGACCGCCGATCCGAGTTCCCCGCTGCGCGGGCAGTTCACGGTGGAATGCGTTGAGGGCGGCAGGATTCCGTGGGAAGACGAGTTGCGGCAGATGGAAGAGCAGTATCTCCCCGTAGGAGGAGATCTCCCAAAACACAGGCCGTTGACGAACCGGTCTTTACGAGGCGAACAGAATCGCCGGCGCAGTCCGCGTTTTCAGGTAGAAGGAGACGCCGACCTCGCAGAGATTGGCGGACGATCGCACGTCGAAGGCCGACTGGAACAGATATCGGAGCACGGCTGCCTCATCAGTGCCGGTAATCTTCTTACTCCGGGAACTGGTTTGAGGATCGTTCTCAACATCTACGACGTCAGCGTCGCCTTGAAAGGCAGTGTGAAATACACGGCTGAAAACCGCTCAATGGGAGTTGAGTTCCGCGAGATTCGCCAGGGAGATCGGCCTCTGCTGGATTATGTTCTTAGCCAGTTGAAGAAACCACGCCGCGAAGATTTCGCCGATCTTGAGATTGTCACGGAGCCGCTGGCAGCAATCGCTGGATAGCGGCGAGCGGCACCGTGCAGACGGATGCCGCTGGCCAATTTGGGATTGCTTTACTCGGCGTCGCGCAAGCGGGCCGCTTTGCCTTTCAGTCCCCGCAAATAGTAAAGCTTGGCGCGGCGAACCTTGGAGGAGCGCAGTAGATCGACCTTGTCGATCACCTTGGAATGCAGCGGGAAGATGCGCTCGACGCCCTGTCCAAAGCTGATCTTGCGCACGGTGAAGCTGGCCTGCGGACCCTTGTCGCGCTTGATTACCACGCCTTCAAATGCCTGCAGGCGCTCCTTGTCGCCTTCCTTAATCCTTACGTGAACGCGGACGGTGTCTCCCGGGCTGAACGCCGGAATGTCGGTGCGCCTGGTTTTTGCCAGCAGTTTTTCAATGATGAGGTTTGACATGATATTTAGCCCTTCTAAATTCCAATTTCGATTCTAATTGACTCGTTCACCGAGTCTGTTTCGCACGACTTCGGCGAGAAAATTCCGATCTTCCTCACTCAGCGCAGCGCCCTCCAGCAAATCCGGACGTTTGCGCAAGGTTTTCTCCAGCGCCCGCTGCCGCCGCCACTTGCGAATCGCTTCGTGGTTCCCGGTCATCAAGGCTTCCGGAACGGCAAGCCCGCGATATTCCGCTGGCCGCGTGTAGTGCGGATAATCAAGCAACCCGTTCGATCCGCAAGTTGAATCCGCGCCGTTCAAGCCTCTCGCCCTCTCATCAATCGTAAATGATTCCTGCTGCGTCGACGCTTCGTTTCCGACAGCTCCGGGAAGCAACCGAACAACCGCTTCTACGATCACAGCAGCAGCCATCTCCCCGCCGCTCAAAATATAGTCCCCGATGGAAAGCTCACGGTCGGCGAGAAAGTCTGCCACCCGCTCATCCACTCCCTCGTATCGGCCGCAAATCAAAACGATGCGGTCTAGCTGCGCCAGCTCTCCCGCGATCTTCTGCGTAAACCTTTGTCCCTGCGCCGAGAGCAGAATTACTGACTGCTTCACTCGCCGGCAGAGCCGATCGTCGCGCGGACCAACATCCAGCGACTCCAAACACTCAAACAGCGGTTCCGGCTTCAGCACCATGCCTTCGCCACCGCCGAAGGGGCGATCGTCAACTGTACGGTGACGATCACGCGTATACTCGCGCAGATCGTGTACGTCAATCTTCACCAAACCCATTTCCTGGCCCCGGCGGGTGATGCCGAAATCCAGCGGCCCACGAAAAAAGTCCGGGAAGATCGTTACAATATCGGCCTTCATCGCGGAAACCTTAAACACAGGGGACACAGGGGTTACACAGAGGTTTTTGCCTACGTGCTTACCCGCTTCTTCCTTGGCGGTCGTGACTGCTCTTGCTTCTCTTCTGCTGTCAGAGGAGCATTCACTTCCAGTAAACCCTCGGGCAAGTCCATCCTAATCTGCTTGTGCTCCAAATCGACGCTTTCGACATAAGCCTCGGCAAATGGGATCTCGTACACCCGTTTGGCAGCGTCGTAAACGATCAACAACGGCGCTTCGCCCGCTCCAAACTTCACATCCTCAACTCGCCCAACTTCACGGCTACCGTCAAGCACGGCACAACCTGCCAGATCGCTGACGTAACTCCAGCCTGCTTCCAGTTTCGAACGCTGGCTGCGCGGGACTTGCAATTCACACCCAACCAGCCCTTCCGCATCGGAAATCGAATCCACCCCAGCGAACTTCAGAACCAGGAAATCCTTATGGGGCCAGAGTTCTTCCACATTCAGTTCGCGTTGGTCATTCCCCTCGCGGGGCAACGCCAGCATCTTCATGCCAACGGTAAATCGGTCGGGAACGCTACTGTAAATCTCGGTCGCAACCTCGCCGCGGCGGCCCTGAGTTTTTACCACCCGGGCCAAGGTAATGAAGTCACTTGTTTCAGGATCGCGAATGGTCCGGTCCCTGCGCCGGGCTGTTCGCCCACCGCCAGTTCTTAATCGATCACTGCTTAATCGATGACTTCCAGCGTATACCGCTTCCGTGCCCGCACTCCGGCAGCACTCAGCAGCGTACGCAAGGCGCGCACGTTGCGCCCCTGCCGACCGATGATCTTGCCGACGTCGTTTTCCGCAACTTCCAGTTCGATCACATCGTCGTCGAGGTGATCGACGAAAACCTGGTCGGGGGCGTCAACCATCCATTTCGCAATCTGCTCGATGAGAATGCGAACGTCTGCAGCCTGTTCTGTCATGGTGATGGATTACGCCACGGAAACGGCCGGAGCCGGCGCGGGCTTGGAGTAGATTTTGCCGACGCGCTCAGACATTTGTGCGCCCTTCGAAACCCAATAGTCGACGCGATCACGCTTCAGCTCGATGCTGGCAGGGTCAGTGCGGGGATTGTAGGTCCCGACAACTTCCACGGGCCGGCCGTTGCGCGCGCGCGCCTTCTCAATCACCACGATACGGTAATGCGGTTGTTTACGCGCGCCCATGCGCGATAGTCGAATCATTAACACAGATGAATATCCTTGTTCCGGAAGAGTCCGGCGAGGTCAAGACAAACACTTATTATGCCGGAGGTTAGGCGGAATGGCAATAGGCACGATGCCAGCTTTCCCTATATTCTGGTAACTCTATCCTAGAGAAGAAATGGTTAAGAAAAACAATTCACCGGTTAAGGGGAGCAAGTCGAGTCGGTCGCGAGCCAGCAAGGCCATTGCTGACTGATGCGCCGACTATCGCATGTCAAATCTGACGGCCCTTACACACGAGGCGAGATGAATCGGCGATAGTTTCTGTGCCGCTCAAGTACTCTGCAACTGCCCGTCCCGCATCTTCCTACGCCCTGCTAGACTCAAATGCTTTGGAGGTAACCTTTGCAGGCAGTCTACATTCTCTCCGCAGTCCGCACGCCGATCGGCAAGTTCGGCGGATCGCTGGCTTCGCTGACGGCGGCCGACATCGGCGTAGTGGCCGCCAAAGCTGCCATCGAGCGCGCTGGGATTCAGCCGGAGCAAGTGGAAGAAACCATCTTCGGCAACGCACGACAGGCTGGCGGTGGGCCTAATCCAGCGCGGCAAATTTCCATTCGCAGCGGAGTGCCGCAGGAAGTCCCGGCGTTCACAGTGAACAAGGCGTGCGCTTCAGGAATGAAGTCGATCGCACTCGCTTACCAGGCGATTCTGCTCGGCGACTCGAGTTGCATTCTGGCTGGCGGAACGGAATCCATGTCGCGGCTTCCCTACTACCTCGAAGCGCGCTGGGGATTTCGGTTGGGCAATCAGGAACTGGTCGACGGCATGTATCGCGACGGATTCTTTTGTCCGATGGCAAAGATGGTGATGGGCGAAACTGCTGAGGTACTCGCCGAACAGTACAAGATTTCGCGTGAGGAGCAGGACGAATATGCTCTGGCGTCCCAAAATCGTGCGGCGCGAGCTATTGCTGCAGGACGATTCAACGATGAAATCGTTCCGGTAGTAGTCGAAAGCAAGAAAGGCGCGACAACCTTCAGTCGCGATGAACATCCTTTCCCGGAGGCAAGCATGGAAAAGCTGGGCAAACTGGCGCCGGTGTTTTCAGAAACTGGGACTGTAACTGCCGGTAATTCCTCCGGAATCACGGATGGGGCCGCTGCAGTAGTCGTGGCCAGCGAACATTTCGTTAAGAAAAACGATCTGAAGCCACTGGCGCGGATCTCGGCCGTTACCTCGGCAGGAGTGGATCCGCGAACTATGGGAATCGGCCCCGTCCCAGCCTTGCGCAAGCTGGAGGAGAAACATAATCTCCGCCTGCACGAATTTGGCCTGATCGAGCTAAACGAAGCCTTCGCCGGACAAGTTCTCGCCTGTGATCGCGAACTGAACCTCAATCGCAACAGGCTCAACGTTAACGGCGGGGCGATCGCGCTCGGGCACCCGATCGGCTGCACTGGAACGCGAATCACGGTCACCCTGCTGCACGAGATGCTCAAGCGCAATACCAAACGCGGCGTGGCTACGCTCTGCGTTAGCGGTGGAATGGGAATGGCGCTGGCTTTGGAGAATGCGGTTTAACTGCACCGGGTCTCAGAAGCGCCTTTCGTTGACGGTCTCGAAACGCGGTCGCTATACTTTGTTAGAGTCGATTCAGGAGCCTACATGTCCCTTTCCGCGGTAATCGTGGACGATGAGCAGCTTGCCCGCGACGAGCTTGCCTACCTCCTCAAGAACGCCGATGACGTTAGCGTCGTCGCACAGGGAAAGAATGGACTCGAGGCGATCAACCTCATCAAAGAACACAATCCTGACTTGGTCTTCCTGGATGTGCAGATGCCCGGCCTCGATGGTTTCGGTGTCATCAAGAAACTGATCGACAAGAAGATCACGCTTCCGAAAATCGTTTTCGCCACTGCGTTTGATCAATACGCGGTGAAGGCGTTTGAGGTCAATGCGGTCGACTATCTCTTGAAGCCGTTCGACAAGAAACGCGTCGCGCAGGCGGTGCAGAAAGCCCGAAGCCAGCAGGATGCCGATGATTTGCCGGCAGAAAAAATCGATACGCTGGTGCGCATGCTGCAAGCGCCGAAAAGTCAGAGTTCGAAGATTCTGCTAAAGGCATTGGGAAGAATGTTCCTGGTGGACCAGAAGGAAATTTGCTACGCGTCCATTGAGGATGGCGTGATCACCGTGGTTACCGCCGGCGCTTCGGGAATGGAAGGCCATTCGAATTGCCGCACGCTGGAAGAACTGCTGGACAGCCTCGACCCGGGATTATTTTGGCGGGCTCACCGCTCCTACCTGGTAAATATCAATCGAATTCGTGAAGTCATCCCCTGGTTCAAGAGTTCGTACCAGTTGCGGATGGATGATAAGAAGCAGAGCGAGATCCCGGTGAGCCGGGCGCAAACCAAGCGGCTGCGCGAGCTGTTCGGCCTCTGATTCCAGGAAATCGTTCTCCATCTAGTAGAAACCGCCCGAGTTTCAGTCGGTCTGAGGAGCTTCAAATCGCCAGAGCTTCCAACCCACTCCGGTCGCGTATCACCAGTGTCGCGCCCTCCAGCCGGATCAGTCTCTTCTTCTTCAGATTGCTGAGCAATCTCGTGACCGTCTCCCGGGAAGACCCAATGCGCTGCGCCATCTCCTCATGAGTCATCGCGGACCGCAATCTCAGCTCCTCCGACTCCTCACTCTTCGGAGCGCACGATAAAAGCAGCCGGGCTAGTTTTCCGGAGGACGAACGCGCCAACACCAGATCGTGGATATCCCGATAGGCTCCTTGGAATTCCCGGCTCAACGCCTGCGCGGCATGAACTCCCACTTCGCTTTCGTTCTGCAACAGGGTCATCAAGTCCTGGCGGCTCACGAAATCCACCTGGCACGCCGAACTGGTCTCGGCGGTCATCTCATAGTTCGTTCCGGAAATGGCGGCGCTCAATCCCAAAACTTCCCCCGCTTCGGCTTGCTTTAAAATTAGAACTTTACCTTCCTTGGAAGTCGTGGACAATTTCACTCTGCCCGAGCAGAGCACATAGACACCCCGCGGACTCTGCCCCTCCACAAACAGTAACGCCCCCGGGGGCATTACGCTGTGGAAGCTGGCGGCATCCAATGATCGCTGCACGGGAGCTGAAAAACGGCAAAAAAAGTGCTGCTTGCTGGCCTTGCAACCCATGCAGCTCTCGATCACATCGAGACCGTAGGGGGTTCTCATACCTGCCTCCTTCGTGAATGAGCGGTGCTCAATTCGCCCAATGTCGTAATCGGTTTCTGGCTGAGTCTTGGTTTCCTGGAGCCTTTCCAGCATGGAACGGGCGTGAGCCCGGGTATTTTCGTTGCCATCGCGCGCCGCCGCAATCACCTCCCACGCCGCGCTTGGGTCGGAACGCCGTTCCCATTCCACCTGGCAAGCGAACAAGTACAGAGGGTCGATGCAAACTGACTCCAAATTGCCAGCCGTCTGTTCAAGCCGCAGTTCTGTCGCTGGCTGCTGGTCCGACCGTACGGACGACCAATGCTCAACCTGCGGCAACGGACCACGCCAGACTTCGTCGCGTGAAGACCGATCACGTTTGGCAGATGGGTCGACTGACTTCGGCCGTAAACGAACTAAGTTATTCGATGGATAATTCCTGGCGACTAACACGGTTCACGCCCCCGCGATCCGTATTGACGAGGACTGCGGCTCGTCTTTCCGCTGTCAGGAATTGTTTGGTTTGTGGCGCTTCTAGTTTTCCCGAGTATACGCAAGAACAGCATTTGTCGTGCCAGATGCGGGGCAAGGTAAGAAAGTTCTAACTTAAAGAAATCACAGTCGCTTGAGAAGTACCTCGCAGTTATCGCCTAACGTAAGTGCCGACGAGTCGGCACTCTGTGGAAAGTTCGGCACCTTTGCAACCTTCGAAAAATGTCGGCATTTATGCTGAGGGTGGGCCAGAATAGTCTCGCTTGGTGATTCCCAACCGGTCTATTTTCGATTGCAGCGTTGTGCGCTTAACTCCCAAGCGGCTAGCTGCTCCGTTGGGTCCCGCGAGGACTCCCCTCGTTTCTCTGAGGACTTCGAGAATGTGCTCGCGCTCCGCATCTTCGAGCGAACTTTCCTTCCTTCCCGGATTGCCCACCGTGAGCTCTTCCAAAGGCACCCGGAGCGCCGTTCCTTCCGTGAGGATCACGGAGCGCTCGATGACATTCTCGAGTTCCCGCACGTTTCCAGGCCAGTCCCAATTGGCGAGGGCCTCCATTGTCTCGCTGGAGACGGTCTCTATAGTCTTTCCCATTTTGGCTGCATATTTCAGGACGAAATATCGCACCAAATCGGGGATGTCTTCACGCCTCTCGCGCAGAGCCGGCAAACGCACTGGGAAAACATTCAGGCGATAAAACAAATCGCTGCGGAATTCGTCATGGGCCACGCTGGCCGCCAAATCGCGATTCGTGGCAGCGATCAGGCGCAGATCCACCTTGATTGTTCGATTGCCACCCAACCTTTCAAACTCATGATCCTGCAAAACCCGCAGGAGCTTGGGCTGCAGTTCCGGGGAAATCTCGCCAATCTCGTCCAGGAAGAGAGTTCCGCCGTCGGCCAATTCCAGGCGACCGACCTTCTGGCTGACCGCACCCGTGAATGCTCCCTTCTCGTGCCCGAACAACTCGCTTTCCAACAAACCCGTGGGAATGGCTGCACAATTCAGGGTAATAAACGCTCTATCCCGACGCCTGCTGGCATTGTGCAGGGCGCTGGCGACTATTCCCTTACCCGTCCCAGTCTCCCCCAAAAGCAGCACAGTAGCATCGCTCAGTGCCACGATTTCGATCTGGTCCAGGACCTTCTGAAGTGCCGGGCTTTCTCCAATGATTCCATCAAAACCCTCCCGCGTGCTAGAACGGCCTGCCAAATAGCGTTGCTCCCGCCCAAGTTGAATTCTGAGTTGCTCGAGCTTGCGCGCGGTTCCGGCATTTTCAAGCGCAATCGCCAGCAAAGCGGCTACTTGATTTAGCAGCGACAGATCGTCGGCCTTAAAGGCATCCGTGCGGGTGCTGCCCAGCACGATAATCCCCAGCGGCCCACGCGGCCGGATCAACGGTACACAGCACAGCGATTTCAGCCCTTCGGTCAACCAGTTTTCTGTTACCTGTGACTGAAATCCCTCCATCTCTTCCCGGGAGAAGATCAGCGGCGCGCCATCGCGCAGCACTTGCTCTCCCGGGTGCTCCTTCGCGTGGACTTCAGGTATGGGATTCGGCTCCCTCTGCAGAGGAAAGTCAAGCGCCTGCTGCACTAATTTCCCACTTTTCTCATCACGCAAGCACAGGGCCGCATATTCCTGGCGCAAAACTCGGCGGAGATAGGCTGAGATTTGCGGGAACGACCGACGAATATCTTCATCCGACGCCAGTAGTCGGCTTAACTCGATCAGCACCTGCTGCCGCTTCTTCTCCTGCCGCAACATCTCGGAAACACCCTGCAGCGATCGTTCCAGCTTTTTCCTTTCCGTAATCTCGACGGCAATCACACCGATTCGCGTCACTTCGCCGGATACATCCTTAAGAGGAATGTAGTGCTCGATCCAGTGACCGGGCTCGGTCCGATTGGCCAACGTGAAACTAATCTCAAGATCTGCGATTGGTTCCCCCGTAGCCAGAACGCGGCGGAAGTGCGGCTCAATCGCTTCGGCAAAATCGCCGAGAACTTCGCGAACACTCTTTCCCAAATGGGCCGCTGCCGCGATTCCGTTCATTTCGGCTAACGTGTCGTTGACCGCGAGATAACGGAACTCCGTATCCAAAATGCACAGGCCTACTCGCGACGCTCGAAAGTAAGCCGTTAGCAACTGCTCTGACTCCATGAAAACGCCAGGTGTGGAAAATGAAATCGAAATTCCCGACGACGGGGGCGCTACCCTTGCTGGGGGTAGGGTGCCCTTCACATAGCTGCTAGACACAGATCCTGCCGGAGCAGTGAACACTTGATCGGTCTCCATACGCTGCTTCACGCTATTTGTCCCACCGTTTTAGTGGTCGTGGGTCTCCGCGATAAGCAACGGCGATCAGCTGAAAGCGAAGCTGTTTCTCATTGCCTTGGTGTGGATGGCAGTGTTTCCGCGCAGCCTCTGACCCTCGCCAACATATGGCGCAGAGCAACGCAATAGAAAAGAAAAGAGGAAAAAAAACAATTGTGGGGATAGCAATGCGGAAAGGCTCACTCGGTCGCCGGCGGCCGCAGCCGACAAAACTGAGCTGAGGACTCACTGCTGCAAAAACAAACTCGAGTTTCAGTACTTCCAAGGGGCGCATCAACAACAACTCCTGCGGCTCCTCCCCCTCGTGAAGAGCACGCCATACCCGCCCGCACATCTTGGATTTGCATTATAAGCACGGTCTTCGCGGCTTATCACGAAAAACTTTTTGTTTTTCGTTTTTCGTAACAAAATGGCACTGCAAACAAACCTCACGCTAGTGCGGAGCCCCAGGCATCCGTCCGAGCGTAGATCTCTTGAACCCGGGTTATATTAGGGTATGGCCCGCGGCTGGGAAAGCAAGTCGGTCGAAGCGCAGCAAGAAGAGGCCGCGCAGAGGAAAGAGTCCCAAAAGCCTCTACTGACGCGGGAGCAGGCGAGTCTGGTTCGTGAAATTGCCAGCCTCCGTCTGTCTGTTAAGCGTGTCGATGAGCAACTGTCGCGGAGCCAAAATTCTCGGCATCGCGCGATGCTTGAGCAGGCAAAATCCGATTTGGAACGAGAAATCGAGGCCCGAGAGTCCGCTAGGTCTGGCCACTAGACCGGTAAGTCCATCAGACCACATTTCGTTGGGTCCCCTACCGAAGTCCGACGACATCCAGAATTTTCTCAACTGCAAATACTCGTGGTTCCGGTTGGGCCGACGCCAGGAAGGGCTTCTCATCCCTGACGTATAATCGAGATTCATGAAAGCCTACGTCTACGTTTCATTGAAGAAGAGCGTTCTGGATCCCCAGGGCAAAACTATTCAGGGCGCGCTGAACAAAATGGGATACAAAGGCCTCGAGGAAGTACGTCAGGGGAAGTATTTTGAGCTGACACTGGATGGAGGCCTGGGCCGCGACGAGGCGAAAAGCGAAGTGGAGCGCATCGCCCGCGAAGTACTTACCAATCCCGTCATCGAAGAGTTTCGCTTTTCTCTCGACGAGTAGATCCCTGGAGTTCATTGCATGTGCGGAATTGTCGGTTACGTCGGCAAAAAGCCGGTAGTTCCGGTCATACTCGATGGTCTGCGGCGCCTCGAGTATCGGGGATACGATTCGGCGGGCATCGCCGTCTCCGGCAACGGAAACCAACTTCAGATTCGACGCGCGGAAGGCAAGCTGCGCAATCTGGAAGAAGCGATTCGTCTCAAGCCGCTCGATGGAACCTATGGCATCGGTCACACTCGCTGGGCCACCCACGGCCGCCCCACCGAAGAAAATGCCCACCCTCACCGCGATTGCACCGGCAAGATCGTGGTCGTACATAACGGCATCGTCGAAAACTATCTCAGCCTCAAAAAGAAACTGATCGAAGAAGGCCATCGGTTCTCGACCGAGACTGACACCGAAGTCATCGCCCACTTGATCGAAAAATATCTCTTCAAAACGGGCAATGGCCACCACCCCACTTTGGAAAACGCCGTTCGTAAAACGGTAAAGGAACTGAGCGGCGTCTTTGCCCTCGCCGTGATCTCGGTTGACGAACCCGACAAGATCGTGGCCGCGCGCAACGGCCCTCCGCTGGTAGTTGGCTTGGGCAATGACGAGTACTTCGTCGCTTCCGACGTTCCGGCAATCCTCTACCACACGCGCGACATTTTTTTTCTCGCCGATGGCGATCTGGCAGTCGTGACTCCTTCCGGCGTGGAGTTAACGGATTTCGATGGCAAGCCCATCCGGCGCAACGTGCAGCACGTCACCTGGGATCCCATCATGGCGGAAAAGGGCGGCTTCAAGCATTTCATGCTCAAAGAAATCTACGAGCAGCCGGGCGCCGTTCAGGAGACCACCTTGGGACGAATTTCCCGCGACACAGGCCGCATCTTCCTGGAGGAAATGCAAATCGGCGAAGCGGAAATGCGGGCCGCAAAGAAAATCAACATCGTGGCCTGCGGCACCAGTTGGCACGCAGGACTGGCGGGTAAATTCATGATTGAGAGATTTGCGCGGGTTCCCGTGGAAGTGGATTATGGCAGCGAATGGCGGTACCGCGATCCGATCGTAAATCCTGACACGATCACGCTTGTGATTTCTCAATCCGGCGAAACCGCCGACACTATCGCCGCGCAGCGCGAGGCTAAATCGAAAGGGTCGCAAACGCTAGCCATCTGCAACGTAGTCGGCTCCATGATCACGCGCGAAGCGGTTGGAACCATCTACACCCACGCCGGGCCTGAGATCGGCGTAGCGTCGACGAAAGCCTTCAGTTGCCAACTGACTGCCCTTTATCTCTTCGCTCTCTATCTCGCGCAAGTGCACGAAACCATGAGCGGCGAACAAATTCGGGCAGCAGCCGAAGAGCTTACGCTCATCCCCGGCAAACTGGAAAATATCCTCACCCACGATGAAAAATGCGAGGATCTGGCCAAGCGTTTCCAGCGTGCTCAAGACTTTCTCTTCCTTGGCCGTGGCATTCACTATCCGATCGCTCTGGAAGGCGCGCTCAAACTGAAAGAAATCTCCTACATTCACGCTGAGGGATATCCTGCCGGCGAAATGAAGCACGGCCCCAACGCTTTGATTGACGAGAACTTACCAGTGGTCATCATCGCAACCCGCGACGTGAACAATCCCGGCTCGATGCTTCGCTATGAGAAGACGATGTCAAACCTGAAAGAAGTGAAGGCGCGCTCGGGAGTCGTGATCGCGCTGGCTACCGAAGGAGACGAAGAGATTAAGGAGGCCGCGGATCACGTTCTGTATGTGCCGGCGGCGCCGGAAGAACTTTCCCCTATTCTGGAGATCGTTCCGCTTCAGTTGCTCGCCTATCACATCGCCACTCTGCGTGGCTGCGATGTGGATCAGCCTAGGAACTTGGCGAAGTCGGTTACGGTGGAATAGGGAGCCTAACCTGGAAGGTTCCCTATAGGCTCAATGTCGGTGTGGCAAAAATCGTCGCCTTTGAACAGCAATGCCTCGCCCTTCTCCTTTGCCAGAGCATACGAGAAGCAATCGCCAAAGTTAAGGCCTGCTCGATGTCGCCCCTTGCCGAAGTCGCGATACGCTTCACGCGCAATGTGCGCCTGATTCAACGTCACGGGTTCGACTTCGATTTGCACATCGCGCAATAAATCGTCGAGTCGCCGGCTAAGAATCGGATTTCGGTTGCTGTCGACGACGACGGCCGCTTCGACATAGCTCACCACCGACATGCGGCGAGGCCGAGGCCGGCCCAGAGCTTTCCCCAGCGCAGCAGCGTCTGTTTCACCTCGCAAGATCGCGATAATTACCGATGTATCGACGATCACTTAGGCAGCCCCTTGTCGTCATACAACAAGTCGCCATGATCCATCGACTTGTATGGTTCCTTCCACAAAGGAGCGCATTCT
>JBEKBW010000004.1:0-91324 GCA_050015215.1 Candidatus Sulfotelmatobacter sp.
ATCAATCCCAACATGCCCACCGGCGAAGTCGAACTCGCGGCCGACGAACTACGCATCCTCAACGAATCCAAACTCCCGCCATTTCTCCCCAGTGACACCGCGCTCACCAACGAAGAAACGCGCCTGAAATATCGCTACATCGACCTCCGCCGCGACGCGATGCAGTTCAACATCGAAACCCGCCACAAAGTAGCCAAAGCCATCCGTGACTATCTCTCCGCGCAAGGCTTCTTCGAAATCGAAACCCCATTCATGACCCGCTCCACGCCCGAAGGCGCGCGCGATTATTTAGTCCCCAGCCGCGTCCAACCCGGGACGTTCTACGCGCTTCCTCAGTCGCCGCAGATGTTTAAACAAATCCTCATGATCTCCGGCTTCGACAAATATTTTCAAATCGTCCGCTGCTTTCGCGACGAAGACCTGCGCGCCGACCGCCAACCCGAGTTCACGCAAATCGATCTGGAAATGACTTATCCGCAGCCCGAGCAAGTGTGGGAAGTGGTCGAAGGATTTCTAACCGCCGCCTTCGCCGCCGCAGGGTATCAAATCAAAACGCCATTCCCCCGAATGGACTACGACGAGGCCATCCGCCTCTACGGCATCGACAAACCGGACTTGCGCCTGCCCCCATTCACCGACGTGCGCGACTGCTTCACTCCAGAAAATCTACACGATCTCGCGATCAACGCAAATCTTCCGGTAATCGCCATCCGCACGCCAAAAGTAGGCGAACTCTCGCGCAAAGAGCGCGACGACATCAAGCCCATGTTCCACTCCAAAGGCGGCGCCCGCATCTACGAAGACTTCAAACGCATCGCCAACAAATTCCCGGATGCGGCGGCGGCCATCACAAAAACAACCGGCGCAGAAGAAAACGACCTAATAGTGTTGGTGGCTGGCTCCGCGCAATCCGGCCCGCAAACCGCCATGCCAGCTCACCGCAAAGTGACGCCACAAGAACTCTCCATCTACGCCTCAGCAGGACTGCTGCGCCTCGCCCTAGCGCAGAAGTACGCCGACCGCCACGGCATCTTCAAAAAAAACAACGACGCGGCCAACGACTACCGCTTCCTCTGGGTAACAAACTTCCCCATGTTCGAATGGGACGAAAGCGAAAAGCAATGGATGGCCGCGCACCATCCCTTCACCTCGCCCCATGAAGAAGACATGCAACTGCTGGAAGCCGGCGTAGAGTCGGTAAAGGATCCGCAATCCACGCTAAGCGCAGTACGAGCCCTAGCCTACGACGTGGTCCTGAACGGCACCGAGCTAGGCTCAGGATCAATCCGTATTCATCGCCAGGATATCCAAAGCAAAATCTTCCGCGCCCTCGGCATGACCGAAGAAGAAGCCCGCACCCGCTTCGGCTTCTTCCTCGAAGCCCTGGAGTACGGCACGCCCCCCCACGGCGGCATAGCGCTAGGCCTCGATCGCATCGTGATGATCATCGCCGGAGCCGAGAGCCTGCGCGAGGTAATTCCCTTCCCCAAAACCGCCCGCGCCGTAGACTTGATGGTCGACGCGCCGACGCCGGTGAGCGACGCTCAGTTGAAAGACTTGGGAATTGTTGTGAAGAAATAGCTGTTCGTCTCGGATGCGCGCTTTGGGCGGCACAAAAGTGCCGCCCGAGTCTTCTTTCGCTTCTTTGTCATTCAGAGCGCAGTCGCGAGCGACAGCGAGCGCAAGTCGAAGAATCCCTACCTCTCTATCGCTCCCACCTGTTCGAATAGCAACCAACGGCATCCAAACCTTAGCCTGACTTAAAACCGCACATGCTGCGAATCCACTAGGAATCCCGCCGACATCTCCCTAGCCAACATTCTCGTTATAACTCCCCGCATAACTTTTTACACCCGCCCGACATCCGCATGACACCCACTCCTCCCGCCCAAACTAATCTCCATCTTGTAAAGCGGGTTGCATTTCGGAAACAGGCCAACCATCAACACAACGCAAGCTGAGCCGGTCCGAGTAATTCGCAAAAAAAGGAGGAACCTTGAAAAAGACACTTTTATTATTCGGGCTGCTCGTGTCGCTAGCAGTACCTTCGGCGCTCCTGGCGCAGACCGGCTATTCCCAAACCAACCTCGTAGCCAACACTGCTGGTGTAGCCGCGCACACCGACGCTCAACTCACCAATCCCTGGGGAATTAGTTTTCTCCCCGGTCAAGATTTCTGGATCGCCAACAACAACGGCGGCACCTCCACGCTCTATGACGCGCAAGGCAACAAGAACGCGCTCGTAGTAGGCATCCCAGGAGCTTCCGTCAATCCTTGCAGCCCCGGCTGCCCCACTGGAACCGTGGCCAACGCCACTGGCAGCTACTTCAACGGCGGCACCTTCATCTTCGACACCGAAGATGGCATCGTCGCCAACTGGACCGGCGCGGCCAGCGCAGTCGTCGCCTATGACAACTCCCCCAGCGGCGCGGTCTACAAAGGCCTGGCTCTGCTCACCAACAGCTCCGGCACGTTTCTTCTGTTGGCAAACTTCAACAGCGGCAAGGTCGACGTTCTCGATCGCAACTTCAACCCAGCTGCGCTCGCGGGTTCGTTCACCGATCCCAATCTGCCCGCCGGCTTCGCGCCGCACGGCATTCACATCATCGGCAGCCAGATTTATGTGGCCTACGGCATGCAGGATGCCGTCAAACACGATCCGACCACAGGCGCAGGCCTAGGCCAAGTCGATATCTTCGACACCAACGGCAATTTCGTAAGCGTCTTTGCCACCGGTGGCACTCTGAACGCGCCTTGGGGCGTGGTGCAGGCATCAGCCTCGTTCGGAACTTTTTCGAACGACATTCTCGTGGGAAATTTCGGGGACGGCACGATCAACGCCTTCGATACAACGGGAAAATTCCTGGGCCAGCTAACCGACTCTTCCAGCCACACGCTGACAAACCCCGGCTTGTGGGATATGGTGTTCGGCGCAGGCGGAACCGGCGATCCCAATACCCTTTACTTCACCGCCGGAGGCGCGAACCAAACCAGCGGCCTGTTCGCAACGCTGGTGCCTGCGTCTGCAGTTACCAATGCAGATTTCTCCCTAAGCTTGTCGGCACAGTCGGCAACCGTCGCACCGGGAGGTTCGGCAACGCTCTCCATCAACGCCAGCGCGGTAGGAGGATTTAACAGCCAGATCACACTGTCCTGCTCTTCCGTATCCGGCATAACCTGCGCCTTCAATCCTTCGACCATCTCGCCGGGATCAACCACACCGTCGACGCTAACCATCTCAGCCGCCTCGACGCAGCCAGTTCAAGGCTATGGCATGTCCGGCGTTGCGGCTCTTCTGCCGGGACTGGGGCTGTTTGGAACTCTGTTCGCCTTCGGCAAGCAGAAGCCAACCAACGGCAAAAGGAAAGCATATCGCTGGGTCAGCCTGCTCGGGCTGTTGCTTTTCGTATCGGTGATCGCTCTCGGTTGCGGCGGAAGCAGTTCAAACCACTCCACCACCACTCCTGCGTCTTCTTCAGTCACGCTGATGGTCACTGGTACGTCGGGCTCTCTGAGCCATTCCACCCCGGTAACCGTCACCATTAACTAAATAAGAAGGGCAAGGCGCGCTGAGCGCCTTGCCCTTTAACAATGTAGCGCCGTTCCGCCGAATTCCTCGGCCGACTCGAAACAACTGGCTTCCCACTCTGGCACTACTGTAGAAAAGAAACTGCTTGTCGTCACAACCTCTCGCGCCCCTCCTGTGCTATACAAGTCTTGGTTTCCCACGCGCAGAGTTCCGGTAAAGCTCTGCCAACGCCCACTCCGAGCCTCATCCCAATCCAAGGTGGGACTCATGCCGCGCGCGCCATTTCTTTTGATCGGCACCTTCCTGATCGCACTCTGCTTATCCCCGCTAGCAGCCCAAGACGCCGCCACCGGCGCAATCCGCGGAACAGTCCTCGACCCCAGCAACAGCCGCATCGCGAAAGCCAGCATAGTAGCCGTCAGAGCCGCCACGGGAGCCCGCTACCTAGCCACATCCGACTCCGAAGGCCGCTTCTCCATCGATCTCCTCCCTCCGGGCGACTACACTGCCCGCGTCACCGCCGATAAGATGTCGCCCCAGGTTACGCCTACGCTTCACGTGGAAGTCGGCGCAGCCGCAGAAATGGAATTTCACCTCACCATCGCCGGCCCGCAAGAAAACGTCACGGTCTCCAGCGCTCCCCAAACCGTCGACACCCAATCCACCGATGTCTCCACCCTCCTCGACGAGCGCGCCATCTCCGACCTCCCGCTCAACGGCCGCCGCTTCTCCGACCTGATCCTGCTCTCGCCCGGCGTTACGCAAGATCCCCGCAGCCTAACCTCCGCCACCAACGGCGATCTCTCCTTCGGCGGCATTCGCGGATTCCAAAACAGCTTCCTGGTCGATGGCGGCGACTTCAACAACGCCTTCTTCGCCCAGGCCCGCGGCCTCTATCGTGCCCCCTATCAGTTCTCAGACGAGGTAGTGCAGGAGTTCCGTGTCTCTACCAACTCGTATGGCGCAGAAATGGGACGCGCCGGCGGCGCAGTCATCAACGTAGTCACCAAATCAGGCTCCAACCACTGGCACGGCACCGGCCTCTACTACATTCGCGACAGCAGCTTCGGGGCCTCCGATCCCTTTCTTCCCTTCAAGCCCCAAAGCCGCCAGCAGCAGGGCGCAGCCACTCTCGGAGGCCCCCTCAAGAAAAATAAAATCTTCTTCTTCGGCGGATTCGATCAGCACTATTTCCACGTTCCGAACGTAGTCGAATTTCTCGACGGCACCATGCAGTTTCAACCGCAAGCGGGAATCGGCCCCTACTCTCCAGGCGACTACGAGGCCAGCGATCAGGCGCTGGTCTTCGCCGCCGCCGCCCAACTCAATTCCCTAGCGGGCGCGTTCCCTGCAGCACAAATCGGCAACGCCGCCTACGCCAAACTTGATATCAACCTCACTCCGCGCAATCAACTCGGCTTGCGCTACAACTCCTCGCGCTACTGGGGATCGAACAACGTCTTCCTCGATCCCGCCAGCCCCATCACCTACGAATCTATCTCCGACAACGGCGAAGAAACCGTCTCCACAGACACCGGTTCGCTAACTCTGACGTCCGGCCTCAGCCCGCGCGTAATCAGCCATCTTCGCGCCCAGTTCTCCCGCGATCTCCGCCAGTCCTATACCAACGCGCCGCCCATCGTCGATGGCGCTCCCATCACCACTCTTCTAAAAATCACCAACGTCCTCGACGGCATCGGCCGCTCCGACCAACTTCCCCGCGCCACACGCGAACACCGTGCCCAGCTAGCCGAAACCCTAAGCATCGACACCAGTCACCATTCGCTAAAATTCGGCGGCGACGCGCTGATTACGTGGCTTTACGATTTCTTCCCCACCCAGCAAAGCGGCGAATATATTTTCGACATCATTAAAGTCAACCAGTTCACCTTCGACCCGCAGGAATCCGGCCTCCCGCTAACGCCGCTCCGCGCCTACGCCCACGACGTTCCGCACTACTACCTGCAAAATTTCGGGCCATCCTCAACCAACCCCAACAGCAACGACTACGCTGCCTTCGCGCAAGACACAATCCGCGCCACCAGTCATCTAGCGCTGAACCTAGGTGTCCGCTGGGACCTTCAAACCTTCACCAAAGCCGGACTAATTTCCAATCCCCTGTTTCCTCCCTCCGGCAAAGTTCCCTACAACCCGCGAAACTTCGCTCCCCGCGCCGGCCTCGCATATTCCCTCGGCAAATCTCACCCCCTAGTCGTTCGCGCCGGCTACGGCCTTTTCTATGTCCGCATCCCGCAAATCTACAACTCCGCCATTGCCAGCGAAAACGGCATCACCGACGCTCAAGTCTTTCTCAACAACACACAGCAATATCCGCAGTACAACGGCCATTCACCCTTCCCCACATATCCCAACCCATTAGTCACGTGCTCGCCAACAACCTCTTCCTGCAATCTTCCCGCAGGATTTACCCAAGGCGTCACCAACGAGGTGTCTGCTTTCGCTCCCAACTTCACCACGCCACGAGTGCAACAAGCCAGCTTAACGCTGGAGCGCGAAGTGGCGGGTCACACAACAATCGCCGTCTCCTATCTCTACGTGCACGGCGAGCGCCTGATTCGCGCTCTGGACGTGAACCTTCCGAATCCTGCGACGCTGGCTCCCTTGGGCGATATCGCCTGCAATGCCCCGGTAGCAAGGGAAGCTCTATGCACCTATCCTGTCTTCAACTCCATCGGCCCGGTCCAGAATGCTTTCTACTCCGTCGATTCCTTCGCCACCTGGCAGTTCACACAATCGCTAACATGCCCCTTTCCGCCGTGCATCAATCCCTTGGGCCGTCCCATCGCGCAACTAGGCTCCATCGATGAATTCCAAAGCGCCGCCTCCAGCCTCTACAACGGAGCCACGGTCTCGATCAACCGCCGCGTCTCCCGCGGCAGCTATCTGCGCATTTCCTACACCTACGCCCGCGCTATCGACGACGGCCAGGATGCCCTCGTAGCCGGCGAACCCGCGACCGTTCAAAATTCCTACAATCCCAACGCCGAGCGCGGCCCCAGCGTAACCGACCAGCGTAACCGCTTGGTAGCCGCATTCTCTATAGAACCGCGACCGTTTCACCGTGAACACGAATTCCTGGGCCACATCTTCAACAACTGGAAACTCTCGAGCATCGTCACCGCCGGCAGCGGCCGCCCAGTCAATGCCACCGTCTACGGCGACCCCAATCAGGACGGCAACTACGACAATGACCGCCTCCCCGGCTACAGCCGCAACGCATTCACCGGCCCCGACTATTCCTCCACCGATCTCCGCCTGGTTCGCAAAATCCACGTAGGCCAGTCTTGTCACCTCGACCTGACCGCGGATTCCTTCAACCTCTTCAACCGCGACAACAAGCGAGTCCTCATCACCAGCGACGGCCTCACCGCCGAAGCCACCACCTTCACTCCTTACAGCGTCTTCGTAAACGGCGTCCCCTATCCCGGCTACTACAACCAACCGCAAAACTTCCTAAAGCCCACCGCCGCCTTCGCCCCCCGCCAAGTTCAGCTAGGGGTGAAATTCATCTACTGACAAACTAATCCTTCGCTATCCCTCCTCTTCGCATCGAACATGGATTCATTCCGGTGCGAAAGAGGATAAGTGAACAGAAAAGCGATAGAAGAACCCGAGATTGCAGCCGACAGCACCATCTCGACGCGTGCCGAAAAGAAGCAGGTCGAAGAGCGGCTAGCCATCGGCGCGCACGTAGTTTACGAAACCATCCGCCGCGAGGGCGAAGACGAGTTGCGGCGCCCCGCTTCCGCCCTCTGGTGGTCTGGGCTGGCTGCCGGCCTTTCCATGGGATTTTCCTTCATCGCCGAGGGCTTGCTGATGGCCCATTTGCCCGACACGCCCTGGCGCCTGCTTATTTCCCGAGCCGGTTATTGCGTGGGATTTCTGATTGTCGTGCTCGGCCGACAGCAATTGTTCACGGAAAATACACTGACCGTAGTGCTTCCGCTGCTGATCCGAAAGAATTTTTCTACGCTGGTGAGAGTCCTCCGCTTGTGGGCGGTAGTGCTCAGCGCCAATCTGGTAGGGACGTTCTTGTTCGCCCTCGGCATTGCCAAGACCGGAATCTTCGACGCGCACACCCGCCAGTGCCTCATGCAGATCGGTGCAACTCATATGGGCGCGTGGTTCGGCACCGTGATAGTGCGCGCCATCTTCGCCGGATGGCTGATTGCTCTAATGGTCTGGCTGCTCCCGGCCGCAGAGTCGGCACGCGTGAGCATCGTGATCATCCTCACCTATTTGGTAGGGATCAGCGGCTTCAATCACATCGTGGCCGGTTCGACCACCATGTTTTTTCTGGTCATCACCCACTCGATTTCCTGGGGAATGTACACCACCCAGTTCTTCATTCCCACCCTGTTGGGGAACGTAATCGGCGGAATCGCCCTGGTCGCAGCCTTAGGTCACGCCCAGGTTGTGGGCGGAAAAGACGAGTAACCAACCCTCCCCACTCACAAAAACGATGAGACGCCCCGCCATAGCTGCCATTCCGCCACTTTTGGCATCTGAATGCCATGAACCTGTTATGGGAGATGGAAAGCCAGTTGCCCACGCGATGGTGGATGCGAACCCCTGCCGAGCCGATGCCACCGCCTATCAAAGAGCCACCTGCGCCCGAAGAAAATCCGGATGCCCCGGTGCGCGAGCCTGATCCAGACGAACCACCGATGATTTAACTGCTAAACTAAGAATTCGAGATTGCCAAAAGGCGCGGCTCATGTCGCGCCTTTCTTATTTTTGAACTCGAATGACCGGAAGAAATATCGCAAAGCCAAATTTGCCAGCCGCAGCACAAGAAAAGCCGTCCTTGCCTCCGCAGTACAGCAGAGACAAGGACAGCTAGCCAATCGCAGCTATCTTCGCCCTCGGGGGGCCTGGTGGGATTGCAGGTTTTGCATTTGAGTTGCGTGGCGTTGTTGGAGCTGTTGCGTCTGTTGCGCATGGCGCTGTTCCACTTGCTGTTTTTCAGCGTCGTTGGCGTTGCGCTTCGCCAGTTGTTGATGTTCCTTGTCTTGTTTTTGCTGCAGCTTCTGGCGCTCCTTGTCCTGCTGGGCCATCAGCTTCTGTTGTTGCTTCTGATATTTCTGGTCGAGTCTGGCATTGCCGGTGTTAGGAGCAGCGGGCCTCTCCGCTGGGGGCAAGTCGTTGGGATGAACCGCACTGTGTGCGCCCTCCGGGCGAGGCGTGTTTTCGGTTCTAGGTAGAGCGCCGCGATTAGCGGGAGCATGGTACGGAGCTCCGGCGTCGCGCGCAGCTACTGCGCCGCTGTGGAAATCGCCAGGACGCGACGTGGCGGCAATCGAAGGACGGCCTTGATTCACCGAGGCACGCAGATCGCGATTGCTGCGCGCAGCCTGGATGTGTTCGGTTTGTGCGGCGACGGGGCCGACGTGGCGATCGCGGGCCGCAGCCTCCTCTTGGGGCGTGGGACGCGCAGTCAGCCCGCCCTCCCCGCCATTAAAGCTGACATGGCTATTGTTGACGATGGTGACGTGCTCGTTATACACGTTGTGAATATTCACGACGTTGATGTTCGCCACTTCGCGGTTATAGAAAAAGTGGCCGCCATCCCAGCGTCCCCCAACGAAGCCCACGCCAAAGAAGCCGAAGCCATAGTTGATTCCGCCGTAAAAGCCAACCTGCGGTCCCCAGAAACCGTCATGAAACAGAAAAACGCCGCCATCCCACCCCCACCAGGGCGGAGTCCACAGAAACCCAACTTCCGGAGCCAGCACCCAGGTGCCAGGCACCCAAAAATAATCTTGGTCATCATCGTCCCAAGCCCAGTAGCCGGGAGTCCAAAGGTAGCCGTCACCCGGGCAAACCGGCTGCTCGTAAACGGGAATGGCGGGAGGGCCGAAACCTACGGTGATACGGACTTGCGCCGAAGCCGTCAGCGACAGAGTAAGTACGGCGAGCGCGAATAACAACGTGCGAACGGAGCGGGTTATACGCATGCTTCCTCGTGCGCGATCGTCCTTCGCTTACCCGGTACCGCTTCAACTTCTGCGGGCTGCGCGGACAAATCGGAAAAACTTCTGGGCCCGATTAGTTTTCTAACAGCATCGAGAGAGTAGCAGGAGCGGAGTCTCCGCCTTCTCGGGTATTCACTGTAGGTGGTGCGAGGTCGATGCTGGATTCTGCGCAGGGAAAGAAGAGGGCCGGTCTTGCCAGTTTCGAATCGGCCTGCTTACTGAAAAAAGAATTTTGCGATCGGTTTCAGAAACTCGTAGAGAGCATCGCCAAGGCCGTCGAAGACTCCGAAGTACGCCATAAGAGTCGTTATCAGCACCGCGGCGGAGAACCAGCAGAAAAACACGACCACGCGGACAGGGGCACGGGGTTGAGCCATAACAGAAGCTCCTCTGCGATCAATCCGGTGTCGCGTTGCGTAGGTTGCGACACGTAAACCTTGCAGGACCCGACTAACGGAGACAATTATATAAAACGGCGAATCGGACGGCTAGAGAGTTTCGAGGTTCATGGGATCCGAGAATCTGCGGGCGGAGCGTTATAAGGGCGAGCCGATGAGCGTTTCGTTTTCAACGTTTTCGATTTGGATGCGAAGCCACTGGTTGGCGGCGTGCGAGCCTTTGAGTATAAGCTTTTGGTAGTTGTCGCTGAGCGCTTCGGTGAAGGTTTGTTGGATTCCACCATCGCGGGCGAGAGTGTCCGCGCCATACGAACCCAGAGTGATGGCTTCTATGGTTTGGCCGACCAAGGAGGATAGGAAGGCTTGTTTTTTTTCTGCACCGAGATCGCGCAAAATTTTATTTCGCTCCCGCGCAATGCCAATCGGCACTTGCTCGCCCATCAATGCCGCCGGCGTCCCCGGACGCGCCGAATAAGTAAAAACGTGGAGATAGGTAAACGGAAGTTCTTCAACCATCCGCCGCGTGCATTCGAACTCCGCATCCGTTTCGCCCGGAAACCCCACCATCACATCCGCACCTATAGCAGCCTCAGGCATGGCCTCTCGAATCTTCTCGATCTTCTCGCGATAATGCCAAGGCCGGTACTTCCGGTGCATGCGCCGCAAAACGGCGTCGCTTCCCGACTGCATCGGGACGTGCGCATGCTTGGCAATGCGCGGCGATTCAGCCACCAGAGAAATCAGGTCGTCGCTCCAGTCCATCGGCTCAACGGAGGAGATCCGTAGTTTCTCCAATTCCGTGCGCGCCAGAATAGCCCGAACCAGCCCAGTGAAATCTTCAGCGTGATCCTCTAAATCCCGCCCCCATCGACCAAGATTAATGCCGCTAATCACCAACTCGCGGTAACCCGCATTGACCAACGTTCTAACCTGGCTGATCACTTCTCCCAGAGGCAAAGACCGGCTCCGCCCACGCACGCTGGGAATCACGCAAAACGAGCACCTATTGTCGCAACCGTCTTGCACCTTCAAAATCGGCCGTGTGCGGGCAGTCGCCTCGAAAACCGGCGCAGCCAGAAGCTCTGTGTGCGCAAAAATATCGGAGACGAATAACCGGCGATCATCCCCCGCAGGCCGCTGACCGGCGAGATTACCAAGCGGGAAAAAATACTGGCTGGATGGAAACTGCTCGAACCCACCCGCCTCCCCCAGCGCAATCTCCGCCAGTTGATGCTTGTGAGAGTTTCCCACAACAGCCGCCACGCCCGCCAGCGAGGCCACTTCTTCCGGAGCCCGCTGCGCATAGCATCCGGTGACGATAATCTTGGCCGCAGGATTCTGCCGCTGCACCCGCCGAATCGCAGCCCGCGCGTCCCGATCAGCGGAGTTCGTAACGGTGCAGGTGTTCAGTACCACCACGTCGGCCAGCGCTACAGGTGCGCGACCTAAACCCCGGGACGCAAATTGTTGCTCCAGCGCAGCCCCATCCGCCTGAGCAGCCCGGCATCCAAAGTTTTCGACGGCGTAAGTGGGCATTGCGTAATGGTATCGCATCTGGGAGAGTTCCAGATTACCCCTTAACAAACCGCGCAATCTGAAAAGCCCTTTGCTCCATCCCGAAGTCCCTAGCTTTTCACGCGCCGGTCGAGGGATATCCCTGAGCACCCTCGTCGAAAGGTTCTCCGCCCCATTCAAGCCATCTCCTGGCTCGGCGGGCCGAACTCCGAAAATGGGGCTAAGCCGTGGCGATGCTGCGCTTCTGCGTGAAGCATTCGCGGCAGAAGATAGGACGCCCTTGCGTGGGCCGGAACGGCACGGTCGTCTCCTTCCCACACTGCGAGCAGATGGCGCGAGTCTCGACGCGATTAAAGTGATGAGCATTGCCCATGGCTTGGGGGGCAGTGGAGAGAACGGCCACCCGCTTCGACTTGCAGTTCTTGCAGCGCTTGGGTTCGTTCTTGAAATTCTTGTCGCGGAAGAAAATTTGTTCCCCGGCGGTAAAGACGAAGTCGTCTCCGCAATCGATGCAGCTCAGCACCTTATCCTGAAATTCCATTGAGGATGGCTCCCTGTTTTGGGGAGTCGGCAGTTTGCCGGATAGACGAACCAAGGGCGCATCACTGCGTACGTCTCAGGAACCCGACCATTTTCGGGGGCCAACTGCGACGACCATGGCGCATGGCGCGTCGCCCTCGCGCCGCAAAAACGGCAACGAAGGCCGACCACTGCTTCTCCCTTATGCGGTGTTGCGCAGGGCCATGCGCGGGGAAAGGCGCGGCACGGAACAACACACGTTGTACATCCCCCTCAAACTGCCCCTGGACTCGGCCCGCCCCGCACCTTGGACGGCGCGTGGATACAGCTTTTCTTGCTTAAAATGCCGAATGAGAAACGACGAATAATCGAATAGTCCCAGCTGCAACTCCACCCGGTGGGGGTCAGATGGAGCAGAGTCGCCCCGGGATAGGGCGACCCTTTACTGCTCTCTATAAACTCCTTACAGTGCTTGCTTCCCTAGTCCGCTTCTTTGCGAACTTTTTTGCGAGCTCGTTTGCGCGCGAGCGCAGCCTTCACCCGTTTTTTTTCTCCCGGTTTTAGGTAAAAGGAGTGGCGCTTAACTTCTTTAATGATGTCTTCCTGCTGCACTTTGCGCTTAAAACGCCGCAAAGCGTTTTCGAGGGACTCACCCTCTTGCAGTCGAATTTCCGCCAAACAGACACACCCCCAAACCCGTCCGGAAGGACCGACTATTTATTACAAGGATTTGACTGGAAGTCAAGTGGGAGGGTGAAAAATATTGCAGAGGCCGGAAAACAGAAGCGTTCGTCGGCTGCTAATGTTCGGAGCCGTTCTGCCGATCAACCAAGGGGGTAGGAGCATGAATCAGGGGTTGGGCATTGCGGAGATCAAACCGCATGTCCTCGAGCGCAGAAGATTTCGCCGTTACCACTACAGTGCGCCGATTTTCATACGTTCACGTGACGGCTCGGAAGTGCGCGGCATCACCATGGAAATCAGCGAATGCGGCACTTCTGTGATGGCGGCGGCATCGCTGAAAGTGGGAGATTTTGTGGAGTTGGAGCCGATCGGAGGAGCTGTGGCAAAGGCGATTGTGCGACGCACCCTGGGAAAGCTTTATGGATTAGAGTTCCTGGGGCTCAGCTTGGCCCAAGTGAAAAAAATCAGGAAGATCTGCAAAATGTTGCCGGTTTATCGCTTGAAGACGTTGGATCTTTGGCAGCCTGCGACGGCTTGTTCCTGCACCGCGGCTGCCACGCTCGCGCGTTGCGGATCGGGATGGTTCTTTTCCGCTTCCGACTCTATATTTTGCTCAACAGAGCCAGACTACTGCTCTGGATCTTCTTCCGTACCGCATCTCCGATCGCCACCCCAGCTCTTCCGGATCTCCGGACTGCATGCGAAATCGATGGATTACAGTCCTACACCGCCCTAAAGAGCGCGGCCGCCGCAGCTTTCGTGCGTCTGCCGCCCGAAGAAATGGACTTGCTGACCAGAAGCCTCTAAGAGAGGTTACCAGGAAGGACGGAACGAGGTTCACTCGTATTCCATTTGTGTACCTTCGTGCCCCTGGAAGTTAGCTATGGGTTGCCTCGCAGCCATTCGAATCTGCTGATAATCTAATGATCACCGATGGCCAATTGCATTCGATGCGGACGGCAGCTCCCCGGCTTTACCTTCGGCAAGAAGATATGCCAATGGTGTGTGCAACACGAGGCCTATCGGCGCGGTGAGATCGCCGAAGACGCGCGCCAGCCAGTCATCCGCACCCCCTGGGTGCGTCGTGCTCAACCCTCCATCAGCCTCACGCAGATCATCTTCGGCATCAACGCTGCCGTATTTCTCGGCATGACCCTGGCCGCTTCCACAATCATGGATTTCCCGCCCCAGCAAACCATCCGCTGGGGCGCAAACTGGGGACCGCTCACCCTCACCGGCGAATGGTGGCGACTGCTCACTTGCGTCTTCGTTCATGGCGGCATCATTCACATCGCCTTCAACATGTGGTGCCTTTGGAATCTGGGAGAGCTTGCCGAATCGCTTTACGGCCGCTGGACCTACGCCGCCGTTTATCTCACCTGCGGCATCGGCTCCAGCCTCGGTA
Source organism: Candidatus Sulfotelmatobacter sp. (assembly GCA_050015215.1). Classification (GTDB taxonomy): domain Bacteria; phylum Acidobacteriota; class Terriglobia; order Terriglobales; family Acidobacteriaceae; genus Sulfotelmatobacter. The sequence goes on from JBEKBW010000004.1 coordinate 14,047, forward strand.
GCGTGTTTTGGCACCCGGGCATACCTAGTGTCGGAGCTTCTGGAGCGATCTTCGGCCTCGCTGGCGCGCTCATTGCCGCATTCAAATTGGGGGAGTTTTCCGTCCCGCGTGCGGCGCTCTCCGGCACCCTGCGTAGTTTAGGAATATTTGTTTTCTACAACCTCATTTTCGGAGCCGTGATTGGCACTACCGACAACGCCGCCCACGTTGGCGGCTTAATCACAGGATTAATCGTGGGCGCGCTCATCGCGCGAATCGCTCCTCAGCATGATCACGACGAGCGTCGCGCAGCGATTTTTATTGCTGCGCTGATTGTTTTCGTCGCGGCTGCCGCGGAACTGGCCCACTACCACGGCTTGCCGCTGCGCCTCGGACGATCCGGCATGTTCTAGAAAAGGAGCTGAGGCTTCTGGAAGCCTTCCAGAAGCGAATGTCCACTAGCTCTTCAACTCTCGAACCGCCCGCCAAGCCTGATCGATGGCCACGTTAGTAAAGGCATGCGCACCCGCGTCACTGTTGGCAATGGCGATTCGTCCAAAAGGTTTGCGCGCTTTCTCGCACGGAGTCTCCCCACCCTCCAGCACGAATGGATCGAACAGCGAATTGTAATCGTAAGCGTACCCATGCGGCCAGCGATTCGCCGTAATGGCCGCGATGTCGCGCGCGGGATCGAATCCGCCCGGACCCAGGATGCGCGCCAACTGCTGGCGAATGTTGCGTTCCATGGTTTCAAAAGTGGTCGTGAAAAGTTCGTATCGCCCCATGCGATGCTGCTCTCGCGGCGGCAGCCCGGCCTGGCATGGAGACTTGCTCATGTGCACCACCATCGGCTCTTCCGGCGTTTGCGGGCAGCGATAGCCGCCAATGCTCACTGGCAAATCCATATCGACCAGCGTGTGGTATCCATTGGGCGCATAGATGGCGTTCGCTCCCAGCTTTTGAAACGCCTTGCCATTGCGCAGCAGCACGTTGGTGTAGAGCAGCGGAACCTTGGTGGCTAGCGCCAGCGCTGCTCGCTGCTCCGCCGGCAGTTCATCGCACAGATAAGGAATCATCATGTTCCAGCAGGCCAGCACGCAATGTTTTGCTCGCGCGGTATACACTTTGCCATCGCGCTCGTAAGCGATTTCCACTTCGGTGGCGTGCGCCGGATCGCCCACATGCTTCACGCGCACCACCATGCTGTTCAAGCGAATGCGAACCGGGGAATTCTTATCGTCCAGTTTCGAGTAGTCGGCGCGCGCAGTAACCACATCCATGGCCGAGTTCCCCGGCACCGCCGCCGGAACTAACTTGCGCACCAGCAACCGCGCGATGCTGGCATTTCCATCCGGGAAGTGAAAAAAATGAACGCGTTCGTTGTGCAGCCCCTCAGGCTCTCCCAGCATGCCGGTAAAACCGGGATAGCCAGCATCCCAGCCGTCGATCGCCGGAACCGCGTCGATTCCGTAGCCGAAGAGCGGTTGCGGCAGAGTCTGGTAAAGGCGAAGCACGTCGGGATGCACGCCCACCACATCGCTCAGAAAGTGCGCGTAGCTGATCCGCGCCAGACGGTCCTTCTTCTGCTCCACGTTGAGGGTGGGAAGATAGTCTTTTTTGTCGAGGCACAAGCGGCGCACATCTTTGCGCGCCTCTTCCGTGATTGGCGCATCAGCCATGAAGCGAGTCCATGCATCAGCGGCCGGGGCCGCAAGGTCGTAGGTTTCGCCTCCGGGAAACGGCCAGGGGTCATCGAGCAGTCGGTCGACACCGAACGCTTCCTTGTCGAAAAAAATCTTGGGCACGCGGCCCAGGGAACGGTAAAGATCGCGGTCCAGATATTTTGGAAAGCTGGAGACTTCGATTCCCAGTTCTTCGATCAGCCCTCGCGCAACTGGGCTGTAAGGCTCCGGACTTTCAATCGAATAAGTTCCGCCGTACCCAAGCAGGGTTCGGTTGCCGATGCTAAATTCGTTGCGCTTGGCGTGGCCGCCAAAGTCATCGTGATTTTCGAGGATGAGCACGCGCGCGTTTGCGCCCGCTTTTTTGCGATAAAAGTGCGCGGCGGAGAGGCCGCTGATGCCGCCTCCCACCACAATGAGATCGTAGCTTTCGCCGGTATCCTGCGCCGTAGGAAAGGTTTCAAAGAAAGTTCCATCGCGCAAACAGTGCGCCGCCTCAAAAGCACCCGGATGGCTCCCACGCAGCCCTGTCAGCGCGGGCGGATAGTACGGCGAATGTTTTTCCGCCTCGCTGCGGACAAGCTCGCATTGATCGTCCGCAAAAACCTGCTGGGGAAGGAGGGCTGCACCCGCGGTTACAGCAATGCCATTGAGAAAATCGCGGCGCGTGATCTTGCGCCGCATTCCAAGTTCGCGATCGGATTGGTCGCTCATCAGCTCTTGGCTCTTGGCTTTTAGCTCTTAGCTCCCTGATCCGCGGTGGTGTCCGCCTTTTTCACCGCCAACTCCGCTCCCTGAAAACCAATCTTGCTGTGTGTTCCATCGCAAAATGGCTTGTTGACCGACCCTCCGCAGCGGCAAAGAGAAAAAGCCGGCTTGCCGGTGAGGTCATACGGTGTTCCATTCGCATCCACCAGTTCGACCGAGCCCTCAGCCGCCTCCACACGGAAGGGACCATTCGGGCGGACAGTAATCTTAACTTGAGCCATGATTCTTAAATTCCTCCAACCTTACGGGTTTCTAGTAAGGCTACAAGATACCACTAAGCCACACCGCCTGTCGTGCCCTCGCGTCAGGAATCGCTGAAAGGAGGTGGGCGCAATTTAGATGGGATTGGCGTAGAGGAAAGGACGTTCTTCGGCGCTTCGCCAGAAGTAGGCCAGAATGATCACGCTGGCAACGGCGGCGTAGGCACACCACAACGAAGTGAAGGCGTAGCGGCGAACGGCCATGACGACGAGGAGTATGACCAGGTTGGCTGCGCCGAATGCCACCATGGCTTGAATCTTGGAGAAAAATAACGATCCGCAGGTTGCAATGACGTAAAACAGCGCGACTATCGTATTGTTGGTGGCTTGATTGATGTAGACGATGCTGTTTCCTCTGACGTAAACCTGCGTGGGAAAAGCGGTAAGGGCCCACAAGATATAGAGCGTGGTAGCAGTGCCGATGCCGAGGAACGGGAGCATGCGGCGCCGGCTTGTCCCATTCGGCTCGAACAGCAATACGCTGAGCGGCAGCAGAAACGGCAACAATCCCTGCGCGTAGAGCATGAATGCCGCCCCCATGTTGTGCGCCACGGCGGACGAGAGAATTCCATCCAGTCCGAGCCAGACAAAACCCTCTATGAACTGATGAATGGCGAAGAGCAAGGGTAAGGCCGCGAATAGCAGTTCGCGCCGGTGCTTAACCTTCGTAAGGGTGACGACACCGACGGCGCCAAGGACTCCGCTGCCGACAAAGTTGGCTGTGGCTGAAAAACACATGACTCATTATTCTCCGCATGGGAGGATTACATTGATCGGAGAAGAAGGCAAATAATTTTTCGGACGGAAGTATTGCAGGTCAAATTGCACCCAATATATCTCACACTTATATCGGTAACTCTTGCATAGTCGGAAAGTGATGCTGTTCACGCCCCACTTTGCCGTCATACTTAGTGGTCATTTTGAAGAGTTCCAATTGAAGAGTTCCAAACGCCCGTCCGAAGCTAAGAAGCGGCACTGTTCCCGCAAACCGTGCAGCTCGGCTTCGGCGAGCGGTCGGAAATTCACCGCGACTTTCAGATTTTGGTCGAGCACTTGCATCGTATCCACGCCGCTGATCGTAGTTGCAACCGGCAAACTCATCGCATAACGGAGCCCCTGCTCCGGTGTGACCGCACCATGCTTCACCAGTTCCCCGCTGCCGCCAAGGCTCTTCATGCCCAGAGCCGCGATCCCACGCCGATTCGCCTCCGGCAAAACCTGTGTTTCGAAGCTGCGGAAGGTCGCATCGCAACAGTTGAGCGGCATCTGCACGGTATCGAACGGAAAATCGTGGGACAACATTCGCAGGTGAATCTCGGGATCTTTGTGCCCGGTGAATCCGATAAACCGCACTTTACCCTGCTGCTTGGCAGCGAGTAGCGCCTCCGCCGCGCCGTCGGGGGCAAAAAGCAGCTCGGGGTCGTTTTCGTAAACTACTTCATGAATCTGCCAGAGATCGAGATGATCCGTATTCAACCGGCGCAGCGATGCCTCCAGCATCTGCATGGCAATTTTCTTGTCACGACCGTGCGTGCAGACCTTGGTCATCACAAAAGCCCCGTCCCGCTTGCCTTTCAGCGCCTTGCCTAGCCGCTCCTCACTTAAGCCATCGTGATATTCCCACGCGTTATCGAAAAATCGCACGCCGTGGTCGTATGCTTTGGCAACAATTTCGTTGGCTGCCTGGTCGGTCTCCGCAGAACCCAGATGATACCCTCCAAGCCCCATTGCCGAAACCTGCACCCCGGTCTTGCCGAGCGGCTTTTTTGGAACTTCGCCGGATGGAACCTGCCCCGAATCGTTCGTCTGCTGCGCCACGCTGCCTCCTGAAAAAAGCGGTGCCGCTCCGAGCACTGCGGCACCCTTGATAAACCTGCGTCGATCCCAATCAAGCTTCAAACCGAGTCTCCCCTTGCTCAAGTTTCTTTCACTGAAGTTCTTTTTCCGGGAACGGGTGACCGGTATTTTCTATAGCTCCGAGCATATCCTTCACTTCGGACTGTTTTGTATCCAGTGGAAATCCATGCGCCAGCCGCGCTTCGGGATTATCGAACTTCAAAGAAAGTTTGTAGAGTTCATATCTTCCATCCGCGGCATCAGGCTTGCAGCGTTCGCGCAAAGCATTCATCTCCGCGTCCGTCATTGGCGTGAAGTTTTGCGCGATCTGCAAATTCTGATGCAGCACCTCCAAACTGTCGATTCCCGTGATCGTTGTGGTCACGCCCGGCAAGCTCATCGCATAACGCAAGGACTCTTCCGCCGTGATCACACCGTCCTTGATAGCGTCGCCGTGCCCGCTCAGTGGCTTCATGCCGAGCACCGCAATTCCGCGCTTCGTCAAGTCCGGCAACACTTGGCGCTCGAAGCTTCGCGTAAAGCTGGCATCGAACGGATTGAGCGGCATCTGCACCGCATCAAACGGAAAGCCGGTCTTGAGCATCGCGAGGTGAACATTCGGATTTTGGTGACCGGTAAATCCGACAAATCGCACCTTGCCATCCTTCTTGGCCTTTTCCAGCGCCTCGGCAGCACCATTCTTACGAATAAAGAGGTCGGCGTCATTGTCGAACGCCATGCCGTGAACCTGCCACAAATCCAGATGATCGGTCTGCAGCCGCCGCAAAGATTCTTCCAGCATTTGCAACGCGAGGCTGGCATCTCGCCCGTGCGGGCAAGTCTTGGTCATCAGGAAAACGCTGTCGCGACGGCCTTTCAGTCCCGCGCCCATCCACACTTCCGTCTTGCCGCGGCGGTACTCCCAGCAGTTGTCGTAAAACGTGATTCCGCCATCCACGGCCTCATGAACAATCTGCACCGCTGTCTTTTCGTCGGGAGCTTCGCCGAGATGATGGCCGCCGAAGCCTAGCGCGGAAAGTTTTGCATCGGAGCGGCCGAATTTTCGTAAAGGGATTGTTCCAGGGGACACTAGCGGCATCTCTTTCACCCTTGCAGCACTTTGATGGCACTTTCAAGGTTCGGCATTAGAAGTCAAATAATGTCGCCGTAGGATGCCCTGTGCGCGGCGAAGGGTTGACGAAGAACAAAATCAGAAAGCCGTCAGCTTCATTCATGGTGGCGCGCATGACGACGGTCGCAAAGCTAAGTCGTAGCCGGGTTCTCCCCTGCGGCCTTGCGCACGGTGATTCCTAAAATCCGGTCGTTCATTGCTTCCACCAGGCTTCTCGCCTGCTGTGCGCTCGTACCGTTCAGCAGCTCCAACTCCACCATCGCATCTTTCAACAGCGCACCGGAGCTCTGAAATAACTCGATCTGGATTCGAGGGTTGACCTTGTCCCCCACAACTTTAAACCGGCAATTACTCTTTTCGACCACCTGATTTTCCGTCATAAGAGTTCGTTCTTGCGCCTACAGGGACTTCCTCCCGTCAGTAATCGCGCTACGATAACACTGTCGATGCAGCGTCTGCCCTTGGGTATCGGTAATGCATTCCTCCGCCGGACATGGCTTTCCGCAGAGTGCACAGCTCGGCAACCCGCCCGCAGGATGAGACTTCCTTTCCAATGTCATATGAAACACGCCCCCTTGAGAAAAGAGCTATGATGCAAAAACTAAAGAGAGGGGCTAGGTTCGAACTGCCCGCTGAGGAACAAACTGTTACCGCTCCGGCGCTGGTCTTTGCGAAATAAAAAAAGCGATTAGGGCGGGCACAACTGGGAAGGTCTTACTCTTGGCGAACGACATCGGCTGTTTCAGGCGGCGATCGCTTGCGCAGAGGTCAGGCTCGAGTATAGCTGCAGATAATCGTCGATCATCCGCTTGGCCGTGAAGCGGCTACGAGCGCGCGAGAAAGCGCGATCGCCATACGCATGGCGCAACGGACGGTCGGCATCGAGCCTTCGCAGGATCTGCGCCAGGCTGTTCCCATCATTCGTGCGGAAATAGAGAGCGGAGTCGCCCCAAAGTTCGCGGAATGAAGGGATATCGTTGGCCACAATTGCGCAACGCGAGAAGGCGGCATCGAGCGGCGCCAAGCCCAAGGGTTCGTACCGGGAGGTCGCGGCATAAACCGCAGCCCGGCTATAGAGAGCGCGCAGTTGAGCCTCCGTCTGCGGACCCCGGATGGCAACTGAAGCCTCTTTCGTGGCTACCTTCACGTCGGCACGGATCGGAATACGCGAAACCGGCACAGTCTGCTCCGACCCCACAATGCACACCGCAAAAGAATGCGCATATTGCGTGAGCAGAAAAACTTGCTTGCCCGCATCGATCAGGCGGCCAACCGCCAGCACCGAATCGTCCTTGCTCACGTAAGGATTGAAGAAAATCGGATTGCGCCCCGGATAAATCACAACCTCGCGTCGCGCGCGGCCGTACGTCTCCCGGATCGTATCGAGCATCCACGATGAGGGCGCAACCACGGCGTCCGCCCCGGCAACGCCGCGGCTCACGGTATCGAGGTACCACTTCAGCCAGCGCGTGCCCCGCGGCTTGCAACCCTGCACCGCCAGAGACCAGCTGATCAGATCGCCGTGCGCCATTACGACTCTGGGAACATCTACCCCAAGATCGCCGTGGCAGAACTGGTGCAGTTGCAATAGGTCAGGCTGAATCTCTTCAACCAAGTTGGCAAGAAATTCAGAAGATTCCGGCAAGTCCCCCGGCGCATCGTCCATCCATTCCAGGCGAAACGCAGTCGGCCGGTACTCAAGGCCGTGCAGGTGCTCCATCCAAGCCGTCTGATCTGGCAAAGGAATCTCGCCGAAACTCACCAGAGTGACGCGCACGCCGCGTGTTACCAGTCCCGTGACCAGTTCACGGGTATAGGTCCAGGAACCGGACATCGCATCGGTCGTGACCAGAACGTGCACAGAACCCTCCGGGAGCGGACTCCGCCACAGACGCGGGGTCCAGCGTGCGCTGGCTTATTCTAGTGCGAAATCGTGCGAAGCGTCGAACTTTTTCGCAGTTTTAGCCAGCCTGCAGAATCTTGCAGGAGCGCAGGATGGCAGGTTGCGCAATTATCACGACAGGTAGAAGATTGACGCGTTCGCAGGCAATGCAGATGTGCCGGACAGATCACGCAACCGGCTTGAAGGCGACACCCAGTCAAATCAGTTCACGCCCAACCTCGTGCGCATCTCCCGCGCAAGATTATCAACCGCCAGTATTTTCTCCGCCGCCGGCCCAGGCACATTCGGCACAGCCATAGCCAGTTCGCAGGAGAGCAACATGGCGGTAAGGCTCTCACACATCTCGCTGCGAAATTGCTGTTCCACTGAGCGCCGCGCCTGAGTTTCCTCGCGCTTGCGGCGGTGCAGCGCCGAGCGCACCTCCCGCACCAGCCGCTCCATGCCACTCACCGCGAAATTCAGAAAAACCGGATATGCGGTATCCAGATGCTCGAGCAGTTGGTCACTTTCGGTGGGTTCGCTCTCCACCAAAAACTGATCGATCACCACCACCGAATAGCACTGCTCACGCAGCCGCGCCACACCCTGCTGCAGATTTTCCATCCAATCGGTGGTATAGCCGGTAGCGTCTTTCAAGATGGCGCCGCACTCTGGTCCACGCGCCGAAGGTGTAATGAGTAAGATCATGCGCATTCTGTTGCACGCCAGTCTCCACAGAGCATTTCGCTGAAATCACAGCAGTTACAGAACCGGGCACAATCCTTTTTCCCATTGCGGACTCGCCACCATCCGCCTTCATTTCAAATCTGAACCGACGCTTCATTTCTAGGCGTGCGTCTAGGCCCGCTCCTACGCCTGCGCCGCGTAATCCTTCAGCTTGCGATACAACGTCGTCTTACCGATGCCCAACAGCCGCGCTGCCTGCAACTTGTCCCCATTCAGCTCCGCAATCGCCCGAAGAATGGTCTGCTTCTCCAACTCGGCCATGGGAACAATCTTGTTTTGAACGCTCCCATTTCCCCGCTCCGGCACCGTGATCACCGTTCGCGCAATGGCTGGCGGCAGGTCCGGAACATAGATGACGGGGCCGCTAGTGAAGGCGCAGGTGCGCTCAATGCAGTTTTCCAACTCGCGCACGTTCCCCGGCCAATCGTAGGCCAGCAGCGCCTTCATGGCTTCATCGCTGAGAACCCTTTCCTGACCCGAGGCTCGCGTGGCTCGCTCCATGAAGTGAGCGATCAGCAGCGAGATATCGTCGCGCCGCTCCCGCAACGGAGGAATGCGCAAACTAAGAACGTTGAGCCGAAAATAAAGATCGCGCCGAAAGGCGCCCTCGGTGACAGCCTGTTCCAGGTCGCGATTAGTGGCCGCCAGTATGCGCACGTTGATCGGAATCCTCCGCGTGCTGCCGACAGGGCGAACCTCTTTTTCCTGAATCGCCCGCAATAGCTTCGACTGCAGATCAACCGGGAGTTCACCGACTTCATCCAGAAAGACCGTTCCTCCCTCGGCAATGGCCAGCAACCCGTCTTTCGCCTGGTTCGCCCCGGTAAACGCCCCGCGCACGTAGCCAAACAATTCGCTTTCAATCAACGTTGGAACCAGCGAGCCGCAATCTACCGGAATAAACGGCTTGTCACGGAATGGCCCGGAATAATGAATGGAGCGCGCCACCATCTCTTTTCCCGTGCCACTCTCGCCCAGAATCAGCACCGGATGCGTGCTGTTTGCGGCCTTGGCAATGATCCGGTACAACTTTTCCATCTCCGGCGCGCGCCCGACCAGCCCGCCATATCCTTGCCGACCCTTGAGCTTTTCGCGCAGGATGCGGTTCTCCGTCTTAAGCTTCAAATGATTGGAAACGCGCTCAAGCAACAGCTTCAGCTCGTCGATGCTGAAAGGCTTAGTCACGTATTCATATGCGCCATGCTTCATCGCCTGCACTGCGGATTGCACGGTGCCGTAGCCCGTCACGACGATCACCAGCGCCTCCGGCCGCTGCGCCTTGATTTGCCGCAATGCCTCCAGCCCGTTTGCGCCGGGCAAACGCAGGTCGAGCAGCACGGCATCGATGGTATGGGTTTGGAGCAGCCGGTAGGCATGCTCCGCCGAGTCGGCGACGTGCGCAATGTAGCCGAGCGAAAGCGCAACCTCGCGGCATGCTTCCCGGATGGAGCGTTCGTCGTCGACAATCAAAAGATTGAGAAAGTTCGCAGCCATAACCTGCGGAGTGGCGATTGAGGGACTAACAGCAGCTGACATCATAGGTGTGGTTCCTTTGGGACCTCTCGAAGTGTGGGTTGCAGTGAATCCGAAGCGGCCAGATGAAAAGAACTTGTGGGGGAGGACTGTGGCAGCAGGACCATCACGCGCGTTCCACGGCCGGCCTCGCTTTCCACGTGAATGAGTCCGCGGTGGTTGGTGACGATGCTGCGGATGGTGGCCAATCCCAGCCCCGTGCCACCGCCTTTGGTGGTAAAGAACGGTTCAAACAGGCGCTGACGTGTTTCTGCATCCATGCCATGGCCGTTGTCACTGACCACCAGTTGCACGCAGGGGAAAAAACCGCCGCACGTCCGCGTCTGCCCTGAGGGCTTCAAACCTTCAATCTTGCAATTGCTGGTCTCGACCGTGATCCGCCCGCCTTCCGGCAGCGCGTCGCGGGAGTTGAGAATCAGGTTCAGCATTACCTGCTCGGCTTGCGCCCAATCGATCTCGACCAGGCCCAGTGCGGGATCGAGGCGCAACTCGAGCGCGATGTTTTCGCCAATAAGCCGCGCCAGGAGCGCCTGCATCGTCGCGGTAACCTCATTCAAGCAAATAGGCCGCGCACCGGCGCTTTTCGGCCGCGCGAACATCAGCAACTGCCTTACTAGAATGGCAGCGTGCGCCACTGCCCCGCGAATCTCCTCTGCATAGCCCCGCAGCCGTGCATCGCCTGCATCCAGACTGAAAAGCAACAGATCGGAATAGAGCATTACCCCAGTCAGCAGGTTGTTGAAGTCATGGACCACGCCGCTCGTAAGACGCCCAACCGCTTCCCATCGTTGCGCCTGCAATAAATCCGTTTCCGCAAAATCCACCCCACGCCGCGGTTGGGCCACCAACAAGACCTGCACCGGTTCCGCGCCCGCGGCCGAGAGCCGCCACGCGACCCAACGTGTCCCCGCTTCGTCGCAAGTTTTCTTTCCCTCAAGCTGAGCGCTCGTGCGCCGCCCTTCGATCACCTCGCGCAACAGCGAATGCGCGCTCGCGCCGCTCTCCATCGCAATCACATCGCTCAACCGCAACATCCCCTCATGAGTCTTTTTCCCATTCAGCGCCTGTTCGAATGCGGGATTCGTCTCCAGAATCATTCCCTGCCCGTCGCACCGCGCAGCCGCCATCGGAGCATGTGCAAACATGGAACGGAAATCCGTTTCGATGCTCACCGCCGGAAATTCTGGCCACGGAAATGAAGCCGCTGCGCTCATATTCAATACTTTGCCGGGGAATAGTGCCGAAAGGAACCCGGAGATTGACTCTCCGATACCTCGGTGTTACCGAATTGAAATTCGTTCCATTCTGGTTTTTTCCCCGATTCGTATCCTCGATTTTCATTCCCACTATAGGAGCCGCAATCAGATGCGCGAAGGGCATACGTCACGGGCTGTCGAAACCAGCCTGTGGAAAACCGGGTATGAGAGCCGGCTTATTTAGCGGACGATAAACGACAGGCCGAAGAGACCAGGAATGCTGGAGGGATTACCTCGAGGAATCAGGATACTGACGTTCAGCGACGGAATTCAGATCGGAAAATGTAACCGGAGCGGTCAGCCGGAACGTAAGCTGGCGTCCTTGCAGCAATCGATAATCTGCCGTTTTCTGCCCTTGTGCGCGCGCCACAGCGCCCGCGGGCAGCGAGCCTTTCGCAAACAGGCTGGACGTCTGAAGCGCAAAAGAGTGCCCAGCGATGGCAATATTATTCAAAATCAGGCGCACCAGGGCCGGTTCGGGCGGCAAACCCGGACGATCCACTGGCGGCTGAGCGCTTTCCACGCGCCCACTGGCTGGGGTGCCCAGGTCAATTACAATCTCGCCATCAAGCGTGACTGGACCCGCCACTGACGCCGCGAAGGAATCTCCCTCGCGTACTTGCGCGATCGAAAATGAATGCTCCAACTGCACCGTGATCAGTGTGCCAGCCGGCAAAGTGCGCCCATGCAATGCCCGGCGGAACGGCGCACTGTTCGCAGGCTTGACGTCAATCGGCACCGCCGGACGGCTAGCGTCATCGGCAGCGCTGTCAGAACTTTCGTGAAACGGGATCTTATGCTCGCGGGTGGAAGAGTCGGCACTCTCCTCTGTCCGGCGGAATGCATCGGAACGGGAGCATCCCTGGCTCATGCCAACTGCAAGGCAAGCCAACAGCCATGCGCTGTTGCACCGGAACGCCCTCCGCCTTTGACGTTTCACCATTCCTGCTATGGTTGCCCGATCCCGCCCGCGCTGCTAGTGGCAAGTGGAATACCATAAAGGAATATTGAAAAAACAAGCAGTTAGGCTTCTTCGAGTGCTTTCTCGTATGTAGAAGTTGCCCGGTAACGCCGCCGAAAAGCCTGGCAGCGCAGCGCGAGCGCTTCTGGCTTCGCTCTTAGGCCGGAGAGCAAAATCGCGGAGAGCGTTGCCGCCCTCCGCGAAAAAACCAAGATTAACCTCAGCTTAGTTCGACCCACTACCCGCATTCGCGCTCTGCGGTTCGTTCTCCGGCTGCGCGATCACACCGTCAAACGGCGTAGCCGCAACATAATGCCCATGCACAACACTGATGCGCCGCAAGGGGTATCCGGAATCCGGTCCACGCTGCCACGTGCTGCCGCTATCGGTGCTCTCGAAAATCACCCCGGTCTGGCCGCTGGTGGCCACCAGCCGCTTGTGGCTGTCGTCGAAGGCCACGGACGTAATGTCCTTATCCGGCAGACCCGCCACCACGTGGTTCCAGCTCTTGCCGGAATCCGCGCTGTGGAACGCGCCTTCGCGAGTCGCGATGAAAACATGCCCATCCGGCGTTACGGTTACGTTGCGAATGTTGATGGGATAAGAAGCCAGCACCGCCGACTTCCAGGCTCCGCCGCCATCCTGCGAAACCAACACAGTCGAGCGTGTCGCCGCGACGATCAGCTCGTCCTGTGCCTGAACCGAGACGAAGTCTTTTTCGCCGGCGACCGGGCCGCCAATCCAAACCTTTCCATGGTCCTTGCTGCTGAACAGACCGGAAGACGTGGCCGCGAACCAGCGGTTCGAAGAAATTTCGGTGTCGTTAACCCGGCTTTCGAGCGCCGCGTGGGCGGTCGAGGTTGAAGAAACGGTTTTCGTCTTGCCGCTCTTCAGCTTCACTATGTGCGAAACCGTCTTCGCCACCACCACATCGTTGATCGGATGCCAGGTCGTGCTTCCCTCGGCGAGTTCAAACACACCTCGGTTCGTGCCGGCCACAATAGTCCCGTTCTTCGCCTGTTTCAGCGTGAAAACGTCGCGTCCATCCAGCCCGGAACTCTTCTGCTGCCAACTTTGTCCGCCATCGTGCGAGAAGAAGACCCCGCCGAATTCCCGATCGTTCACCAGGCCTATATACAGAGTGTTCGGCTCTTTGTTATCCGCCAAAATTGCGCTTACATAACGGTGGCTGTAGCCGTGGTTGGAAGCGGTAAAGGTCGTCGCGCCGTCATCGCTCGCCAGCACGCCGCTGCGATCCGTGGCCAGCAGCACGCGCTGCGAATTCCGCGGATCGATGAGCACATCGTTGACCACCACTTCCGGATTGCTCACGCGCTTCCAGTTCTTGCCCTCATCCGTGCTCTTCCACAAACCTTCGGTGGTACCGGCATAGACGATCGCCGGATTGCTAGGGTCCTGCTTCAGCACTCGAGTACGCCGCGCGCTGAAGGGAATGCCCTTGATCTTCTCAAACAGATCGCCGCCGCTGACGCTCTTGTAAATGCCGGAGCACGCGCTGGCGAAAACTTCGGAAGGATTGGCCGAGCTGACGATGATCGAGAAAACATCCGAATCGTCGATCATGCCTTTGTTGATGTGTGCCCAGTTCGCGCCGCCATCGCTGGTCTTCCACGCGAGGTGCCACGTTCCTGCATAGATGGTGTTCGGATCTTTAGGATCGACCGCAATCGATTCGATATTCTTCACAACGCCATCGTTGGCTGAAATCTTTAGCCAGTCGTTGCCCCCGTTGGTACTGCGGTAAACTCCGTCCAGCGCACCCGCGACAATTACCTTTTCATCGGAAACCGCAATCGCCATCGCGCGCACACTCTTGCCATGCATCGCAGGCAAGGCTTCCCAGTCCTTGCCGCCATTCTTGGTCCGGAAAATGTCTCCCGCGCTCTGATCCTGCACGCTCCACGCGGAAACGAAAATGGTCTTGTCGTGATGGGGATCGAATGCGATGTGGTCAAGCACGTAATCGTCGCCCGCTCCCAGCTTCGCGAAGCGCGACCAGTTGTGGCCGTCGTCGTCCGAAACAAAAATTACGCCCGTACTCGTACCCAAAAAAATCCGGTTCGGGTTATGCGGATCGTAGGCCAAGCTGCGGACATCGCCGCCATCCGGGCCTAAAACGTTCCACTGATGACTGCCCGCCATCGCGCAAGTGCAAGCTAACGTCAAGACCGCCAACAACTTAAGCCAAGCATATTTCATAACGGTTCTGATCCCCAAATCGAAAAAGTTGGATGCGAGAGCTAGCCTGACAGGCTACACCACCCGCAGCAAGTTACTGAAGGGCACGCGAAAAAAAGGCCGGTCGCGTTCCACGACCGGCCTCCTTAGTTGTTGCCTGAAGTTACTGCATTTTCTTCGCCGCAGCCTTCTTCGCCGCAGGCTTGGGATGATCCGGTACCGCCTTCACTTTGGATTCATCCACGGTTTCCGTTCCGGTCGAGTCGAAGGTCGCGCCCGAAGGCACAATCCAGTACTCGGCCGTCTTGGTGCCGCCGCTGCCGGTGCGCACTTCGATGCGGCTTGCATCGATGTGCTGCTGGGCTTCGCCTTCCACCAGATAGAACTTGGAATCGACGGCGCGTTCACCCGCCAGATTCTTCCGTTTCTCTGCCGGTTCGGCATTGCCCACAATCACCAGCTTGCTGTCCGGATTCTGCTGCAGGTTCTTGGCAACGTCGTCCAGAATCGCCTTGCAGGTGTTGTCCACGCGCCATGGCTTCTTCTCGTTCGGGAAGTCGCACTGGCTCAGCTTGGCTGCCTTCGGCGGCGGTGGCGGCGGATTTTCCACCGTCACTTGTGTCGATGCTTGTCCAGTCAGCCCACGAGAGTCGGTGCAGGTCGCACTAATCGTAATGCTTCCAGGCGCCGCTCCATCGGTAGCTAGAGTCGCGCTATTGCCGCTTCCAGAAAGCGTTCCACTGCTCGCGCTCCAATTCGACACGGAAACAGGAACGCTATCCGGGCTGGTGCAGCTGCAAGTTACAGTCACGCTGGCACCCGCCTGCACACTCGACGGGCTGGCTGTGCAGCTCATCGTCGGCGGATTCTTCGGAGGCAGCGGCTTGATGGTGTAATTTGCCGAGCAGCTTGCCTCGTTGTTGTTCTTCATCCTTGCGTCCGTCACGTGAGCCGTAACGGTGTAGCTTCCCGGCGCAGCATTCGTGGTGTCGATCTGCGCGGTCGTATCTTTTCCGGTGACCTGGCCGCCGTTTCCGCTCCACGCATACGTAACCGTATGCTTGGGATTAAAGTTGCTGGCGGTGACGGTAGCCGTGATCGGTTCGCCCACCATCACTTCCTGTGGCTGCACCGAGCAACTCGCGCTCGGCGTTACCGCAGGCGCACCGCCCCAACTAAAGACCAACCCAGTGCGCAGACGCACGCCTTCAAATGAAACGCGCTGCAAGTTCGGGAAATCCGATGACGCAAAACTTGCATAGTCGTGGCGTGCCCAAACGTAGTCCGCTTCAAACAACCGGAACGCGAGCCACTTCTTGATAGGCAAGTCCATGCCGCCTCCCAGAATCGCTCCGACTCCGTTCGTGGCGTCTAGCCCGGTGATCGCCACCCGATTCAGGCTAACCATAGCATGCAAAAAATAATTCGCACTATCAGTGCGCCAGATGAAACGCGGCCCGACTGAGCCCGTCGTTTCGTAGTTACCGCAACACCAGTTGTGGCCGAAGTCCGCCTCTAGTCCCCAATGCGGGTCGAAGTTGTAAGTAATAGAACTGCCGAATCCCGGCGACATATCGGGAACATTCGTGCCCGTGGGATTGTTGTAATCCGTGAAAGGGGTGGGCGCGGTCGCACCCGGATGCAACCATTGATATCCCACAAACAAATCCCATTTTGGATTCGTATCGCTCTGCGCAAACGCCGCGCTCGAGATCAGTGAGACCGCCAAAATTAACAGGCCTATCACACGGCCCTTGTTGAACCTGGTATTACGTGACATTCCTTCCTCCGTATTTTCACAGCTGCTTAATAAGGTCCGACGACGGGGTCATCCAAAGTCTTGCAGGTAGTTGCTGAATTGGACCTCTATATTGGGAACTCGCAATTCTAGCGCACCGTAACATTAAAGCAAAAGGGCGATTTCAATTTTATGCGGGTTTTTCTTGGTCTCCTGATATTTCTCGACCCTACGGACCGTCTCAAATTGAAACCACGAAGTAACGGCGCTCCAACGAAGAGAGCTAGTCAGGCCTTCGAGTGAATTCGCGGCGTTCCTGCGTCCACGAAATTTAGGATTGTGACCGGAACTTGCCCAGCCTTGCTCCCTGCGAAGCTGGCCGCGTATGGTTATACAGACTGCGGCAAAGTATGTTTGGGCTGAGGAACGCTTTTAAGCGCGGCATTGAAGTATGGTTTGGGAGCCGCAGCGTTTTCTGCGCCTCATGAGGAGTCTCGTTTTCAATCGGAGTTTAGCCCCTGAAGCGCTGAAAGCGGCGTGACCCCGACTTACCGGACGCAAACACGGAATGAGCCAAGAAAAAATATTAATCGTCGAAGACGAAGTAAACGAGCGCACCGGCCTAGCCGAACTGATCTCCTCTTGGGGGTATCGCACCGAAACCGCCGCCGACGGCCTCGAAGGCCTCCAAAAGGCCGAGCAGACCGCTCCTTCTATAGTGATCACCGATCTCAAGATGCCCCGCATGGGCGGCCTCGATCTGCTCAAGAAACTGGGAGAGCAGACGCAGGATATGGCCGTAATCCTGGTTACAGCCCAGGGCACCATCGACAGCGCAGTCGAGGCCATGCGGCTTGGCGCCTACGATTACATCACCAAGCCCATCGACATCCAACGTCTGCGTTCCATGCTGCAAAATGCCTGTACCTTGGTGGGTACCCGCTTCGAACTCGAAAGCACGCGCCGGCGCCTGCGCGATTCCGGATCCCTCGGCCAACTCCGCGGCACCTCGCGCAAAATGCAGGAGATCTTCCGCCTAATCGAACTGGTCTCCCCCAGCACCGCCTCGGTACTGATTACCGGCGCCAGCGGCACCGGCAAGGAACTGGTCGCCCGCACCATCCATCAACTCAGCCCACGTCGGGAACGCGCCTTCGTCGCCATCAACTGCGCTGCCATTCCTGAGACCCTGATCGAGAGCGAAATCTTCGGCCATGAAAAAGGCGCTTTCACCGGCGCTCTTGAACGCCGTACCGGATGTTTCGAACTGGCTGAAGGCGGCACCATCCTGCTCGATGAAATCGGCGAGATGCCCATCGCCACCCAGGCCAAACTGCTGCGCGTCCTCGAGGACCACAAACTCCGCCGCCTCGGCAGCAAAGTCGAAACCTCGGTCGACGTCCGCGTGCTCGCGGCTACGAATAAAGTACCGGACGAAGCCGTAGCCGCGGGAGAACTTCGAAGTGATCTTTACTATCGCCTCAACGTCTTCAACATCCATATGCCGCCTCTGCGCGAGCACAAAGAGGACATCCCTGATCTGGTGCAGCTTCTGATATCCGAGATGGACTCCAAGCACAACCGCAAGATCGCCGCTGTTAGCGAAGCCGTCATGAATCTGTTTACCAACTACACCTGGCCCGGCAATGTCCGCGAGTTGCGCAATACAATCGAGCGCGCCGTGATCGTCTGCGATGGGGGCATGATCGAAACCAAGCACCTGCCTCCCGGCTTCGGCCACGCCATCTTCCGCACCAGCGCCCACGACCCCGACGCCATCCGCCTGGGCGTAGGCACAACGGTAGGGGAAGCGGAAAAAATGCTGATCCTGAAAACCCTCGAGTCCACCAGCAACAACAAAACCAAAGCTGCAGAAATTCTCGGCATTAGCCTGAAAACACTGCATAATAAGCTCAAGGAATACGGCAGCGGCTCGACCGAGGCAGAGGCTGCGAAGGAAGAAGCCCAATAAGTCCCCGGCGCACACTTCGTTACAAGTTCAATTTGTTCCCGGTATGCGCAGAAAAGCCATCATCGTTTTCACCATCACCTTCATGGTCACCGTGATGGTCGCCTTCTCTTCCTACCTCTACGTCTCCCAAAGCTTGCGTCTCCGTATCGCCAATGACTACGACGAGGCTTCTCGCCTTGCCCAGACACTGGCCTATTTCGCCGACAACGATCTGCCCGATTTAACCAGCACGCGTATCGACACCAACAATCCGGCGGCCGTGCAGCACGCCTTGGCGGAATACTTGCCTATGGACACCAACCTGCAAAACAACCTTCAGTCTGACACCGGGCTTTGGGACTTTATTTATGACGCCAGCGTAGTCGACTCGAACAGCAAGGCCTTGCTGCATTCAAATCCTAAACTGGTGGGCAAGCAGGTTCCCGACAGACCAGATTTTCTAACCGTCAGGAATGCTCGCTTCCTGCAACAATTCCGTCTGGCCTACGCGCCCGCGACTGTCTACGACGTCACTTTTCCCCTAGATCTCAACGGACAGTCCTTTGGAACTATCCGCATGGGCATTTCCACGGCCTTCCTGAGAAACGAACTGACTCCTCACTTGCGGCGTGCTGTTTTCTTCTCCATCGCATCTATCTTCGCCTCGCTGCTCCTCGCAGCAATGGTCTCCAACTTCGCCCTGGGCCCCTTGAAAAGGATCAACCAAAACCTGGACAGCGTCACCCTCGGCGAAGCCGACCAGTTCTCAGGCAAAGAATCCCAACACGACGAATATGGCCTCGTCAGCCTGAAAATCGCCAACCTCGGCCGCCAGATGCGCGACACCAAGGAAATCTTCACGGCCCTGAAAGATAACGTCGACCAACTCATGTCCAACTTGCAGGATGGCCTGATGCTGTTCACCCGCGATTCGCGGGTAGTATTGGTCAGCGCTCCCGTAGAACGCTTCCTCGGTACGCCGCGCGGACAGCTCCTCGGCCGCACCGCCCGCGAAATCTTCTCCAACGATTCCGCCCTAGGCACTACTGTGCTCGATGCCTTCGACCGCCGCCGCCCCTTCTCGTCACGCGAATTTATCGCTGCCGGGGGCCGTCGCGTGCAGGTATCCCTGGATTTTATTCAAGAAAAGACCACGCAAATTGGCGCATTGCTGGTCATGCGCGACGCCGAGTCCGTGCGCCGTATCGGTGACGAAATCGAAACCTCCCGCCGCCTCTCCGCCAGCGGACGCGTCACCGGTGGCGTGGCCCACGAAGTAAAAAATCCTATCAACGCCATCGTGCTGCACCTGCAGTTGCTGCAAAACAAGCTCTCGCAGATCGATCCCGATACTCGTCGCCACATGGATATCATTGGCAGCGAAATTCAGCGCCTTGATCGCGTCGTGCAAACCCTGGTCGACTTCATGCGCGCCCGCGAACTCCACCTCGAAGAAATCGAACTCCGGTCCCTCCTCGAAGACGTCGCCGGTCTGGCAACTCCAGACGCCGAAGCCCGCGGCGTAACCATCCACCAATCAATCTCCGACGAACCGCTCCCCATCAAGGCCGATGTCGACCTGATTAAGCAAGCCCTGTTGAACGTAGTGCTCAACGGAGTGCAGGCCATGCCCGAAGGCGGCCCGCTGACCATCTCGGCCCACCGCGAAGGCAATGTGGTAGTGGCTGAAATCACCGACGGAGGCGTAGGCATCCCCGAAGACATGCACGAAAAAGTTTTCGAGCTTTACTTCACCACCAAGAAAGAAGGCAGCGGAATCGGACTGGCCCGGACCTACCAGATCCTCCAATGGCACTACGGCTCGATAGAATTCGAATCCCGCGAAGGCGAAGGCACAACCTTCCGCTTCCGCATCCCCATCTCCTCCACCAGCCTGGATTCCGAACCCGAACATTTCGAAGACGCCTTCATCAAACCGCGGTAGAATCCCAATCCACAATTCAATTTCTTTGACGAAGAAAGCGTAGAATGGCTCCTGCGCAGGATTGATCTATGACTCTGGCCGCAATCCTCGTGATCTCTTTTCTAGCTCTGGGCTCCCCGGGCAGCACAACTCACGACCAAGCCGCCCCCGCGCCCCAGACGCAAACCCCACCTGCGCAAAATTCCAAATCCTCGGTGGCATCGAAGCAACCGAACGCAACGCAACCGGCTCCCAAACGCCGCATCCATCCCCGGAAAAATCCAGATTGTTCCATGTCATCCTCGACGAAGCCGTGCCCACCCCCAAAAGTAGTAGTCAAAAACGGAGGCTCGGATGAACCAACTGTCCAACTCAAAGGCGACACTCCTCCGGCCAAAGCGTCGAATGAGCGCCTCAACACCGAGCAACTAAGGCTTGCGACAGAGGAAAACCTGAAGAAGATAACTAGCCGTCAGCTAACCGCCAATCAGCAAGATATGGTGAATCAGATCAAGCAATTCATGGATCAATCCAAGGCCGCCGTGGCCGACGGGGACTTGGACCGTGGCCACAATCTGGCTATGAAGGCCCGCCTGCTTTCCGACGAGTTAGTGAATCCCTAGCACTCAAGACAAACATTTCGCAACACAACAACGCCTGTCATCCTGAGCGAAGGGAAGGACCCATGCACTTTGCTTGCACCGAGAGACTCTTTGCCGCATCTCGGTCAGACGCCCCGTTTGTAGCGCTCACTTCCCTTTCGCCCGCGCCGCATTCACTTTAGCCAGCAAATCCTGTGACATCGGCTGCACCGGCCCATTAATCTTCACCGCCTCCGTCAACACTTCCCTCGCCTCGCTAACCTTGTTCAGTTTGGCGTAGGCAAATCCCAGGCGATAAAGTGCAATCGCATACTGCTGCTCGTCCGTGCCCTTCAGCAAACCCACCGCTGTCTTCAACTCCGGAACCGCCACCCCAGTCTTATCCTGCTTGAGATACGCATAACCCAAAATCGAATGCGCCACTCCTCCTGACGTTTTGCGCGGCTTATCTGCGGCCGGATCGTCCGCCTTAGCCACCACAATCGCCTTCTGCGCATAGGTAATCGCCTTGCCCACGCTGCCTGGCTTCGGGTCATCGACATAAGAACCGGCCAGCAGCAACAGAGCCGGTAGCGAATTCGGATTCGCTGCCAAAGTTTTCTCCCCATACGAAAACAGCCGCGACTGGTCGTTCAACTGTCCCGGCCCCAGCGTATACATGGCATAGCTCGAAACCTGGTCCGCAAACTTCGACTCCGGAAACGCCGTCGAATACTCCTCGATATAAGCCATGCGTTTCTTAGCATCATTCTCGTCGACGATTACGTTGAATCCCGCCGATTCAAGAAACGTGCACGAGTTCTTCACTGCATCCTTTTCTTCCTGCGCCTGCTTCTGAAAGTCCGCATCGCTCATGCCTTCGGGCTTGGCTTCTTCCCCGATAGCCTTACAAGCTGCGCCGCCCCTCACCGAGTAGTTCATCAACTTCGCATTGTCCTTGGCCTGCTGCGCGAGGCTGGCTTGCGAAACCAAAATATCGATGTTCTGCGGCGCAGCCGCCAGCGCCTTGTCGCCATACTCGAGCCCTTTATTCAAATCGCCGGAAGTCTGGTAAGCCTGCGAAATCTGCCAATTCCCGTAAGCCACCGCCGCCGCATTCGACGAATACTTCTGCACAAAATCCTGATACATCGTGAGCTTCTTCGCCGCATCGCTCTCCGCAGAAATCGCCTGCAGATCGCGATCCTCAGGCGTGCCCGCAGGAATAATCAGACCGCCCGCCTGTGCCGCAGCCTGCACCGCAGTGAGTGAGAAGAAGAAAACAGCAACCGCTCCCAGCGACCATACATAGCGCTTCATAGGTCACCTCCGCCGTAGAAGAGACTGGCATCTCCATTCCAACAGCAGGCGAATCCTAGCGCCGAATCCGCCGCAACGCAAGAGCCGAGAGCTCGACCCCGTGTTCCTCTGCGTCCCCTGTGTTTAAAGAATTTCGATGTCCCTCGGGAGGCGGACTAGGCTAGGGGCCCTGTGAAATTTCGATGCCCCCTCTTGCGCGGCGAGGTATACTGCTTCGACAAGGGCACCCCCACCCTGGAGCCGGAGGCTTGTTTCCACCGGCCTAACATCAGGACTCGGTTCAAAACGAATCAATTTATGCGTGGCATCCGTCTCACGAAGCTATCGTCAGTGGCGTCGCGACAATCCATTTTGCTGGTCACCCTTCTCCTCGCGATTATCGCCACGGTCGCGTGCGGCGGCAGCTCCAGCGGCGGCGGCAGCTCCGGCCCGCCAGCCCAAGTCGCACAAACCGGCGGATCAGGACAAAGCGCTACCGTAAGCACCGCCTTCACCACCCCATTTGCCGCCACTGTGGAAGACAGCAAGAACAACCCGGTAAGCGGTGCGAGCGTCACCTTCACCGCTCCCGCATCCGGCCCCAGCGGCACCTTCAAGAACGGAACCGCCACCGAAACCGACGCCACCGATTCCAGCGGCATAGCCATGTCCTCAACCTTTACCGCGAACTCCACTGCCGGCGGTCCCTATAACGTCACTGCCGCCGTGTCAGGCGTAACGGCCAGCGTCAGTTACAGCCTCGTCAACACCCCCGCCTCAACCCTGACCGTGACGCAAGGATCAGGCCAGGGAGCCGTGGTCGGGACCGCTTTCGCGAGTACTTTGCAAGTACAAGTCACCTCGGCAGGCGTGGGCTTAGGTAACGTGCCGGTCACATTTACAGCTCCGTCATCCGGTGCAAGCGGCCAGTTTGCTACGAACCCTCCCGCAGCCACCGCAACCGTCACCACCAACTCCGGTGGCTTGGCCGCGGCGCCAGCTTTTACCGCGAACACAACGGCGGGCCTCTACACGGTCACAGCATCGACCCCAACTTCTCCAACCCCCGCAACTATTACCCTGGTCAACGCGAGTGCCTCATCGGCGCCGCTGGCCGCAGGCAACTACGTGTTCTCCCTCTCGGGAACTGACGCTGCCAACAGCTTTTATACGGTGGCGGGCGTCTTCACGGTCGACGGCAATGGCCTAATTACCGGCGGCGAACAAACTTTCTCCGACGCCAGCGGCGACTCCAACGCTATTTCGCAGCGCGAACCGATCACCTACGGTGCTCTGGCCTCAACCTCGAATGGAAATATGCTCATCATCCTCAACACCCAAAACCCCTACATCGGACCCGGCGGCGGTTCTGCACTCGGTGGCAATGGCCAGGAGACCTTCCACGCGAGCCTAGTTTCGCCATCGAAAGCCCTGCTCACCGAATTCGATAACTGGGCAACTTCCAGCGGAGAGTTAGACCTGCAAACCAGTTTGAGTCCGCTCTGTCCGAGCGCTCCAGCCACACCGTGCGGCTACGCATTCTTTATCTCCAGCGCCCCCTCTAAGAGCGCACCGCTCTCTTTAGGCGGAGTGATCACCATCGACGGAGCCGACGGCGGAATTTCCGGCATGAATATGACCAGCGTCTTCGACGCCAATCAATCGCAAAGCGGTACCACTTTGCAGAACCAGGCGTTTTCCGCCAGCAGCGTCGGCACTCCGGATGGCTTCGGCTATGTGCAGTTCAGCCTAAACTCGACTTTCGCTCCGCTGATATCCGTCGATGGCCGTCCTGGGCTGGTGCTGAACGGCTACATCATCGATGCCGGCCACATTGTCTTAATCGAAGACCGCCAGGTCGATAGCCTAAAGGGCACAAATCTAGGTCTGGCCCTGCTTCAGACCACCCCCATCTCCATCTCGGGCGACAGCTACGTGCTCAGTTTGAATGGCTCCGATCACGCCGGAGGCTTGCAGTTCGCCAGCGTACTCACCGCCAACTCCGACTTGTCTGTGAGCGGTTCCTTCAATTACAACGACCTCACCGGAGTCGGAATCCAGAACCCACTCGTCATCTCGTCAGGCACCTATACCATCGATACGACGACCGGTCGCGTGACCATGACAGGGGTCACGAGTGGCCCCATCAAATTCAACTTCCAACTGTATTTGACCGGCGATGGCAATGCGCTCGCCATTTCCATGGACAGTACCGACACTCTCGCCGGTCCTGCCTATGAGCAAACCGAACCCTCTGGCAGTTTTACCGCCGCAAGTTTCAATGGAAAATACTCTTTGGCAGCGACCGGCGAAGCCTCGCCAACAACCTCAGTAGAAGACGAACTCGACGCCGTAGGCGCCGTCACCGCCGATGGCGTCGGTTCACTCACCGGAGCGGGCACGGTCGATCTCAACTGGATCTTCAACACCGGCCCCACCCCTGGCCTCAACCTCTCCGGCGCATTCACCGCCCGACCCACGGGAGTTTTCACCGGCACCATAACCGGCATGGACGCCGCCGCGCCCACAACCCAATCTTCCTTCACCTACTACCTCGTCGACACAACCAAAGTGGTAGCCATCGAAACCGATAAAAATCAACTAACCCTAGGCCTTTTCGAACAGGCACCGTAATAGCTTTCCCAGTTTCACAGGCTGAGGAAAAACCATGGGTTTGGGGTGGAGCAGCGCTTCGCCAGCCCCACAAGAATCCCGACACTCCCCTGCCCTGTTTGCGGATAACGTCACTGTTACAATGCCCTGTTTCAAGTAACTCGCTACCGCACTCGTACGCCCGCGAACTTGCGGGAGCACAACCGCGTACTGTCTAGTGAGGGGCCGGGCTGCGCTCCATCGAACAGCAGATCCCTCACCGCGCTCTGGCGCAGTTTGGAATGAACGAAGATTCAGCCGATGGCTGAAAGCTGAGAGCTGACAGCATTTCCCGGGGAGTTTTTTTGGAAGACATCCAGGTAACCGCGATGCTGGTCCGCCGCTGCGTAGCTGGCGATGCCGCTGCCTGGGAGGAAATCGTTCAGAACTACAACCGCCGTATCTATAACATCTGCTATCGCTTCGCCGGCTCCGCCAACGACGCCGAAGACCTCACGCAGGATGTATTCATCAAGATGTACCGCACGCTTTCCACCTACGACTCGTCCAAAGGCGCATTCGTAACCTGGGTCACCACCATCACCCGCAACCTGTTGGTAGATCACTTCCGCAAGACCAAGCAGGACCGCGTAACCGACTCGCTCGACGCGCCGGTTTCCGCCCAGGAAGACGCCCAGCCGCTCAGTGAGCAAATTCATGACCAATCCGCTCCTCCCGACCAGCACGTACGCAGCCGGGAGCTCGGAGAAACCGTCCACGCCGCCCTCGGCAAGCTCTCGCCCGAGCTGCGCGAGGCTGTGATTCTACGAGACTTACAAGATTTTGATTACAAGGAAATCGCCACCGTTTTGAAGGTTCCGGAGGGGACTGTGAAATCTCGAATAAATCGTGGACGCGCGGAACTTGCGCGCCTCCTACAACGTACCTATAGGCAGGTGATGTGATGCCAGACCACACCAGCAACGGAATGCAGTGTAACGAGTTCGATAGCCTGCTCTCGGATGCCCTCGACGGCCTCGTGATCGGCTCTCGGCTCGACCGCTTCCAGGCCCACTCGCGGAGTTGCTCCGCCTGCGGGCCGCTGCTCGCCGAAGTTGAGGCGGGCCGCAGCTGGCTGAAGGATCTCACGGAGGTGGAGCCTCCAGCCGGTCTGGTCAACAACATTCTGGCATCCACAACGGGCGTTGACACCCAACGCCTGCGGGTCAACGTGTTCGCGCCGCAGCGAGTCTCTCTCTGGGAGCGTGCACAGGCGTGGGCCTCGGCCTGGGTTGCGGAGGTTGTCCAACCAGTCTGGGCCACCGTCCGTCAGCCGCGGTTCGCCATGTCGTTTGGCATGGCGTTCTTCTCGCTGTCGGTCGGGTTGAGCGTCCTCGGCGTCAAACCCGCCGACTTGCGCCAGCTCAGCCTGCGTCCTGCGGCCATCCGCCATACGTACTACAATACGCAGGCCCGCGTAGTCCGGTACTACGAAAACATTCGCTTCGTGTATGAGGTGGAATCCCGCGTCCGCGAATTCAAGCGCGATGTCGCTCCCGCCGAACCACGATCGGGTGAAGCCGCTCCGGACAAGAAAGACCACAAGAACGACACAACACAACAGCCCGAGCAGAAGCAGGAGCGCAACTATAGCCAGACCGAGAACCATCTCATTCTCGCTGGCGCTCCTCTGGGTCCATCTGTCGTCGATCCGTCAAATCCGGATCTGCCTGTAGTGTCGGTGACCACGTACAGGAGGTTCGTATGAACTGCGCCACGCACCCAGATACCGCCGCAGTCGCGTTTTGCCGCACCTGCGGCAAACCGCTCTGTTCGAATTGCACAAGAGATGTTCGCGGAGTCGTCTATTGCGAACCTTGCCTAGCCGCGCGCTTGGAAGGAACCGCGCCGACAGCCGCATTCGTGCCGCCGACGCAAGCTGGATACACGCCCATCGGCACGCCTTCGGGGGTCGCACCAGCAGCACCTTTCAGGCCGGCGGGCAGTGGCGGGCCGCATCCCGTCGTCGCGGGCATTCTTGCCGGATTCTTTCCCTTCGGCGTGGGCGCAGTCTACTGCTCGCAATACGCAAAGGGATTAGCGCACCTGCTCATCTTCGCGATGCTGATCTTCGCCACCAATCATGCCGGCCGTTGGGACTTCATCTTCGGCCTCGGCATCGCGTTCTTCTACGTGTATCAAATCATCGATTCGGTCCGCACCGCGCGCGCTCTGCAGGAAGGCCGTCCAGCTCCAGATCCTTACGGCTTGGCTTCCACTTTCAGTATGGGTTCGGCCAGCGACAAAGGCGAATCCAGAAGCGTTCCCGCGGTAGCGATCATTCTCATCGGCTTAGGTGTGCTCTTCCTGTTGCATACCATGAACATCTTCGAGTTCGGCCTCGACCGCTTTTGGCCGCTCATTCTGATTTTCTTCGGCGGATGGATGCTCGCCAAGCAGTGGGGCCTGATCTCTGGCCGCCGCTTCGGCTGCCAATGCGACCGTTGCCGCATGCGCCGCATCATCGGCCCATCTGTGCTTATCACCATCGGCACGCTCTTCCTGCTGCAGAGCCTCAACGTGGTCGACTTCGACCGCACATGGCCTGCGATCCTGCTCGTAATCGGCATCGTCAAACTGCTGCAGAGCAACGCCTCGTCCGTCGGACACACAGGCCCGTTTCCGCCGGCCATGCCCGGAGTAGCGTCGCCGCCGCCCCCAGCGCCACCGGCGGATTCCGGCACGCCGGCTTCGGGGGAGGTGCGCAATGTCTAGCGTGCAAACTCCAATTCAGCCGCCCATCGCGCCACTTCCGCCGCGCCGCTATCGCCGCTCGTTCTCCGGCCCGGTGGTTCTGATCGTCCTTGGCGTCATCTTTCTCCTTGGCAACCTGCATATGCTGTCGTGGGCACGGATCGGGACCCTCTTCGCCCACTACTGGCCGCTGCTGCTCATCCTGTGGGGTGTCGTCAAACTCATCGAGCATCAGCAAGCCCAGCGCGACGGCCTTCCTTCGCGCGGCATCGGAGCGGGGGGAATTTTTCTCGTCATCATCATCGTCGTCTGCGGACTCATCGCCACCCAGACCCAGCGCTTCAATTGGGGAGAGATCCGCGACAATCTCAACATTGACGATCAGGATCTCGACAATATCTTCGGCGAAACCTACAACTACGACGATCATATCGAGCAGGATCTTCCTGCCACCGTCACCAACCTGCGCGTCAACAACGACCACGGCGCAGTCAGAATCAGCGCCGCCGACGACAACAAAATCACCGTCGCAGTTCGCAAGCGCGTTGGCTCGGACAACCAAAGCGACGCCGACAAATACAATTCAGAAACCAAACCGACGATTACCGCCGTCGGCAACATGGTAACGGTCGACGCAAAAACTCAAGCCGCCGGCAATCACCCGGTCCAAGCCGACCTCGACATTTCTATCCCTCGCAAGATGGCATTGCAAATCACCTCTCGCCGCGGCGCAGTCTCTGTAACGGGACGCGACGGCGACGTAGAAATCAACAACCAGCACGGCGAAGTTTCCGTCGAGGATGTAAACGGGAACGTAAAGCTCAACATCGAGAAGAGTTCGGCAAAAGTCGAACAGATCAACGGCGACGTCCACATCGACGGCCGCCTCAACGAAGTCTCCGTGACCGACGTAAAAGGTTCAGCCCAACTCGACGGCGAGTTTGAGGAGAGCGTAAAACTCGCCCGCATCGGGAAGAACGTGGCCTTTAAGTCCTCGCGCACCGATCTCGAATTCTCCCGCATCGATGGCGAGCTGGATCTAGATTCCGACGACCTGCACGCCGACCAACTAACCGGCCCGGTTCACCTGACCACGCGCTCCAAACAAATCCGCCTTACCGATGTTTCCGGCGACGTTCGCCTCGAAGACAACAACGGCGGCATCGAAATCTCTATGCGCTCACTGGGCAACGTGCAAATCGACAGCCGAAACGGCGACGTGCAGTTAAACGTTCCCGATAAAGCGGGCTTCCGCGTAGACGCCCACGCCCGCGACGGCGAAATCCAATCCGACTTCAGCGAGTTGAAAATTAACAACGGCGACCATGAAGCCACCGCCACCGGCCAGGTCGGCAACGGCGCCTCGCACATAGTCATCACCAACCAGCACGACGGAATAGAAATCCGCAAAGCTTCAGCCGGCACGCCGGCGACGCCCGCAATGCCAGCCACACCGAGCAAGCCAGCGAAATCGCTACCCGCGCCGAAAGCAAAAGTAGAACCCACGGAAAATTAAGTGGGCGGAGCGCTTCATCGCTGCGATAGGAACTTCCTGCAACGCGACTGGCTTTAGCGGAAGCTAATGAGTGACTCAAGTGCTCAGCAGTCCACGAGCCAACTCTTCCACCCTGCCCAACACCTCATCCTCGCCCAGCGAAGTCGAATCGATCACCACCGCATCCTCCGCCGCCACCAGCGGTGAAGCCGCCCGCGTCCGGTCCCGTTTATCCCGTTCCCGCAAATCCGCCGCCAGCGAAGCAGCGACTTCACCCTGAATCCTCTGCTGCTCCATGCGCCGCTTCTCGCGCACCACCGGGTCAGCATCCAGAAAAATTTTCAAATCCGCATCGGGAAAAACCTTCGTCCCAATATCGCGGCCTTCCATCACCACGCCACCGCCCGCGCCCATCTCACGCTGCCGCGCCACCATCCACGCCCGCACTCCCGGGTGCACCGACACTTTCGACGCTGCCTCTGTCACATCCCGCTCGCGAATCCGCGCCGAAACATCACGCCCATCCAGAAAAGTACGGTTGCCGTCTCTAGTGGGCTGAAGCTGAATGCGTGCGCCGTGCGCCAGTTCAACCAACGCTGCCTCGTCGTCAAACGACATATCTTTCTCAATCGCCTTAAGCGCCAGTGCCCGGTACATCGCCCCGCTCTCCAGATTCACATAGCCCAGCTTGCGCGCCAGCCGCGCCGCGATCGTGCTCTTGCCGGCGCCCGCCGGCCCGTCAATGGCAATAATTAGTTTTCGTTTAGGAGTTCCAGCTCTGGAGTCGTCGCTCATGAGGCAGTGTGTGCTGCGGCTAATCGCATGATTGATCACAAAGAATAAGAATTGTACCGGAAACGACCAGTCGGTTGGACCTTCAATTTCACGATCTAAAAATCATCTGCGCGAAGAGCAGAAGTGAATTCTCTCACTCCCTGATTCCACGCCACTTCCGATTTTCCCGCTACCAGCGCGGCGTTGCGATCATCGAATAATGCCGTAAGACGAAAAGTGAGGCAGCTCATGAAAGGCAGAATCAAGCTGGGAGTTACGCTCCTGATCCTGCTGCTGGCAGCTGCTTCCTTCAGCCGGTTTCTCGGCTGGATGAACCTGCCCAGCGACTTGTGGTTTTGGAGCGGGGTTACGGCGTCGCTTCTGCTGCTGGTCGTTGTCCCTTCCCTTCTCGCCACCATCTGGCGAGCGCAACGCCACTGAAGACAACGCTGCAGCCTTAACAACGGGCGCGCGCAGGTCGCCGTCGCACACAATTCGTGTGTGCGTTAGGGCGCGAGAAAGGGGTCTACTATGACCACCACTATTTTCAATCGTGAATCGCATGTGGAGAACAGATTCGGCGGAGGCCGCAATCTCTCTCGCTTCGCCGCTATTGGCGCGGCGATCATGATCGTCGGCATCCTAGTCGTCAACGTGTTTCGGGTCACGCGCATCAATGCAGGCTACGTCGGCGTGGAGGTGAATCTTGCCGGCAGCCAGCGCGGTGCGCAGGATATCCCGATTCGCACCGGCTGGGTCTTTTATTCGCCGCTGAAAACGCAGGTGATCGAGTTTCCCACCTTCGTGCAAACGGTGAAGTGGACCGCGGACATCAACGAAGGCCATCCGCTGAACGAAGAGCTGGTATTCAACAGCAAGGAAGGCCAGGAGGTGCGAGCCGACGTGTCGGTCTCCTATGCGATCGACTCAACCAGGGTGCCGGAGTTTTACGTGAAGTACCGCACCGACGATCTGGAGCGTTTTACGCACGGTATTTTGAAGGACATCGTGCGCAACTCGCTGAACGAAGTGGCGTCAACCTACACACTGGAGGATATTTATGGTGAAAATAAAGCGCGGTTCCTGCGCGAGTCGCGCGAGCGAATCCAGGCTCAGCTGCTGCCGGTGGGTGTGGGCATTCAGCAATTCGGCTTCATCGGCAAACCGCGTTTTACGGCGGCGATCGAACAAGCGATCACCCAGAAGACGCAGGCCATCACCGAAGCCGAGCGCGCCCGCAATCAGCTGGCGGTAACGCAAGCGGAAATGGCGAAGACGGTAGCTGAAGCCGAAGGCGAAGCCCGTAGCCAAGTGGAGCGAGCGCGAGGTGAGGCGACCAGCGCCATCGAACGCGCACGCGGCGAAGCGGAAGCGAACCGCTTACGCCAAGCGTCAGTCACTCCGCAGCTCATGGAGTGGCGACGCCTGGAGAATCAGCGCGCTCTGGTTGATAAATGGAACGGCGAGCTACCACGAATGATCGTAAGCGACAAAGGAGGAATGATCATGCCGCTGCCAACCGACCAGCATTAACTGCAACTCGTCGCAACACAGGTCGAAAGCTTGTGAAGCTGGAAGTTGCGAAGTTGGGCGTTGGGAAAGCATCGGGGCCCCACGTCTCGCACCTTTTGCGAGACGTGGGATTTTCAGGGGCCGCCCTTGGAAACCATTCCCCATCGGTATCGTAAAGTTTCGCGCAATAGCAACCTTATGTTGCCTTTCGCAACCAACATCCTAGATGTCATGTGTTAGAAACGGTCTCGGAACGCGGGGCCAATCAGAGTGAGGAGATTGAATGTCCGACAAAACGTTGCAGTTTCTCCGTTCGTCCTTCCTGACCGTAGCCTTGGCGAGTTCTGCATTTAGCCTGGCCTGCGCCCATCACACCTACCGGGTATACGACCCGTACTATAGCGATTACCACGTTTGGAACAACGACGAAGTCGTTTACTACCACCAGTGGGCGCGGGAAAACCACTATGACGAAGGCCGCGACTTCCGGCACATCCCTCCCGAGCAGCAGAAAGAATACTGGACCTGGCGGCATAGCCACGGAGATCACGACCACCACTAAATCGTCCTTTGCGCTTGCTTTCGGCAGGCGAGTGAGACGTCGACTCGCCTGCACTTGATTCCTCCGGTTACTTGTCCGATTCGCCGATATCTCGCTTTCCGACGTACCAGGGCGCGCTGACGGTAAATATACGTTCATTGCCGCGCGCCAGCAGCGCCCATTCCAGCAGTCGCGCGCGCTGATTATGGAGGAAGTACTCATACCATCTGTCCTCGACCAGTTCCGGAATGACCACCACAATGTTTCGCGTTGGATTCTTCTTCGACAGTTCGAGGATGAACTGAACGAAAGGAACGATCACAAAACGATAAGGGGATGGAAGGAAATGGAGTTCGGGCGGCTCCTTGCCCGCGCTTCTGAAGGGCTTGACCACGTAGTTTTCCCATTCGCTCTCTAACAGTTCGGAGTGCTCGTTGGGTTCCACGTGCACCGCAATCACCTCGGGGGACAAGCGCGCGGCGAAGTGTATGCCTTGGCGCGTAATGTTGCTCCAGCGGTCGATGGCAATCACAGCAATCGGATGCAGTTTCAATCCGTCCACATTGACTGGAAGTTTGCAGGCAGTCATCACCTTCACAGCGTGGTAGTGGCGCCTAACCAGGACGAAGACAAAAATCGTCGTCGGAATAAATAGCAGAGTAATCCAGGCTCCCTCGGCAAACTTTGCAACCAGCACGACGCAAGTCGTAACACCGGTGACAACTCCTCCCAGTCCGTTTACGAATGCGCTCCTCACCCAACCGGGGCCGCGCTTCTTCCGCCAGTGCATCACCATTCCAATTTGCGAGAGCGTAAAGGCGAGAAACGCTCCAACCGCATAGAGGGGAATGAGACGGTCGGTAATACCGCCGAACCCAATCAGAACAGCAGCACATAGAAGCGCCAAGACCACGATGCCGTAGGTATAGACCAGCCGACGGCCACGATAAGCAAACACGTGGGGCAAGTATTCATTGCTGGCAATCGCGCGGCACAGGCGGGGAAAATCGGCAAAAGCAGTATTAGCCGATAACGAGAGAACGACCAATATCGAGCCAATGGTCACACAGTAGAAAATCCCCTTGCCAAACACCGCTGCTGTGAGCATGGAAAGCACGCTCTGATAACCGGGAGCGCCCGGATCGGTAGCCGCAATTCCGTAAACTTTCACCAAATAAGAAATCCCTGCCAGCAATATTGCCAGCAGGAAAATTATGATGCTCAACGTGCGCTGCGCATTCTTCACGGTGGGCTCGCGAAATGCCTTCACGCCATTGCTCACTGCCTCAACGCCGGTCAATGCCGTGCAGCCGCTGGCAAACACCTTCAGCAGCAACCAATATGTGACAGCTTGGGTGGCGGCTGAGGGCGGCGGTGGCGCAACGACTGGTGACGGATGCCCTCCGCTAAATAAAACTTTGGCGACTCCTCCCACGATGACTACTAGCAAAGTACCGACAAACAGGTACGTGGGATACGCGAAAGCCGTGCCCGCCTCCCGCACCCCACGGAGATTCATGATGCTGATGACAATCAAAATGCCGACGCAAAGCGAAACAGTGTGCGGCAACAATGCGGGAACGGCTGAAACCAGTGCCCCAACTCCGGCGGAAATTCCGACCGCAGCAGTCAGAATGTAATCGGCAAGAAGCGCCGCTGCCGCCAGCAGTCCGGCCCGGGCGCCCAAATTAAATCTCGCCACGGTGTACGAGCCACCACCGGAAGGGTAAGCGGCGATCGTCTGGCGGTAAGAAAAGTAGACGATGATCAGGAGAGTAATAATTGCCGCGCTGATAGGAACGATATAGCGAACGCCCAGGAGGCCGAGCGGGATCAGCAGGCTGAGAGCAGCCTCCGGGCCATAAGCAGCCGAACTAAGCCCGTCGAGACCAAAAATCGGAACCCCTTGCGTGGGCCCAATCTGCTCCCCCCGTTCCTCGCTGGTTCGTATGGGCTTGCCGACGATAAGATCGAGAAGGTTCATAAGAGAGAATCAGTGATGATTCCGGACCGCATCACGGAAATCGTGCTTCGAGGCTGTAAATTTCCTGCGTGCTTCTATCCCGCATCAACAACGGGGAGTCGTCGGGAGCAAGCCCGACCCAGAACTCCCAAGGATCAAAGCCCCTCGGAATTTCTTTCAGGCTGAGAAAGCGGTCCACGCTTCCATCCGCCACCTTCACGCGAACCATGTCGTCCGTGCTGTCGGAATAATCCTCCGCATAGATGTACTTTGCATCGTGAGACCAGTTCTCAAAACCGAAACGCGATGTAGCCAACTCCCTCCAGCTCTTCTTCTCCAGGTCGTAGATCATTAGCTTGGTCGAGTCTGCCGAAAGCGCCGCGATAAAATGTCCGTCGGGCGAGCAGCGTGGACTGAAGAGATTTTCCGACCCTGGGACATCGGCTACCTGCGAAGTTTTCATGTCAGCGATATGAATGTTCGGGCCTGCAGTTGCCTGATATTCGAGCCAGGGCATTCCCGCGAACACAATGGCATCGCCCTTTGGCATCCACGTTGGGTCACCCTGATTCCGGCTTCCATCGCTGACTTCACGCGGAGTGCCCCCCTCCGCCGGAACCACAAAAATCTTCCAGGGCTTTCCCGGACGCGACGCCATGAATGCGATCTGCGTTCCATCTGGCGACCAGCGGGGCAAGTGGGCAAGCATGGGTGGATATGTCAGTTGCGCACGCGCGCTGCCGTCAGGCTTACTGCGCCACAAGGTAAGATCGGGATGCGAAACATATGTAATCCACTCGCCGTTGCGCGCAATATCCGCCTCGCCCGCGGATACGCCCGGAAGATAAATAGAAAATTGTTTTGACTTGCCTTCGAGACGGACCAAATCAAACCGCCGCTGCTGGCCTAGTACGAAGAGTTTCTTGCCGTCTGGGCTAGGCGTCGGATTGCTGAACATCAGTGGACCCACCGTGAGCTGCGTGGGTTGAGCTGCTTTACGAAACCAGGACTGCGTTTCGTGAATCGCCCAAATATTCTGCGTGTGGTCGCGGGTAGATTCGAAGAGATAGTATTGGCCATCCGCCGTCCACGCTCCGCCGAATTCCTGTGCGGGCTTGTTCCAGCTTGGAAGGACAGCGTGAAGATCTTTTCCGTCGGCTGACGTCTCCCACAACGATGAGGTGCGTTGGTCAGTATCGCGGATGGTGAACCGCAGACGCTGGCCATCTGGTGAAAATCGCAGGGCAAAAGGAATTCCTGAAACTGCGAGAAGCTGCCGCGAATCGCTTCCATCCGCGTTGCATTCGTACAGACTCGATCCGCGCGCATACACAATATGCTGACCATCCGGTACCCACGCGGCGGCGTGCGCGAGAATGCTTCCGACCGGACGCTGCGACCCGGCAGGAAGAGGCAGTATCCAAATCGGCCACTCGGTTTCCGAGCCCTCGGCCACACCCTGCACCAACAACTCCGAACGCCCGGGGAAAAAGTCGTAAACGTCCGCGCTGGGCAGCGAAGTGGGCACCGGCGCAGTATCGCCGCCCGAAATTGAAACCTGCATCAGAATGGAGTGGCCGCCCACATGTTCGGAAAAATACAAGCGAGTTCCATCCGTAACCAGCGAACGCTTCGATGCTCCGTCATTGGTAATCTGCAGCGACGAAACCACAACCGGCAATGCGTCGGGAGACTTGAGAAAGAGAATCGTCGCGATTGACAGTGCCAGTACAACTCCACCGCCCACAAACCACCCCAACCGGGAAGGTTTTTCCTGGGGAGGAGCAACGTGAACGGTTGCAAACAGAGCGCGAATTCTATCCTTCGAATCTGGAACTTGCGCAGTCTGCCGCGGAGCCGTCAACGCCTGCCCTGACTCCACCTCCCGCCGCAGTCTCTGTAGGTCAGCCCGCATTTCGGCCGCGCTCTGATAGCGATCCCCGGGATCTTTCTCCAGCGCCTTTCGGACGATCCGTTCCAGTTCGGCGGGAGTCGAATTGCTGAATTGCAGTGGCCACTCCGGAGCGCTGTGGATCAATGCATCGAAAAATGCCGCCGTAGTCTGTCCGGTGAACGGGAGAACGCCCGTTGCCATTTCATAAAGGACAACGCCGAAAGAGAACAGATCGGTTCGCGAGTCGAGAGGCCGTCCCAGCGCCTGCTCCGGAGACATGTAGGGCACAGTACCCAGCGCAAAGCCAGGACGCGCCGGGTCTTCGGGGGCTTGCGTGACTTCTCCAAAGGTGTTCCCGCTGATAACCGCTTCTTCGCCTTCGGTCAGTTTAGCCAGACCGAAGTCTAAAATTTTCGCGTGCCCACGCTTCGTGACGAAAATATTCATCGGATTAATATCGCGATGAATAATGCCGTGGGTGTGCGCGGCATCGAGTGCGTCGGCGATCTCGGCTCCCAGGGACAGCAAGGTCTTTAGATCCAGCGGACGGCCGGCAATCCGGTGCTTCAAGGGCAGCCCGTCCAGAAACTCCATGGCAATGAATGCCTGGCCTTCCTGTTCGCCGATGTCGTGGACGGTACAGATGTTGGGATGATTCAGGGCAGACGCAGCCTGCGCCTCGCGCTGGAAGCGGGCCAGCGCGTGCGGGTCGTGGGCCACCGAGTCCGGCAGGAACTTCAGAGCGACAAAGCGATGCAGGCGGGTATCTTCGGCTTTGTAGACCACACCCATCCCGCCGCGCCCAAGATTTTCGATAATGCTGTAATGCGAGATGGTCCGCCCGATCACGTGGGAGAAATCGTACGTGCGAGAGAGCGTCAAGTCAATGAAGGGAAACCCTGACCACGACGCTAGCGCAACGGGTGCTAGCGCAACTGACGCTAGCGCAAAAAAACATGCGCAGCGTCTTCCACTCGTATGCTCGACTTCCGTCGCGCACCGGTCGCGACGTTATATGCCACAAGCACGTGTTGTTCCATCAGAAGAATTTCTTTGTCGCTGATCCAACCCACAAGCTCAGCGTGAAGAAGAAATGCCACGCGCTGCGGTGGGTCCTCATTGCTCGTGATCTCCACTGCGGGCAAATCTTGCAAAGCCTTTTTTATCCGCTCCGACTCCTCAGGGTTGGCCTGCCCCTCGTCGGCCAACTGGATGGGCTTGTTGACCGCAGAAGTAGCCACAAGGGTAAACGCAACGTTGTTCAATCCGGGCGACAATTTGCCATTGCTGGAATAGAAACTTACATCGTAGTCAGGATTCTTATATACGGCGCGTTCGTCGAACACGGTTAATGTGTTTCCTGGCAGATGCAATAACGTCTGATCATCGCTCTTGTTGGCCCATCCGCAACAGCCCGTGTCGGGAATCGCCTCTAGGACGGCAGTCGGATTGGCCGCGTCCAGTACACGCTGTAGCGGAGGATCCATCAGCTTCGCCGTCCACTTCCCTGCACTCTCCTGATATAGAGAAGTTGATTTATAAATTGCCTGCGTTTGTCCGCGAATAAACATGGTCAGCAGAAAAAAATTACCGATACCGTTCTCGGGAACCCACACTTGACCATAGGGACAGCTCTCCTCGCAGCTGCCAGTTGGGCACGAGCACTCAGGCAAAGTAATCGACGCCAACTCCTCGCGTTTTCCGCCTGCGAGATCCGTTCGCCACTCCGACCATGTTGTTTTGGTGGAAAGATCCACGCCGTCGCGCTGCAGCCGCCGCGCTGAATTCGAAAACCAATAAACGTGGCCGCCATCCTCAGAGAGAAAGGGAGTCGCAGCCGATTCGCTGATGGCGAAGTTCGATCCCGTCGTGGCGGTAGTGCGGGAAACCTCGCGGCTGAGAGCAGTGCCGGTCCGTCCGTCCCAGAACCATACCTTCCCCACGCCAGCCAGATCGTCTTCCCCCAACGGCAAATCTGCAGACTCTGCAATTAGCATCTGCCCCAGATGATTCACCGAGAAGTTCTGCGGCGATGTGACTGCTTCCGCGGGAATTTTCACGCTTTCTTTTTCGGCGAATGTTGCAGGATCGTACTCCACCGCCGCGCCAGGCGCGCGCAGCACCCAGAGCCGCTTACTCTGTGCTGACAAGGAGCCAGCCAGAGAAGCCAAAATGCAGACGGTGATGACCAGCTCTCTCACGGTAGATTGCGGACTCGCTGCGAGCGCGTCGGTTGCGTACAATGGAGTCTAAACCACCGACCCATATGTGCTGAAATTTATGACAACAACCACTACAATGTCGCATGTCAGCCCACAAAACGTCGCAACCGAAACTCCCGAAGTTCCGCTAACCACCGAAGGCTACAGCGTCCTGCATCAGATGATGCGCTTCCGCTGGACTGCCTGGAGAGCGTTGTCGAATACCGACCGCTCGGCGATTACTGAAGAAGCCGCGACGGTGCTCGGCGAGATGGAGAAGGCCTCCGGGGAAGGACAATCTGCGCTTTTCTCGCTGATCGGGCACAAAGGCGACTTGATGGTGATCCACTTCCGCAAGTCCTTCGCGGATCTCAATCAGGCCGAACTCAAGCTCGCGAGCCTGCGCCTCAGCGACTACCTCGAGCCGACATCTTCCTACCTCTCGATTATCGAACTCGGTCTCTATGACTCTACGCTGAAAATTTACAAGGAACTGACCGCGCAAGGCATCCAGCCGCACTCCGATCAGTGGAAGGCGGAGATCGAATGCAAGCTCAACCGGCATCGTGAGGCGATGCATCCCCGACTGTTTCCCGAGATTCCATCGAATCGCTACCTTTGTTTTTACCCCATGGACCGGCGGCGCGGCGAGGACAAGAACTGGTATACGCTCCCCATCGAAGAACGCGCGCGCCAGATGAACGAGCACGGTCTGGTCGGTCGCCGCTACGCCGGCGAAGTGAAGCAGATCATCACCGGCTCGATCGGCTTCGACGATTGGGAGTGGGGAGTCGACCTCTTCGCCGACGATCCCCTGGTCTTCAAAAAACTGATTTACGAAATGCGCTTCGATCAGGTCAGCGCGGTGTACGCATTGTTCGGCCACTTCTACGTAGGAGTGCGCTGCCCGGCGGCCCAACTAGCCAAGCTACTCAGCGGAGAGCTACCGAAGTAGAAGCCTTATTCGCCACAGAGAAGAATCTATCGAAGATTTTCTCTGTGACTCCGTGTCTCTGTGGTGAAGTGATTTGACGAAAGGAACTGGAGAACTCATGGCAACCCTTGGCCTTATCGAATACAAAGACGCAAGCCCCGAAGTACGCGCGGTTTACGACGACATCATGGCAACGCGCAAAACCGATTGGATCAACAACTTCTGGAAGGCAATCGCGCACGATCCCGCAACCCTGAAACGTACGTGGGAGGACATCAAGCAGATAATGGCTCCCGGAGCGCTCGACCCGCTGACGAAGGAATTGATCTATGTGGCCGTCAGCGTAACCAACCAGTGCCACTACTGCATCGCCTCGCATACTGCATCTGCGCAGAAAAAAGGAATGACGGATGCGATGTTCAAAGAGCTGATGGCAATCGTCGGTATGGCCAACGAGACTAACAAAATGGTGACCGGTTATCAGGTAGAGATCGACGAACAGTTCAAGGGAGCGCGCTAGCCGCTGAGAAAAAATAAGGTGGGGAAAGCTACCGGCCGTCCGTTCGGTGAGGCGCGGCCATTTTTAGTCCGATCCAGCGCGGATGCGCCCAAACCTATATTCAGAGCGCTTCATATCCACCTTGCGTCCGCGAAAGCGGACCCCTTCGGCCTCCAGCCGCAGCCGCTGCTCGATGGCGTGGTCGCCGCGCAGCTTAATCTCTCCACCCGCGCCCAGCACGCGCTGCCACGGCAATCCATAACCACGATGCAAAACCCGTGCCACAAGCCGCGCCGCACCCGGAAACCCAGCCGCTCGCGCCACCGCCCCGTAAGTAGAAACCTTTCCGTTGGGAATTCGCCGAATAGCAGCTTCAATCCGCAGTCGTGCTCTGCAAGAGGCATCTGAAGCCGTTTTCTTCGGGGCAAGTTTGGCCCGCTTCTCCCTTGCCTTTCTCACAACGCGATCCATCCCATTCGAATCAACCACAGCGACCCCACCAGAACAATTACCCACAGAACAATTCCCTGCAGCAACGGGCGATATCCAACCCGCTTAATCGTCTGCACCGAGATGCCGCTGCCGATCAGGAACAGAGTCGCGGTCAAGCCAATCTTCGCCGCTTTCACCGCCAAAGAATAGGCGCGCGCCCCGGCTGGCAAATATGTGTTGCACACCGCGGCAAGACAGAACAGGCCAATAAACCAAGGCCACTGAATTTTCGCTTTCGCGCCGCGGACCACGGCTGTCCCTAGCGAGAGTGGAACGATCCATAACGCCCGCGCCAGCTTTACGGTGGTGGCAATTCCTAACGCAACCGTCCCATATTTTGCGGCTGCGCCAACCACCGAACTGGTGTCATGGATGGCGAGCGCAGCCCATAACCCGAACTGCGGCTGCGTCAGCTTAAGTGAGGCCCCGATCCCCGGAAAAGTTAGCAGCGCAACCGAATTCAGAATGAACACGGTGCCGAGCGCCACGGCCATTTCTTCATCGCTCGCCTCCGTGATGGGGCCGATGGCGGCGATCGCGCTACCACCGCAGATTGCGGTTCCGGTAGAGATCAGAAATGCGGGTACGCGCTGCACTCGGAACAACGCTCCCAGGCCCATGCCAGCTAGAAGAACAAAGGTTATGCCCAGCATGGTATAGACGAAACCGCTGCGCCCAGCCTGGATCACCTGGTGCAGATTCATCCCAAACCCCAGCCCCACCACCGAGGCTTGCAGCAAATACCTGGAAGCCGTTCTGGCTGCAAGGCCGTAGGGATGCGAAAAGAGCAGACCAAAAATCAAGCCCATCGCCAGCGCAATCGGAGGCGAGACGAAGCCGCTGGCGCTAACCAGCAAGCACAGAATAAAAATTATGCGAGGCAGCATCCGGTTGCAACCGGCTCGAAGGAGCAACTCCAGTAAGAAGCTCCAACTCGAACTCGGTTAGGCCGCCTTACGGAAAGATTCGATCGCTTCCCCTTCCGAGTTGTACACGTCGAACACCGTGAGCAGCTTGGTGACCTGCAGGAGATCGCCCACCCGCTTGGTCAGGTTGGTCAATTTAATCGTACCTCCGGCATTTTGCGCAGTAGTACGAAGCGCCACCAGTGTCCCTAGTCCGCCGGAATCGATGTAATTGACTTCACCCAGGTTCAGCACGATTCG
This sequence comes from Candidatus Sulfotelmatobacter sp., assembly GCA_050015215.1. Taxonomy (GTDB): domain Bacteria; phylum Acidobacteriota; class Terriglobia; order Terriglobales; family Acidobacteriaceae; genus Sulfotelmatobacter. Next base: position 54,592 of record JBEKBW010000004.1, read on the forward strand.
GCTGTTCTCCGAGATCGCCTTCTTTACATTCTCTCGAAGCAATGAGGATTCCTCTCCAAACACAATTCGACCGCTGCAATCTACGATCAAAATCCCGTCCTTGGTTTTCGTTGCGACCTTCAGTTGCATGAGGGCTCTCCCATCCTGCCGTTCACCGCAGGAACAATCTCTACTAGAGTTGACGTTACAGCCTATCGCTTGCGTAACGCTTTAGCAACTTTTTAAGCTTCCTAGCGCTCCGTCCAAAGCCATTTCTGATCACTGTATAATCTTCTTTCGACTCATGAGTTATATCGTCCTGGCACGTAAATACCGTCCACAAAAATTCTCCGAGGTAATCGGCCAGGAGCACGTCACTCGCACACTGCAGAACGCCCTGGAACAGAGCCGCACTGCCCACGGCTACATTTTCAGCGGCCATCGCGGCATTGGAAAGACCACCGTCGCTCGGATTCTGGCCGCAGCCTTGAACTGCCGCTCCTCGGATAGACCGGTGGCCGAGCCTTGCGGAATCTGCGAATCCTGCACGGAGATTCGCGCCGGGAACTCCGTCGATGTGATCGAGATCGACGCGGCGACCAATCGCGGCATCGATGAAATTCGCGAGTTGCGCGAGGCGGCCCGCTATCGTCCCGCGCGCGATCGCTTCAAAATCTACATTCTAGACGAAGCTCACCAGATTACGGATGCAGCTTTCAATGCACTGCTGAAGACTTTGGAAGAGCCACCGGATCACATCGTCTTCATGCTGGCGACCACGCAACCCGAGGACATTCCCCAGACCATTCGCTCGCGCTGCCAGAACTTCAGCTTTCGCGCCGTCAAATTTGACGCCATTGTGGGCCAGTTAGGCGATCTCGTCGGCCGGGAAAACATTGAGGCTGATGACGATGCCCTCGCCTTGCTGGCCGAGGCCGGCGATGGATCGATGCGCGACGCGCTTTCGATTCTAGATCAGGCCATTGCCTGCTGCGGTGGAAGGGTTACGGCTGATTCTGTTCGTAATCTGGTTGGTGCAGCACCGGGGCACATTCTCGAAGACGTAATGCAGGCAGTTTCCCGTGGCGCGAGCGACGAGGTCTTGCGGCAACTCGACCATCTAATCAGTGAAGGTCATAGCCCAACTCACTTCGCGCGGCAGATGGTGCGATTCCTGCGCAACGCAACCGTAGCTCAGATCGCGGGCAAAGACTCTGCTCTCCTGCAAATATCGAGCGAGGAGCGGGACCGTGTCGAGCGAGTCGCGCAGTTGTTCAGCGAAGAGGATCTGACCCGGCATCTGCAAATCATGCTGCGCACGCACGGGGAATTGGGCTACAAACAAGAGCAGCGCTTCCACCTGGAACTCGGCCTCCTCAAAATGGCCCACGCGCAACGCTTGTTGCCGATTGAGCAACTACTCAGCGATGTTGCCGCCTCCGCGAGCGCTCCCGGGACCCCCGGTGCGGCACGCCTCGTTCCCCGACCTACAATTGTCAGTGGCGGGAATGAGATTCGGCGTTCAGAGACAGCGCCGCAGCCAAATCCAATTTCTCCCTTTGCGGCGGATTCCGCACGCAAGGGCACTCCACGGCAAGAGGGGTCAGCTGGGTTGGATTCGGCGACCAGCTCACCGATAATCGCCGCGTCGAACTCACCGGTCATTATGGGCTCCGCCGCGCCGGCAACCGGCACGAGTGTGCCCAAGCCGCAAATCGTTTCCTATCCCGCGGCCGCGCTACAGAATTCGTCGAAGATAACTCCGGATCGGGCTTCAATTTTGACAGATATTTCCACCGAGAAGCTGCAGGCAGCGGTCCTGCAGGCGCTAGTCGACGGCCAGCAGCGCATCCTAGCCTCGATGCTGGACGCCGGGGAATGGTCCGTCGAGGGAAACGAAGTGGTGATTAACGTGGCCGAGTCGCAGACTGTGCTTGACATGTCTTTGGGTCCCGACGCGAGGCGGCTTGCAATCGCTGCGGCTAGTGGGCTTCTGGGACGCGCGGTCAAGCTGAGGATCGTGCCAGGGTCATCAATCGACGCAGAGAAACGCAACGGCGCGTCAGCGAAATCGAATGGGATGACTTCAGTTGCCGGCGGGCGCAGCCGTGCCGAGCAAGATGCCGTCGTCCGTCGCCTGCAGGATAAATTCGGCGCCCAGATTCGCACAGTCATCGACTACAAGGAGAAGCGGTAACCCCATGGGCGGATTCAATCTGCAAGATTTGATGTCGAAGGCCAAGTCGCAGTATGAAAGCCTGCAGAAAAAGATGCAGGAGACGGTGGTCGAAGCTTCTTCGGGCGGAGGAACGGTGACGGCGAAAATGGACGGCCGCAAACAACTTCTCAGTTTGCGCATCGATCCGGAAGCGGTGAAGTCGGGCGATATTGAAATGTTGCAAGATTTGATCCTCGCCGCCGTGAATGAAGCAGCCCGCAAAATCGACTCTCAATTGCAATCCACCGTTGGAGGCATGCTCGGCGGACTCGGCCTCGGCGGAATGTAGTTTGATACTGCCGCCCCCAACATCCAGTCATCCTGAGCGAAGCGAAGGACCTATGCAATTTGCCGGCGCAAAGAGACTTCATAGGTTCTTCACCCCGCTCAGAATGACAAACCTCCAGAAAGGCCGATGATGTCTAAGTTTGCCGAACCCATGTCGCGCCTGATTGACGAGTTGAAGAAACTCCCCGGCGTGGGCGCAAAAAGTGCGCAGCGGCTCGCCTTCCACATTCTCCGTTCCAGCGACGAAGACGCCGAGGCACTCGCCGTCGCCGTGCGAGATGTAAAAGCCAATCTGCGGCTCTGTTCGGTCTGCAATAACATTACCGACGTAGATCCCTGCGCCTATTGCACCAGCGCAACCCGCAACCAGCGGCTCGTATGCGTGCTCGAAGAGCCAACCAATATCGCCGCCATCGAAAAAACCAAACATTTCAACGGAGTTTTTCATGTCCTGCACGGTACGATCTCTCCATTGCACGGCATTGGCCCCGAGCAACTGCGAATCGCCAATTTAATCGCACGCGTGGAGGCAGGCAGTGTGGATGAAGTGATCATCGCCACAAATCCCACGGTGGAAGGCGAAGCCACCGCCACCTATCTTTCACAGCAACTGAAGCGCGCAGGTGTCAAGGTGACGCGCATTGCCATGGGCATTCCCGTAGGCAGCGATATCGAGTACACCGACGAAATCACGATGCTGAAGGCGATGGAAGGCCGGCGAGAACTTTAACCCGTGAACATTACCCGAATCTATTGAGTTATCTCCGGTTCCAGAAACACATTCGATTCTTCCTCCGCGGAGGCAATTCCCTTCGGCAGCGCGCCGCGATTGTATTCGGCCATGCGGTTCTTCCACTTTAAGAAGTCCGTAATGCTCTGCGGTTCCACACGAATTTCAACGCGGCGCAAGCTGGCCAAGAGAAGATTCATTTCGTGGCGAAAACCGGCGGCGTTTCGTAGATTTTTCGCGGAAGGATGCATCATTTCGACCCGACCGGCGTGAATCTCGAGCAATCCCCAGCCTTCCGGCAACTCGTCCGTGCGTATTAGCCCCCGGGGAGCGAGATAAAAACGTTCGCATCCGATACCTTTGCCAGGCTTGCTTCGAAATGGCTTCGCGCGATCCGCGAGAAAATCTGAGCGACTAACCTTGCATTCAACCAGCACGGAATGGCAAGCGTGCTTCCATCCAATCGCATCAGGCATTTCTCCGTTGACGCACGCTTGCTCAGAGAGCACGACTCCACAACGATAGCGGCGTAGCCAGTGGACCGCTTTTTCGACAAGTTGTGCGTGAGTCATGAGTTAAGATCTCCGCTGACGATCAACAATAACCTTAACCTTTCTATACAAACGAATCCAGCCGCGGAAGTGACTGACCGGTTTCGCTGTTGCAGTTCAGACATGCCTGAACGGTTTAATCATTATCGGCCGGTGCAGCACAGTTTCCAGCAGATGGCGCTCGGTCGCGATGGCCCGAGCGGTGGAACTGCTGGCAGTGTATCCTTCGGCCGCAATGATCAGAGGTTGGTTGGAAGCTAACCCGCGCGCGTTGCGCTGGAATCCATTCGTGCTTCCCTGGTGGGCATTTACAATCCGAATCCGCTGGATATGGCCATCGTGCGCCGCGTCCAGGGAATTGGCAAGACGCAGGATCGCGGCCAGTTGGATCGTCACCTTCTGCTCGTCTGGAAGCAGGTCGCGTATGGTCTTGTGCCTCCGCGTGGGCAGCGCTCCACGATGAAAGCGCGCGATAATAGCGGCTCGACGCAGGTCACCGGCTTCCCATCCGAGTGGGCTGCCCTGCTCACGGATCATTTCAAATGAGGCCTTGTGATGGCCTTTTCCACCCCCTGACTTGCCCACATCATGCAAAAGAGCAGCCGACAAGAGACTGGACCGCGCGGAAGCAATATCCACCGCGGGTTTCCACCCCCACCCCAACAAGCCGTCGTAGATCTGAAGAGCCAAACTTGCAACACGTTCCGAGTGGGGAAAATCAGGGTCGAGAGCGTGCGCCCAAAGCTTCATCCGGCGCGTTGCGAGCGCCTCAATCTGCTTTCCTTGCGGCAACGCCTTCCGCCAGACCATCCACAACGAATTCTCCCCAACCATCCTGTCGCGATACTGCTGAACACGCTTCGTGCGCTCAGCAACGATCCGCTTGTGCCATTCATTTCGCGATTCCGTGTCGGGAAAAACTCTGCTTGACGCCGCAGTCGACCACAAAACGTCGAGATCATGCACCTCCCCGAGCACATCCTGCATTTCTTTCAGGTCGCTGCTCCAGGCCTCATGTTCCACGGGCAGAAAATTCTCGACGATGTAGCGGAAGCGCTTAATTCCGATTCGCAGGCTGTGAAACGCCACCTGCGAACGGTTTCGCAACGCTCGGGCGTGCAGCGAGCGCGCCTCTGTCCATCGCTCCAGAGCGAGATGTTTGAAGAGTGCGCTACCCGCTCTCACGCGTGCGGCCCGTGCCGGCAAAGACCTGCTCCACTGCTTCCACTGCTTGCGGTCAAATTCTTCCAGCGCGGCCTGGGCATCGAGTTTCTGCTCTTTTTCTCGGCCGCGCAGCGCACGAAGCAATACATCTGCGACCGAATCAGCGCCGGCGGCGCCTGATTCGTTACTGGCTGCACCCTGCTTGTCTCCTTCGCTCTGCTTAGTTTTTTCGGTCGGCTGTACGGACCCATCGGACGCACGAAGTTTTTCCACCCACTCTATCATCACGTGCGTGTCACGCAGCGCTCCGAGTCGCTGAAAAAGACGCTTCCCTGCCTTCTTCATGGCTTTCCAATCGGGATCGGGATCGATCGCCATGAGACCATCCGCAAGGGAGCGGCAGCGACGCAGTGACACGCGTAAATCGTGCACAGAGTCCGGACCGAAATCCGCCAGGACGTTGTCGCACTCCTCTAGCACACGCAGCATCCAGTGGCGAAGCCCCGTGGTTTTACCACCGCGACTTGGCTTGGCAGTTAACGCAGGCACAAGAACTTCCCTAAAAAATAGAATTTCACTTTTCCTATTCTCGCCCGATAGCGTTGCGAAACGCCAGTGACAGCACGAATGCTCGCCCCTACTCGCGGCGCAACCCATGCTGTTTCACGAAAATAGAACACCCCCGGTTCACGTCCGACTGCCCTATTTTTTCATTACCTCCGTAATGTGCGAGGACTTACCCGCTGGATTACCCTTTACCTGCAGAGTCCGGTTTCAAGGAGCGCCTTATCACGAACGCAGCTACATTTCATGCCAATCGGGCGGCATCGGCGCGTGCCTTCGTTCACAGTCTGAACATTCTCATCAAGTACGCGAGAATGTACGGCTATGAGCACAAGCGCACAGAAAACCAGTTTGAAGTCACTTGGAATGAACTGCAGCAGGGCTTGCCGACTGCGGGAGATGCCGGCTTCCTGCTCGGAGTATCGGATAACAAGCTATTGCTGGATGGGATTCCGCTGGATTCGGGGCAAACCGAGCGCAGCTTCGTCCAACTACTTAGCGCCGCGGGTTTAGCTAGTCTGCACTTCTCGAAAGACGTCACCATCGAAGATTTCACTCGGTTGGTACGCGCATTCGCGTTAGCGGGCTCCAAGGCTCAGGATGTTACCAAGCAAATCAAGGAAGCGCTCAACTCCGCAGGTAAGCAGAGCACCATCAAAATCAACGAAGTGAAGTTTGTTGCCGCCGATCCCCTCACAGGCGACGTCAGTGTGGCGGCACAGATCGCGGCGCAAACTCTGGGCCCCGAATTCAAACAGTGGCTGAACGATCCGCAAAAGCTGTTGCAGTTGATCGCAGCGGCGGAAGGCGCGAGCGCCGGTGGCAGTGCTAACACGCAGGCCCAGGGAACAGTTGTTCCCTTCGGCAGCGTGCCCAACATTCAGGGTGGCATGGCTGGCGGTCCAAACGCAGGCACAGGGGCGGGCGCGGGAACAGCTCCGGCTTGGGAAGGTGGCGTTGTTCCGCTGCAGGAGGCCGAAGTGATTCAGGCCATCCGGCTTCTCACCCGCTTTGGGCAAGTGCAGGGCGATCCGACCATTCAGCCCCAAGATCTGCAGAAAGAACTTGGCGAGACCGATCCAAACACGCGGCTGAACCTGCAGCAGCTATTGGCCTCGCTTGCCGCCAAAGCCACTACCCAACAAGAAGACACGCCGCTGCTTATGAAGGCGGCTGAGCATATGGCAATCCGCTTCGCCCTCGAGCGCTATCAGAAAGGCGAAGTGAAGGTGAACGCTGTTCACCAGATGATGGAGCACATGAGCCGCCAGATGGACTCGTTGCGCCAGATTCTAAAATTGCAAGAAGAGAAGATGAGCAACGCCGGCATTCTGGTTGAGTCGCACGCCGACATACTCGACCGGATGTTCTGGGCGGAAGTACCCGAGTCCGGAAAGAAAACGGTGCTTCTCTCTAACGAAGCCCCGTGCGTGCCGCCCCGTAATGTGCGCCAGTTCGTGGAAGTTCTCCTCGATCGCGAAGACAACCAAAGCTCGGCTGAGATTCTGAACAACTATTCGGGTTGCCTGAGCGCCAAGGAAGCCGAGTCACGTCGCAAGACTTCCATCGGATTGAGCCAACTTGCCGACCTCTATGCCAGACTAGGCGGCGAATCCATGGGCACGGCCATCCAGAGAGTAATCGAGCAACTTTGCGCCGAGAAAGATACAGAGCTGCAAAGCTTGCTGAGCGCCGCTTTTGTGCGCCTCAGTCAGGAGGCCAGCGAAGCCAAAAATTATCAGGCGGTTAATGAAGTTTGCGCCGGCATGGAAAAGTTGCTGCAGCAGCGGCCGGTGATGGTGAACGACCTTCGCCCGCGCATCGGAGTCGAGAACCGCATTCCCGAGTTCATTGAGGAAGCCTTACGTTCGGACCCGCCCCCGCCAGACTTGATGGTAGTACTCCGTAGAACTTGCCAATCCGGGGCGGAGCACTTGGCCGACCGATTCTTCCGCTGCATGCGCCGGGACGAATGTGATCGGATGGTCGAATTGGTCAAGGAAATGGGATCGCCGGCTCTCACCCAAATGCGTGAGATCCTGCGCACCGGACAGCCTCGGCAAGCCTCCGCGGTTGTCGGTCTCTTGAGCCGCCTGGATGTCGGCACACTACTCGAGCTGCTCCCCGCGCGTCTGCCGGAGTGGAACCGCTTTTATCACGACATCGTGGTCCGCCAGATCGCATATGGAGCCGCGACCGATCGCGGTCGAACTCTGCTGGAACTGGCGGAAGTCCTGGATGCCGTGGTGCTTCCCGAGGCCATCGACGAAATCGGAATGAGCGGCGATCTCACTGCAGCGCCACCGCTGCTGGCTATGGCCAAGCCCGGGGAAGCCGCATCGCGCTCGCCCTTCGTACAACTCAAGGCAATCGAATCGCTCGGCAGGCTAAGGGACGCGGAGTCGGTGCCCCTGCTGCGCGAGATTGTGGAAACTAAGAAGCGATTTGGATTCGTTCATCCCCGCGAGCTGCGAGTAGCGGCAGCTCAGTCGCTGTCCAAGACCGACCCACGCTACAGCACGCAGATTCTCTCCGATAGCGGCATCGAACCGGCCGAGTTGGCGATCGCCCCGCTGGATCCGGCTCCGGCATGTCCGTGGGTGCGGCAGCGCCGTTATGAGCGTATGGTGCTCTCGCGCGCGCTCACCGCAACCATTGGAAGTTCCTGGGGAAAATCGAAAATTCTCATCCGCGAATTGAGCCTGGGCGGCGGCATGGGCACGAAAGAAGATAACTTGCGTATCGGCAGCGAAGCCGACCTCGAGATATCTCTGGGCATGCGCAACAAGATCAAAGCTCACGTTTTATTGCGCCGGGCGCGGGTAAACGAAGTGGGATTCGAAATTGTGAACACCGATCTGGAGAGCCGTTATCGGCTGCGCCGTGTCCTAGTGGAAGCTCTCAGCCGCGCTACGCAAAAGAACGACCAGGAGTGGAGCGGAGATCGAAAAATTTAGTTCAAGGTTCCAACGTTTCAAGGTTTCAAACTTACAAAGCTCTCAAAGGTCCAAGGAGAACAAGATAGCTGGGCCTATATCTTCAAGCATGCCGCTCGCCTTTGACGCTGGGGTGATCGACTTTCTTTCCTACCTGTGTATCGTGCTCCTCGTCGCAATCTTGATATTTTCTGCTGCCGCGATAAAAATTCGACGTAGCGGGAAGGCGGCTACTGTTAAGAATCTCACAGGAGCACTACGAAAAGTGAGAGACGACCCAAATGAACCCGCGAGATGGATACCGTAAGTTGAGCTTGTAGGCGTTCGAACCTCAAAAAGAAGAAAGCCGCCAAGTGGCGGCTGTTCTTCTAAAAGCCGGGGCCGGTCGTTTTGACTTTGAAACCTGTGAAACTCTGAAACCTGACCCTCCCTACTTCACCTTCACAAAAATAATAACTAGCGTGTACAGCGCCAGCGACTCGATCAAGGCCAGTCCGAGAATCAGTGCCAACTGAATGCCCGGACGTGCCGCGGGATTACGCGCCAGACTTTCCGCCGCCGATGCAGTCGCCTTGCCCTGCGCCAGTGCGCAGATGCCCGAGGCAAACGCCATCGAGAATCCTGCCGCGATGGCGACCCAATTCACCCCTCCGCTCGCCGCCTCTGTACCCTGCGCGAAAGCCGGGACGGCGAACGAAAGCACCGAAAGTGACATGAACAACTTGCTCAACTTACTCATTGTGTTTCTCCTCGTATGAAATACCGCCAGTGGGTGGTTGACGCCATACCGTGCAGACGCCCTCACGCTTGCGGCTGAAAATCGGTTGTAATCGCTTTGAAAGGGACGGCTTCGGCCGTGCCGTAACTCTTTATACTCCTCTAATGTTCCTCGGAAACCGCACCCTGCAAATAGACCGTTGTCAGCAAAACAAAAATATATGCCTGCAGCAGCGAAACGAAAATATGCAGACCCAGGAACGGGATCGGAAACGCGATCGGCAATAAAGAAATGAAAACCAACGTGACCATATCGCCTGCGAACATGTTCGCGAACAGACGGATGGTCAGAGAGAGCACCCGTGCCAGATGGCTAATCAATTCGATTGGGACCATCAAAGGCGCCAGCGCCGGCATCGGCCCCGCAAAATGCTTCAGATATCCTATGCCGGCGTGTTTGAATCCTTGCGCCTGATAGTAGAAAAACGCGCAAAGTGCGCATCCCAGCGGCACAATCGGGACCGCCGTCGGCGACTCAAAGGTCGGAACTACGCCCAACAGATTCGAGAAAACGATAAATAAGAAGAGTGTCGTCAGAAACGCCGTGTACCCTTCACTATGATGGCCAATAATCTCGTTGCTCTGACCCTGAATGAATCCCTCGATGCCCTCGAAGGCATGCTGCAACCCGCCGGGATCGTCCACCGAGAGCCGCGAGCGGACCAGCAGAAAAACTGCCACCAGGAATAGAAAGACGAGAAACTCCATTGCGAAAGAATTCGAAATCGGAGCCGCCGGATATTTTGGCTCGACGTGTACCGCCAGCAGAAGCGAAGTAACGGGACCGGCAAGCATTTGGTTCAGAGTGTGAGTGAACCAGAGTTGTTCAGGCATAAAAGAAGTCGTGATCCATGAACTCGGACAGCGTCAGAAACTTGCTAAACCCCACGAACCAGAGCTGCGTACACTTCGTACCCTGCTTCGCAAACGATGGCTGCTACGGGCAAAAATAAGCCCGCAAGAAGCCCATTCAGGCTCGCGGGTGAAACAGTCAATATAGCATAGGCGCCAACCGCTATCAAAACATAACGCAGCAGAAACCGGGAGACAATTCCACCGGATCGTGACGCTTCAACCCCCGTAGCGCGGTCGGCAAAGCCGGAGATCACGCGTTTCAGCCAATGAAAATTCACATACCCAATGGCACAGCCAAAGCCCAAGCCAACCGCGGATCGCAACCCGAACTTCCACCACGCACCTGCAATCAGCAGCGGAGCCAGGATCACCATAAAGCGGCCGATACGCGGCAAAGCACCGGCATAGAAACGCTCGCCTGGCGCGGCCTGCGTCGCATCGGTTTCCGGGGTGGGCTGATCCGGCATCGACGAAGCTCGGTGGTCAATCATGAGCTCTTGCCAGCGGAACGGCAAACTATTCTTGGTTTACCTTTACTTCGCGTCCCGCATAAAAGCGCGAATCAGCTCGATAAAACCCGCGGCGATGCCGAAGAGAATTCCCGCCAGATAAAGCCATGTGGTGTGCAGCCATCGATCAAGCGCGGCCCCAATGAGCCATCCCACAACAACGGCGGCAGGAAAAACCAGCGCCAGTTGAGTGTAGCGCGCGACCTGCACCCAAAAGTTTTCCCGGCCTTGGGAGTTCTCGGGTTCTTCGGTGGGATTCGGAGGAGACATGTATCGTAACGCTGCCTGGGCACCGCTCAGTGACCCAACTTTGCAACCGTTGGGTTCTGCATGATACCCAGCGACCAGTTCACCAGATTAATAAACCGCTCGGGCAGTATCCCAATGAGGAGCGTAGCGAATGCGGTGACGCCCAGAGCAGCGCGCATACTCCAACTGACGGGAAGCGGCCCTCCCTCGGGTTGGCCCATGAACATCGCATTCGCCATTTTCAAGTAGTAGTACAGGCCGAAGACCGAGTACAGAACGCCCAGGGCCGCCAGCGCGTAGTGGCCGGTTTCGATCAGGCTGAAAAAGATGAAATACTTTCCCCAGAAACCCGCCAGCGGAGGAATGCCGGCGAGCGACAGGAGGAAGATTAGCATCAGCACGGCTTCAACCGGAGCTCGTGAGTAGAGGCCGTTGAGATCGTCAATCTCGTCTCCGATCACTTTTCGATGACACAGCGAAGTGATCACACCGAAAGCGCCGAGGTTCATGAACGTGTAAACGAGCAGATAAATCATGATGCCCTTGATGCCATCGGTGCTGAGTTCAGTGGCAGTCCCGGCGATCAAGCCAAGCAGCATGTAACCGACGTGCGCAATCGAAGAATACGCAAGCAACCGTTTTGTATTCGTTTGCGTAAGGGCGGCAAAGTTGGCGCCGGTCATTGTGGCGATGGACACAAAAACCAGCAGCGGCACATAGAGGGGCCGTGCCGCCGCGAAACCGAGCATAACGCTCGGGAACGCCGGGTATGTTGCGCCCAACACACGCAGCAGCATTGCCCAGCCGGCCGCTTTCACGGCAACTGACATGAATCCAGTGATCGAAGTTGGCGCGCCTTCGTACGCATCCGGCGCCCACTGATGAAAAGGTACCGCCGCGACCTTGAACAATAAGCCGGTGGCCGTTGTGAGAAGCGCCAAAATCACGACCGGATTGTGCGGATCTTTAGCGAGAATAACCGCCAGCCTGTGGCCAATATCGCCCAGGCTTGTGGTGCCCGTGAGTCCGTAGAGAAGCGATAATCCGTAGGCGAAAATACCGGACGAAAATGCGCCCAGCAACAAATATTTCAGCGCCGCTTCGTTCGAGCGCCGGTCGCGGCGCAGGAATCCTACCAGAACGTATGTCGAAATCGCCATCAGCTCCAGGCCGATAAAGATGAGCACGATATCGAAACCGGCGGCCATGCACATCATGCCGACCACCGAGAGCAGCATCAGTGCGTAATACTCGCCGTGGTTCTCATGCTCCGTCTTCATGTAGCGAACTGACATGAGGATGGCGATAGCCGTGCCCGCGAGGAAGAGATAGAAGAAATAAATGGCGCCGCGATCCACCAGCATCGTGCGCATCAAACCAAGCGCGCCCATGGAAACTGAGCGGTTTGCCTGCTCCCAAGCCTGTATTCTATACACCCCGCCTGCGGCGAAGAGCACGCCGATGAATGCAGTAACGGCGTTCACCCACTTCGTTTCCGGCGGGATCATCAGATCGATCAGCAGGATGCCGAGCGCGAACAGCGTGAGCAAGGTAATGGGGAGCGCCAGCAGATAATCGGTCGCCGAAAATTGGCTGAATGCTCCCACTAGTTCTTCCCTTTCGTCGGCTCGGGAAGATTGCGCACCTCTGCAGCGATTGCTATCCCCGGTTGACTTGAGGGAAGCGCTGCGTTGACCGCTCCTCCAGCCTGCGGATTGTGCACGTTCTGCACAAGCTGGTTCACCGGTTGCTCCAGAATCTGGAAGAACGGCTTCGGATAAAGTCCGATCCAGAAAGCCATGACAAGCAGCGGCACAAACGTGAGCACTTCGCGCGGCGTAAGGTCGTGCAGTTTTTCGTTCTTCGGGTTCGTCACCGTCCCGAAGAAAACCCGCTGATAAAGCCACAATAGATATGCGGCCGCCAACACAACCCCGGGAACAGCCCACGCGCCCCAGCGCCAGTTTTCCATGAATGTTCCCTGCAGAATCGTGAATTCCCCGACGAAACCATTGAGCAGTGGAAGTCCCATGGAGGAAAGAAACATGATCATGGTGATCGTCGCGTAAACCGGCATCACATTCGAAATGCCGCCATACTCCGCGATTTCACGCGTGTGCCGCCGCTCATAGAGAATGCCGACAATCAAGAACAGCGCGCCGGTTGAGATGCCGTGATTGATCTGCTGCAGAACCGACCCGCTAAGCCCCGCAGAATTCAAAGCAAAGATGCCGAGCGTGCAGAAGCCCAGATGGCTGACCGAAGAGTACGCCACCAGCTTCTTCATGTCTTTCTGCATCAGTGAAACCAGTGCGCCGTAGATGATCGCAATGAGCGAGAGCGTGATCATCCAGCCACGAACTTTGGTGTGCGTTAGAACGTCGGGAAAGAACGGCAGTGAGAAGCGGATGAAGCCGTAAGTTCCCATCTTTAGCAGAACGCCTGCCAGAATCACCGATCCAGCCGTTGGCGCTTCCACGTGAGCATCGGGCAGCCAGGTGTGAAACGGGAACATCGGAACTTTAATGGCGAACGCGAAAAAGAACGCAAAAAACAAAAGCGTCGCTATTGTCGGGCCGTACGCGGGGTCGGAATAGATTTTCGGCGCCGTCTCATAGAGAGCTGTCAGGCTGAACGTGTAGACGCCGGTCACACCGTGATGATGGAAGTACAGAAACAAAATTCCCAGCAACATCAACACCGATCCGGCGAGGGTGTACAGGAAGAACTTGATTGCAGCGTAGAGCTTGCGTGGACCACCCCAAATCCCGATCAGCAGGTACATCGGCACCAGCATCGCTTCCCAGAAAACGAAGAACAGGAAGAAGTCGAGCGACATGAAAACGCCAAGCATGCCGGTCTGCAGGATCAGGAACCAGATGTAATATTCCTTGACCCGGTTCTCGATCGCGGTCCACGAAGAGAGAATCGAAATCCAGCCCAGCAGCGTGGTCAGCATGATGAGCAGGAAGGAAATGCCGTCGATGCCGATCACGTACCCCGCGCCAATCGATGGGATCCAGTTATTCGGCGCGCCTTCGATGAACTTAAAGCCAGGCTCGAGCCGCTGCGCCCAAAACCATGACACCAACGGCAGCGAAATCAGAAAACCGCCCAGCGCAAAAATGTTGGCGATCCAGCGGATAGCGTCCTTGTTCTCCTTGGGAACAAACAGGAGGACAAGGGCGCCCACGAGCGGCGTGAAGAGAATGATGGACAGAATATGGTTGTACATTGTCTTAAGCCAGAGCTGTGAGCGATGAGCTGTGAGCGTGCAAAGCTTGCTCGAAGCTCATCGCTCAGCGCTCACAGCTCAGTGATACACGTAATAAAAAACAAACCCGACCAGCCCGGCAGTCATCACCAGCGCATACCACTGCACCAGGCCCCACTCGAAAAGACGAGCGGGATACGACAACATGCGGGCCAAGATTGCCGGACCATTGACGCCGATCCCATCGATGATCCACTTATCCCACCAACTCGAAACTGTCGCCGTGAGTCGCGTGATCCATCCGGCGCCGTTAACCAAACCATCCACCACATGCGTGTCGAACCAGGAAGACGCTTCGCCCAGTCCGAGCACGCCGAGGCGAACACCGCCTATCTTCCGCCGACCGGTGAATACGTAGTCGTAACCTTCATCCACGTAGTACTTGTGCAGCAGCATGTTGTAAACCGGAGGAACCGCAGCGATCGGTTCCTTGTAACCTTTGTCCGCATGCCGATAGCTTCTCCATGCCGCGGCCCATCCCAGACCCGCCGCACCAAGAGAAAGCGCCATCAGCAGCCACTCCGAGCTGGTGTTGTGCTCTTCCTGAACCCCCGCTAGCAACTGCCCAGTTCGTCCCTCGATTTGAAGCACGCGGGCCTCGGGCTGGAAAACCGGCTCAAGGAAAGCCGTAAATCGATCGGAGCCACCCAGACTATGCGGCCATCCCAGCCATCCGGCAACGATGGCGCAGAGCGCGAGCACGACCAGCGGAGCCGTCATCGATATCGGAGACTCGTGAATGTGATGTTCGGCCTCGTGGCTCATGCGCGGGCGTCCGTGGAATGTCAGGTACATCAGCCGGAACATGTAGAACGCCGTCATCAATGCCGTGGCGTACCCGATATACCAAAGAATCCGGTAAGCGCCGCCCTCGCGCGACCACGTTTCCCAGAGAATTGCGTCTTTCGAAAAGAATCCGGCAAACGGGAAAATACCTGCAATGGCCAGCGTGGCGATAAACATGGTGCGATGCGTAGTAGGAATACGATGGCCAAGATCGCCCATATTGCGCATGTCCTGCTCGCCGCTCATCGCGTGAATCACAGAACCAGCGCCGAGGAATAACAGCGCCTTAAAAAATGCGTGCGTGAATACGTGGAAAACACCAGCCGCAAATGCTCCCACCCCAAGCGCAAGGAACATGTACCCCAGTTGCGAAACGGTCGAATACGCCAACACCCGCTTGATGTCATTTTGCACCAGGCCGATGGAAGCCGCGAAGATCGCCGTAAGCGCACCAACAATCGCCACCGTCTTCATCGATGTGGGCGCGAGAACGAATAAAGCATTCGAGCGCGCGACCATGTACACGCCTGCCGTGACCATTGTCGCAGCGTGGATGAGCGCCGAAACCGGTGTCGGGCCTTCCATCGCGTCCGGCAGCCAAACGTAAAGCGGAAGCTGCGCCGACTTGCCGCAAGCTCCGACAAACAGCAGCAAAGTCGCGGCCGTGATGATCGGATCACCCACGGCGAAGTGTCCACTGCGGGCAGCAGCGGTAACGTCAACAAATCGCAACGATCCCATGTACCAGGCGATGAAAAACATTCCAAGAATGAATCCGGCATCGCCGATCCGATTCACGATAAAAGCCTTCGCCGCCGCGTCGCTCGCCGACTTGCGATGAAAGTAGAATCCGATCAGCAAGTACGAGCACAGGCCCACACCCTCCCAGCCAACAAACAGCAGTACGTAATTGTTGGCGAGGATCAGCGTGAGCATGGAAAACATGAAGAGGTTGAGATACCCGAAAAAACGGTAGTAGCCGCCCTCATGCGCCATGTATCCGGTCGAATAAATATGGATCAGCATCCCTACGCCGGTGACAAAGAGCAGCCAAATGCTGGAGAGAGGATCGAGCAGGAAACCGGCATCGGCTTGGAACGGCGCCTGCGTGCCGTCGTGAGTCGTGTAGGTCAGGTGCCCGGTATCGGTACCGAGCCAGGTGTAAAGAATCGTCTGATAGGGCTGGTGGTAGTGTTCGCTTGTAGACGACCAGGCCGAGTACTGCCAGACCGCTCCGCAAGCCATCGCGAAAGCCAATACGATCATGCCAACACAAACAGCGCTGACTGTCCGCTTCTCAAGCTTACGGCCAAAGAAGAACATGATGGCCGCGCCGAAGGCCGGCAGCAGCGGAATCAGCCAGATGTGGGATAGGAATAGCATGTCGTTCACGCCATTGGGTACAGCGCTGTCATTCTGAGCGTAGCGAAGAACCTATGCACCCTCTCGCCGCCGGCAAAGTACATAGGTCCTTCGCTGCGCTCAGGATGACAACGTTAGTGCTTACCACTTCAACAAATTCACTTCATCAATATTGATCGTCTCTTTATTACGGAAGAAGGCGATCAGAATTCCGAGTCCGACCGCGGCTTCCGCAGCTGCATCGGTAATGATGAAAATCGCGAATACTTGTCCGTGCAACCCTCCCCACATGCGGGAGAACGCGACCAGGTTCAGGTTCACGGCATTAAGAATCAACTCAATCGACATCAGGACAATCACAACATTGCGCCGCGTGAGCACGCCGATCACGCCAAGCAGAAACAGCGCCGCACCGAGAACTAAGTAGTGCAACGTCGTGATGTGCAGCATCGATTCCATTTCAAATTTTCTTCTTCGCCATTACCACCGCGCCAATGATCGCAACCAACAACAACAAAGAGGCGATCTCGAAAGCAAACATGTATTGGCCATACAACATCGTGGCTATCTTTTGCGTGTTGTCGTTCTCCACGACAGGCAACGCATGCTCAGGGAAAATGCTGGTTCCCTTCGTATAGACCGCAATAAAAAGTCCACCCAGCGCCGTCGCTGCGATGATTCCTGCAACCCACTGGCTATTGAACTGCCGCTCTCGCATCGATCGGTCAATGCTCACCAGCATGATGACAAACAGAAACAGCACCATAATTCCGCCAGCGTAGAGAATGATCTGCACGCCAGCCACGAACGGAGCATAGAGCATCAGATAAATCGAGGCCTGCGCCAACAGCGTAACGATCAACGCCAGCGCCGAATGCACCGGATTCTTCCGCGTGATCACCAGAATGCCGCCGATCAGCATGATCCCGGAGAGCAGATAAAAGAAAAATGGTGTGGCTACGGGTGCCATAAATTTTGCTGCAGCAACGCTACGCCTGCCGTAAGGATCAACACACCCAATCCCATCGGCAACAGAACTTTCCATCCCATCCGCATGAGTTGGTCAAAGCGATATCGCGGGAACGTGCCACGATACCAGATATAGAGGTACATGAACGCGGCAACTTTTGCCGAAAACCAGAAAATATCCTGCACCCGCATTCTGACAGCAGGAACGAGGAGAACCAAGCCGATTAATCCGAGGACGACGCCAAATCCGGCAAGGCCGATGGTCTGTATACGAAAAAGAGGATGCTTCGGCATCCGCACCACATTAAAGAAGGTTATCGCTGCAAGAAAAAGGAATGCCGCGGCGGGAAAAAAAGAAAACATGAAATCCCAGGTAGACCCGCTCAACGCGTTTGGAAATGGCCGTAACCATCCCCCCAGCCAGAGCGTGACCGCGATGGAAGAGACGGCGATCATGGCGGAATATTCCGCCAGGAAAAATAAAGACCAGCGAAAACCGCTGTATTCAGTGTGGAAACCCGCGGTCAATTCCGATTCGGCTTCGGCTAAATCGAAGGGTGCGCGATTCGTCTCGGCAACCATGGCGACCGCGAAGATGAAAAACCCAATCAACCCAAGCGGAAAAAACTTGAAGATAAACCAGGTGCCCTGCGCCTGCTGGGCCTGAACAATTCCAATCATGCTCAGCGTGCCCGTCCCAGTCGCATTGAGGCTCGTCATCAGGACTACCGACACAACCGCCAGACCCATAGCAACTTCATAGGAAACCATTTGCGCGCTCGAGCGCAGTGCGCCGATCAGTGGATAGTGCGAGTTCGAGGCCCACCCCGCCATGACAATACCCAGCACGCTCAGCGACGATACACCGAGCATGAAGAGGATTCCAATATTCATGTCGGTGATGGCGTGCGTGGGACCAAATGGAACGACCACGAAGACAGTGAAAGCAGCTAGCACTACAACGAAAGGCGCAACCCAGAAAATAACCCCGTCCGCCTCGGCTGGCATGATGTCCTCTTTAAGCAACAGCTTCAAAGCGTCGGCGATTGGCTGCAGCAATCCGTGCGGTCCCACGCGCATGGGACCAAGCCGCACTTGCATGTGCGCCAGAATTTTCCGCTCCAGCCAGTTCATCGCGATAACGGCCACCGAGAGTCCGCCAAACACCAACATGATGTAGACGAGCACCCAGAACATGTTGCCCGCTGCGCCGGGCGTCTGATCGCTGCTCAGGTAAGACTGGATGTACAGGATGATCCGCCCCATCAGCGGTCTACCTCGCCGAGAACGATGTCGAGCGTGCCGATCACGGCAATCACGTCGGCTACAAGCTGGCCGCGGCACATTAAATCGAGCGCCTGCAAATTCACAAACGATGGCGGACGCACGCGCAAGCGATATGGCTGCGTCGATCCATCGCTGACGATGAAGTATCCCAACTCGCCCTTGGGCGCCTCGATCGAATGATAGACCTCGCCGGCCGGCGGCTTCATCACCTTCGGAACTTTAGCCATGATCGGCCCTTCCGGAATCGCATCAATCGCCTGTTCGATGATCCTCACCGACTGCCGCATCTCCGCCATCCGCACGAGATACCGGTCGTAAGTGTCTCCGTGCTGCCCGGTTGGAATTTCGAAATCGAAATTCTTGTAATTGGCATAGGGAAGGGCTTTCCGTATGTCCCACTTAACGCCGCTGGCGCGCAGCACCGGCCCCGTAACCCCGAGCGCGATGCAATCTTCTGCGGAAATCTTTCCGACGTTTTTGGTTCGCTCCACCCAGATGCGGTTCGTCGTCAGCAATTCCTCGTATTCGTCGATCTTCGGTCGAAAGAAATTCAGGAAGTTTTCTACGTCCGCCTCGAAACCGTTGTAGGTTTCGTACTGCAGGCCACCGATGCGGAAGGCATGCGTAGTTAGCCGCGCTCCGCAATACTTCTCGTAAATTTTGAGAATTTCTTCACGATCGCGGAAGGTGTAGAACAGTGGGGTGATCGCGCCGATATCGAGAGCATGCGTTCCCAGCCAAAGCTGATGGCTGGCAATGCGATTCAGTTCGGTCAGAATCACGCGCACATACTGCGCACGCGGCGGAGCTTCGACATTGAGTAACTTTTCTACGGTCTCGCAATACCCAAGCCCATTGGAGACGGCGGCCACGTAGTCCATACGATCGACGTAGGGATTGAACATCGTATAAGTGCGGTTCTCGCCAATCTTCTCGACGCCGCGATGCAGATATCCAATCACGCACTCGAGGCCGAGGACCTTTTCGCCGTCCAGTCGAAGAATCACGCGCAGCACACCGTGCGTGGCCGGATGCTGCGGACCCATATTGATAACAAGTTCGTTCGCATCAAGAAACGGCTTCTCGGGGGTTTCGAGATCGAGATGCGTGAGCGTGTTCTGGTCGGCCATCGTTTCTACTGCCCGCTTTCAATGCCCAGGTTAATCTGCACCCACTCGTTGTCCTGTTGCAGAATGCTGTAGTCCTTGCGCAGGGGATAACCTTTCCATCCATCGGGCAGCAGAATGCGCTTCAAATCAGGATGTCCATCAAACCTAATGCCGAACATGTCGTAAACCTCGCGCTCCAGCCAGTTGGCGCCCGGCCAGATGGGAACCGAACTCGACAGAGCTTCACCATCTACAATTTGCGTCGTCACGCGAATGCGCTCGTTGCGTGGGAACGAATAAAGCACCCACACAACGTCGAACTGCTTTTCGCGTTTGGGATAATGCACGGCGGTGATATCCACACAGTAATCAAACTGCTCTTCATTGCGCAGGATTTGCAGAATGTCGGGGATTAAAGAGCGATCCACCACCATGTAGTTCTGACCCGAGTAAGTTAGGGACTCGATGCCCGATCCGTATGTTCGTTTGAGCTTCGCAATCATCGGCGAATCCCACGGAGTCGGCGTCGGGACAGGCGCTTTAGGAGGCCCGGGCTTTGCGGCAGGAGTGGCAGGCGCTGCTGCAGCGGGTTTCGGGGGAGTTGGCGATGCTGGGGGAGAACCGGGATTTTCCGAAGGGGACTTTGGGTTAGCTTGAACGGAACCAGAGGGCGTCGCTGTAATCCCGCCGGGAATTGCGGTTTGATCCGCCGTTGGCTTCGGCTCACTGGCCGACGGCGGCGATGAGGGCGATTTGGTTTCGTCCAGCATAAACGCGAACGCACAGACCCACCGCGTTCAGGACTACGGGAAGAACGTTAATTTTTATCAGCTTGGGCAGCGTGTGTCAACGAAACTGCGAAAGAATAATCGGACACTCTCCCATTTTCGAGTAACACGGGACGCAATTCTACACACGCGATTGGGCCTGATATCCCTCTATCAAATCGCGAATACGTTGCGCATCTTTCTTTCGATGACCATGGCTCGTGATCGGATCGGTGCCGCCGGTAGATTCGATGACAATCTCGGACCAAAGCACACCGGTAGAAATATGCACTGACGCTACTTTCGACATTGGGATGGTCTCTTCATTACTGCCGAACAACCGCGACTTAGTTCGGCTCACACGCTGAGGACTGACCACAAGTTTCGTTGGGAAGAGAAAGTTGCCGGTCGTCCAGCGGCTCGCGGTGAAGGTTTCAGTTTGCCCGTCGGGAGTGGGTGGCGTTACACCCATTCCAGCGCCCCTTTTTGCCAGATCCAGATGTAGCCCACGATAAGGATCGCAAGGAAGATCAGAATTTCGACCAAGCCGAAAAGCCCAAGCGCCTTAAACTTCACCGCCCAGGGAAACAGAAAAATCGTCTCCACGTCGAACACCACGAACAGAATCGCAATGATGTAATAGCGAACCGTGTAACGGCCGCGCGCGTTATCGATTGGATCGATACCGCATTCGTAGGGCATCAGCTTCGTCTTGCCCGGGTTATCCGGGCGTACCAATTTTGCCAGCAGGAGCGTAAGAGGAAGCAGGACAAGAATCACTGCGATGAAAATGAAGATCGGTACGTAATTTTGCGGCATCGTGAGCCTCGCCTCAATCGCGGAACGCACCATCTTACCGCTGACAAGGTGCCACTTCAAGAAGAGACGCTTAGGTCAGAGAGATTTATCCGGTAAAACAAATACCTTGCGGGCAAGTTCGGAATCGAGCGTTTCCTTCCGATAATACCCGTCAAGAATTCCGCCTTTCCACCTGAGCAGGTCTGGATTGTGCTGCGCGAACTCATCCCAGGTCGTGCTTTGGGAACGTTCCATACGTTCGCGAATGAGGAATAAAAATGCCCAGGTGACGGTTTCGTGATAAAGCTGCGTTTTGCCGCGCGCAATGGCGTATCGCTTCAGAGCTGCAGAGAATCGACCAATGGCCTCCAAGGCGGGATACTGGCACACATACGCGAACGCCAGACGAACGTGATCGGCGTGATGAAAAGGCGCCGAGCGATCGGTATCTGCCTCGAAGTCGTGAATCAACGCCTCGTTCCTTACTTGCTCTGTAATGATCAATTTTGTTTCCCGGACGCCACGACCAATGCTGCCGCCGTGTAAATTGCCAAATTTCCCACGTTGTACATGCCATGCAGGAAATGAATGACGATAGCCAGAACAAAGATAACCATCAGAAACCATGCGCCGCGAATCGCCGTCTTCGGATAAAGCATCAGCACACAACCCGCGATCTCGCCGAAACCAAGCCCGAACCGGACCTCGTTTGGCATGTGTGTACTCGCAAAAGTATGAGCCGCGCTGGGCAAGACGAATAAGACCGCCTCGACCAGAATTACCAAGCCAAGAGTCCACTGCAGGCCCGTGATAGCAGACTTTGTGGATTGGGTTGTCATTGATCTCCTCCTATTTTTCGCCAGCCCGCCTGCGCCCCGGGCGCGCCTTGATTTCCTTCAAGCGATGACTGGCGCTGGAATCGAGATCGAAATCGTAAAAGCGTTTCAGCTCCTGGATGCGATCGAGAGAAGCTTGGCTGAAAGGCGTTTTTCCATCGAAAGCATGGAGCACAATCCCCTCCAATAGATCGCCCAGCGTCATATCGTGATATTCCGCAAACGCTTTTAGAATCTTGAGCAGGCGCTTCTCCATGCGCACACCCGTCTGAATGCGCTCCACCAGCAACTTGGATTCCTCGGTCATTTGTACCAATGTACCAGATTACATAGATATGTCAAATGAAGAGAGGGACCGCCTCCGGAAGACGGCGCAGCCGATTGTTTATAATCGCCTTTCAGCATTTTTCTCGATTACACGCAGGCACAAATCATCTCCTGCTGATAAAGGACTCTCTTGGCACTTGACGATGACATTTACCAACTGCGCCGCCAGAAGCTGCAACAAATCGAGGCACTCGGCCAACCTGCATACCGCAGCAAATACGAATTCACGTACATCATTCCGCAAATCCTGGCGGAATATTCCGAGAAGACTGCCGAGCAATTAGAAAACTCCCGAGTGAATGTTCGCGTGGCGGGACGCATCATGGCCATCCGCCTGATGGGCAAGGCTGGATTCAGCCATCTGCAGCAAGGCGGCCAGCGATTACAGATTTACGTAAAGAAAGACGCCGTGGGCGATGTCGCTTTCAACTTATACAAGTTGCTCGACGTTGGCGACCACATTGGCGTCAGCGGCTATCTATTCCGCACACGTACCGGCGAACTCAAGGTGGTCGAATCCGACGATCCCGCTGCCAGCGCCAAGAAATGGAACGAACTGGCGGACGTGGAGTTGCGCTACCGGCAACGCTATGTTGATCTGGTGGTGAATCCCGAGGTCCGCGAAGTTTTCCTCAAGCGTAGCAAACTGGTGCAGTCGCTGCGGCGCACCATGGAATCCCATGGCTTCATCGAAGTCGAAACACCAATGATGCAACCCATCGCCGGCGGCGCGGTAGCTCGGCCTTTCGTGACGCATCACAACGCGCTCGACATGGACCTATTCCTACGCATCGCGCCCGAGCTTTATTTGAAGCGGCTGATCGTCGGCGGACTCGATCGCGTCTATGAAATTAATCGAAATTTCCGCAACGAAGGCCTTGGCTGGCGCTGGAATCCTGAATTCACCATGCTGGAGTACTACCAGGCCTATGCCGATTTCCGCGACATGATCGATCTCACACAAGAATTGATTACACAGGCCGCGAAAGATGTGAACGGCAGCACCCTTGCGAAGTGGGGCGATCAGGATATCGACTGGGCCAACTGGAAGCGCATGACCATGCGTGAGGCGATCATTCATTATTGGCCTGATGCGGCGGGATCAAAACCTGGGATGAGTGATTTCGCCTCCCACGATGGAGTAAAAAAGCTGATCGAACGCTTCAACCGGGCGCACGCGCATGTCGCCTACGATCCCAGCGAGCCCACTGGTAAAACGATTGCAAGTTTGTTCGAGGTCGTGGCCGAGGAACATCTGACGCAGCCAACCATCATCTATGAGTTCCCGACCGCGGTTTCTCCTCTTTCAAAGCAGAAGCCGGATGAGCCCGAATGGACCGAGCGTTTTGAAATCTACGCTGGAGAAATGGAAATCGCCAATGGCTTCAGCGAACTGAATGATCCGGAAGATCAACGGCGCAGGTTCGAAGCACAACTTAAAGAACGCGAGCGCGGCGACGAAGAAGCTCACCAGATGGATGAAGACTACATCCGCGCCCTGTCGTATGGCATGCCGCCGACCGGCGGCGTGGGCGTAGGTGTGGACCGGCTCTGCATGTTGCTTACCGATTCACACACCATCCGCGACGTGATCCTGTTTCCATTGTTGCGCCCCGAAAAAAGCTCGACGACTGAAGGCCCAGAAAACTGAAAAAAGCTGGAAACCTCCAGCCTCGGGTGGGACTCTAATTTAATTGGAACCCCCGGATGCACTAGAAATAGGGCATCGAAGTTTCTATACTCTGCCCATGTATTTGGGCTCAGTAGTGGCGGCGCTGCCGTAATGTCAGCAAGAGGACATTGGGTCGGCAGCGCTTTGCCTTTGAGTTCAGAATCTACTTCCCGTTCTTGGTGGTTCTCTGCGGCTCGTAAGGTGGTTTGTCGGCACTGAAGTTAGCACTTAGATAATCGATCAGCGCATCGCGATCCGCGGGCTCGACCACCGCACCCCATTTTGTCATCTTGTCGACCTCTTTTGTCCACGCGGCCTTGCTCAGGCGCTGTTGCAGGATGATGCGCGCCTCATGGCATTCGAGACAAGTGGTTGTGGCCTTCGCCTGCATCGAGCCAGGAGGAAGGTCGGCATTGACGTTCGCCCCCGTCGCATTCTGACCCGCTGCGAACAACGAGAAGCCCACTAGTGTTAGCAGGACGACTGCGCGAGGAACAGCACGCTCCCAAATAAACCGCTGCTGCTTTCTTGCCGCTTCATGCAACATGAATTTTCACCTCATCAATGGCGTTATAAAGATAGCCGCTCGGGTTCCAGACCGCCTCCATCGGTTGCGTGCGTCCCAAGCTATCAGTTGCGCGCGATTGAATCGAATAATCGCCGGCCTTCCCGGGCTTCCAGTCATAGCTCCACAACCGCCACGCATAATGGGATTGGTCGTGTCCCAGCTTCGCAACATTCCAGGTCGCGCCACCGTCGGCTGAAATCTCAACTTTCACAACATCTGCTTCGCCGGCCCATGCCGCACCGTGCACCACCACCCTGCCCTTCACAGTTGCACCGTCACTCGGCCCGGCAATCACAGATTTCACACTAAGCGCAGTGACCGGGTGCGTATCTTCGGGTTTCACTGCATCACCCGGTTTCACGGGCTGGTTCGGTAGCCGATAACCTGGGCTCATGAAATTCCCAACGAACTCCGCATCCAGCACTTTGATCTCGGCAAGCCACTTGCATGAGGCCGCGCCAATCCACCCTGGAACTAGCGCGCGCGCCGGGGAGCCATGATGTTTGGTCAACGGCGAGCCGTTCATGTGCGTGGCGACGAGCGTGTCGGCGTCCAACGCCTTCTCGATTGGAATGCTGCGAATAAATGGAGGAACCTTGCCGGGGACTTCATCACTGCCGCGAAACATCACGTGCTTGCCGGTTGGTTTTATTCCAGCGCGCTGTAAAACATCTCGCAGTCGTGGTCCGGAGAAGCGTGCCGTTCCTACCGCACCTTTACCCCATTGAATGCCGGGAACCTGCGGCCGGTATAAACTGCGTCCGTTGCCTGCGCACTCAAGCGTGTTGACCACCGAGTGCGTCTCCAATTTGGATAACTCAGCGAGGCTGAGCGTTAGTGATTTCTCGACCTCTCCACCCACCGATAGACGCCACGCAGCGGCATCGAACGCTCTGGGTTCGTGCATGTGGTTGCGTACAAAAAAGTGCGGCACTGGAGTAAGCCAGCTGCCGAAGTATTGGATCGGACTTTCAAGATCGACGAAACGGAAGGAGCGGAGAATCATCCCATCTTCGCCCGGAAAAGCAACCGTTTGTCCTTGAGGAAACGCCCACGTCAACAACGAAGGCATCGTACCGGCGACCAGTGCCGCGCTGGAAGCCTGTTTCAAGAAATCGCGTCTCGAGTTCATATTTAGAGTCTATAACCGAGGGAGTTTGAAACGATTGTAACTAGCACCGCCGACCCGGAAAAGGAGAGTGGCCAAAACCGGGCCGGCGGCTTTTCCGAAGGGAAGGCGCCCTTCGAAAAGTTGGGTATAGAAACTTACGAAATGGCAACAGTGGTCCCGCGCCCCGCTCTGGCGCGGGACCATCTGCAACTATGGCAAGTAATAACGGAACGAGGTGTAGACCATCCCGTCCAGCCCTTCCGGCGAGACTCCCGGACCTTTAGTTCCTGCGGGACCGACGCCGGACCAGGTCTGGCGCGTCACGTAGGAATACTGCGTGCCGAACTGGAATTTGCCGCGAGGACCGTTGTAGAAGCGGTACCAGAAGCCAACCGTTCCCTCGATGAGAGCTCGCGTATCCGAAGTGCATTTGGAGAGCGAACCCGGGTTGAAGCCGGCGGTGATGCCGAGGGAAGGCGGAGCCTCGGTGTAGCAGCCGGTGTTGGAAAAGTGCGGCGAACCATATCCGACGTACTCATTGGTAGCAGCATCGAAGTCGGTTGTACGTCCGTCGAATTCCGCCCCGACATAGCTGTACACGTCCAGTTTCTTGCCATGCCATTCAAGCGTAGCTAAACCCTGGCCGTTCTTGATTGGATTGGGGGTTCCGTCGGCCTTGATCGCCAAATCGGAAAGCTGGCCAGCACCGTAACGGCCCACACCGCGACCGCCAAAGGCGTGCAGACCAAATACGATGTGCTTGTTATCGAAATTCCAGCGAGCATTCGCGCCAAAACCTTGTCCATTCCGCGACACGTTGGTGGCTCCGTTAGCGCTCGGGCCCGTCACTGCCGGGTCGTTCGGGCACGGCCCAGTCGTTCCCAGGACAAAGTTCTCGCACGGGAACACGCGATCCCGGAAGCGATCCCACAGCCCGAATACCTCGTAATGTCCGAAGCCGGGATCGAACGCGATTTTAGCGACCAAATCCGGCGACGGGTTGAAGGCGTACGTGGCGGCGGCGGTACACGTGGTGTAGTAAGTTGGGCTAGTTGCGCCCGTGGCGGTGTAGTCGCCGGTCGAGCAGCCGGTAATCGCGTCGTTGTAGCTGTTCGTCGCGCCGATCGAGCCCAGCAGGAAGTTATCGATGTTGTTGTGAGTCGTCAGCGTAGCCTGCGGATTTTCCAGAGCTACAGCAACGGCAACTTTGTGATTGAAATCCTTCGCCGCGCGGATTCCGTACTGGCGAGCAAAGCTGAAGCCGACGTTGTATCCAGGGTCGATGGTCGCCGGCCTTGCGTCATTGGTTCTGCCTAAATCGTCGCTGGGTGCGATGCCAGCTTTGTTTTCCGTGACCAGACTCCACATCTGACCGCCAATGAAACTCCAGCCGTCATCGAACTTGGCTTGGCCCCACGCCTGGCGTAGACGCATGCTATAGCTGTTGGTCTGAGTCGCGGAGGAGGTATCAGCCGAGGACAGGAAGTCAGCCGAGAGATACCCGGAAAACTCGACATTCTTCAGACGGCCATCGATATAGACGGTAGGCCGAGACTGGCGGGCTGATCCAAAGAATTCCGAAAGGTTACTCTGCGACGCGCCCGGCATGGTGAGCGAATTGAATGGTGTGGGAAGGTCTGCTGCCAATGCTCTCGACCGGCGCACGAACGCGGCTTCTACGAATCCGCCGGGTGTGATTGTGATTCCCTTGAAGTGAATGGAGATCACCGGGCTGTGCATGGGATTGGTGTCAGGCTCCTGTGTGGTCTGGCCTGTCATATCCATGCCGTGTGGCTCCGAGGTCTGCTGCGCCGCGCCCGTGGTAACAGCCGCCACTTGTTGCGGCGGAACTGCGTGCGTGGTCGTATCAGCCGCAGCTTTAGCCGCCGCAGCTTGTTGCTCTTGTTGACGCTCTAACTGCTGTTCCAGCCGCTGCAGTTGCAGTTGCTGCGAAGCCAATGCATCTTTCAAAGCCTGAACATCGGCAGCCGTAACCGCAGCGGGCGCAGGCGCTGGCGCCGCTGGAGTAGCAGCGGCGTCCTTGGCCGCCGGAGCTCCCGAGACTGGATCTTCTGCCCAAGCGCTGGCAGTCAAAGCTGCAAGCGCAAGGACCGTAAAAACGAACAACGTTTTGGTTGCTTTCATGGAATTAGACATCCTCTCCTTTTGAGTTTTGTTAGAACAATTTGCCTGGGGGAATTTACAGAAACTTTTTGAGCGTCAAAGGCGCTTGTTTTCGGACCTTCGGGTTGCGCATGCTGCGGCAGACCGTCAACTGCACCGACTCGATCATTACGATTGACGTAATAGTCTTTTGGAACAAACCACCATACGCCGTCCTGTGTTAAATGAGTGTTAAATTGCGGAAAAACTTGGGGGAACCCTCCCTGCCTTGTAGAACCTCGGTTGGGACTTCCGCCCTATCTGCGTGGCAGTCGCTTCTCCATCGCCTCAAAACTAACAGGTCGACCGCATACCGGTCGCGGTATCAGAATCATCACCGCTAAAGCCACCCCGCGTCATCCAAGCACTCGGCAGACCTTGTCGTTTTGCACGTCCCATCGACGTCCGCAGCAGTAAAGCGATCGACACAAACCGTTGAGTCACTTTTGTGCGCCAACAACCATCGGCAGGACACTGGCCTTTTCTTTTTTCCTTGCCGATTTCTTCCCTTTTCGAGGCGGACCGTGCACCGCAATCAAATCCGCCAAGGTTGTGTTTTCCAAGATGTTGGCTGCCGCATCGCGAACGTCCAGAAACAACTGGTAAAGCGCCCGATGAGAATCGTCCCGATTAATGAGCGTTCGCAATTGTTCGGCGTCACCGAACGGCGCCAGTGGGCCATCAATCAGGCGCATGATCTCGCTCAATCGAATGTCCCCGGGTTCGCGACGCAGTTGATATCCGCCTTTCGCCCCGCGCACACTTTCCACCATGCGCGCGTTTTTCAATTCGAGAAGGATCAGTTCCAGAAATTTCTCCGGAAGATTCTCTTCATAGGCGATCTCCCGAATCTTGATCGCTCCCTGATGATGATGACGGGCGAGCATCATCATCGCCTGCAATGCATACAGCCCTTTTTGCGAGATTTTCATAGCGCTGGCTATTATGCCATAAAGTCGATGTAAGTAATAGACTTTATCGAATCCAAAAACATTGCAATCGGAGAGCCGCGGGTGCAAGATGAAAGAACTTGCGATTATTGTGCGCTTTCAATACTTTGGCCAGCCTGCTTTCGCAAGGGGATTCATCGCGTATGCGCAGCATCGCGGTCAAATACGCGAAAGGCTGGGTCAGCCTGAACGCCGAAGGGGCCCGTCGACCGCTTCGCCGCTTGGTGGCTTGTTTCAAGCCGGCAGGTTAGTCGCCGGTTACAACGCGCAGGATTTGCAGCGTAATGTTGTCCGGGCCGCCCCGCTGCCGGGCGAGTTTTACCAACGCCGCGCAACTTTCGCCAGGGGTGTGATTTGCTGCCGCATTCAGCAGTTCGTCCTCGCTTACAACTCCCCACAATCCATCCGTGCATAGCAGCAAATCGTCGTGGTCCTGCAAAGTCACGTTCTTCTCCCCGCCATCGACGGCGATTTCCGTACCCGCCCCCAAGGCGGCGGTCAGTATGTGGCGTTGCGGATGCTTCTCGGCATCTTCAGCTCGCACGATCCCGCTCTCCACTAGCCTGCCGACGTACGAGTGATCGCGAGTCAGCCGCGAGATCTGCGAATCGCGTACCAGATACAATCGGCTGTCCCCAACGTGCGCGAAGAAGAGTTGCCGGCCACGAATCACGATCGCCGTACAAGTTGTCCCCATTCCTTGCAGTTCTGGATTCTGCGCGGCATATTCCTGGATCCGATCGTGCGCCGTAAGGAACGCTTCAACCAAGGCAGCTTGCGGGTCGTCGCGAACCACTTTGTCATAAACCTCGCGAACCGTCTCCACCGCCAGTCGGCTGGCCTCCTGGCCGCCCTCATACCCACCCATGCCGTCGGCCACAATCGCCAGTCTTCCCTTGCGCTGAAAGTCGCGATCATCGACTGGTTCCCAGTAGAGAAAGGAATCCTCATTGTTCTCTCTCTGGCAACCCACGTCGCTCAGGCCCGCGACTTCCATTCCGGGCCTCACCTTCATGCATTCCACCGACATTTTTCTATTCGCTACCCACAGCGGCGTTTAAGCAATTGTGAGCTCCGGCCATTATAGACAAGTGCCGGACAAGAAGCTTGGACTTACCCAGTCTTGCACGGAAAAGTAAACCCGCAGCTCATGTCCGGCATGGGGGAGTCGAAGCACCTTTTGGCAGAAACTGAATCGTCGAACATGCCGCACCACCTTCGCGAATGCGACAATGGCAGACTGACTACTAATTAAGATGATTCGTCGAACAACTCGCCTTATTGCGATCCGCGTTCTGTTCCTTCTGTGGGCGCAGCTGCTGTTCTCACAATCTACCGCGCACAGCCTGCGCCAAACCCCGCAGTATACCTTCAAGATCCTGCACGCCTTCCCACACGATCCCGAAGCTTTTACTCAAGGTCTGGAATATCATGGCGGATTTCTTTACGAGAGTACTGGGCTGAAAGGCCGCTCCTCGCTGCGCAAAGTTCGTTTAGAAACCGGCGAGGTTCTCCAGCGGACTGACCTGCCTTCCCAATTCTTCGGTGAGGGCATCACTCTATTCAAGAATGAAGTTGTACAGCTAACCTGGCAATCTCACGTCGGGTTCGTTTACGAATTAAGCGATTTCCGCCAACTGCGCCAGTTTTCTTATCCCGGGGAAGGCTGGGGTTTAGCCAACGATGGCCGCGAGATTTTCATGAGCGACGGTACCTCCGAAATCCGCGTGCTCGATCCCGCAACGCTCACCGAAAAACGCCGATTCACCGTCCACGAGGGAAGCAACCGCATCAAGGAACTGAACGAACTGGAGTTTGTGGAAGGAGAGCTTTATGCCAACATCTGGCAAACCGATCGCATCGCCCGCATTTCGCCGCAAGACGGCGAGGTATTAGGCTGGATCGATCTCACAGGCCTTTTGAGCCCCGTCTATCGTCTCGACGAAGGCGCCGTCCTGAACGGCATCGCCTATGATGCGAAGCGCAAAAGATTGTTCGTAACCGGGAAGCTTTGGCCGAACGTTTTCGAAATTCAAGTTGCACCAAAGTAAAAGGCGCCCGTCGGCAGGACGCGCGCCTAAGACTCATGCAAACCGATGCGATTTACTTACCGGCCAAAATATTTCGCGTTCAGCTCGGTGAACGAATTCCACTTTTCCGGCAGATCATCCAGCGCGAAAATGGCGGAGACTGGACAAACCGGCACACACGCGCCGCAGTCGATGCATTCCACGGGGTCGATATAAAGCAACTGCTCGGTGGCGTACTTGGGATCGTCTTTCTTGGGATGAATGCAATCCACCGGACACGCATCGACGCAAGCGGTGTCTTTGGTGTTGATGCAAGGCTCTGCGATTACATAGGTCATGACTGTCTCGATCTCCTGGGCTGAATGCAGCTATTTTACTACGGCCGTCCCCACAAAACCGGACATTCTAGCAAGAAACTGGCCGCCACAGCAAAAACAAAACGGCCGGCAGCCACGCTGCCAGCCGTTTCCCTTCGGCCTGCTCAATTCAAAGCGACCTTAGCCGCGATTACCGGTGTCCGCCACCGCCGTGTCCTCCGCCTCCACCGTGGAAGCCACCGCCTCCACCGTGGAACCCGCTAGCGCCATGGAAACCGCTGCCACCGTGAAAACCTCCGGCCGCTCCATGAAATCCGCCTGCCGGGCCGCGAGCAAAACCACGCCCACCAGCGAAGCCACGTCCGCCCCAGCCGCGTCCATAACCCCAGCCCGCACGTCCGTAGCCCCAACCGCCTCGCCATCCCCAGCCTCCCCAGCCCCACGGGCGACCCCAGCCATACCACGGGCCAGCGCCGATGAACACTCCGTTGGCGAACCAATCAGCCCCATAGTACCCGTAGGGAGCGCAGGCGTAAGGGTAATAGCCGTAGTAGCCGTAAGCGCAACCCACCGGCGCGCCAAACCCGACACCCACCGCGACCTGCGCCTGCGAAGGCTGCGAATAAGCCAGCGGCAGTGCCAGAACCGCAACCAAAGCCAAATATTTCAAGTACTTCATAACTTCCCCCTTATCCCAGACCCGCTTGCAACCCTCCGAACCCTCCGGATCTGCAGGCCGTTCGGATCGTTCCGCTTTCTGCTTCTGTCCGAATCGCCTATGTATTTGAACTCGCAAATTATCGAAAAGTTGCAGTCGGCGCAATGGCTGATTTCGGCCAGTCTGATTGAATTCAGCCAGTTGCGTGGGATTTGGGCCTCAAGGCGAGGCACCCGACCTCCCAAGGGTTGCTGCTCGGCATATGGCGTAAAATAGTGACTTCAAGGGAGGCAGCATGGCAACGGCGGCACGAGACAAGGAACTTATCAACTTTGTCGAGTCGATGAAAAAACTCTCCCGCGACGATCGGTTTCGCGCGACGGTCTATTCGATGAACACCCTCCTCGTACAAAAAGGAATCTATTCGCCGGAAGAATTCGAGTTCCAGTTCCGCCAGTTCGCGCAGAAGAGCTTGCCTTAGCCATCGATATCCGCCTTCCTGTTCAGGACTATTTAACTGTCCAAGCGGAAAACACCCTCGATGTCCCGAATTCTACGCTCCAACCAACTCCTTCTTCTCACTCGGCTCAAACTCCACAATATATCCCGCGACCGCGCTGGCCGCGACCGTGAACGGAGAAGCTAAATACATCTGCCCGGGCCCGCTGCGCCCAGGGAAGTTGCGGTTCTGCGCGCTGATCACGATCTGCTCGGCGCGCGTAGAAACTCCCGGTCCGGCATTAATGCACGCGCCGCAACTTGGCTCGATCACTCGAGCACCAGCTTTCTGGAAAATGTCGAGATATCCCTTACGAACACAGTACTCGCGCGTCTCCTGTGATCCGAACTGAATGTAGAACTCGACCGAGTCGGATACGCGCTTGCCGTGCTTCAGCGCGTCGGCGAGCACGGCGGCGTACATATCCATATCTTCATTCTTGCCCGCGGTGCATGTTCCGCCGTAAGCAATCTCAACCGGCACCGGCGTATTCAACTCGCGGACATATTTTCCATTACCCGGATCGCCCGGCGTCGCGACCATCGGCGTGATCTCAGCCGCATCGAGTTCGATTACATGTGCATACTGCGCATCGGGATCACTGTACAAGCCAGCGATCATAGCTTCAGCCGTGCTGCGCTCCGTTCCACGCCGTTCGACAAGAAAATCGACCGCCTTCCTATCCGGCGCGACGATGCCGGTAAATCCGCCGATCTCGGCAGCCATGTTGGTCATGGTGGCGCGCTCATCCACGCTCAACTCCTCGATAGCCTCACCCGCATACTCCATGACTTTCGCGAGAGCCTTGCCGCTACGAACATAATCAAGGCTCAAAATCTTCAGGATGAAATCCTTCGCGGTGACGTTTGCATGCTTCTTGCCGCGAATCACAATCCGCACCGACTCCGGCACCTTCACGCGCACATCTTTAGTGATCCATCCGTTAAAAACATCCGTGGTTCCAATGCCGAACGCAACACATCCAATCGCGCCAACGTGCGGCGTATGTGAGTCAGACCCAATATTCAACTGCCCAGGCAGCGCATAACTTTCCAGCACGATCGAATGGCAAATTCCCTCCGATCCCTTGCGATCCTTCAATTCGCCATGCAGCTTGATTCCCTGCTTCGCGGCAAAATCCTGCTGCTTGAGCTTGAGTTGCGTCGCCAGGTCGAGCAGGCCGATTTTCTTTTTTTCTTCTGAGATCACTTCATCGAGGAATGTCAGGTGATCACGGAAAAAGATAATGCTCGAGGCATCGTTCACCTTCGCGTCCTTTCCGACGTAACGTTCGAAGAAAATCGCAGCCATCGGCGTGACGTACTCGTGACTGAAACGAAGGTCAGCCTGAGCGAAACCAGTATCCCCCGGCTTCACCGCGGTAACTCCAACCGCGCCCTTGTCATTCTTCATATGCCGCGCAAAGATTTTCTCGGCCACCGTCATCGGACGTGTGGCGCGGCCGCCCTCGGCCGCGGATGCGATCGGCGGCAAGAAAATTTTCCCCTGCATCCGCGCCACATTAAACGGAAACAGGCCGCCATACTCAATCACCTGCCGCGTAATCTCATCCTCGCCGGCAGTAAACTCGCTCAACGGAATCTCTTCCCCACCCCGAATCCGATCGATCAAAGAAAAATCCGTCGAAGTCAGCACGCCCAAATTCTGGCAATTCTGCTTATAAATGCGCTCAATGTTTTCCGCGATCACAACGCGAATCCCGGCACACATCTCCGCATAAGGAGACTGCTCACGGCTCGACCCCTTGCCGCGCCGCTTTCCGCTCACCGCGCACACAAACCCGCCGCGCTTCACGTCGCCGCGCCCGATTGGCGTGACCCCGCCGCATTTCAGCCCCAGATAAGGAATCTCGCCAAGCGTCTCATCGAAATAAAAACAGTAGTGTGCCGGAGTAATCTCATCGGTCGAAATGTCATCCCGCAGCTTGGGATTATTTGCGGGATTCTTCGTATCCCAAGCCAAGTCCTCGCCCGCGAGCTGACGTTTAATCAACTCCGGATCTTCGGTGAGAAAGAGAATTCGTCCTTGCAGCCGAACTTTATCCGGCCGCTTTTCGATTTTGCGTTCCAGAAGAGTGTTGTTCACGTTGAACCTGCGAGAGTTAGAAAGTTTGAAGACAGCAGAGAGCGGCTACCGCAGTCCCTCATTCATTGTACTGCCGCAGAAGGCCGCTACTCCCCCCTCCGCACTAATGTTGGCTGTGCGCCGCCTTATCGAACTGCTCTCCCGCGGGAATGGCCACAGCCAGCCGATTCTCTTTCGGCGCCAAAGGACAAGTCGCATACGGAGTCACCGCACAAGGAGGGTTATAAGCCCGGTTGAAATCAAGCACAACCGTTCCATTCACCACCGGTCCGGTTTCAAGAAAGCGTCCGCCTGGATAAGTGTCGCTCTTCGCCGTCAGGTCATTGAAAACGAAAAACAGCCCCTTGGCAGGGTCGCCGCCCAGATCCGTAAGCTGTACTTCCTGGCCCTCGATCTTGAATACAGCCTTACCCGCTACTAGCGCGGATGAAATATCCCCAAGAACGTTGGGCACCTCGACCGTCTTCTTCCCGTCGGACGGCACCCAAGTCGCGGTGACCCGATAATTCAGGTCCAGCGGATAAAACCTCAGTCCGCGAAAATTGCGCACTGCATCGCTATCCCCGTCCCGCAGGCGAATCCCAACGCGCTCTCCCCGCACGATCACGTGAAACTGCAGGCTCCCCATCTCAATCATAGAGGCGTGCCCTGAACCATCCGCCTCCAGTTTGGCGCTTGATACCGGCTTTCCCGCAATCGTGGCTTTCGCCTCCGGCAGCAACTTCACGGTGACGTCTTTCCCTTGACGATCAAATTCGCCGCCATGCGCCGGCCCTTTGGGAAAAACCACCGCATTGTCGGAAGCAGACCCAAAACTATTCACTCCCGGCTTCAGCCAATACAGGCCGGCGAGCGGCAGCCAGTTCTTCTTCAGGTCGTCGATCTGTTCCGCTTTCCACTGATCGAACGACTGCAGATAGGCCGCATCCGGCGCGGCGCCCGGCGGATTCGCGGCCCCGCCCAACAACGCCGGCACGCTTACCGCCACCAGCAAAAACATCACAGCGGACGTCGTTACTTTGCGCATGTCCTCCACCCCTATGGATCCTCTGTGCGTCCGTCCTAAAAAAACGCACCACAGAGCAATCTCGTAGAACGCAAATTCTATCTCTTATACTCGCTCGGATTCGGCAGTGCCTCCATTCCACGCCCGGCAAAGATCGCCTCAAACTCCGCCAGGAGCGCGGCATGAATCAACCCGTTGGAAGCCACGGTTTCCCGGCTGTCGATCTGAAAAGGCGATCCGTCGAACCGAGTGACTTTGCCACCCGCTTCTTCCACGATGAGAACACCCGCCGCCGTATCCCAAGGATTGAGATTGAACTCCCAAAAACCGTCATAACTCCCAGAAGCCACATTGCACAAATCTAGGGCCGCGGATCCGGCGCGGCGGACCCCATGCGAGTGGAGCGTAATCTGGTGATAGAAAAAAATATTCGGATTCTTGTGCCGCTTGTGGCTCGGAAAACCGGTTCCGAGCAAGCTCTCCTTTAGCTCGGCGATTTTCGAGACGCAAATCGTCTCCCCGTTCAGTCGAGCCCCTTTCCCCTTCTCCGCGGTAAAAAGTTCGTCGCGCGTGGGATCATAAATCACAGCGGCAATCCGTCGCGCCGCTTCTGGCGAGGACAAGGACGAAGACCGTTCCCCAGGCAAGCCACGGTATTCCAATCCCATCGAAACGCAAAACACCGGATAGCCGTGCGCGAAGTTCGTGGTTCCGTCCAGCGGATCGACATACCACCGATAATCGCTGCCCTGGTCGCTCAATCCCTGCTCTTCGCCCAGAATGTCGTGCCCAGGCCATTGCGCGCGAATGCGCTCGCGAATCAGCGCCTCGGAGGCGCGGTCCGCCGCCGTGACCAAATCCGCGTCTCCCTTGTACTCAATCTTCAGCCCCTGCCGGAAATAATCCAACAGCAGCGCACCCGCCTCGCGTGCAATAGCGGACATGGCAGGAATAAAACTATGGTTGGAATCGTTGGGCACGTTAGAGGTCTTGGGTTGGGTGCTGGGTTCTTGTGTTACGGGATCAGGTCTTAGGCCGTGGTTTCAACCTACTTTTTACCGCCATCTTCGGCAATGTACATGATTTCGTGCTTAAAGATGAACAGATTGGGAGCGCCCTCACGAGTCAGCCGCACCATGCACTTATCGTAGTATTCAATCCATCCGGTCAGCATCTCGCCATCCATCAGCTTGATGGTCACCGCCTTCTGCTTCTCTCCCAAAGCCTTAAGGAACCCAGCTTCTTCCATGGTTTCCTCAGGCGGCGGCGTGCGCCCACGCTTGCCGGAATTCGAATTCTCCCGCGGCCGGAAAGCCAT
>JBEKBW010000005.1:0-77548 GCA_050015215.1 Candidatus Sulfotelmatobacter sp.
GCGAAGATGGCGAAGTTGCTGCCCGTGAGCGCGCCATTCCACTGTT
Source organism: Candidatus Sulfotelmatobacter sp. (assembly GCA_050015215.1). GTDB lineage: Bacteria > Acidobacteriota > Terriglobia > Terriglobales > Acidobacteriaceae > Sulfotelmatobacter. The sequence goes on from JBEKBW010000005.1 coordinate 47, forward strand.
CGCTGATGAAGCCGGCACAGGATCGTTTGGAAGCAGACCTGAATGCTTTAAAGATGCAGAAGCCGGTCTATCCGGTGATTTGCAATTTCGAGGCGTCGCCCGTGACAGATGCCCTGGAAGCTCGCCGGACTTTGGGAGCGCAGGTCACAGGATCGGTGAAGTGGGAGCAGAGCATGCGGTTGCTGATCGATCAGGGTGTGCAGACGTTCATCGAAATTGGGCCGGGGAAAGTTCTCTTCGGGCTGATGCGTCAGATCGACCGCTCGAAAACCTGCGTGAACGTTGGTGACGAAGCTTCGCTGACAAAAGCTGTCGAGCAATTCGAAAAGTCCGCAGCAATGTCATCCTGAGCGAAGCGAAGGACCTATGTAATTTGTCTACACTACGAAACTTTTCAGGGTCAGAGCCGATTTTGAAGTACGGCGGTTTGCTAGCGGAACTCCAGATCGCAGGGCGGCGAACTGATCGTCTTATCGGATTTGTCCACGTACAACTGCGCATGCTGCGCGCGATCGTTCACAATTAAATCCACCACAACGCCGGTTCCGCCACCAGGGCAGTTGCTACTGCCGTAAACCTTGAAACTCTTTACCAGACCCCACTGGCCGCCCGGTCCCCAGTCCTGCTTGAATTCATTGAATGGATACTGCGGGTGATTTTGCGGATGCTGACTCCAATTGGGGTCGGCATAGTAAACGCCGTAGGCGGCTTGGAAATCCTGCTTTTGCAGCGCGGTGAAGAATTTGCGGGCGATATGCTCTTGAGGCCAGAAACGATTCCACCAGCCCACGACCGCTAATACAAGAATCGCGACGATGATTGAGATCATCCGAATGCGCTTCTGGCGTTCTCTCTCGGGATGGTATTCCTTGGCGTCCAGTAAGGTCATTGCTGTCTAGCATAACGGACGCGGCGATGAATTCGAAAAACATTCAGTAATTGGGGAATTGAGAATCCAAAACATGGGGGACGCGACAGGAAACAACTCGCTCAAATTACTCAATTACTAAATTCCCCAATTTACTCAATCGATTTCATAGCGTGCGCTTAAACAGTGGCGTAGCAATACTCAGTGCCACAATCGCGAAAAGAGAAAGGTAGAGCAAATCGGGCCAAACCGCCGCCAGCAAAAGTAAAGGGATCGACATTGGCAATCCAGCGCAGCCACCAGGGGAAAGCCTGAATCGGATAAATCGCCCCGCTGGGAAAAAACAGAAGCGTATTCAGAATGCCGAAGGTCGCGCGCGGCACCAGCGGATCTTCCACGCGCACCATCAACAAAAACATCATGGCGTTCAGGGCCACAGCTGTCAGCACGATGAGAACCGCCAAACCCAATGCCGTACCTAGATGGAACAGGCTCCCAACCCCGGCCAGCAGCGATCCCACAACTGTGATAATTGTTCCCGTCATCACGGCCTTAACAGCGCTGGCAGCGTTCAGGCCGAACACAAGTTCCATCTTCGTAATCGGCGTGACCAGATAACCTTCGTGCACCCCGCGCGCCTTGTCGTCGATGTACAACATGCCGCCACCGATCATCACCGACATAAAAATCGCCAGCGCAATCGAGCCCGGAAGCAAATACTTCATGTACTCGACGTACGGATAAAGCTCCACAATCTGCAAAACGGTTTGCTGCAAAATCCGCGGCTCCACAACCGGATTGTTCAGCGCATTCGTGATCTGCGTAAGCTCGTCTTCGAGCGTGGAACTCATGAAGTTGTCGCTGTTATCGACGACCAATCCAATCTGCGGATGATTCTGTTCGTACACCCTGCGCGAATATTGCGGCGGAATGATCACCGCCCCCTGAATTTTTCCGTTGCGCACGTCCTGAATGGCCTTCTGCTCGTCGGTGTAGTAAACCGGCAGGAAAGTGCGCATGTTCGAGCGCACCGAATCGAACGCCTCGCGAATGCGGACGGCCTGCGTGCCGCCGTCTTCATCCACCAAGCCGAGCTTCGCATCTTTAATTTTTCCGCCAAACGCATTGCCCAGCACCAGCAACTGCACCAGAGGAAAAATCATCGACACCATCATCAATGCCGGCGAGCGGAAGAACTTCCGCATCTCTCGCTCCACGATTGCGAACACTCGGTTCATGGCTGCATCCCCGGCCTAGGCGGCATGACGAAGCTGTGGGCCTTTACCAACTCGTCGCGCAACTGCCTTCCCGTGTAGTGAACGAAAACGTCATCCAGCGTGGTGTTCTGGACCGATAGCGACTTCACGGCGACCTCGGCCTCGACTGCCAGTTCCACAAGTTCCGTGGTGGTGCGCGAGCCATTGCCGGTGAGCACGCGAAACATTCCCGCTCCTTCGGCTTGAATCGAAGTAACGTCGTCGAGCGTGTGCAGGCGCTGCTCCCAATCGGCGGGCGGATTTTCAAATTGCACTTCGATCACATTCGATCCTGGCACACTTGCCTTTAGAGCCATCGGGGCGTCGAGCGCCACCAGCTTGCCGTGATCGACAATGGCGATCCTGTCGCACAAACGATCAGCTTCGTCCATGTAGTGAGTTGTGATGAGAATGGTGAGCTGGCGTTCATTCTTAATGTTGCCCAGCATCTCCCAAACCGCCACACGCGAAACCGGATCGAGTCCGGTCGTCGGCTCATCGAGGAAAAATATTTTCGGATGATGCACCAGCCCACGCGCAATCTCCAACCGTCGCCGCATGCCGCCGGAAAGTGTCTTCGTCTGCGCTCCGCGCCACTTCGTCAGGTCGACCAGTTCCAGCAATTCGTCGATCGACTTCTTGCGCTCCTTAGCGGGAACATCGTAGAGCTTGGCGTAGATGTTCATGTTCTCCTCGACCGTAAGATCGAGATCGCTGGTCAGCGCCTGCGGAATCACGCCGATGGTGCGCCGCGCCGCATCGGGTTCCTTGCTTACGTCGTGCCCGGCGATCCGCGCATGACCGGCAGTGATCGGGATCAGCGTGGTCATCATGCGAATCAGCGTTGACTTTCCCGCGCCATTCGGTCCGAGCAGGCCGAAAATTTCGCCGGCCTTCACGAAGAACGAAACATCGTCGACTGCGGTGAAATCGCCATATTTCTTAACGATGTGGTCGACCTCAATCGCGTAAGTCTCCGACGAATCGCGGGGCGTGGCGGTCACAGCCGTCGGCGCCGCGATTGCTTCTTTCGTTTGCACGTTCACATCCGCCTTCATTGCTGCCCCACTGCCGCAGTCTGCGGAGTGCTTTCACTCTTCATCTGTTCTGGCGAAACCAACACTTCCGCGGTCATTCCCGGAACGTACGCACCCTTAGGATTATCGAGGCGAACTTTCAGCACAATCGTTTTGATATCGCGCTTTTTGCGGCTCACATCCCGCTGCGTGGCGAAATCGCTTTCCACTCCCTTGAAGAACACTTTGCCGCTCGTTACCGTTCCACCCGGCATGCGCACGCGCAGCAAGTCGCCGTAGCCGATGTGGTCGGCATAAGTTTCGGGAATTGCGGCACGCGCCCACGTGTCGTTCAAATCGACGATGGTGACGATCGGCGCGCCGATGTTGACGACTTCTCCCTGCCGGGCTGCGCGTACGGAAACCGTACCCGTGACAGGCGCATAAACATTGGTGTAGCCCAGCCGCACGGAGGCCTGATTTTTCTGCGCGATGGCATTTTTCAGATCGGCTTCGGTCGATTGCACCGTACTCTTCGCGGCGTCCGCTTGCCGGGTTCGCGCAACGGCCGATGCCAAATCCGCTTCCGCCGCGCTCACCATTTCCCGCTGCGCCTGGACGGTGGCCTGCGCGGCTTGCAGATTCGTCTCCGCCTGTACGCGATCCTGATCCGACTGGACGCCAGCTTTCGCCAGTTCAATCATGCGCCGGCTATCACTCGCTGTCCGATCCAGCGCAGCCTGCGCCTGCAACAGTTGCGCCTTCGCCGAGGAAAGTTTCGCCCGCGCATTGGCCACGTCGCTCGAAGTCGATCCCGAAGTCGATTGCTCGGTGTTCTGCATCTGCGCCACTTTGTGCTGCAAGCTGGTGATGTTGGCCTCGGCGGCAGCGTCTTGCGTTTGCAATTCTGATGGATCGAGAACGGCGATCAAATCGCCAGCCTTGACGGGCGTACCTTCGTCGACGAGCAGCTTCTGTATGCGTCCTTCCACCTGCGCGCTCACAATCACCTGGTTGGAATCGACCGTACCGATCAGAACCAAATCGCTTGTGTGATCGGTGGAGGCGAAATAGTAGATCGCTGATACAACACAGATAAGGCCGATAAGAATGAAAATTCGGTTACGGGCACTCATTGGCGAACTCCTTGCGCTCTGCGGCGAGGCTGAAATAATGCCGCCGAAATAAAATCCAAAACCGCCGCGCGGCGCTCGGCGATCCGTTGCGGGGCCAGCGGATTGAAGCCGACAATTCGCTTCATCACAGGAGCGCTGCTGAAATAAAAAACGATTATGGCAATCATCGATGGAACGAAGTGCGCGGGATCCACATTGCGGAATTCCCCCTCCGTGATCCCCTTCTGTAATAACGCGCGAACCCTGTGATAAATTGGCTCGAAATAAGTTTTCACCAGCCGGTCGAAATGAACGGTGTCGCCTGCCTTGGCGCGCATCATCTCGCGCTGCATTAACTTGGGATAGATCTGGTTCGAGGCGATGAAATCGAAATAGGTTCCTGCGTAGGCGATAATCTTTTCGCGCGACGGCAAGTCGCTGTCGAGCGCCCGGAAGATGTTCGTTTTCATTTCCGAAAAAGCCAGGTCGAGCACCGCGCCATAAAGCGTTTCTTTGTCTTTGAAGTAGTAGTACAGGAGCGCTTTATTGACTTTTGCCTGCCGCGCAATGGCGTCCGTGCGAGCGCCGGCGATGCCGTTTTCGGCGAACTCGCGCGCTGCCGCCTGCAGTATGGCCGCACGGCTTTCTTCCGGCCGTCCACGGGATCCCATGCGGGTATGGTTGCGATGCGCCATTACTAATTAACCAGTTAGTTAGATTATAGATGACATAACCCCGGATTTCAAGGTTTGGCGGGTGCCTTTATCAGCCCGACTGCCAATCCTGGCCCTAAAGTTTTCGTTTCTTTTGCCGATCTCCCTTCGATTGTGGTCTGAACCGAGATCGGAGGATGGTCCAAGCATGATTTCGATCAAGAAATACCTCGACATGGCCGCGCAGCCCGTCGAGTCCGCAAAGCCTCAACCCGAGGTTCCGCCGCAGGGTCCAGATTCGAACAAGATCTTGGCTGCTCTCATAGAGTCCAACCGTTCTGTTGTGCTATCCATGGGAAACAACAGTGTTCGCGCGTTTCCGGCTATCGGCGATCTTCAAAGGGGACTTGTGCGATTGTCGAGGCACTTCGACAAAGCTTTATCTCCCGAGCAGGTGCAGGAAACCGGGCAACAGATCAACAGCCAACTGGATACGTGGGGCAGCAACGCAGCCGAATATTTCAAGGTAAAGACGCAGGAAGTGAAGGAGTTGTTGCTCACGCTGGCGCGCACCGCCGAGTCGATGGCTACTCGCGACCAGGGCTATTCAGACCAGTTGGGACACTTCACTCGGCAACTGCAAACCATCGCCGATCTCGAAGATTTAGGGCAAATTCGCGCATCATTGGTGCGCCAGGCTGCTGAATTGAAGACGTGCGTCGACCGCATGGCGGAGGACAACCGGCGCGCGGTGACGTACCTGCGCACCGAAATGACGGTTTACGAAACCCGCCTTCGCGAAGTGGAGACGCTGGCTTCCGTGGACGAACTCACCGGCCTGCTCAATCGGCGCAGCCTCGAAGGCCGCATTGAGCTTGCCATTGAGGCAAAGCGTCCGTTCTGCGTGGGGCTGCTGGACCTCAATGGTTTCAAACAGATCAACGACACGCACGGCCATGCTGTCGGTGACAACCTGCTAAAGCAGTTTGCCGACGAAGTTCGGACCAACATTCGGACCTCCGATGTGGCTGGGCGCTGGGGTGGCGATGAATTCGTACTTTTGCTCGACAGCGACATGAAAGCAGCCAGGGCACAAATCGAGAGGCTGGAGCGATGGGCCTTCGGCGAGTACACCCTGTCACCGGGCGAGAAGCGGGAACCGATAAAACTCGCGGTGCGCGCCTCGGTTGGATTGGCCCAATGGCAGAGCGGGGAGACGCTCGCGAAGTTGGTCGAGCGCGCTGACCAGTCCATGTACAAAGAGAAAAAACTCGCGCACAAACAACACGCGTAACCGGTCTAGCTTGCTCCACCCGCGATGGATGGCACAAGCAGGACCTCATCACCATCCTGGAATGCATAGGCAGGGCCACCCAGAAAACGGATATCTTCCTCATTGACGTAGATGTTGAGAAAGCGGCGAACTTGGCCGGTTTCGTCGCGGAGGTGCGGCTTGAGGTCGGGGAATTGGTCGTCGAGAGCCGAGAAGAGCTCCCCGAGGTTCGCGGCGGTACACGCGATTGAGCCAACTCCCGCGGTGTGACGCCGCAGCGCGGTTGGAATTTGAACTGTGATCGACATCGAAGGCCTGCCTCAGCGGCTGAAGCCGCCATTAAAAAACTTAACCTCGGCGGCGCGGCTTAGAGCCGCGCCCTTTTCAAAGCGTCAGCTATGCGCCGACACCGACTGCGGCCGGGTGATCCACTTCGATAGTACCCACAGTTTCATGCAGGTAGTTTTCGAACTCCACCAGCTTGGGCGCAATCGCCCGCTCGGTTTCATACACGCCAGCCAGCACGTCGGTAGTCTTCAGTCCGTTTCCGGTAATGCACAACACGGTCGTCTCTTCCGGCAGAATGCGGTCCTGCCGATAAAGCTTGCCCGCGCACCCAACAGTCACGCCGCCGGCGGTTTCGGTGAAGATGCCTTCGGTTTCAGCTAGCAGCCGGATCGAATCGATGACTTCAGGATCGCTTACGTCCTCGCTCCATCCGCCGGTGTTTTTGATGGCCTTGATCGCGTAGTAGCCGTCGGCAGGATTGCCGATAGCGAGCGAACGCGCGATGGTTGCGGGCTTCTGCGGCTCGATCTCAGTGCTGCCGGTTTTCACGGCTGTTGAAATGGGCGAGCATCCCGTGGCCTGCGCGCCAAAAAATTTCACCGGCTTCTCGTCGACTAATCCGATCTTCACCAGTTCGTCGAACGCCTTCTTGATTTTGACGATCAACGATCCGCCGGCCATCGGGCAGACGACGTTGTCGGGTAAGCGCCAGCCAAGCTGCTCGGCAATTTCGAAGCCGACGGTTTTCGATCCCTCGGAGTAATACGGGCGCAGGTTTACATTGACGAATCCCCAGCGCCGTTCTTCCGCGATCTGCGAGCAGAGGCGGTTCACCTGATCGTAGTTGCCGGCGATACGCACCACGTTCGCGCCGAAAACCTGCGTGCCCAAAACTTTTGCGGGCTCGAGGTCAGAGGGGATGAAGATCCAGGCTTTCAGCCCCAGGCGCGCCGCGTGCGCTGCAACGGCATTCGCCAGATTGCCTGTAGACGAACACGCTACCGTGTCGAATCCAAATGCAACCGCCTGCGCCAGAGCGACCGAAACTACGCGGTCTTTGAAGCTGAGGGTTGGCAGGCAAACGGCATCATTCTTGATATATAGATTTCGCGTCGCCGTGCCGTCTCCGTTGCCCGTTAGCCGCTTCGACAAACGCGGAGCCTGCAACAGCGGCGTAAATCCTACCGGCAGCCGCGGCTCAAAGTCGGCAGGCAGCGGCAGCAAATCGGAATAACGCCACATGTTGGGCGCACACTGCGAGATCGAATCGCGGCTGGCTTTACGCTGGTCGAGGGCACCCTGACCCAAAACGTAACGAATCCAGTCGTAATCGTAGGCAACTTCGAGAGGAGAGAAGCAGTCTTCGCAGATCGAGCGGGGTTGGTTTCCCCAGCGATGTCCGCATTCCCGGCAACGCAGTTCGTAGTGATACATTTGGCTACTCGCTTTCTGTTTCTCGCGAATAGCTGAGGACGAGCCGGAAAAATCGGCCAAAAAAGAAATGGCCTCTTTTTCCAGGAAAAGGAAAAGAGGCTATCGGCAAATACAGCTCACTTGCCGAATCTCATGTTCCCCGTTTCCAGGAGAGAGTTGGCACCTGTCAGCCGGGATATATGATCCCGGTTCGGTTGCCGTGGCGTCACTGGGCTCGTCCCTCAGCCACTCTGCATGAAATTCCGTCCGCCCCGAAGGGAGGACTTGTCCTTATGATCCTACACAGCGGGGTGGGTTTCGTCAATCTAAAAGAAGCTCGATTTGCGAACTTCGAATAATCTTCCTCAAGCCGTCAGTGGGCTGTAATGAGAAAAAACCACAGCACCACTCCAACAATGGTGCAGGCGAGAGTGCCGCGTGGCAGGTCTCTGGGCCGCTTCTTGCGAGCTGCCAACACGAGAGCGGCGATTGAGAGCGGAAGTCCTGGTGCCGCGAATTTGAGGGACGAGTCTAAGAGCAGACTTCCCGTGCCCAAGAGAACCAAGAACAGGACCTGAAGCAAAGAACTGAGACTCAGTAACAAAAGGGGGGCGAGGGATGGCAGCGATAACAATTTCCCCTTGAAAATCGGCCACCACGGGAAAGCCGTAAAGCACCATACAATAGCGCTCAATATAAGTGGAAATTCAAATTGTTAGTCCACGCTTCCCTGCATTTATCGCGATATAGGTTAGCACGGGAGCGCTGTTCGCTTGGGCGTACAATATTCGCGTGGTTCCTACACCGCGCCAGAACGACTCCGGCCTTAAACATCGCCGACATGCGATCTACGCCACCGAAACCACTGGCCTGCTCGTGATCGCGTTTCTCCTTCTCGTGCTCATCGTGATCCGCTACTGGCACGCCATCCACTGGAGTTGGCGCTGAACACATCCCCCGCGCAGCCTGATCCGCTGCTCGTAGTGGTGCTGGGACCTACGGCGAGCGGCAAGACGGCATTGTCTCTGGCGATTGCTGAGCGCTTTCACGGCGAGATCGTGAACTGCGACTCCGTCGCCATGTATCGCGAGCTGGATATCGGTACTGCTAAGCCCACGCCCGCGGAACGAGCGCGAGTGCCACATCACTTAGTCGATTACATCGCGCCGTCGGAGCAGGTTACGGCGGGCGAGTATGCTCGGCAGGCGCGGCTGGTGATCGAGGAGGTCAAGTCTCGCGGCAAGTTGCCCGTGGTTGTTGGTGGAACCGGGCTCTATTTGCGCGCTTTGCTGGAGGGACTTTTTCCCGGTCCGCAGCGCTCGGAAGAATTGCGGGAGCGATTGCGGGAACGGGCGTTGCGCCAAGGCTCGGCACACCTTCATCAGGTGCTGCGTCGACTCGATGCGGCGGCAGCCGAGAAAATTCATGCCAACGATACGCCGAAGCTGATCCGAGCGATAGAAGTTTGCCTGAGCTCGCGGTCGAAAATGACGCTACTCTGGGAGCAGCGTGGTCGAGATTCCTTGCGCGGGTTTCGCATTCTCCGCATCGGACTGGATCCCGATCGCCAGGCTCTGTACGACCGGATCAATCGCCGCGCGCAGCAGATGTTCGAAGCGGGTCTGATTGATGAAACAAAACGATTGATCGAGAAATATGGTCGCATACCGCCGCTGTCGTCTCTCGGCTACAAACAGGCGGTTCAACTCCTCGACGGCGAACTGACGCCCAAGCAAGCCCTCCAAGCCGCTCAACAAGCCCACCGTAACTATGCCAAGAGGCAGATGACCTGGTTCCGCCGCGAGCCAGACGTCGACTGGCTGCGCGGCTTCGGAGATGATAAGGAGGTTCAGCGCTCCGCTGCAGACCGGGTGACAGCCATACTCTCCCCTACCTTCTAATCCCTGCTTCCTTTTCTGCTATCGTTCTTTCCATGCGTCGATCGTTAATCGTTCTCCTGCTTACAGCCGTCGGGTCTTCGATCGCCCTCGCCAGGGAGAAATATCAGCATCCCGGTCCGATCCATCTCACTCATGACGGCGACAAATGGGCCGAGAAAACTCTGCGCAAACTTACAGTCGAAGAAAAAATCGGCCAGGTCTTCATGATCTGGTGCCGAGCCAGTTTTCTCAATGTGGAAAATCCCGAGTACCTGCAACTGCTCGACGCGATGCAGAAATATCATGTTGGCTCGTTCGCGATGACGGTGCATGTGGATGGTCCTTATCTTCTGCGCAGCGAGCCGTATGAAGCCGCCGAGCTGCTCAACCGGCTGCAGAGTGAATCGAAGTTGCCGCTGTTGTTCGCAGCCGATTTTGAGCGCGGCGTCTCGATGCGCCTGATGGGAGCAACCGTCTTTCCGCATGCGATGGCTTTCGGCGCGGACGGCAAACTGGAAGATGCAGAATCCTTCGGCCGGATCACCGCCGAAGAGGCCCGAGCCATCGGCATTCACTGGAATTTTTTCCCGGACGCCGACGTGAACTCCAACCCGGCCAATCCCATCATTAACACGCGGTCGTTCGGGGAAGATCCGAAACAAGTCGGAGACCTGGTCGCGGCTTACATCAAGGGCGCCCACGAAGGCGGAATGCTCACGACCGTCAAGCACTTCCCCGGCCACGGTGAAACCGCGACCGATTCGCATCTCGGCGTTGCCAGCGTTACCGTCGATCGTGCTCATCTCGATTCGATTGAACTTCCGCCTTTTCGTGAAGCCATTGCAGCAGGTGTTGATTCGGTAATGGTCGCGCACGTCACCGTTCCCGCGCTCGACTCCGACCCGAATCATGTAGCCACAATTTCGCCGAGTGTCGTCACCGATCTGCTGCAAAAACAACTTGGATTTCAGGGTATCGTGGTCACCGACGCGCTCGACATGGCCGGTCTAACCCGCCTTTTCGCCAATGACGTCGGCCGGGCTGCGGTCGAGGCCTTTAAGGCCGGCAACGATCTACTGCTCATTCCCGCCGATTTTCCCGCTTCTTACAACGCCATGCTGCAGGCAGTCCGGTCCGGCGAAATTTCGCAAGACCGCCTCGACCGGTCCGTGCTTAAGATTTTGAAGGCAAAGGCCTCTCTCGATCTGCAGAAAGCCCGCCTTGTAGATATCAGACCGCTTGCGAACCTGGTGGGCCAACCGCCCAATCTGGCATTCGGCCAACAGGTGGCGGATAATGCCATTACTCTGGTCCGCGACAATGGCCAGGTCTTGCCGCTCAAATCCAAGGGAACCGCCGCGCCCGGACTTCCGTATACAAGACAGGAGGAGACACGCAACCAAACCGTGGCGGTGGTCTTTTCCGATGACGTCCGCACCGACTCGGGCCGTGCCTTCGCTCGCGAGTTTCGCGCACGGATTCCGGATGCGAACGTGATCTACGTCGATCCCCGCGTTGCGACTGGACTGAGTGCCGAGGTTTTGAAGGCAGTGGAGGAAGCAAAAACCGTCGTCGCTGCAGTCTACGTTGTGCCGACTGCGGGCAAGATCGGGAATACAGTTGCCATGCCGGATACGACGGCAGCTTTGCTGAAGGATATGCTCGACCGCGCCGCGGGAAAAACAGCGGTGGTCGCCATGGGAAATCCATACCTTGCGTCGGACTTCCCAAAGATCGAGAATTATATGTGTACCTTTTCCAACGCGACGGTCTCGGAGACAGCGGCGGTACAGGCTTTGTTTGGCGAGATCGCTATTCGCGGACGACTCCCGGTTAGTATTCCTAATGTCGCCCAGCGAGGCTCCGGCATCGACCGGCCCGTTCAAACGGCCGCTGGAGGAAGCCAACATGCGCAAAAGTAACTTGACTCTATCGGTAAAGCAGGCTGCCAGTGTCGCTCTACTCCTGCTCCTTGCTGCGTGCAGCGTTAATGTAAAGAAGGAACCAAATGGCGAGGACAAACAAGTGGACATCAAGACACTGGCTGGAAACATCCACGTCAGCAAACAGGCCGACGTCGCGGATACCGGCCTAACCGTTTATCCCGGTGCACGGCTCAGAGAAAAAGACTCGGGCGATGACAAGAGCGCTAACGTAAACGTTTCAGGTTTCGGTTATGGCATCAAAGTGGTCGCTTTAGAGTACGAATCTGGCGATGCGCCCGCCAAGGTCGTCTCGTTCTACAAAAATCAGATGAAGAAATACGGGGATGTTCTTGAGTGCCGCACCTCGGGTGTGCATGTTAGTAAGATGTATTCCAAAAACGATTCGAACAACTTGACATGCGACGGCGATAGTGGCAGCGATGTCGAACTCAAAGTCGGTGGGCGGGACGAGCAGCATATCGTGGCGGTCGAGTCGGACGGCACTGGATCGAGTTTCTCGCTCGTCTACGTGCGAACGCACGGTAAAGACGCGGATATTTAGGGCTCTGGCCATCACTTATCGGGGTTAAAAGACTCAGGGGTAACTTATGTTTCGCTCAATGGGCTTTCGCGTCGTTATCTCAGTAGCGTTCACGCTTTTAATTGCAATCAATGGTCTCGCCGCGCCTCAAAAACCGGACAACGATCAGAACAAGCATCTCGATATTCAAAGCTCCGCCGGGGATTTACACGTGGGCAATGATGCGGATGCTCAGAAGGCCGGATTGCCGCTCTATCCCGGCGCGCGGCCAACGCATGACAAGGACAACAACAATGCGAACCTCGGGCTGCTCACCGATGCGTTCGGCATCAAGCTCGTAATCGCAAAATATGATTCCGATGACGCGCCTGAAAAAGTAATCGCCTACTATCGCGAACGCTTAAAAAAGTTCGGCAAAGTGCTGGAATGTCATACAAAAGAACATGGAGACGCCCACGCCGATTTTAACGACGACGATTCCGATAATCGCCCGAAAGAACTCAAGTGCGAAGGCGACAATAACGGGCCGGTCACGGAACTGAAAGTCGGGACCGAGAAAAATCAGCATGCGGTTTCGATCGAGCCCAACCCGGGGCATGGATCGAAATTCACACTGGTCTATGTTCATACTCGGGGCAAGCAAAGCGACATTTGAGAACCCGCGTTTCCAGAACATAGCTGAACCTGCGTTCCTTGCGCCTGCCGCGCGGCGTGCGATACCTTTCAAGAGAGATAGACCCACGCTCAAATGGATCATGCCTGCTATAAGTGCGGCCACGAGGTTGAAGATGGCAAGCCGTTCTGCCTGCAATGCGGTGCGCCGCAAATCCGCGTCGTAATGCCTGAACCGGCGACCCCGGTTGGCGGAAGCGTCTCCTCCGGCGATCCACTCTTCTCACCGGATTCGACAGGCACGTTGAGCACTTCCGCTGTGTCTCCGGTAATCGTGTGGCCGATGGCGATTCGCTCCTGCGCCATTGCGGCGCTGATCGCCGCGCTGCTCATGGCGTTTGGCTTGATGGTTCCTCTGTTGGCGGTGTTAGGTGCTGCATTCCTGGCTGTCAATCTCTACCACCGCAAGAATCCCGCCTGGCTGGTAAACGCGCGTTCCGGAGCGCAGCTCGGGGCTGCCTGCGGCATTCTGTTTTTCGCGATCGCCGCTGTCGTCGAAAGCGCGGCGGTAACCGTGTTCCATACCGGCGGGGAACTTCGAAAAAAAATGCTGGAGGCACTTGAGCAGGCCGCCGCCCGCTCCAACGACCCGCAAGTACAGGCTGCCTTTGACCGCCTGAAAACGCCGGAAGGCATCGCCCTGATGCTGGTATTCGGGCTGATTTTTCTTTTTCTGCTTTCGATTGCGGCCGGCAGCCTTGCCGGGGCATTGACGGGTGCCTTTCTGGGGCGAAGAAAACGCCCTTAAAACTGGTCTTGCCGCAGACGGCTTTGGCCGCGTATCATGCACCGTTTGCCCTCTTTCAACATGAATCAACCGGCGCGCGGATCACTGCTCAGCATCGAGCACCTTGAAGATAAGGAAATCCTGAGCCTGCTGAAGCTGGCCCGCCGGATGAATCCGCTCAAGGCACGTCCGTTGTTGCGTAATAAGCGAGTCGTGCTGCTGTTCTACGAAGCTTCGACGCGCACGCGATCCTCCTTCGAAATTGCGGCAAAATCGCTGGGCGCAATCACCACTCTTGTACAGTCCTCCGGTTCGAGCATAGAAAAAGGAGAATCCCTGCTCGATACCGGCTACACACTGCGCGCCGTCGGCGCGGACGCGATCGTCATTCGCCATCCTGCCGCGGGCGCACCTCATTTGATGGCCCAGCATCTCGATATTCCCGTGATCAACGCAGGCGATGGCATGCACGAGCATCCGTCGCAGGCCCTGCTCGATGCTTACACGATTCTGAAACACAAGAAGTCGTTCAAGGGTTTGCAGATCGCCATCATCGGCGATATTTATCACAGCCGCGTCACGCGCTCGAACTGTCATCTGCTCTCGCGCTTTGGCGCGAAGATTACGCTTTGTGGCCCGCCCGAGTTCGTCCCCGATGTGGCAGCCACGCTTGTGCCCGGTCTTCGCGTCACCCGCCATGTTGAAGAAGCTTTGCGCGGCGCGGATGTGATTATGCTTCTGCGCCTTCAGAAGGAGCGCCTTGCAGGCCAGAAAATTCGTTTACAAGACTATATTGACCGCTATCAGATGACCGCCGCGCGCCTGAAACTGGCAAAGCGCGATGCCATCGTGATGCATCCCGGTCCGATTATTCGTGGACTGGAGCTGACTGCAGAAGTAGCCGACGGTCCGCAGTCGAAGATCATCGACGAAGTTCACAACGGAGTTCCCACGCGCATGGCAATTCTGGCGCGGGCTTTGGGGAAGGCAATGTGAACAGGTTCTCAACCGCTATTTGTCATCCTGAGCGAAGCGAAGGACCTATGAATTCTGCCGGCCCTGACGATGCCGGTGGGGTGTTCATAAAATCTGTACCAATGCTAATTGCCAATTGCTGACTGCTAAATGCCAACTCCCAAAACCCAAACCCGCCCTCCCAGCCTTCTAATCAAAGGCGGCCAACTCATCGATCCCGCGGCGAAGATCAACGCGCCGATGGATGTTCTGCTGCGCGATGGCCGCGTCGCCGAGGCAGGGCCCCCTAATAAAATTCGCGGCAGCGCGGACGAGAAGTTCGATGCTCGCGGCCTAATCGTGGCTCCCGGGTTCATCGACCTGCACGTACACCTGCGCGAGCCAGGGCAAAGCTACAAGGAAACCATTGCCAGCGGAACTGCAGCCGCCGGCGCAGGAGGCTTCACCTCGGTCTGCACTATGCCGAACACCGTGCCCGTCGTCGATACCGGCGAGTGGGTTGCATGGCTGCGGCATCCAGAGCGCGGGGCACTGGTGAACGTTTTTCCCATTGCGGCCGCAACTCTCCACTCTCGCGGTGCGGCGCTCACGGATTTCGCCGCGCTGCAGCGCGCTGGAGCCGTAGCCGTCACCGACGACGGCAAGCCCATTCTCGAAGATGAAATCATGCGCGCGGCGTTGCGCCTGGGAGCTGAATTAAACCTGCCCGTCGTGCAACACGCCGAAGACACGCGCCTGACCGAAAACGCCTCCATGCACGAAGGCCCGACGAGTTTCCGTCTCGGGTTGCGTGGCATGTCGGCGGCTGCAGAAGCCAACATCGTCGATCGCGACGTAACTCTGGCCCAGCAGATTCGCGAGTCGCGGCTGCACGTCGCGCATCTTTCGACCGCCGATGCGCTCAAAGCGGTGCGGCGCGGCAAGCGCGCAAAGGCCCGTGTCACCTGCGAAGTGACACCGCACCATTTCACTCTGATCGACGAAAATGTTGGCGAATACGACACACACTGCAAGATGAATCCGCCGCTGCGCTCTGCTGCCGATCGCGAAGCTATCCTGGTCGCGCTGGCTGACGGTACCGTCGATGCCATCGCCACCGACCATGCTCCACACGCGGCCCACGAAAAGAAAGTCGAATTCGAGCGCGCTGCCTTCGGCATCACCGGATTAGAAACTGCGCTGGCGTTGACGATCACCAAATTGCATAAGAATTACAACATTCCACTGACCCGAATCGTCGAACTCTTCACCGCAGGGCCGGCGCGCGTCTTCGATCTGCGCGGGCGTGGAACCCTGGTGCGCGGCAGCTTCGCCGACGTGACAATTTTCGATCCTAAAAAACGATGGGCGTTTGACGCGGCAAAGTCCCGTTCGCTCTCGCGCAACACACCATTCGATGGATGGCAGCTTACGGGAAAAGTGATTGCGACCATCGTGGGCGGGAAAATAGTGTATGCCGCAGATTGAATTCAGCCTGCCCAAAGCGAACAGGAATGAATTAGACGGCCCGCAAGTTGCGGAGCACGCCCACCACAGCCGCGATCTCATTCTCCTGGAAGAGACGGATGGCGGCGACACCCGCCGCGCCGGCACGTAGGCACGACTCGGCATTTTGCATGGTAATTCCGCCCAGGGCAAGGACCGGGATTTTCACCCGCGCGGCTTGCTCAAAGGAACTCAGGCCTTGCGTCAGCGCTTCCGGCGCGTCTTTTTTTTCGAAAACGGGGGCGAAGAGAGCAAGCGTGGCTCCTGCCGCGGCCGCTTGTGCCACTTCGTGCGCTGAGTGGCAGGAGACAGAAATTTGGGGAATTCTCCGTGAACCTTCGTAATCGAGTTCGGCCTGGCCGCGGGGTGCGGCCAGTTCCCAGGTTCGCAGGACATCCTGTGGCGATACGTCGTTTGCGGGAAGATGTACGCCCGAAGCACCCACCGCTCTGGCCAGGTCGGTGCGGGAGTTGATCAGCAGCGCCGTCTCCGGTTGGTGGCCCTCGGATGCATCGCCGATAATGCGGCTCGCTTCGCGAGCCAGAGCCTCGAGTTCGCGAGTGCTCATATCTTTTTCGCGGAGCTGGATGTAGTCAACACCGCTGGCGGCGGCTTCGGCGATCTTGTCGAGAAGACAGCGGCGGCGAGTGGACTCGTTGGCGTGGAACGCAGAGCGGTCGGTGATGTAGTAGAGAAGGCAACGCTCGGGCATCGGATATCAGCTATCAGGTCGAAACCCAAAGATCGACCCGTTGTTTCTTTCTGGGCGACAGTCGTCCAATAGTCATCTAATGGGGACAATTCATGATCATATAGCTCAACGGGTCTGAAAAAAGTGAATGCGAACCTGTCAAAACTGGAAGCCCAGAACGTGAAAACTACACAATCCACACAACCGGCAATTTTATTCGATCTCGATGGAACGCTCGTCGACACGGCATACGAGCATGTCAGGGCGTGGTCGGCGGCTTTGCAAAGCGCGCGAATCGTCGTGCCCGATTGGAAAATACATCGCCGCATCGGCATGAGTGGGCAGTCTCTGCTTCGGCAGGTACTTCGTGAAACAGACGCGGGCAAGCGCAAAATCAATCTGAAGGCGCTCGAGAAAAAACACGATACCGCATTCAGCGCGTCACCGCGAAAAATTCGGTTGCTGCCGGGCGCGCAGGAGTTGCTCGATTACTTGAGCGGTCAAGGAGTCTCCTGGGCGATTGCAACCACTGGAAATAAACAGCAGACACAACGACTGCTAAAGCACTTGAGTCTGCCCAAGAACGCAGTCGTGGTCACGGGTGACGATGTAGCTCAGGCCAAGCCCTCCCCGGATATATTTCTGGCAGCAGCTGAACGGCTGAGCGTTCCCATGGAGAATTGCGTCGTTGTTGGCGACAGCGTGTGGGACATGCTCGCCGCAGGGCGTAGAAGAGCTCTTGGGGTAGGCTTCCTCGCTGGAGGTTATAGCAAGGAAGAACTGGAGCAATCGGGAGCGTTTCGCGTGTACAGCGATGCCGCAGATATGCTCGTCCACATCGAGGATCTCGGGATACCGGGGAGGAAGAGCTGATGCGTTTGCTGTTCCGATGTTCGTCGGCGCATCCCAGTGCATGTCTTGCCGTATGTCCGATCTCTGGCCGGAACCCGACCGCAAGTTGGCCTCGAGATCTGGATACCGTCCCCCTTTGCAGGCTAAGGGTAAAGCACTTTCTCTGCGCAGTACTTAGAGGCAAGGGAAGGGCGCCCGAGGGTACAACGTCTTGACAGATCACAGCCGCGGCGTTGTTCGGATTTCGTAACAAAAATCGGATTTGGGTTGACAAGGTCGAACTGCTGAGGTACTCTGCGCCCGCTTCCCGAATATGCGCTTCCCCGCGCAGCTAGCAGCCTGGGTTCGCCCGGTTGCCGATCAGATGCAGAGATAAAAACACATTCAGCAGGAACGCCGTTTCAGCGGAGAAAGGGTGGGTGCCCCGTGCCCGACGGAAATCCTGAGGTGCGAATTCCCGTATTCGCGCATTCTTTACCGTGCCAGGTTCTCTTAGAAGAACTGCGTGCCCAGGGGAGATCACAACCAGAGGACGTGAATCTTGCGAACGAAGCTGTAGCCGCGTATGCCAACTACGATACGAAGAAGATCGCCCTCGACGATTGGTCGGCGAGTCACCCCGGGTGGCATGGGCCGGAAACTCCCGAGGGCCAGCGCCTGAACGAGTTGATTGAGGCCATTCGGGCGGCTGAACGGAAGTGCAAAGAGTGCGATCAGAAGTTCACGAATATTCTGCATCGATCGGATGCGTCCGGTCAGCGCCGTTCCGCGCTCTGTTTTTCAGGAGGAGGCATTCGCAGCGCCAGCGTTTGCCTGGGCGTGTTGCAATCGCTGGCTCGCTTCTCCGTCCGGGACGCGGCCAAACAAGGCCTGTTGCATAAGGCGAGTTTTCTCTCCACCGTTTCGGGCGGAGGATACATCGGAAGCTGGTTGATGGCGTGGGCGAAGCGCCATCCGCACGGCTATCGCGGAGCAATCGGCGAACTGGCGCAGAGCCGTGGAACGGGCAGGACTGGGGTCGACCCCGAGCCGCGCACCATCCGGCATCTGCGCGAATTTACCAGCTTTCTGGCGCCACGCCTCGGGGGAATCACCGTTGACACGTGGACGCTGGTCGCGACGGTCCTGCGCAATTTGTTCTTGAATAACTGTATGTTGTTGCCGTTGTTTGCGGCGCTGTTGTGCCTGCCGATTCTGGCTGGAACGGTCATGTGCTTTATCGCCCGGGAGCTGCGAGGATTGCCGGAGCTTTACTGGATGGGCGCATTCTCGAGCGTGCTCGCGCTGGCTCTGATTATGGTGGCATTCGTACAGCGAGTCTCGAAGATATATAAGTGGGAAAAAACTGCGCAGGTCGTGATGTGTGCCGGAAATCTCGTGATCTGCCTGGTAGTCGCCGGGATGGTAGTTTTCTGGCTCACCTCTCCCAACCACAAATTGAGCTGGTGGCCGCTGCTTACTTTCGCGTGTTTCATAGCCATTCCGCTGCTGGTGCCAGCTTTTTACGGAGGCAGGATGGCGGCAGGGCCGGGCAAAGGCTGGGTAAAACGCGTGGGAAAGCATTGGCAGTTCGCGGTAGCGGTTCCGCTGGTAGCGCTGGCCACAAGCGCGTTACTTTTGCTGCTGGTGCAATATGCGGGCGCGCTGCGGGGCAGACTCGAACCGGTCCCACATTTTGCGCGGAACTGGCATGGCACGGGTTTCTGGCCTGGAAATAATTCTGTCATTGTGCTCGGATTGCCTCTGGTGTGGTCGATCCTGCTGACGGCTTCATCTTTGTTTACTGGGATCGTTGCGGATAACGACACGGAAGAGAACCGGGAGTGGTGGGCGCGCATGAAGGCGGTTCACATGCTGTTGATGGTGGGCTGGCTTGTGGCCGCAGGGGTCGCTTACTATGGGCCGATTCTTGTGAATTGGATATTCGCCGCGGTAACGGTGGTTGTGGGGGGCATTTCCGCATCCATCGCCAAGAGCGGGAAAACGCCCGCTCTGCCGGAAAAGGGAGCGACATCGAACCTTGATCTTATCGGGCAGTTGTGCGGGTTGCTCTTCCTGTTTCTGCTGGCCATCACGCTTGCCTGCCTGAATCGCCTGGCGATGGGGGGTTTTAACAACGGGAAAAGCTGGGCAATCTACGGCCTGGTCTTGGCGGGCTTCGCATTTCTGTGCAATTTCTTTTTCAACGTAAACACTTTTTCGTTGCATGGCATGTACCGCTCGCGCCTGATTCGGGCTTATCTGGGAGCTTCGAACGAATCGCGCTCGCCGGATTTTTTCACCAATTTTGACGAAGACGACAACCTTCGGGAGAAAGACTTGCCGCAGGATGCACATGCACCGCTGCACATCATCAACGCCACACTGAATCTGGTGGCGACAACCAATACGGCATGGACTCAGCGCAAGGCCGAATCTTTCACCTTCAGCCCGTTGCACTGCGGCAGCTTACGTACCGGATATGTGCGAACCGAGTATTACGCCGGAGGCAAGGGCTTGACCCTGGGCACGGCGATGGCAATCAGCGGAGCGGCCTTCAATCCCAACATGGGTTACCACTCTTCACCGCTGCTGACCTTGATCATGACCTTGTTCAATGTGCGGCTTGGCTACTGGCTGCCGAACCCGGGCAAGGAGAAGGACGCTAAGTTCTTCCAGCGCAATTCTCCGCGTCTGGCGCTGGGACCGCTGCTGAATGAAGCCCTGGGCCGAACTAACGATACGGGCCGTTACATTCAGTTATCCGATGGCGCGCATTTCGAGAACCTTGCCTTGTATGAGATGGTGATGCGGCGATGCCATCGCATTATTGTGATCGATGCGGGCGCGGATCCTGATTTCCAGTTCGAAGATCTGGCCAATGCCATCCGCAAGATTAGAATTGATCTCGGCATTCCCATCGAGTTCGGCGCTCATAATCACATCCCGAGTGGAAACAATCCACAGGCGGCGTATTGTGCCATAGCCGCTATTGGTTATAAGTCCGTTGACGCAGGACAGAACGTGGACGACGGAGAGCTCATCTACTTCAAGCCCGCCGTGCGCGGAAGCGAAACGATCGACGTGCAAAACTACGCAGCGACTCACAAAACCTTTCCTCACGAAACCACGGCAGACCAGTTTTTTAACGAAGCCCAGTTCGAAAGCTATCGGCAATTAGGAGTGACGATGGCTGAGGCCGTAGTTGGGCAGAGCAAGTCGACTGAATGCAGCACTGAGGAGTTTTTTGCGGCAGCGCGGAAATATTGTGGGCACACCTCGTCGATTCCTGCCGGGACGCAGGAAATTATCAGCACGGTGAGCACCTTCCTCAAGAGCGGGCACATGCGGGTGGCAACATTGGCGCTCCGTGAGTGAACGGTCTTTTGAAGGCAGGAAGTTGAAGTGAGTCCGTTTTATAAATAACTGGCGCCTAAACACAGACCGGGGGCTGGCCCCATCCGTACTCCAACACCACAGGGGATGCTGCGAACTCTTCCGCATGTTCATCGGCCGAAGCGATATCGTTGCGTTCCTGATACATCGTTGCAATGCCAACCAACCTGCACCGCTCCTACGGCGCTAGATATTCCCACTTTATTACCACAAGTTGCTATCAGCGCCGCCCCCTTCTCGACGCAACTCGCTCTCGCGATCTCTTTGTCGAGGTTATGGGGCACATTAGTGAGTGGGAACGCGGCACGCCCTCAACGGTCATTAGAAAGACACTGAATATCTGGGTTACCTCAAGTATAACGCCGGTTCTTTCTCGCTTTCTAAAGGGGGCTTGGGTATCATCGTGCCAAAATTACTAACCATTTCCAGGGGCGGAACCGCTCACGCGACCACTGGGGCGTGTGATCAACAAAATAAAATGCCCGGCGAGGGCGAAGCTTAGGCAGGCAGTACGGGCTTCAGAAATGTATGGGCGCTAAATGCAAGCGCTTTCGTCGCGGTTGCGCAAGGTGCGGACGGGGCGCGGCCCACACAGGATTCCGTCTTGAATAGCAAGGGATGCGGGCAGTCGCTTTTGTTTCTATAAGGGGTCCGTTTGTTGAATGTGAGAACAGAGACTTGCAAGGAGAGCCATGGCCAATTTGAAGGCGAGGTTGGTGGTGCTTGTACTTTCCGTGCTGGGTTGTCTGAGTGGCGCCTATGCGCAGATTACACCCAGCGGCGACGCTTACACGAACGCGGGCGCTTCCACAACCAACTACGGCGCCAATGCGCTGCTCGATGTGGTGGGCGGTTCGCAAATAACTTACATTCAGTTCAATCTGTCGTCTATTCCTTCTGCATACACCAGCATCAATGTAGAGAAGGCCACGCTCAAACTCTACGTTAATGCAGTAACGACAGCCGGTAACTTCAACGTCGACTATGTCACCAGCGCCTGGTCGGAAGGGACGATCACTGCAAAGTCTTCTCCGACGACAGGAAGTACGATCGCGAGCGCGGTGCCGCTGACCACAGCCAGTACGAACGATTACATCCTCGTCGATATCACCGCCGCGCTGCAGGCATGGCTGAACGGAACCCAGACCAACGATGGAATTGCGTTGGTGGGCAATGGCTCGCTGAATGCGAGCTTCGACAGTAAAGAAAATACAAATATGAGCCACTCAGCCGAGTTAGACATTGTGTTCGTCAACGGTGGACCTCAGGGACCTGCTGGGCCGCAAGGTGCCACTGGAGCGCAGGGGCCGCAGGGCTTGACGGGGGCGACCGGTGCGCAAGGTCCATCGGGTCCGCAAGGCGCGACGGGTGCGCAGGGACCGCAGGGAGTTGCCGGTTCACAGGGACCTCAGGGTGTTGCAGGCGCGACAGGACCACAGGGTCCGGTGGGGACAACCGGGACGGGATTTAACTTCCGCAACGCTTTCAATCTGACTTTTACTTATGCCGTGAATGATGTTGTCACTTACGACGGGTCAACTTATGTAGCTACTGCGGCGAATGGGCCGAACACTGAGACTCCGGATCAAAACCCATCGGCTTGGAGCGTGATGGCGCTGCAAGGCTCCACTGGGCCGCAGGGCGCGATAGGCGCCGCGGGACCTATTGGTTTAACAGGAGCCACCGGCGCAACGGGAGCGCAGGGCGCAGCAGGCGCGACGGGACCGCAGGGACTCACCGGGCTGCAGGGTGTTCCGGGCGCGACAGGAGCACAAGGTCCTGCGGGCGCGGCCGGAACTGGCTTTAACTTCCGCAACGCCTTCGATCCGACCGCAATCTACGCGGCGAATGACGTCGTCACTTACAGCGGCTCAACTTATGTGGCGATCGCAGCGAACGGCCCGAACACTGAAACTCCGGATCAAGACACCAGTGCGTGGAGCGTGATGGCGCAACAGGGCGCGACCGGGATGCAGGGGTTGCCTGGGCTTAACGGAGCGCAAGGGCCACAGGGGATCCCAGGTTTGCCGGGAGCGACGGGCGCAACCGGAATGCAGGGGTTGCCTGGGCTTAATGGAGCGCAAGGGATACAAGGGCTCCCCGGATTCAATGGGGCGCAAGGTCCGCAAGGACTGCCTGGGTTGCCCGGTGCCACCGGAGCCACTGGACCGCAAGGAATCCCAGGGCCGCAGGGACCTGCCGGGCCTTCGGGGGGTGTCTCTGCTGGAGTAATGAATGCGGCACTTTTGCGATGGTATAGCCAGACCTACCCCGTTACATCCAATCCGTACGGCGTGGCCTTCGACGGAACCAATATTTGGGTGGCGAACCTTTACACCGGCACGGTGACCAAAGTGCTCGCGAGCAGCGGCGCGGTTGTGGGCACTTACCCGGTTGGGCCCGGGGCCAGCTCACTGGCCTTCGATGGCACCAACATTTGGGTTACGAATCCGAGCAGCAGCGGCACGGTGATCAAGGTGTTGGCCAGCACCGGCGCAGTTGTGGGTAGCTACCCCGTTGGGAACTTTCCGCAAGGGGTGGCTTTCGATGGAACCAACATCTGGGTGACAAATGATGGCAGCAACAGCGTAACCAAGCTGTTAGCCAGCACCGGCGCGGTTGTGGGCACGTACTCCGTAGGAACCACGCCGTTCGGCGTGGCCTTTGATGGCACCAACATTTGGGTGGCCAACGAAGGCAGCAGCAGCGTGACCAAGTTGTTGGCCAGCACCGGCGCGGTTGTGGGCACCTACCCCGTGGGACTGTATCCGTACGGAGTGGCTTTTGACGGGGCCAACATCTGGGTAACGAATGGAGGGAGCAATTCGGTTACGAAGCTGCTGGCCAGCAGCGGCACGGTTCTGGGCACATACACCGTGGGAAGTCTGCCGTTCGGAGTGGCCTTCGATGGAAACAACATTTGGGTAGCGAACGAAGGCAGCAACACGGTGATGAAGCTCGTGGCCAGCACCGGATTTGTCGCGGGCACTTATCCGGTGGGCGGCGTTCCATGGGGAGTGGCCTTCGATGGAGCCAACATTTGGGTGACGAATGAGGGCAGTGGTACCGTGACGATGATTCCTGCCAACTGATATTGATCACCGTGAGCGATGTATTAAGAGGGGGCCGGCGATCACACAGTTCCGGCTCTCCACGCTCGGAAATCTCCGGCTCTCGCAGCGATGCGAGAGGTGGGGCACTTGTGGACGGGAGGCTTCCCATTTTTTTGATCGCGAAGGCAAAAAAAAGGGGGACGCTTTCGCGTCCCCGGTGTGACTGCATTCGTGATGCCTGCGAGGTTATTGCGGCTGCGCCTGTGCCTGCTCGTCCAACTCCACGTCGTCTCCGGCGTGAACGTCTTCCATGGAGTAGACGATCATTCCGGTGGCGGTGGTGGGAGTGGTGCCGATGACTACGATTTCGCCGACGGCCCGGCGCGGCAGGTCGCGGACGTGAATGACCGGTCCGTTGCCTTTGGTGAACATGCGAGGATCGACGGAGGGCTGCTTCAGCTGCGTGTCTTCACTGATGGCGGCTTTGAACGAGAGCGAATCGACCGGATCGTTGAGGTCGGCCTCGTAGCTGCGGACGGCGCGGAAGTAGTCTCCTATTTTCACGCCCTGGTTCGCGCCCACGTTCAGGTAAACTTTCTGGCCGGTGCCGATGACCGAATCAAAATCTCTGGCCATGACAATGCGGCCGGAAACCTTGCTGCTGCTGGGCAGGAAGCGGTCGAAGCGCACGGGCGGGTGGAAGCTGACCATGGTTTTCTCGGCAAAAGGGATGGCGATATCGCCGGGATTGATTGGGTCGCAGGCGTACTCGACGTGGGCGATGGCGCTTCGGCTGCGCGTGTCGACGACGCGAACGCGACCGATTTCGGCATAGGGCTGGCCGGTAGCCTTCGAGAGTTTGCGCTGGCCGGGAAACAGTTCGTATTCGTTGATGTCGCGGAGTGCGCGGATGATTTCGTACTGCGCTCCGAGTTCATAACCCTTCCCGTACAAATAGACGATGTCGCCACGAACAAACTTGGTGTCGGTGGGAGTCTCCAATCCGCCGCCGATAAAATTGGCGTCAGGCAGGCTCTGCCGGTTAATGAAACCAGCGCAGTAAACATCAGCATAGGTCGGCATTTGCACCCGCTCAATGGGAAAATTGGAGGTGGTGGAGATGGCCCCCTCGGGGGTGGGAGCGTTCTGCGCTGGCAGGTCTGAGGCCGGCCCCTGGGCCCACATCGCGGTGGCGGCCAGTATCAACAAATATCCTATTTTCTTCATGTTACCTCCGGATTGGCGGCCCCTGGCCGCCGCTTCCATGGTGAAACGGCGTAAGTGCAGTGCTACCAATGGAAGGTAACAACGGGGTAAGTGGGGGTCAAGGTTACGAGGGTGTCAGAGTGGCTGTGAAAATGGGTTTTTTGAAGGAATTATGAATCCGGTGTTGCATCTGGAATTCGTCCCCTGTAAGATTCGCGCCGAACCTTTTGTAAACGTGCGAAGCTATTGATTCAAGATGATTTCTGAAGCGAAAAGCTACTTGCCGCGGCTTTTGCCGCTGCGGTTGCCGCGGGTTTGCGTCGCGGTGAGCGCCTCCGATGCCGCTGAATTATTAGAAAAAGCGGATGGAGTCGCTCGGGATAACTCTTTTCTTGAGTTCAGGTTGGACCATCTTTCGAAGCCCGGCCTAGCGCTGCCAAAGGTAAAGTATTTTCTGGAAACGCACCCCGGCGTCGCCGTGATCGCCACCTGCCGGCGCGCCGCCAGCGGAGGCAAGTTTCGCGGTTCTATCGCCTCGGAGCTCGACATTCTGGCGAAGGCCTCGGCGGCCGGATGTCAGCTGGTCGACGTGGAGCTGCAGACCGCATTGAAGTGCAAACCGGATCAACTGCAAAGGCTGCGCTCTCGCGCGGCATTGATTCTTTCCTTCCACGACTTCCGCGGAACCAAGAAGCTCGACGAGACTCTGGAGAAAATGCGTGCTATCCCGGCGGACTACTACAAGGTCGTCGGCACGGCGACCACGCTTTCCGACAACGTGACCATGATGCAGTTTCTGGGACGCGAGGGCGACCATCACTCTCTTGTTGGCGTTTGCATGGGCGAGCAGGGAGTCATCAGCCGCGTGCTGGGTGTTCGCGCAGGCAGCGTGTTTACCTTCGCCGCGGTCGGAGCTGGAGAAGAAACGGCGCCGGGGCAAATCAGCGCGCAGGAGTTGCGCAGCGTCTACCGCATCGAACAGGTGGATGCGGCCACGCGCGTGTATGGGGTGGCAGGAGATCCCGTTGCTCATTCGCTCTCGCCCGCGATCATGAACGCGGCATTTCGCCGCGAGAATGTGAACGCCGTTTACGTTGCGCTGCATGCCAAGACTCTGAAGGATCTACTTACCTGTGTGCGCGACATTCCCATTCACGGTCTCAGCATTACGATGCCGTATAAGGAAGCCATTCTCGCTCACCTCGACAACACCGATTCGCATACGACGAAGATCGGCGCGTGCAATACCGTGGTGCGGGCGCAGGATGGAAAACTCTACGGCTTTAACACGGATACATCAGGCGTAGTGCGGCCGCTCGAACGACGCCTGAGTACGTTGCAGGACGCGAAGATTCTCGTGCTGGGCGCCGGCGGCGCAGCGCGGGCCGCTGTTTTTGGCCTCGCTGAACGCGGGGCGGAAGTTTTCATTTTGAATCGTAGCATTGAGGCGGCGAAAAAGCTGGCGCGGCGGGCGCATGCTCGCTCGATAAAGCGGGCTGATTTGAAGAAGCACGTCTTCGATGTGATCATCAATGCCACGCCGGTGGGCATGGGTAACACGCGCGAGACGCCGCTGCAGGAAAAGGAAATCAATGCGCGCTACGTTTTCGACATGATCTACGACCCCTTCGAGACGCGCCTGCTGCAGTTGGCCAAGCAGCGCGGCGCGCAGATTATTCCCGGCATAGAAATGTTTGTCCACCAGGCCGCGCGGCAGTTTGAAATCTGGACGGGCAAGCCGGCGCCGCAGGACGAGATGCTGCAGGTGGTGATGCTGGCGCTGCAGGAGCGGGGGGCACGGGCTGCGGCTGCGAAGAAGAAGTGAGCACTTCTTTTTGAACGTCCTTTCTTTGAGTGTCCCTCCCGGCGGTTTTTCTATCTTCTGAAAGCCATTCACAACATTTGCCCGGACCGGTAGGGTAACAACATTCGCCTCCGCTTCGGTCTACGCGTCGCAGGGGTTGGTTTCCGGGAGATTTGAGGTGGCAACTTGCAGGGCGTAGATCATCAGGCTGGCGGTTTTGCGGTCAATGTGGCCGGCGGCCAGCACGCGCATGACTTCGGTGAACGAGAGCCGGATGGAGTCGGCATTTTGAAGGGGCCACACCGCAAAGCGGCTTACGCTAGCGAGTTGGGTCGAGAGTTGTCTGTGAGGAATGACATTCGGCCTGTGGAAAACCGGCCAAGCCAACCATGGAATGGATTTAGTACTGGGATGAGTGCTCGGTGAGGCCAAGTCGATCTGCTGGTCGCAGCCCGGGCAGGAGTTCTTCCAGCGATCTCAGCAAGATTCCAGGGCCAACTTCCTTCTGTACGACCGCGTCTGCCACGTCGCGAAGGCCCTCCAGAGTTTGCGTCGCACGCACCACCACGATAATGGGGATCGATGGTCGAACACGTTCGATTTCTTGTGCGATTAACAAGACATCGGGATGATTGCGGTCTAGTTCCAGGACCGCGGCATCGATGTTTTCGGATGTGGACAACTGGATTGTTTCGAATCCGTTGTTTGAGTTGATGACGCGATATCCCAAGTTGCTCGGGAACATCCCGTCGTCGGTAAGGACGGTAGGGCCGCAACAAAAATGAAGAATTACGAAAGGTTTTCTGAGTGGTCCAAGCATTTCAAGTTCCCCTCTCGCTGCCCAGGTCCTACTGTTCGCTCGCATCGTCAGATTGGTACGGTAGCGTGCGATTGTGTGTGCAATATTGCTCACTCTTAGCAATATGGGCTGTGGCGAGTACCAAAATGGGAATTGGCTTGCGCAAAACCCTTGAGTTTAGGTTGTCACACTTGGATTCTCTCCTCCGCGCGCAACGGCGCACTTCAGTAAAAACGGTGGTCCGCCTCGATCACGGTGAAAGAATGGAACCCAGACACCACAAAGCCGGGCTGGTTTGCCCGGCTTCTCTTCGTGTAGACCGGTTCGGCTAATCTTGTCTCGATCGGCCGAGCCAGAATCTCAAAATTTCGGTACTGCCCACGCGCGAGGTTCACCGGCCTCGCGAGCGCTTACATTACCATTGCAAGGTTTTCCAACTCGTGCTGCAGCACGGGGAGAGCGCATCCAGCCATCTCTACCCGGCCGGCGGCATCGAGCGCCGCTTTGGGCGACACACCGTAGCCACGGCCCATCAGGAACACCTGCAGAAGCTCGGCGGCCTCGTATGAGTCGATCATGCCGCCTTGCAGCAGGTCGCTGCGCAGCGCGGCAAGTTCGGTCGCCGTGAATCTGTCTTTGTCGTTGTTGACCCTCGCGGTCATCATCGTTTCGAACCCAGTTTCGTCAAATGTGCTTCCGTTAAACATGGCCGTCATCACCTCCGACTCCGACCTTCCTACCACTGTTGCTGATTAGACTCACTCGCAGCCATACAAGTTGCATGCAATTCTGCTGCCAGCGGCTGCTGTCTACTTCCTAGTACGTCCAGCAAGCCGGTTTGGTTTCATAAACCCCTGTGGATATCGGAAGTTGCAGGCAACTTAAGCCTGTCTTGCGGGTTACGTAAGGTCTCGCTAGTACATTCTTGCGTCTCAGAACCGACACAAAGTGTCAGTTTGGGCGGGAATGGTCTCGTGTTCTTCGTTATACGAGCCAACGATACGAAAATACTGGCACGTTGGTTGTCACGGAGCTGTCACAGGTATGTGAATTTTCAGGCGTAAATTGCGGAGGCGTCCCGGTGCCGGACTCTCTAGGCGGACAGTTTTTCCCACGGCGGTTCGGAAATCAGGCGCTTTCGATGGTGGCTTCGTCGATCAGCATGATGGGGATGTCATCTTTCACGGCGTAGACGCGATGGCACTGCGTGCACTTCAGGCTTCCTGGATTCTGGCGGTAGTCGAGGGCCTGCTTACAGGCGGGACAGACCAGAATCTCGAGCAATTCCTTGGCGATCATGCATCGCATTGTACGGGAAATTCGGTTGCTCCGAAAC
This sequence comes from Candidatus Sulfotelmatobacter sp., assembly GCA_050015215.1. Classification (GTDB taxonomy): domain Bacteria; phylum Acidobacteriota; class Terriglobia; order Terriglobales; family Acidobacteriaceae; genus Sulfotelmatobacter. The sequence continues at coordinate 29,250 of JBEKBW010000005.1, forward strand.
GAGGGCCGATAATTGGTGGTGTCTTAAATGATGTGGCACGGAGCGAGCCGTGGCCGGGATCGCAAGTGGAAAGCCACACCTCGGACTCATGCCACAGGAGTTAAGACAGTACCCGATAATTCCCGGTCCTCGCTGCACTTGGCGAGCCGGGCAGTGTAAGATTTTTGGCGGGAGCCAAAATGCCAGCGCGAATCCTCGACGGCACAAAAATCGCGAACGACATCCGCGCCGAAGTCGCGGCGGAGGCTAAGGCCATGACTGCCGCTGGGATACGACCCGGGCTGGCGGTCATTCTGGTCGGCCACGATCCGGCATCGGAAATATATGTGCGCGGAAAGGTCAAGGCTTGTGAGGAAGTCGGCGTTTACAGCGAACAGCACACTCCGCCGGAAAGCTCTACGACGGCTGAGTTGCTGGCTCTGGTGGAAGATCTTAACCGGCGGGACGAGATCGACGGAATATTGGTTCAACTGCCTTTGCCTCCGCAGGTGGATTCCAAACGAGTGTTGATGGCGGTCGCTCCCGCAAAAGATGTGGACGGGTTTCATCCGGTGAATGTGGGTTTTCTTTCGACGCAGCGGCCGGGGCTGGTGCCGTGCACGCCAGCAGGAGTCATCGAGATTCTGCAGCGCAGCCAGATTCCCATTGCGGGACAGGAAGCGGTCGTTGTGGGGCGCAGCGACATTGTGGGCAAACCCGCGGCGATGTTGCTGCTCAATGCGAACGCCACTGTTACAGTGTGTCACTCGAAGACGCATGACCTGCCGGCAGTGTGTCGGCGCGCCGACATTCTGGTCGCTGCCATCGGACGGGCAGGCATGGTTACTCGCGATTTTGTGAAGCCGGGCGCTACGGTGATTGATGTGGGAATGAATAAAGTTACCGATCCGGCGGAATTTCAGCGGCTCTTCGCAGGCAACGCCAAGCGCGAGCAAAATTTCCAAACCAAGGGCTCCACGCTGGTCGGCGATGTTCATCCTGAAGTGGCGGAGGTGGCGGGAGCGCTGACGCCCGTGCCCGGAGGCGTAGGGCCACTCACCATCGCCATGCTGATGTACAACACTGTGAAAGCGGCGAAAATGCGGCGGGGCAGCCGGGTGCCGGAACTCACCACGAAATGAAAAGCGTTCACCACGGAGGCACGGAGGCAAGGAGAAAGGCACTTTTTTTCTTTTTTTCTCCGTGCCTCCGTGTCTCCGTGGTTGAGTTCCATCGCCGGGAGGCGGCTTGCTAAAAGTCGGCCTAACCGGCGGCATCGCTTCCGGAAAATCCATTGTGGGTGAAATGTTCGTTGCCTTGGGCGCGCATCTCGTGCAGGCCGACCGGATCGCGCACGAACTCATGCATCCGGGACAGCCCGTCTATAACGAAGTCGTACGGCACTTCGGCCGCGCGATTCTGAATCCCGATGGCAGCGTAAACCGGGCGAAGCTCGCGGAGCTTGCATTTGGATCAGCGAATAAGGCCACGAGGGCGGCGGCGTCCTCGCCGGCTCCTTCCCGCGTCGAGGAGTTGAACCGTATTGTGCACCCGGCCGTGATTCGCGCCCAGGAAGAATGGATGGAAGAAATGGGCTGCCAGGATCCACGTGCGGTTGCCATCGTGGAAGCCGCTCTGATTCTCGAGGCGGGCGCGGCGAAGAGATTCGATCGTCTCGTAGTGGTCACATGTGACGACGAGCAACGAGTTGCCCGCTTCGCCGCACGGCAGAAAATGTCGATCGAGGACGCCCGCAAAGAAGTGGCGCGCCGTATGGCGGCACAACTGCCCGAAGCGGAAAAGATCAAGGCCGCGGATTATGTGATCGACAACTCCGGCTCGTTCAGCCACACACGGGAGCAGGTACAGCAGGTGTGGCAAGGTCTGCGGGTCACAGTAGGAGAATAGATGAGGGCTACGCGGCGATTCTTCTTTGTCTCGACGGTTTCCAATTTTGTTTGACAAGTTGCGCCTCACTTCCCGCATCTTTTCCGCGGAGAGGGTTTGGCTTGCATCGTTAAACTCCGGCCAGCCACGACTCGCGATCGTCGAGTGTAGCCGTCAGCGGGCCGAATAGTGTCAGCTGCGCGATCATTCGTTAGAATTGAGTTGGAACGATTATGAGAATCCTACGGACCGCAATTTTGGCGCTGCTGATCGCCGGCGCGTTCTTTTACTTCACTACCTGGCGCTCGAACTCGACCAGCGTTCTTCATACCAATGATTGGCTGAGTCATCCGGGAAAAGTTGAGATCACGGAAGCCGCCGGCAACGAGGGCCTCGACAGCGAAGAGCAGAACAATATTCTTGTCTACCGCAAGAATATTCCGTCGGTAGTGAACGTTACTTCCCACTCCACCGCCTTCGACTTCTTTTACGGACTCGTCCCGCAGGAAGGGCAGGGATCGGGATTTGTCATCGATAAGGACGGTCATATTCTGACCAACTACCACGTGGTCGCCGATGCGCGGCAGGGGGTGGAAGTAACGCTGCATAATCGCAAGAAATACAAAGCGACACTCATCGGCAGCGATCCCGCGCACGATCTCGCGGTGATTCAGATCAAGGCTCCCGATCTGGTTCCCGCAGTGCTTGGCGACTCGAGGAATCTGCAAGTTGGACAGAAGGTTTATGCCATCGGCAATCCGTTCGGCTTGGCGGGAACCATGACGCGCGGCATTGTCAGTTCGATTCGTCCGGTGCGCGAGCCTAATGGCGCGACCATCGATGAAGCGATTCAGACTGATGCGGCCATCAATCCCGGCAACTCCGGCGGACCGCTGATGAACTGGCATGGCGAGGTGATCGGCATTAACACCATGATTTTGTCGAGCGTCGGGCAGAATTCCGGCGTGGGCTTCGCCATTCCGATCAACACCGCCAAGGCTGTGCTCAACGACCTGATGACGCTGGGCCGGGTGCGGCGTCCGGCGCTGGGGGTTCGCACGATTCCCATCAGCGCTGAGCTGGCCGACGAAATGGGTCTACCGGTCGATTACGGATTGTTGATTGTGCAGGTCGTCGCCGGCGGATCGGCAGATCGGGCCGGATTGCGGGGGGGGACCGAACGAGCGTACCTCGGCAACACTCTCATCATGCTGGGCGGAGACTTGATCGTGGCCATCGACGGCCAGAAAATCGAGGACACTGACGGGCTGGCGGAGATTATGAATGATCATCGCGCTGGAGATACGGTAAAGGTCACCATCTATCGGAACAAGAAAAAGATGGAGATAGACGTTTCGCTGGGCGAGAATCGTGAGCAGGTTTGAAACAGCTGTCAGCTGTCTGCCATCTCCTGTCAGCTCGCAGTTCTCAGTTTAGATATTCCTACACTTACCATCTGCGTGCCGACCTTCCGCGGAAAAACACCCCGTCAGAACGCGTAACGAACCGACTCCGTCACATTGTTGGCGTGGAAATAGCGAGACTCAGTCGGGCCAACGAACGAACCTTCGCTGTACTGGTAATAATTGAAACCGCTGTTCCATGCGAAATTGTGTCCCAAATCCACGCTCAGGTAAACCACCGGCTGATAGAACCTGTATTCCGCCGTGCCCAGAGGCTGCAACACATTGAACTGGGGAATGCTGCCGTCAACGTTGGTGATGCTGCCGCCGGCATTGATGGTGGTTCGCTTGTCGAACTTGAATCTAACCATCGCCATGCCGAATTGGGTGTGGTTGGTGTACATCGAATAATTCTGCAGAGGATCCGCCAGAGTGGTCGACCCGGTGGGGAGAGGCTGCGGACACGCCGTGGCGCCGGTCACAAACGGAAGCGACACTCCGGTGGGCGGAGTGTCAGCGAAGCAGACAAAGGCATTCTGGATTGAGTCGTTATAGTTGTAGGCCAGATCCATGCCGAAACGCCGGCGGGGCGCGAGTGAAGCGGTTAGGCCGTAATTCCGGTTGTGCCCAACATAGTCAGTGAGCGAGTAGGCATTCGCGTCCTCGACAACGTTGACCGAGCCGCCTACTACCGCCCAGGGCTTCAGGCTGTAACTGGTTTGGAAGCGGTAGCGCGACTCCTTGCGGGGAGCCATGGGAAAGATGACGTTGTCGTAATTCGTATGCTCCACGTCGAGATTCAGACGTACGTCGCGGGTGGGCCGCGCCCAGATGCCGGCGAGCGCGGTGTTTTCGTGAACCGTGATGCTGGTTTCGCCTCCGGTTGTGAAGCTGGCGAAGTCGTCGAAGACGCGGTCGCCATAGCGGTAGCCAATGTGGGCGCCGACCTTCTTCGAAATATCCCAGACGAGGTCGGTCTGATCCCGCTTCACGCTTTGATTGAAAGAGGAAAGCGTCAGGGTGGGGGTGGTTACGACCACCGGGGCTGTACTCAACAGAGTGCAGGCCGGCAACTTGGTTTTCGAGTTCGGAGTGACGCAGTCGTTGTCCGTCTCGCTCAAGTCCGCACTTTGCGGGGTGCGATAGGCCCAGAAAGTGAACTTGTTGACCAGGCGAAGATGGCTCATCAGGTGAATCGCGACCCCGGCATCCGCGTTATCCGACAGGCGGCTGGCGTCGCTGGTGCCGGTCCCCACAAACGAGCGGGTGAGGGTGCGGGTGATCAGGCCGCTGAAGGACTCATACTCGGGTGTGCTCATTTCGGCGTCGCTGTAGGAGAAAGAACCAACAAGGTCGACGCGCTGGAGATAGTTGCTGCGCAGGCTGGCGCGCTCGGTCGGGGTGGAGGTGCGAATGCGCTGGTCCCGCTGGTAGCCGAAATAGGCGCTGCAATTGACGTTGGTCAGCACCCCGGCAGAAATGAGCGTAGTGGTTCCTTTCGCCAGCGCGCAGGGTGTACTGTTCAGCGTGTCGACCGATACACCCAGCTCCACTGGAGTGCCGTTGGAGAGCAGCGCCGGGGTCGCAGCAGTTAATTGCGCGTCTGTGTCTCCCCGATAGTAATCGAGGAACTCGTCGTAACTGAGGACGGTCCTAGGGGCGATTCTCAAGTCCGCTCCCATGCGGAAGGAGTTCATCGTTATGTTGGTCGGATTGAGCAGCAGCCCCTCCGTGCCCTCGTGAATGCCGTCAAACATCGGCCCGTTCATGTTGTTGTGGAAATAGCCGAGGCGAAAGCTGAGGCGAGATTGGGGCAACAGTGTGAGATCAACGTCGGTCATGCGGCGCGTGGTGTCGTACGCGGTGGGCGAATTCAACACCGGCACGTAAGGAGAAGATGAGGGAGGATTCAGCGGATTCGAGAGTAAATCGTAATTCGACACGTACTGGTCACGGCGGAAGCTGCCGTGCAGATCGTACCACTTGTTTTTGTCGACGCGAAGGCGCAGGACGTTGTCGGGATCGCCGCCCCAGCCGCAACTGGTCAAGCTCAGGCCGTCAAACAGCAAACCCCTGTGATCGAGCGAGTCCATGGAGAACGTCTGGCTCAGGAAACGCGGGCCGGTTTTCAGATCCACCAGCGTGCCGTACATGTCGCCGACGCCTGACTCGTTCGAAGAGCGATATCCCATTTCGAAGGAGGAGTGTACGAGATAGTCGCCGCTGGTTTTGCCCTCCTGCTCGGCGGGAGGGGGCTCGGGCGCGCAGGGCGACTGCGCCGACAGCGCGGCCGAACCCGATAGCAAAACTGCAACCAACGCCAGAAAGCGGCGGGCCTTCAACCCGCGATCCCAAACGGCGGACTGGAATGACGAACTCAATGAGAACGGCAGATTGATTTTTCGTAGCGATGCCATTGTCTTCCTCACTTAAAGAACACGTCGCTGAAGTTGGACCCATGAATCTGCCCGTGGCACATGGTGCAGGCCTGATATTTGGCCGACTGGTTGTGCACCGGGCCGCTTGGGTTGACGCCCGGATAGGTGTGGCACTGCAGGCAGAGCATGTTTACCAGGCTGACTTTGAGCAGGCGCGGGTTGGTGGAACCGTGGGGCGTGTGGCAACTGCTGCAGCCATCGGTTTTTACCGGAACATGCTCGTAGACATACGGGCCTTGCTTTTCGGCGTGGCACTTGAAGCAAACGGCGTCGCCGCTGGCGAGGGCCTGCAACTGGCGCACGGTTCCGGTGCCGTGCGGGTTATGGCAATCACTGCATTGGACGAGACCCTCCTCGATGCGGTGGTGATAAGGCTTGGCAAAATCCGCCTTCTCCGTCGTATGGCAGCCGTAACAGAGGTTCGGCTGGCCCTGCACGAGAAGGTGCTCTTTCTCGGTCGCGTGATGGGGGGAGTGGCAATCAAGGCAGCCAACTTCGCTGCTGGCGTGAGCCGATTCCGAAAAATGGGACTGCTTGTGGCTGTCGCCATGGCAGCTTAGACAACGCGCGCTGGTTTCCTCGCGCGAATGCTCCTTGAAGACGTAGATTTTGGTTACATCGCCGCCGCCCGCGACGTGATCGGCACCCGGGCCGTGACAGCCCTCGCAGCCCCGCTTTGAAACGTCACTCTCTTTAGCGAGCGTAGTCTTCCAGTGCGGGGTCTTCGCCCAAGAGTTGTAGATCTCTTCGTGGCAGCCTTTGCAGGTGTCCGCACCGACGTATTTGGAAGCATCCACTGGCGTGGGCGAGGGTTGCGCTTTGTCTTTGCCGCTTTTGTCGTCGCTTTTGTCCGCCGCCATGCCCGGCGATACAAACAGCAAGAGAATCCCTGCCAGCAGCAACCCTGCGCCCCGGCAGCTTTGTGCTCGAAATTTCGTCATGATCGCACGCTCTCTGAAAGCTCGCTGTTATGCCGCATGCCGCATTCGCGGTCATGCTGCGGAGATTATCGGGTGTTCGTCTGAAGATCGCTTGTGATTCCCGTCGCCTTCGGACATCTCCTCGGGCATGTCCTTTTCATTGTGGGAAAAAAGGCGATAACGGAACTCACCGCGACCTTGGCTAATAACCCCTTGAGATGCTGACTTTTTTGGCGGGACAAGGGTTTTGGGCAAGGTGTAAACCTGGCACCATGCGGTGGGACTCGGCCTTTGGGGCAACCGCGATTAGTGGCCTCGCCTTCCGGCCAGTCTGATCGAAAATCAAATTGCGTCCGGCCCTCGATCGCGCTATTCTGCCTTCCTGCCTGTGACTGCCGTTCGCTAGCCCGCAAAAACAACATGAGAAACAATGCGCGGGAGTGTGCGCTGCTCGGTTCCGATCTTGATTCGCTGGCAAACGTTTCCATCCAGAAAGGACTACGAACATGCAATTTGTGGACAAAGCATTAGCGCGCCGTTTTGAGGCCTGCGAAGAAATGCCGCAAGTGTTGTACGCGCGTGCGTTTCAAAAGACAAAACCGGAGATTGGCGCCACAGAAGAAGAGATTTGCGGCGGACACATGATCTTTGCCGGACTGGGGTCACCCATTGGGCGGGCGACTGGGCTGGGCCTGGATCGTGCATTCACGGCCGAGGATCTCGACTGCGTCGAACAGTTCTATCGTTTGCACAAGGCTCCTGCGCAAGTCGATTTATGCCCGCTGCACGATGCGGTTGTATTCGAGATGTGCAAGCAGCGCGGATATGCCATCGCGGAATTGAACAACGTTCTCTACCGGCGCTTAGACGAGAACGAGAAATTTCCGCCTCCTGCCAAAGGCTGCACGATTCGCCGTGGCCGCCCTGAAGAGGCGCGGGAGTTGGGCGGCATCGTGGAGCGGGCATTTTTCCCCGACGGTGCACCCGAGCCATTCCAGGACCTGCTGACTCCGCTTTACTCGATGGAGGGAGCCGTGACGTTCGCCGCCAGCATAGATGGCAAGGCGGTAGCTTGCGGCGCGGGGCTGGTGATTCCGCGGCATCGCATTTTTGCGGTGTGCGGTGCGGGAACTGCACTCGAATTCCGCGGCCGCGGTCTGCAAACTGCATTGCTCCGTGCCCGATTGGCTGCGGCTGCTGACGCGGGATGCGAGTATGCCGTTGTCGTTACGCAGGGTGGGACACCCTCGCAGCGCAATTGTGAGCGACTGGGATTTCGAGTCGCGTACAGCAAAGTAACCGTCATTAAAGAATTGGGGAACGGATAAGGAGACAAGCCTCGGTGCGGAGTCGCGTCGATCATGGGCAACGCAATCAGCCGATGAACCGCGATTCCGCAACGAAAACTCACATGGACGCCGCTTCCGCCAAAAACTCCTCGATTTCGTTCACCTCTTTGTTGTTGAGTTGCAATTCGCCGGCTCGCATCACTCCTTCGGCCTGCCGGGCGTTGCGCGCTCCAACTATCGCACCGGTGACCGCGGGATGATGCAGCGTCCAGGCAATGGCGACTTCGCCGATCGAGCGATTGTGACGCTTGGCAATCTCCCGCAGGCGCTCCACCAGCTCTAAATTCCGGGAAAGATTTGGCTCGCTGAAGTCGGGCTGACCTCGACGCCAATCATCCTTCGGCAGCCTGGCGGCGCGCTCATGCGTCATCGCGCCGGTGAGAAGTCCGGAGGCCATGGGGGAATACACAATCACGCCGATGCCTTCGCGCAGGCAATAAGGAAGAATTTCGTCTTCGACCTCACGATGAATTAGCGAATACGGAGGCTGCAGAGAAGTGACCGGAGCGATTGCCCGGGCGCGCCGCAGTTGCTTCACGTTGAAGTTCGAAACCCCAATCCAGCGCACCTTGCCTTCGGCCTTCAGTTCGGCCATCGTCGACCATGCTTCTTCCAGCGCTGGCGAGTCGGGATCGGGCGGCCAGTGCATTTGATAGAGATCGACAACGTCGACGGAGAGCCGGCGAAGGCTGTCTTCGAGTTCGCGACGGATCGAATCTTTGCTGTGAACCGTCTGCACATTGCCTTTGCCGTCCCACCGCAGCGAGCACTTGGTAAAGATGTAGGGCTTCGCGCCAGGCCAGCTCTTCAACGCGCGTCCGACTACTTCTTCCGAGTGTCCCAGTCCGTAGACCGCGGCGGTATCGATCCAGTTGACGCCCAGTTGGAGCGCACGGTGAATGGCGGCGATGGAGTCGTTGTCATCCTGCGATCCCCAGGCGAACTGCCAGCCAGATCCGCCGATGGCCCAGGCTCCGTAGCCGACGGGGGTGATTTTCAAATCGGAATTGCCAAGAGTGCGGGTTTGCATATAAACCTCCTTATAGACTTTGATGGCAGCTAAAGCGATCGGTTGCACCGGGAAAAGTAAATGAAAGTCGATGCCATTCGCGAGTTTTGCCTGACATTCTCTGGCGCCACCGAGAACCTGCAGTGGGGCGACGAACTTTGCTTCAAAGTTGCCGGCAAGATTTTTGTCATGCTGGGCCTGGATAATCCGCGGCTTTGCCTGAAGTGCGCGCCGGAGGTTTTTGCCGATCTGATTGAGCGTGAGGACATTCGCCCGGCGCCGTATGTTGGCCGCTACAAGTGGGTGATGCTGGATCGACTGGACGCGGTGAGCTGGAATGAATTGCAAGAGTTGATCCGGCAGTCGTACGAGATGGTTTCGGCAAAGGCGCCGAAGACGAAATCTGCTAAGACATCGAAGAAAAGGTTGAAGACTCGCCTGCGCTAAGAACGCTCGAGGACCCTGCTCGGCATAAAGCTAACGGTGGAACTGCCGCGCCTCAGCTCTAGCGCCGTCCGCAGCCGAGCAAATGTACACCACCGGGTCGATACCAGTCCGCTGCCGATAACGATTCGAGACTTGATCGGCAAAGGCGGCGGACGCGTTCTCCTCGACGAGATTGATCGTCGATCCCCCAAATCCGCCTCCAGTCATGCGCCCGCCATAAAAGCCAGGCAACCCCTCCGCGGCTTCGACCATTAGGTCCAGTTCCCGGCAGCTGACTTGGTACAAATCACGGAGGCTGCGATGGGATTCTCGCATCAGCTTGCCGAAACCTTGCAGATCGGCTCTGCGAAGGCATTCTGCGGCGGCGCGGACTCGCGCATTTTCTTCGATCACGTGGCGGCATCGATTGAAGACTATTTTATGAAACTCCCCGGCATGCTGCATCAGTTGATCCGCTGAAACATCTCGCAGGGCGCGGATCGCGGGATAGTGTCGGGTTAGGATTCTCACTCCCTCCTCGCATTCCTCGCGCCGGCGGTTGTATTCCCCGCTGGCATGTTCGTGCTTCACCATCGTGTTGCAAATCACCATGCGGATGTTGGCGGGGATGGCGATCAAGTCGAAATTGAGGGAGCGGCAATCGAGAAACAGAGCGTGTCCGGACTTGCCCAGGCAGGAGACGAATGGATCCATGATTCCGACTCGGGCGCCGATGAAACTGTTTTCGCTGCGCTGGCAAAGTTTGGCCAACTCGGGCAGTGGCAAATTTATGTTGTTGACTTTCGTGAACGCCAGAGCGCTGGCTACTTCAATTGCGGCCGAGGAACTTAGACCGCTCCCGATCGGGATCTCGCCATGCACCAGAATGTTTGCTCCCTGCAAACTGTGCCCGAGTTGCAGAAGGATCGCGACCCCCAGCACGTAGTCGCACCAATCTCCAACTCTGGTTTTGGGCAGATTATCGACTTCAAAAGAGAAATGCTGCGGAAACTGTTCGGAGCGAATGACGAGCTGGCGATCGGTTCGCGGAGCGATGGCAACACGGGTACAGAGTCCGATGGCGCTCGGCATCACAAAACCGTCGTTGTAGTCGGTATGCTCGCCGATCAGGTTTACCCGCGCGGGCGCGCTAAAGATCGCGGGCTTGCTCCCGAATATCTCCGCGAAATGGCTTGCCAACTCGCTGGAATTCATTGCTGTTTCGCGACCGGGACTTTACTAGCAGCATCAAACCTTTTCGGAATAGTGTATTTCAGGAATGCTCCGCAACGCCTCAGCCGCGGCTTCTGCAGTGATGTCCCGCTGCGGGCTGGCCAGCATCTCGTAGCCGACCATAAATTTCCGCACGCTTGCCGATCGCAAAAGCGGCGGATAAAAGTGGGCGTGGAGATGCCATTCGGGATGCGCCTCGCCGTCGGTTGGCGTCTGGTGAAAGCCCATGGAATATGGGAACGCGGTTTGGAAGAGATTGTCGTAGCGCGTTGTGAGTTTCTTGATGACATCGGCCAGACTTTCCCGGATCGATGGGCTGAACGAACGCATGTCGCCCATATGCGCCTTGGAAAGCAATAACACTTCGTAAGGCCAGACTGCCCAGAAGGGTACGAGCGCTACGAAGTGCGCATTCTTGATCACCATGCGTGTGCCGGTTTTCGCTTCCAATTCCAAATAATCACAGAGCAGACACGCGCCGTAATTCCGCAAATATCTTCCTTGCGATTCCTGCTCTTTGCGAGGTTCATTCGGAATCGTTTGATTGGCCCAGATCTGGCCGTGCGGGTGCGGATTGCTGCATCCCATCATTTCTCCGCGATTCTCGAAGATCTGCACGTAATTTATCTCCGGCGATGCGCCAATTTCTGCGAACTGGTCGACCCAAACGTTGACCACGTTTACGATCTCCGCGATGGTCATGCGCGCCAGTGTCAGATCATGATGGGGCGAGAAGCAGACTACCCTGCACGTCCCTGCTTCAGACTCAGAAAGCAGCAAGCCGCGGGCGGACTCATCGTTCCGCACCGGCTGAACGTCAGGCTTAAGCGCCGCGAAGTCGTTGGTGAAAACGAATGTCGATTGGTAGTGCGGGTTCTGCTCTCCTGCGGCTCGTTGATTACCGGGACAAAGATAACAGCCCGGATCGTACGCTAGAGCAGGGGCGGCGGGCTGCTCCACTTGGCCTTGCCAGGGCCGCTGCGCCCTTTGCGGCGAAACCAGAACCCAATCGCCCGTGAGCGGATTGAAGCGGCGATGCGGCTCTGCGTATAGTTCCACCGGGCTCATGAGAGGCAAGTCTCGCATATTCTCAGGCGGAAAGGGGCAGACTCCTCCGCGTTTTCTGGGAAATCCCGCTTATCCTTTTCTGTGGACAAGCGAAAGAACACGATATAAAAAGAAAGCGTACTCAAAAGTTGCTCCGCCTGCAGGGAACCGCTTGCTTAACGAAGAACGCCGACGTGCCATCCGCGAAATTATTGAACGCAACGGCCGGGTGCTGGTCACGGAGGTGGCCCGTCAGTTCCAGACTTCCGAGGTTACGGTTCGCAAAGATTTGGACATTCTGCAATCGCAAGGCCTTGTCCACCGCACGCATGGTGGCGCTCTTCCCGCACGCGAAGGCGCTTTGGAAGATCCCGCGCTGCGGGAAAAAGAAAAGCTCCACCGCGCCGAGAAGTTGCGAATTGCGGAGTCGGCGGCGCAGTTGGTGAAGGAAGAACAGGTGGTGATTCTCGATTCCGGCACCACGACCACAGGAATTGCGCGCGCTTTGCGGAACTTTCATAACCTTACGATTATTACGAACGCCATCAACATTGCGGCTGAACTTTCGGGGACTCCAGTTGAGGTCATCCTGACCGGGGGAGCGTTAAGGAAGAATTCGTTTTCTCTGGTGGGACCCATCGCGGAGGAGACGCTGCAGCGCCTGAATGCTGACATTCTCTTCCTGGGGGTCGACGGCTTCGATGTTTATTATGGCTTGAGCACTCCCAATCTCCTGGAAGCGAAGGTGAATCGAGTCATGATCGAGATAGCGAAAAGAGCAGTCGCAGTTTGCGACTCTAGCAAGTTCGGCCGGCGAAGCCTCTCCTTGATCGCTCCCACAAAAGCATTGCACGAAGTGATCACAGACCGAAACATTCCAAAACCAGATCTCCGCGAATTAAGAAAGATGGGCATGGAGGTGACCCTTGTCTAACGGTAAAGGGGTCGATTCCTGCAATTTCGGCTCTCGGAGCGCATTCTCTCGCCGAAATACTTCCGCGACCGCAATACTGGAGTGGCTATCTCAAACGGCTGCGCGAAGCCGATTTTGTTGCGCGCACTCGCAAACTTTTCGGCGACGCCGGCAGTGGCGGTTCATCGGCAGCGGCTCGAGTTTAGCTGGCGCTTTCAGCGGCGGCTACCGGACCGTTCATCGGACACTACACTGGCTTTAAGAAGGGTTTAGATTCCGATGATCCGCGGCAGTTAACCCATGTCGTGATGCTCAACCAATAGACTCCCGAGGAAACAAATTGCCCCGCTTCGACGTCACGATCGCCGGCGAATTAAATCTTGATTTGATTTTCTATGGGCTTCCGCCCGAACTTCCGCCTGAGCGCGAGATTCTGGCGGACGACATGATGCTCACACTGGGGAGTTCCTCTGCTATCGTTGCCCATAACCTTGCGGCACTGGGCAGCCGCGTTGGCTTTATTTCCCGCATCGGCGATGATCCGCTGGGTGAAATCGCATTGCAGCGATTGCGCGCAGGGGGCGTTGATGCCGACAAGGTGCGCAGAGTAGAGGGTGCGAAGACCGGGCTGACGACCATCCTGCAACGGGATGGTTGGCGCAATATGGTGACTTATGCGGGAACGATCTTCGATTTGAAGTTTGAGGATCTCGATTTGGAGTACCTAGCCGACGCGCGGCATTTTCATCTGTCTTCTTTTTATCTGCAGCGCGGCTTGATGAATCAGATTCCGGGACTATTTAGAAATCTCAAGGCCGCCGGACTCACCATTTCGCTCGATACGAATGATGACCCCGACGATCTTTGGCAGGGAGGGTTGACTGAAGCGTTGCATTATGTGGATGTGTTTCTCCCGAATGCGCGGGAGGCGCGTCGGATTGCCGGAACGGAAGATCTTCAGTTCGCGCTGAACAAACTGGCCAGCGCAGTGCCGCTGGTCGTTATCAAGAATGGAACCGAGGGAGCCATCGCACGAGACGCCAACGAAGCTTATTTTGCGGCGGCGCTGACAGTTGATTCAGTGGATGCGGTTGGCGCCGGAGACAGCTTCGATGCGGGATTTCTTTCCGCATACCTGCGCGGGGCGGATATTCCCACGTGCCTCGCCACAGGCAATGCTGCCGGCGCGTTTTCGACAACCCGCGCCGGAGGAACGGAAGCCTTTCGGGACGCCGAATACCGCGATCAATTCATCCGCGCCCGTGGATTCGGGCCACAAGCGTAAAACGAAAGCCGATTGTTGGCGGCGCCGCTGGAAAACCCTCGCAGATTCTCTACTTCGAAACCTCCAGCAGCAGATGCTCTTTGAACTCGGTTGCCAACCTCGGAGCGCCCTTTTCCGTTACGTCAATCGAGCCCAGGTCCTTTCCATTTTCGTAATCGAGCACGCGGTAGGGACCTGTTTTCAATCCCCGCAATTCTACTTCTCCCTTCCACGTCGCGGCCGTGGGCGCGAAGAACGCGTAATACATTTTGCCGTCCTTCTCGATGGCGTAGGCTTCGGGAATGTCGTAACCATAGACATAAAGATTGCGGAAGTCGCCTTTGGAAAGCATCTTCTCGTTGTAAATACTCATCCATTTTTTCCAGTGCTCTTCCTTTTCCGGCGTCAAGTTCACGGCCTTGAATTTCGGTCCGGGATTGGGCCACACGAATTTCGTTCCCACCACGCCACCGGCGCCAATGGTTGAGGCGAAGTCGTCGCCGTGCTCGCTCCAGTCGTTTCCGACGCGGGTCATTGCCGAAAGTTCGACGTGATCTCCGTAAACCGCGGCTTCGGGACCGAGCAACGCTTTGTAGACTTTGATTCTGCGCCGCACCTGCACGGCGCCCACGGGATCGGCAGTTACAGCTTGATCCATGTATGGCAGCCATGCCAGCGAAGGGGGAGTTCCGCAGGGGCAGCTTTGAGTCACGCTTTCCGGCTTTATGGAACGCGTCGTCTCAAAAATCGTCTTGTACACATCGGCCATCGCGTTAACCGAGTCTTGAGGGGATTTGTGATGGTGTGCGGGGTTGTAGCACATGGGCACGCTGTAGATGTTGTCGAGTTTGGAGCCGTCGAATCCCCAGTCGCGAATGAATTTCTCCGTCAACTGCTTGTAATAGGCTTGCACTTCCGGGACTGCCGGACACAACGTGGCTAAATCGCGCGTCATGCGGGCATGTTGGCCGTTTTTATCCTGAATGAACCAGTCGGGGTGCTCTTTCGCGACCTTCGAAACGACGTATTTGTGCGACTCCCATTTACCCCTGCCATCTTCTGCGCCCAGCGGCAGCCACCAGAGCTGCACCAGTTCTCCTTGCTTATGGAAGTCATCGACCATCTTCTTTATGGAATCGCCGGGGAAAGTTTCCGAGCGCGGATTCCAGTCGCCGTAGGTGTCGAACCAACGATCGTCGAGCGTGGCCCACTTGATGCCAAGTTCCTTCAGCTTCGGAATCGTTCCCACCATTTGCGCGGGTGTGACGTTGAACTCATATCCCCAACCGCACCAACTGGCGTTGTAGGCTTCGTTGGAGGGCGTGGGAATCTGCCAACCTTCTTTTTGCAGGACGCTGGACCAGAGGCGTAGCGGCTGATAGAAATCTCCCGCGTAAACCGCGATGAAACTTCTTGGAGCGGAATAAGTTTCGCCGGGCTTGAGCGTAGTATTCGCAGGAATCGTAACGGAGGTTGTCACGTGACCGTCGTGCTCCACGCGCACCGGGATGGAGAGCGAGAGAGGTAATGTCTCGACGTGGCCGATGGCCTCGCCCACGTTTGCGTTCCAGAATGCGGCGACCGGGATGCCGCCTCCATAGCCGCCTTTGACGACTGCGCCCATCACGTTGGGACGCGAAAACGTTTTTGTAAGCTTGACGACATCATCCTCGCCCCAGTCGTAGCTCGCTCCCTGATAGGACCACATACCGTAGGCACGCCCTGCCTCTTGCGGATCAAATGAGTGGCGCTGCTCGACAACTGTGTCGACGTGGTATTCGGAGCTTCCGTTGTTAGTGTAAGAAGCGCTGCTCAGGAGCATCGCTGGAAAATCGTCATATACCCAGATTTCCAGGTTTTGCGTGATGCTCGCAGCATCGCCCAGGGCGTGTGCGGGTATAGTGATTTGTTTTCCCTTGCCGAGTTTGCCGTTGGCCTCAACAACTTTCGCCTGGCCGAAATCGAGCGTGAAGTGCACTTCTTTTCCGCCTTGCGACAGATAATCGCTTGGTATCGGGCTGCCTTTCTCAGCGTCCAGAGTTCTTTTCTGTTCGACAGGCAGAAGCGAAGCAGAAATGTATCCGGAGGGTAGAATTCGGAATTCCGCGACACTAGTGGTGACAATAATCGGCCCCTCTGGATTCACGGCAACGGCGATGCGCGCCTTTTCAGGCTGAGGAGGAGAGGATGTTTGGGTCCTGTTTCGCGTGCAGTCAGTGCAAAGCAGAAGGGCACACACCAAGATGGCGGCGATATGTCCGCTAAACGTAGGTAGCCTTGAGAAGCCGATTTTCATCATTGAGTGTTTCGCACTATTACGAAGTATTACTATTAGTTGCGAAACTCAACGAAAGTCAAGCTAAATCAGAGCACGGCTACGGAGAAGAGTAGATATCGCACTTCGCGGATGCAAATACGAAAGCACACAAAACTATTGACAACTATTCGTAAGGCAGATAAAGTTTCGTACCACGGTCGGAATTCGGGCCACGATCGTCCCCGTTTTACCACTCGAGCCTTCTGGAGAATCGCCCATGACCTCACTTTCCTGCCACAGTTCCCTTCCACGGTTCCTGCGAATGATGTCGTGTTGTTGTGTGCTTATCGCTTCTTCGATTTCAGCGTTCTCACAAGTGGGAGCGAGTTTCTACGTGTCGACCAGTGGGAGCGACGGCAACTCGGGGTCCTACAGCTCACCGTGGCGCACGATTCAGCATGCGGCGAATTCGGTCTCTGCCGGCGCCACGGTCTATGTTCTGGGAGGCGTCTACAACGAATCGGTGAGTATTCCCGTCTCCGGCACAGCTTCCAACTACGTTACCTTTGAAAGTTATCCCGGGCAGACGGCGGTGATTGACGGAACGGGAGTGACTTGCTGTACCTCGAATCCGCCATCCAGCGGAAACGAGACGCAGGGCTTGGTCAACATTGTCAGTCAAAGTTATGTCACGGTGAGCGGATTCGAGATTCGCAACTACACGACGAGCAAGGCGGCCTACACGCCTGCGGGAGTATGGATAACCGGATCAGGCACGGGTGTGCAGTTGCTGAACAATCTGGTGCATAACATTACTACTACTTCCGAAAAGAACGGCAACGCTTTTGGCATCGCTGTCTATGGCACGCAGCAAACGCCCATCACGCAGCTTACGATCAGCAGGAATCAGGTTTACGACTTGAAGACCGGCGAGAGCGAATCCGTGAATGTCGATGGAAACGTGACTTATTTCTCCATCACGAACAACATTGTTCACGACAACGACAATATCGGCATCGACGCGATTGGATTTGAGGGAGTCGGCCCGACCGGTTACGACCAGGCGATGTATGGCGAGATCAGCGGGAATACGGTCTATAACATTAGCGCCATCAAGAATCCCGGCGAAGGCGACTCGTATGACGCCGACGGGCTTTATTGTGATGGATGCGCCTACACCACCTTTGAATTGAACACCGTATACGCCTGCGATCTGGCCCTGGAAGCGGCCAGCGAACACAAGGGCCACGACAGTAGCTATGTGACCATCCGCAACAATTTGTTTTATGGCTCCAATACGGTTGGGGTTTCCATTGGCGGATACTCGAACACGGTGGGTGGAAGCGATCACGTTGTGATCGTGAACAACACACTTTACAACAACAATGTGAAAAATCAGGGGGCCGAGTTTCAGATTCAGTATCACTCCGGGAGCACTTCCGGAAACATTTTTGAAAACAACATCTTGTATGCGGGAACGCAGAACGTTTGGATCTACAGCTATGTGAAGTCCACAACGCAATATCCGGCGCCACCGGCTACGCTTAACTGGAATCTCTACTATTCCGCCTCGGGATATGTGAAAGGGACTTCAATTACGTGGGCAGGCGTTTCGAATTATAAAAGCTATTCGGCTTATCAGACCGCGGCTGGGGAGGACGCAAATTCTCCTAACGCTAACCCGCTTTTCGACGATTTAACTTCAACTCCCCCTAATTTGGATATTGCCGCTGACTCGCCGGCGATTGATGCGGGTGGTACCAGCCTGACTTGCAGCGTCGGGTGGTGCAACGGAAGTTCGATTTACGGCAGTACGAATTTTGCGGGAAATCCGAGAGAACACGGCGGGGAGATTAATATTGGGGCGTACTGATTCGGGGGGCTCGCGGCACGAATAGAGGTCGGGCGGAGAGTTCAGGCGGCCTAGGCAAAATGCATAGGTCCCTTCGACAAGTTCAGGGCAGTGGATGATTCGACGCTCTATGCCACTTTGATTTCTGGGTGCGCTGGAAGCTCGCGTTGTTCCATTTTTTTTCGCAGCAACTTCTGCAGTAGTTCGATGCGCTTTGGTTCGGCGGCGCGTTCATTCGAGCGCTCTTGAGCTTTGAGTTCGTGCTGCACTCTCAAGATATCAATCTTCATTATGGCCTCCGAATGAGTTTCGGGCAAAGCATTGGCTGGACAGTATGCCATATGCGCCGCCAGAAGAGAAGCGGTGATGTTTAGCCTTGTGGAAAAGATTAACCTTGGCGCCAGCGTCATTTTGCCAGCTGTTCGAATTGTTCATGGCGGCGGAGAGCCTGCTGCATAAGTTCCTGGAAACCGGGCTCGGCACGCAGACTCTGCAGCAGAGGATCGCGCTCAAAATATGGATAGCAAAAAAATCCTCCGCCGATGCTGTGGCGCAGCATGTGGAGAGCGGAAGACTTGTCGCCCAGGACGGCGTAGGCTTGCGCAACCTTGTATATGCCCTCTGCGTCGCTGACGCCGCGTTCTTCAATTTTGCTTTCAGTCTCCCCCAGTAGTTTCACTCCCGCGGCGTTATCGTGCCTGACCGAATCGCTCAACGCCTTTCCTACAGTCGCCGGAAGCAATGAGGGGTCGCGTTCGAAGGCGCGGTCGAAGTCTTGCGCGGCCTGTTCAAAATTGTTCAGGTGGTATTCGGCAAATCCGCGGTAGAAAAGAATGTAAACCGAGTCGTTGACCGGCAGGCTTTGCAGAAATCTATCGTACTCGCCAAGATAGAGATAACTGTTTATTGCGGAGCTATTAATTTTGACCTGGGGATTGTTTTGCCGTGCCTTCTCGCACTCCGCCACGGATTCTTTGAGCATTCCGCCGAAGCGGTAGGCGTAACCGAGTTCCCAATGGGCCTCGGCGTTGTTGGGACTATTCTGCAGAAGAGAACGCAGCAGCGGAACTGCCTGCTCCACGCGGCCGGTATCTGTGTAAAGATTGGCCATGTAAATTCGCGGCTCGACCAGGACTGGATTGAGTGCGATGGCCTTCTCATAGTCAGCTTGCGCTTTGGCGTAGTCTTCTCGCCCGCCGAAATGCAAGGACGCTTTGGTGGTATATGCCCTGCCGAGGTGCGCCCAGGCTTGCGCATAATTCGGCTCGATGGAGGTCGACTTCTCCAGCATGTCGATGGCGCCGGCGAATTCGTTCAAGGAATAAAGATCGATTCCGCGTAAATAGTATTCGTAGGCCAGAGTGTTGATTGGCTTTTCGGGCTTGAGGTTGGCGGTTTCCGTGGGCGACAGATTCAACTCCAGGCCTTCAATGATCTGATGGGCCACGCGGTCTTGCACGGTCAGCAACTTGTCGTATTTCAGATCGAGGGATTCGCGCCACAAAATCTTGTCGGGTTTCACATCGATGAGTTGGGTCGTGATGCGGAGATCGTCGCCATCTTTGATGAAACTGCCGGTGAGGAGCGTGTCAACATTCAAATCGGCGGCGACTTTCCGGGGATCGATTGTCTGGTTGCGATACTTGTCGATGGAAGAGGATGGGCGAACGGTGAGGGAGTTGACATAGGTGAGTTTGGTAATGATCTCGTCGGCCAGTGAAAATCCGAGGAAGTCGGTGGCGGGATCCTGCTTGAGATTGCGGAACGGGAGAACCGCCAGGCTGCGCGGGTACGTACCGGTGGGCGCTGGAGTGGCCTTCCGGGAATAGAAGTAGCCAGCTGCGCCCAAGATCGCAATTAAGAGGAGGGATCCCGCCTCCAGCAGCCGCGTTCTTGCCCTCGAAGATTTCCGGACGGCTGGAGGCGCAAGAACGCCTCGCGCGGGAGTCCTTCGATCCGAGCCAGACTTCACGCGTTCAACGCGAGCACCCTGCCCGAGCAGTTGCGATTGAAATTCCGCATCCTTTTTGTAGTCCTGCAAATCGATCAGCAAATCCCTTATGGACTGATAGCGAGTGAGCCGATCTTTGCGGAGGGCTTTCCCGATGATTCGTTCAATTTCGGCCGGAGTGTCGGGGGCGAAGTCGATGGGCGGAGGGGGTTCCTGCTTCAGGATCTCGGCGATAACGTCGCTGGTGGTTGCGCCGCCGAACGCGCACCTTCCGGTGATCAACTCGTACATCACCGAGCCCAGGCTGAAAATGTCGCTGCGTGCGTCGATGTCTGTGCCCCGTGCCTGTTCCGGGGACATATATTTCGCGGTGCCAATGACCATGCCGACTTCGCTGATGGAGGACGTGACTGTTGATCCGGTTCGGCGAACGGTCTCCCCCTTGCGCCGCTCGGCCAGTTTGGCGATTCCAAAATCGAGGACTTTGACCAAGCCGTCGTTGCGCACGATTACGTTGTCGGGCTTGATGTCGCGATGAACGATTCCGCCATCGTGGGCGGCGGAAAGAGCGCTGGCGATTTGGATGGCGATGTCGATGGCGGGGCTCAGATCAACTCTGCCGGCGGCCGTTTTGGCGCGTAGGGTTGCGCCATCGACAAATTCGGAGGCGATGAAATGCAAGCCATTCGCCTGGCCGAATTCGTAGATAGTGAGAATATTGGGATGATTCAGTGCGGATGCTGCGCGCGCTTCCTGTTCGAAACGACGCAACCCACGCTGATCGAGAGTGAGCGCCGGGGAGAGCAGCTTTAGCGCGACCTTGCGGCCCAAGCGCGTGTCCTCGGCCAGGTAAACTTCGCCCATCCCTCCGGCGCCCAGCATGGAGATGACTTTGTAATGAGCCAATTGGGTTCCGGGGGCAATAACCTCGCGTCGCTTCGCGACCACCTGGTGTGCAGCCTCGGCCACCGATTCCTGCAGGACGTCCATCGGCTTGTCAGAGGAATTCAGAAGCTCCTGAATTTCCCTGCGCAAGTCCGCATCACCGGCACAGCTTTTTTCCAGGAAGCTGGCGCGATCTTCCGGCTTCAACTCGAGCGCCTCGTAAAATAAGGCTTCGAGGCGCCGCCATCGACTTGAGGAAGAGGTCATGATCCAGAGGTTCTCTAAGGATGCGCTTCGCGCGCACTGCCAAGCTTAAAGCATTTTGCGCTCAAGTCGGAGAGAAGTTTATAGCCGGAAGTCGGGAGAACCATCGATTTGAAGCGGAATGGCGGAGGGGCGAAATCCAAGGCCCAACTCCGGATAACCCAGGGGGCGCTCAACAATGAATATCCCCTTCGGCGGACTTGTTGCCAGGAGGGATGGGAGTACTCCTGAAAATAAAAAAGGTGAAAATTTAGAAAGCCCCTATGGACAGAATGCGACATAGCCTGAGAGCCTTACGGTACGACAGGAAAGTCGATCGCTGAATCCAGTTTCCTACATGAGAACGAAAAGCAGATCGAATCACCGACCCGAGGGCTCGCCCCGAAAAGGCGAGCGGATCATCAGCATCATGGCATCGTGCCTTGTTGGAACAGCGCTCTTGTTCGCGCAAGATTCGAAGCCGCAGACCCAACAGGCTCCGCAACCGGCTGCACAATCTACGGGCAACTCTTTGCCGCAAGTGCAGCTTGACGGCAATGCCATTCTGCATCACCTGAGTCAGGTCATAAACTGGTATCGCCATTCCACAACGGAAGTCCAGTCCGTGGGATTGCCGAGCGACGCCATTTACCACGACAACGCGCAGAGTCTGGCCGCAAAGGCGGTGCGGCTGGCATTTCAGTCTGCCAAAGCTGAGGGTACTTTAATCGGAGCGCAAGAGAAGGGGAATTCCAACCAGCCCGCCGCCGGGACAACACAGCAGCAGAAACGGGCGGAGTTGGAGGCCAAGACTTCCGCATTAATTGATCAACTGCAGTCGCAGATCGAAAGTCTAAATACTCAAATTACGAAAGCGCCGGCGGCACGGCGGGACCGCCTGATTTCGCAGCGGGATGCCCTACAGGGGGTGTTGGGTTTGCAAAAGGCCCTGCTGGATGCGCTGCAAAAGATGGCGGCGTTCGTGGAGAGCGATGCTGAAATTGCTGGAGGCCTCGAAGGCAGCATCAATAAGTTGGCCATGTCAATTCCCGAGGCGCTGGGATCGTCGGCGAGCGCTCAAAAGGCCGGCGCTGCTGCCGCGAATGCGAAACCCAACCTCGCCAACTCCGGCGGCCTTATCAGCGAGGTCATCACCCTCTACGACTATTGGAGCGCGACCCGCGAAATCGACAGCCTAGAAAAGGAAACGGATTACACGCGAGACGTAGCCGAGCGACTGCACGCCCCCCTTCAACAAGCGCTGCGGGCAGCCATTCAAGAAAGCCAAACACTATCCAACCAGCCGGCGGCCGTTACCGATACGCAGCAGATCGAAGCGGAACGCAAACAATACCAGCAGCTCACGCAACGCTTCAAGCAGCTCGCTGACGCCTCTCTGCCCCTGAGCCAGGAAGTGATTGTGCTCAACGATAGCAAGACAAATTTTGACGAGTGGCGCAATTCGATCACCGGCGAATACAGACCCAAGCTGCGATCTGTTCTCCTGCGGGTCCTGTGGATTCTTGGCGCGCTGGCCGTGATTCTGTTTCTCTCGGAAATCTGGCGGCGCATCACTTTCCGCTATATCAGCGAACCGCGCCGGCGGCGGCAGTTTCTGGTCATGCGCCGCATCGTGATCGGATTCCTATTCGTGGTCGTGCTGATCCTTGGCTTCGTCAGCGAATTCAGTTCGCTGGCAACGTTTGCCGGATTCATCACCGCTGGCATCGCGGTCGGCCTGCAGGCAGTCTTGCTTTCGGTCGCGGCGTATTTCTTCATCATCGGGCGGTATGGAATTCGGGTGGGCGATCGCATCAGCGTTGCCGGCATTACCGGCGATGTTGTGGACATCGGACTGGTGCGGCTTTATTTGATGGAACTTGCGGGTACAGGACTGGATTTTTACCCGACCGGGCGAATCGTTGTGTTCTCGAATGCCGTCCTGTTCCAGACGGGCACACCGCTGTTCAAGCAGATTCCCGGGACTGAGTACGCGTGGCATGAAGTAGCGGTGATAATTTCTCCGAATGGCGACCACAAAACGGCGCAGGAAAAGCTTGTGGCGACCGTAGATGCGGTCTATGGGAAGTATCGTCAGGAGATCGAGCGTCAGCACGCCGATATCGAGCGCCGCGTCGATATTCAGATTGAAGCGCCGCGGCCGGAGGCGCGGCTGCAGTTTGCCGATGCGGGGTTGGAATTGCTGGTGCGCTATCCGGTGGAGATTCGAAGAGCGCCCGATATTGACGAGGAAATGACAAGAAAAGTTCTTGAGTTGGTGGAAACGGATGCTGCCTTGAAAGCTAACATCACCGGATCGCCGAAAATACGCTCCGCCGTAAAAGGATGAGGCGTTTACCGACGCCGAATTGCCAACCGCGAAGTCGCGCCATGAAGTTATCTCCCGCATCTGCGATCAGTTGGATTTTCGATTCGCCGACTACCGGGCCCACGCGATTGATGCCGCGATGGCTGTTTCTGCGCGCTCTCGGCCTCATCTACTTTTCCGCTTTCTTCTCGCTGGTTTTTCAGATTCGCGGTCTTATCGGTCCCTTGGGAATTCTTCCTGCCGGCAGTTATCTGCAAGCCGTGGCCGATGCGCTTGGCCATTGGCAACGAATCTGGTATGCGCCGACTTTGCTCTGGTGGTCGAGCGGAAACGGAATGCTGATCGCGCTCTGCTGGGCTGGGATGGCAGCATCTCTGCTGCTGGTTTTGAACCTGTGGCCTCGATGCATGCTGGTGATTTGCTTTGTGTGTTTCCTTTCTTTTGTCAGCGCGGCTCAGGATTTCTCTGGTTACCAATCGGATGGCATGTTGCTGGAGGCGGGCTTCATCGCGTTGTTCTTTGCGCCGCCGGGGCTGCGTCCCGGGCTCGGGCGAACGCATGGCGCTTCGCGGGCCAGCCAGTTTTTGCTGCAGTGGGAGTGGTTCCGCATTTATTTCGAATCGGGTGCGGTAAAGCTGCTTAGCGGCGATCCGCAATGGCGCCACTTCACTGCCATGGACGAGTATTACCAGAACGGCCCCTTGCCCACGTGGCTTGGCTGGTATGTGCAGCATCTGCCGCACAGCTTTCATGCGGCTACGGTGTATGCCACGCTGGCGATGGAACTCGGCGTGGTGTGGATGCTGTTCCTTCCCCGCCGCTGGCGGATTATTTGTTTTTGTATTGTGACACCGTGGCAGATCGGCGTAATCCTTACCGCGAATTATACGTTTCTGAACTATCTGGTTTTGGCGCTGGGAGTGCTGCTGCTCGATGATCGCTTTGTATCAAGCATCATTCCAGTGAAGTTGCGAACACGTTTTGCGCCTCCTGGCCCCGATGCGGAAAGGCCCGGCCCCGAGCAAAGGCCTGCGTCGCCGTGGTTTGATCGATATTGGCACGCTGTGAAGTTGTCGGTGAGTTCCGTGATGCTGACCTGGATTTTTTACGCGACAACGGCTGAATTGATTTGGATTTTTGTGGAAGCGACGTTACCGACCTCTCCGATTAGCGCGCTCGAGCCATTTCGAATTGCCAATCGTTATGGCTTGTTTGCGGTGATGACACGCGGAAGATATGAGATTGAATTTCAGGGTTCAATGGACGGACAGAATTGGGTGGCGTATCCGTTTCGCTACAAGCCGCAGGAATTAAATCAGCCGCCAGGAATCTACGCACCGTATCAACCACGGTTCGATTGGAACCTATGGTTTGCTTCTCTTGGCTCGTGGCGCGAGTATTCCATTGTGCCCAGCGCGGAGGTGCGTTTGCTTTCGAACGATCCGGATGTGCTTCAGCTGTTTGCGGGCAATCCTTTCAGTCGCGAGGCGCCCCGCCAGGTTCGCGCGGTGCTGTGGCAATACTGGTTCACCACGATGGCGGAGAAACGCAACAGCGGAATGTGGTGGCGGAGGCAATTTCTCGGTTTGTATGCGCCAACTTTGGGGTTCAAGCCGGATGGTCAAATTGAAGTGATCGAGCGGCCGACGGTTTCGCCGCGGCAATGAAGCGAATTGAGTAATTGTGAAACTTCGTAATTGGGGAGTTTAAAGATCGGGCTGCAGCTTTGTTCGAAATATTTGTTGGATTCGCACAGGATGCCAAATCGATCCAAAGCGCGCGTCATTGGCTCAGGTCCAAATGGGCTGTCGGCGGCGATTGTGCTGGCTCAGGCTGGATTGCAGGTGGAAGTATTCGAGGCGGAGGTGATTCCCGGCGGCGGAGCGCGGACCATGGAACTGACCCTGCCGGGGTTTCTGCATGATTTTGGATCGGCAGTGCACCCGCTCGGCTCAGGATCGCCGTTCTTTTCTTCCTTGCCTCTGCAAAAACATGGATTGGAATGGATTTACTCCCCAGCTCCGCTGGCTCATCCATTTGACGACGGTACGGCCGTTGTATTGCAACGCAATCTCGACCATGCGAAGAAGTGTCTTGGTGCGGACGGAGACGCTTGGCGAAAGCTCGTGAAACCGTTCGCCGAAAATTGGAGCGAGTTCGCTCCAGAGGTTCTTCGGCCGCTTCCCGCAATCCCGAAACATCCGTTGCTCATGGCGCGCTTTGGGCTGAGAGCGCTTTTGTCGGCGAAGACGATCGCGTGTCGCTTTCGCAGCGATCGCACTCGCGCACTTTTTGCGGGATTTGCAGCGCACTCATTTCTTGCGCTCGATGAGCCATTGAGCGGCGCGTTCGGTATGTTGATGGCGATATCCGCGCACGCGGTCGGCTGGCCCGTTGCGCGTGGAGGGTCGCAGTCGATCTCAAATGCGCTCTGCCGGCATCTCGCGATACTCGGGGGTAAGGTCACGACTTCTTCGCGCGTGGAATCGCTCGATGCATGGACGGACGATGACTTGATTCTTTGCGATGTGACGCCGCGGCAATTGCTGAGAATTGCGGGCGGGAGACTTTCCGATAGCTTTAAATACAAACTCGAAAAGTTTCGCTACGGCCCCGGCGTGTTCAAAGTGGACTACGCCTTGAGCGAGCCGATTCCGTGGAAGGCAGCGGAATGTACGCGAGCTGCGACCGTACATGTGGGCGGTAGCTTTGAGGAGATTGCTGCGTCAGAAAAGAGCGTGAGAGGTGGGCAGATCGCAGCAAGACCTTTTGTGCTATTGGTCCAACCCAGCTTGTTTGACTCTTCCCGCGCTCCTGCCGACAAACACACAGCCTGGGCTTATTGCCACGTTCCCAACGGAGCAAAGGAAGATATGCTGGCGCAATTGGAGAGCCAGATTGAGAGATTCGCTCCCGGTTTCCGCGAGATTGTTTTAGCGCGCCGCATCTTTGCTCCTGCCGATCTTGAAAAGATGGATGCCAATCTGGTGGGAGGCGATATTGGAGGCGGTGTGGTGGACTTGCGCCAATTCTTGTTTCGACCCACGTGGCGGCATTATGGGACCTCGGCGCAAAATATCTACATCTGTTCGGCGTCAACTCCGCCCGGCGGAGCGGTGCACGGGATGTGCGGATATCACGCTGCGAAGATGGCACTGGCGAGACTGCGTTAATACCTGGATGCACACGACTATCCCGGGAACCGCCAGGCGCTTCGAACCCTCGCCAGACGCCTGATTCGGCAGCAACATCCAGAATATTCCCAGACGCAAGAGCGGCAACCTTTCTCGAATTCTAGCAATCGAACTCTCGCCAGTATTTGAGGACCGCCACTGTGCTTTCGTCTCGCGGAATAGGGCTGCCTGGATACGCTTCGGAGAAGACGGAATTCTCGGCGCCACGGGAGGTTGAGAACGTTCCGGCGCGAATGAAAGTATTGCTGGTTACTTCCTTTCCGCCCAGCCGCGGAGATCTCAACGAGTATGGCTACCATTTGGCTTGTGCGCTGCGCAACGATCCGCAGGTCGATCTGGTTATTCTTGCGGACGAGACTGACGCGAAGCCGGAGCTGGAGGACTTTCATATCGAGCGCTGCTGGCGCTTCGATTCAGCTTTAAATCCTATGCGGCTGCTCGCGGAGATCTGGAAGCACAGGCCGGATGTCGTCTGGTTCAATATAGGATTTTCCACTTTTGCGCGTAAGCCGATTGCGGCCTTTATGGCCCTTATGGTGCCTGCGCTGGCGCGATTGTCGGGCTATTACACGCACATCACTCTGCACACAATATTCGAGCGGATCAACCTTAAAGATGCGGGTGTTCGCTGGCCGTGGCTGTATCGCAGTGCTGGACATATCGGGACGCAATTGCTGCTGCTGGCAGATGACGTTTCAGTGCTGCTGCCTTCGTTCCGGGACGATCTCGCCGCGCACTACGGCAAGCGGGCCGATCGAGTGCAGTTCCGTCCGCATGGAACTTTCGAAGGCATGCGGCTCGCGAGCTTGCCGCAGCTCGACGGTCCGGAGCGCATCATTCTGGCATTCGGCTATTGGGGTACGTACAAGCGAATTGATCTTTTGCTCGAATGCATGGATGGAGTGGCGCGTGCTGTTCCCAATGCAGTGCTGGTTATCGCCGGCACAAATCATCCCAGCACTCCCGAGTATTTGGAAACGCTGCAGAAGCAGTGGGCGAATCGCAACTGCGTTCGTTTTCTTGGCTATGTTCCGGAAGACGAACTGCCAACTCTTTTCAGCAGTGCATCAGTGCTGGCGTTGCCTTATTCGTCGGCGGCAGGGACGAGCGGCGTGATGCACCAAGCCTGCCAGTATGGCCTGCCGATGGTCGCGGCAGCGATTCCCGAGATTGTCGAAATTGCGAACGAAGAGCAGATCGCGGTCGAATTTTATGCTCCGGGAGATGGCTCAACCCTCGCGACGCAGTTGATTCGCGTGCTGAGTTCGGAGCAGCTGCACCGGCGTGCAGCGGAGCAGAATTTGTCGGCTGCAGCAATGACTCCAATGGCAGAAGTCGCGGGCGAATATTTGCAGCTTTTTAAACAGAGAGTTTCCAAGTCGAGCAGGCAGGTGGCTGAACAATGAAGTATGCAGAACAAGTTAAAACGACGGAAGAGAAAAGCACCCGCCGGAGCGCTGGCGAATGGTTTTTGGACTCGGGGATTCAAGAAGCCAATGGCGGAGTCGCTAGATATTATTTCAGCGATTGCGAACGCAACGCGCCGCTCTCGACTGAGATCACCGGCTACACCGTCAGCGCGCTGGTGAATTTATACAAACAGACTTCCGAAGCTCGCTATATGGACGCCGCTATCGAGGCCGGCTGCTACCTGGTGAGGGCGTGGGATGAGAAGTGTTCGGCGATGCCGTTCGAATGCGACGGCCGCCAAAAATATTCTTTCTTTTTCGACAACGGAATTATCGTGCGGGGATTGCTGTCGCTTTGGCGGGAGTTTAAGAAGGAGGAATTTCTTGAGACGGCGGTGAGAGTCGGGGATTCGATGGTCCGCGACTTTGCGAATGAGGCCGATTTTGTGCCGATTATTGAAATGCCAGCCAAAACGCAGCTGCCCCGCGATCCGACGCGCTGGTCGCGTAGTTC
Organism: Candidatus Sulfotelmatobacter sp.; assembly: GCA_050015215.1. Lineage (GTDB taxonomy): Bacteria > Acidobacteriota > Terriglobia > Terriglobales > Acidobacteriaceae > Sulfotelmatobacter. The sequence goes on from JBEKBW010000005.1 coordinate 57,752, forward strand.
GGCGTGTTACCAGCTAAAGGCTGCGCTGGGGTGGTATGAGCTCTGGCAGACGACTAATGATGATCGATATTTGCAGTGCTACCGGCAGATGCTTGACTCATCTCTGGAAAATCACTCGTCGTTCTTGCCGGGAGTCGATAGCGAGTTTCTGGTGATGGACCGGTTGCATGCGTATTGCTACTTTCTCGAAGGGTTGCTTCCTGTAGCTGGCGACCCTGCGGCTGCTGAGGCGATGGTTTCTGGGATCGATCGCGTGGCGGACTTTGTGCGGGCGATTGGGCCTAAGTTCCTCCGCTCCGATGTGGTCGCCCAATCGTTTCGAGTTCGCTTGTTTGCCGATCAGTTTGGGATTAACAGCCTGGATCAGGAAGCTGCGCGGAACGATGTTGCTGTCATGCGAAGTTTCCAGTCGGATGACGCGGATCTGCGCTTGAACGGGGGCTTTTGGTTTGGTACGAAAAATGGCGAGATGCTGGCGTTTATGAATCCGGTGTCGACTGCATTTTGTAATCAGGCTTTGGAGATGTGGAGTCGGCGCGGGGAACGGAGATTTGAATGGCGGGCGCTGGTTTGAGATGGCAAGGAGCATCGTTGCGTAGGCCAGATGCATAGGTCCTTCGCTTCGCGAAGGATGACAAGTACTATGTCATTGGCATCTGACGGCTGGTCTTACAGGTTGGCTTAACGGATCAAGCCGAATTACGCTGCTTTTGCGACCTCGGGTTCCACCGCGTCGGCCTGGGATTGGGCCATCAATATTTGCGCGATTCTCTTGCCGGCCAGGCCGTCGCCGAATAAGTTGCGATGTTGGGCCATCTGCCGATAAAGGGATCGATCTTCCATTAGATTGGTGAATGCGGTGACAATCGAGTCCGTTTCCACGCCTACGATTTTCGCCGCGCCGGCCAAAGTGGCTGCGGGACGGTCGCTAACATTGCGCAGCACCAGCGCCGGCTTGCCGAGAGAAGGTAACTCTTCCTGCAGGCCGCCCGAATCGATCATGGCGAAGTAGCAGGACTCCGCAAGGGCGATAATTTCGCGGTAGTCCAGGGGCGGTGTCAAAGTTATGTTGCTAAGGCCGTCCAGATGGCGCCATACGGCCGCGGTCACATTCGGGTTGGGGTGCACGGGCAGCACGAGATGAGCGGTGTCGCGGTAGCGGCGGGCGACGATGCGAATCGCCTGGCAGATGCTTTCCAGCGCCGGCCCGTGATTTTCGCGGCGGTGAACCGTGACGAGGATGACCCGCTTCTGCTTAAACGGCACTTCTTGCAGTACCGAGTCTTCCAGAGAAAACGGCTGCTTGGAGATATAACGCAGCGCATCGATGCAAGTGTTGCCGGTTACATAAATGGAATCGGGACTAAGGCCTTCCAACAACAGGTTTTCCTGATCCCCAACTGTCGGGACGAAATGCAAGTTGGACATCACATCGATGATTTTGCGATTTACCTCTTCGGGGAAGGGCTCGAGCTTGTTGTGCGAGCGAAGGCCGGCTTCAATGTGCGCTACGGGAATTTTGCAATAGCATCCGGCCATGGCGCCAGCCATAGCGGATGCGGTATCGCCCTGAACCACCACCCAATCGGTTTTCTCCCGGGCAATCACTTTTTCTAATTCGCCGAGCAGGCGCGCGGTTAAGCCGCAAAGCTGCTGGTTGTGGGACATCACGCGCAAATGGTAATCGGGCGTGATACGAAACAGCGACAGAACTGAGTTCAACAACTCTTCGTGCTGCCCGGTGACGCACACGATGCACTCGGCCTGCGGCTCGCGCTGAAGAGCGTGCAGCACAGGCGCCATCTTAATGGCCTCAGGACGAGTGCCGAAAACAAAGAGGTATTTTCTTTTGCCCATAAACTCGACCATTGGTCAGTCGGAGGTGCGTTCTTGGAGCGAAACGCCGGGCAGGTTGTCGGTCGAGACTTGACGGGTCGCTTTTTCCGAGTAGGCGCCATTCAGTTCGTGCCATCTGACTTTGAAAAGTTCGCTTAACATGCGAGCGCCGTCACGATAGGGGCGGATCTTCGAACCTTCGGCATAGTAGGTGTATTCGACCGGGACTTCCCTAACCGAGAAGCCAAATTTCTGCGCGAGGAACAAAACTTCGGCGTCGAAGCCCCAACCACTGATCTTTTGCAGCGGGAAAATAGTCTTGGCGGCGGAGCGCGTGTAGGCCTTGAATCCGTTTTGCGTGTCTTTGTAATCGAGGCCGAGAATGGTGCGCATCAGGAGGTTGTAAAGGCGACCGTTCAATCGGCGGTACCACGGCTGAGGATGGACTTGAAGGTCGCGGTCAACCCAGCGGGAGCCGATGGCAATGTCCGCTCCGCTTTCGATTGCCTGTAAGAGTTTTTCCGCATCAGTGATGGGAGTGGAATCATCGGCGTCGGCGAAGAAGATGACGTCTCCTTCTGCACGGTCTACGCCATCGCGAATGCTCTTGCCCTTTCCGCAATTGATGGCGTTATCGACGAGGCCAATGAACGGGTAGTTGGCCGAGAATTGCCGGGTCACTTCCGCTGTTTTGTCTTTCGATCCATCGTTGACGACGATTACTTCCAGATTCCATGAGTTTGCTTCACGGAAGGCAATGATTGAATTCAACGTACGAGGAAGGCGCTTTTCCTCGTTATAGGCCGGGATCACGATACTGCACGAAGGGCGTTTCATAGCGAGGTTGGATGCAGAGAGTCCGCTCTGTTGCTGGCTCAACGCCCCGAACATTTACCGTAGGTGCTGAGCATTAGAGCTGTAGGCGGGAGATAAGGTAACTTCCTGGGGTCGAAATTCTGGTACATGGGCTTCGTTATCGCCGGGGACGGCGGCGCGTTCCGCGGCAGAAGTTCTCTTGAAGGCTAACCACGCAAGAATGATGGTGAGGATGCTGGTGCCGAAGGGAACCGTTCCCCACATGATTCCCTGCCAGCGTGGAGGTTCGAGGGGTGAGGGAATTTTTGTGGCCTTGGGAACCCCGAGGGTAGTCCAAACCGCCGTCTCGCCATGATTGAAGCTGTCGATCTGACGCCAGCCAGCGAAAGTGAGGATGGGTTCGTAATAGGAGTCATGCACGAAGACATACTTAAGCCCATATTTGTCGGCGTGGCGAAGTATTTCGGCAAGAGCCTCCATTCCGTCCGAGTGGTAGAACTTCGCGCTGCTCAATTGAGCAACGCCGTGATGTGTCATTTCGGGGAGGGTTCGGGCGGAATTGTATTCGCCGTCGATGCTGGGGGCATTGGTGTAGCAGGCGATTTTCGACATAGCATTCGCGTAGCCGAGGGTTAGATAGCGATATTGATCGCGGCCGTCTGAGTTTAGAAATTTTACGATCGGATCAACGTCGGGCTCCGCTCCAATCAACGGGAAATATACGTTCCACGCGACTGATAGGGCCCCGCCGGCGACGACGAGGGCAACGAGAGTCGCCGCCATTGGTGGGCCGAAGCGGTCAATGAGTTGAACCGCCAGCAATCCGACGAATGGCATTGCCAGTAGAACCGCCCAAAAAGTGAACCTCTCGAACGTGAGCACTTCGAATGCCCTGCCCAGCAGCCAGCGCGGCAGAGGCGTGGTTCCACCCAGACCGAAGAGGAGTGCGAAATAAAATCCCAGCAGCAGCGGCCGGAGGCGCTTCTCGGCTCCCTTGTAAAAAATGTACGGTAACGCGAGGATTACAACTCCGAAAGGTACCAGCCAGTAGTGCAGGCCCCAGATGGGCTGCTGGATAAAATTGGCGCGGCTCAAGTGCGGGATCGGCACCTGACGGATGGGATCTTTCAAGATGATCAGGAAATAGGGCAGGAGCACTACCAGTATTCCCACGCCGGCGGCGCCGCCGAAAAGAGCGATGCGGCGAATCGGCATTAGGATCGACTCACCGGGATGCTCGGCGCGGTAGTCTGCCACGGCGAGCCACAGCAGCGGGAAGACGAAGAAAATGATCCCGAACAGAAGCGTTGCGTGATGGGCGGCGGCCGCAGTGCATGAGACAGCAAGGCCCAAGATCAAATCTTGCGATTTGCCGTGGAGGACGTAACGGTAGATAAACGGCAATGCCAAAAGGAAGAGTACTGTCGCCGAGGTGGTTCCGATCTGCCCATCCTGATAGACGAGAAGACAAAGCGATCCCACGAAGATGGAGCAGAACGCACCATAGCTGGCGGCGCGCTCCGAGACCCATAACCTGGCGAAGCCATATATGCCGATCGGCAGCAGGAGAATTACGATGCCTTGCACGAGCATGAAACCGAAGGTGAGCCCGATTACGTGGGAAAGAATTGCGATCCACTGGTGCACAAGCGGCGGATACGTGGTTTGTGAAAAGCCGGCGAACGATTGTTCGTTCCAGGGATTGAACCAATGGTGAGCGTAGTGCGACGCCATCGACATATGAAAGTTGGCGTCAAAAGTATTAGCAGGCGCTTGCATCATGAGCAGTGGCCCATGAAAACCAAGCGCGCAGAGCACGATAAGCCACAACGGGATCGGGCGGCCCGGCGAAGACGAAGTCGCTGTTTCCATCTCTGAGAGGGCTTTCTCTGAGATCGAGTTTCTACCCGGCTCTCTGGTGCGGAATCAGGGTCGAAGGTTGGCGATTTTTATGAGGCTAGGGTCTGGAAATAAATAAAATCGATTGAAAAGTGATCCGTGGGAACGGCTCGGGTGTCTCAACCGGAGAATACCCCGGCTCCTGTATTCCTCTCTTCCTGCCGCTGAAGCACTATTGAGAAAAGCCAGCGTCCAATCAACGCTTTCATCCCAATTAAGGACGTTAAGAGAGAGGGAAATCCATGTACCATCACATAAAAAAATTGATGTACACCGTAAACGTAGGCAAGCCCGACCCGCGGTTTGGAAATATGTTGCTCGAGCAATTTGGCGGAGCAAACGGAGAACTGGCTGCCGCAATGCAATATTCCATTCAAGGATTGAACTGTGAAGATCCGGAGCGCAAGGATCTGCTAATGGATATAGGAACGGAAGAACTGAGCCATCTGGAGGTAGTCGGTACTCTGGCGAGGATGCACCTGAAGCCTTTGAAAAAAGATCGGGAGGCGGCAGAGGTCGATCCTCTCGTTTCGATAGCAGGCGGGGGAGGCGTTAGCTTGCTGAACTCCATGGGAGATGCTTGGACAGCAGACTACCTCAAAATCACCGGCGAACTCGATGTGGATCTGCGCAGCAACATAGCGGCGGAAGCCCGAGCCAAGATCGTTTACGAACGCCTGATCAATTTTTGCGATGATCCAGGGTCGAAGGACGCTTTGCAGTTCCTGATGACTCGCGAGATTACCCACATGAAAGCATTCACAGCGGCACTAGAGAGCCTAGGGAAGAACCGCTTTAGCATCGGCAAGATCGAACCGACGCCCGGATTGGTCGACGAATACTTCAATGACTCGACCGGCGTGGGTGACGACGGGGAGCGAGACGCAACCGGCCCATGGAATTCGGGCGGGAACTGGAAAATTGTCGAAGCGCCCGAACTGGAGCAGGGTGTGGAAAATCTCGAAAGCGCCGGCGGGAAGAAAGCAGGCAAGCTACACCTGGAAAAAGAGAAAACAAAGAAATCCGCATAGAAAAGCGTCGAGACCCCAAAGGACCGCGCCCCGATTCATCTCGAAAATGAGAATCGGGGCGGTGTTTTTTGCTCCCGCCTATCCGGGAAAGACATCCGAAACTTTCATTGAACTCGTAACTCTAATTGGGAGACGATAGAGGAGAGGTAGGAGGTCTTATGTCGAAAAATTCTACACGCTTTCTCGCCATGCTTGCGGTACTGGGTGGCGGTGCTCTGTCTTGCCAGGCGGGCAGCGGGGCAGCGGTACCCGCCCCGGTAGTGGACGAAGCCAGAGCTACCGCTCCGGCTCAGGAAACTGTCGTGCTGGCTGGCGGATGCTTCTGGGGAATCCAGGCAGTATTTCAGCATGTGAAGGGCGTGATCGGCGCCACTTCGGGATACGCGGGCGGCACGGTTCAGAATCCAGACTATGAGACGGTGAGCAGCGGCACAACCGGGCACGCTGAGTCAGTCAAAATCGTTTACGACCCTTCGAAAGTAACTTATGGCGAATTGCTGCGCATTTTCTTCTCTGTAGCCCACGATCCCACGGAATTGAACCGGCAAGGCCCGGACGAAGGCACCCAGTATCGCTCCGTGATTTTCTACAACAGTGACGGACAACAGCGAATCGCCGAGGCTTACATCGCGCAACTCGATCAGGCCAAGGTCTATTCGCGCAAGATTGTGACGCAGGTTGTGCCGTTGAAGGCGTTTTATCCGGCGGAAGGTTATCACCAAAACTATGCTGCTATCCATCCGAATAATCCTTACATCGTTTATAACGACGCGCCTAAGGTGGCGAATTTGCGAAAGGAATTTCCGGAGATTTATACAGGCAAGTAATTTTCGAAGTTAGTGCTTGGAGGGAGCTTATGTTTGAATCGCGCCGCGATGAAAGAGAAGTAAATCCTAGTCGGCGAGTGTTTCTGCTTGGGGCCGGAGCAGCGCTGGGAGGTTTGGCGCTGTTGTCGTTGCGACGGCCACATCAGATCGTAGCGGCGGCCAAGACCGAACCGGCCGAGGTAACGATTGTGCAGTTTTCCGACGACGGCAAGCGCCTGGCTAAAGTGAAAGTTGCTCGCGTAGTGAAGACGGAGGAAGAGTGGAGAAAGCAGTTGCCTTCGGGGGCCTTCGAGATTACGCGTCACGCGGACACGGAGTTTGCCTACAGCGGCAAGTACTGGGACTTGCACGATAAAGGAATTTTCCGCTGCATCTGTTGCGACAATGCGCTCTTCAGTTCCTCGACAAAGTTCGATTCTGGCACGGGCTGGCCGAGCTTTTGGGAGCCGATCGCGAAGGAAAACGTGCGAGAGATTTCCGATACCAGCATTGGCATGGTGCGAACCGCCGTCTCCTGCACCGAGTGTGACGCCCACCTGGGACATGTTTTCGACGATGGTCCGAAGCCTACGGGGCTGCGCTATTGCATGAATTCTGCATCGCTGCGCTTTGTCAAAGCGGCATAAGCGAGCCCGCCCTCGATACTGAACGCGAGATAAAGCAACGCGAGATAAAGAAAAAGGAAAGGCGAGTGGGGGACGCTCACCTTTCCTTTTTTGTTCGACTGCTCGAGGGTACTTACATTTCGGTTTTGCCTACTGGTTGCCTTCGTTTTGGTCGGCATTGCCCGTGCTGCTCAGTTTGACTGTATCTGAGGGCAGCGGACTGCTCTGTTGCTGCTGCTGAGCTTTCGGAGCTGGCGCCGATGCGTTGGCGGTCTCAGTGGCATGACTGGAAACTGCGCTGCTAATTGGGTTCACCATGTGAACGCAGATCGGCGATTGGAAGATTTGCTTTAGTGGAAAACAACGATTTAGAGATTAATTTCCGTTAAAAACTATCCGGCTTCTACTCGAGCACGCTATCGTCAAGCTTCTTCTTCCCCCAATCCGCGGCAGCCTGGACGAACGCCACAACGACCGGGTGGGGAGTTTTTTCCGAGGACGACAGTTGTGGCTGAAAGAGTGTGGCGACGAAAAAACGATGAGCTGGGGATTCGATAGCCCGAATTTCCCCGTTCGAACCGCGGGCGACCACCGGGAAGCCAGCTTCCATCGTCGCCCATTCAAATTCCGGATTCACTTCGAAATTACAGAAGAATTCTTCCGTCACTACTTCTTTGTCTTTTCCGTAAAAAGACTGCAGATACGAGCCGGGCCGCAGCCGAATCTCGGGCACCATACCTGAAAGCTTCGGGGCGTCGCCCTTGCGATCCGGAACCGCGCAGGCCACAGGGTAGATCACAATGTTCTTCGACCCCGAATTATTTTCCGCGCTGTCCGCATCGGCGATGCCCAGAACGTTCCGCGCAAACTCGATCAGTGCATACTGAAAGCCGGCGCAGGTGCCGAGAAAGGGCCAGTCGCAACGCCGGGCAAATTCGATGCCCTTGAGCATGCCGTCAAAGCTCTTGAAGGGGCTGCCAGGTGAGCCCCACAGCCCATCGAAACTCTTCAGCATTTTTTCCGCGCCACGGTCCAGCAAAGTTGGGGTCGAAATCCACTCCGAGTCGACCTGCATGCCTAGTTTGCGCGCGGCGTGCTGAAGGGAGTCCGGCGTAGCGTGGTGGGAACGAAATTCAGAATTGAAGTCGCCAAGAATTCCGATGCGAACGGCGTTGCTCACGCGAGTTATTGTACTAGAGGCACAATTTCTTGCTTTGCGGAAATCTAAATCAGGTGGGTCAGTGTGAGCAGGCCATATAGCGAGATCAACGCCAGCGCAGGTCCACTCCAAATCATCAACGCGCACTTCCAGCCGAGTGAGCGTGCCACCTCGCGTTGGCTGCGCCAGGAAATAAGAAAAGTTGAATTGTTCTTTCCCTTCATCAAAGCAACGGCGGGCTGAGGATCGAAGCCTTCGATCGGCGATTGGACGCAGGAATCAGCGCCGTGGCCCATAGTTTCTGCCGTCGTTACTCCGGCTGCAGACCACGCCGCGGGATTTGTAATTCCCGCCCTCATGAGCGCGGCGGCGATTGTTTGCTGCTGCGACATTCCGTCGGTTTTGTTTGGAACGGAATCCGGCGTGAGCCTGACGACCTTGGAGGATGCGGCATAGTTCGCCTCCTCTTCCAGAATCGATTTGCCAAGAGGCGAACTGGCGAACGCGGAGTCGCGGAAATCCGGTTCTCGAAATGATCCACCGAATAGGCCTTCACTTACTGAGCCGTCTTGCAGAGTACTCGAGTTGTCGATACCCTCCGCTAATACTAAAGATCTTCCAAAGTTGAGATGTACTGGACTCGACCAGATTTCATCCACCGACACCCGGGTGCTGTGCTCGTCGTCAAAGCTCGGCTGGGATGAGAGTTTTATGCCGGGATTCTCCGCCAGCGTTCCCATCAGAAAAAGTGCGTTCTTCGGCTTGATGCAAAACTCTTCGACTTTGATTTTGTTCGTGGTGCTGATTCCGTGCCGCTGCAACAATGCGTGCACGCGGGGAGGCGCTTTTTCGTTCATCGTGAAGAAAGAGTCGCAATATTCCTGTTGAAAATCACGATGCAGATCCAACTCAGCGCCGCGAGGATCGATCAACAATTTACCGGTATTGTCGTCGACGAAAAATGGCAAGTGCGCGCATTCGCCCGCCACTCTCACCCACTGATTGCTGCGGCCTTGGCGCTTCCATTCCCAAACTGTGGCGCGATAGAAGTAGCAGTCGCGCGCCGTGATGGGCGCGGGCATCGTATACGGTCCCACAGCAAGGCCCGTCACTTCGACTGTTCCCAGCGATGCGCTGCGGATTTTGGAGACCGGCGTATCCAGTATTACCCGCCGCCGCTGCAGTACACGAAAGCCGTTGAAGAAAAGGTAGAGTCCAACGCAGAGTCCGATGCCGCACCAGACGATTAGTTGCGTGGGGTCGTTGTGAGTTAAGAGAGTCGCGAAAATCATCGTTAAGAAAATTTGGCGCTTGGCTGAGAAAGGAGAATTCGGCGCGCGATCCTAATAGAAAGGCTAGCGGAGCAGCAGTGTGGATGTGGGCAAAAAAGGGCTGAACAGGCTTACGTTGGTAATGTGGCTACGATGACCGGCGGCGCCTGAGTAAAAGATAGGCGCCGGTAAGTCCGACAAAGAAAGTCAGTCCGCCGATCAGGTTCACGCGTGACGATATCAAAGTATTCAAAACCGCCGCGGAGACGAGAACAAAGCCCAGGATCGAACCCCCAACTCCCAACGGGGACCGCATCGGTAAAGCAGATATCTGCTCCGAAGTCAGCCGCCAGCGGAAGCTGATATGGGCCGCCAGGGAGATAACCCATGACATGATCAGGCCGGAGAATGCAGCTCCCATGATGTAGAGAAAAGCTCGCTTCGGCGCCCAGTTTTCGAAGATGAGCGCGGCCACAATGCCATAAGACGAAACCAGCAAAGCCAGGCGAGGTGATCCGGCCGCACTCAGTTGGCCGAATCGCGCGGGAGCCCATCCAGTGCGGCCCATGGAAAACAGCAGGCGTGAGGCCACGTAAAGTTTGGCGTTTGCTCCCGAGAGCGCAGCCGTCAGGACGACGAAGTTCATCAAGAAAGCCGCGGACGGGATTCCAGCCAGGCGAAGCACACTGACGAACGGACTCTCGCTGACTCCGGCGTGATCCCGCGGCATCACACCTACCAGAACAATGATCGCGCTAAGATAAATTCCCGCCAGTAGCAGAAAAGTAAGGCGTGCAGCCCGCGGAACATCTCCGGAAGAGCGCGATTCCCCGGTCGTGACGGCCAGCATCTCGACTCCCCCGAACGCGTAAATCGCAAGGAAGACAGCCAGTAGCGGGGCGATAGGACCGTGAGGAAGAAATCCGCCATGGGCTGTGTATTGCGGCGGGATGCGGCCTCCGAACAGAAACACGGCGCCAGCCAGAACGAAGCCGAGGATGGCGACAAACTTGATCATCGCGAACCAGAACTCGAAGAGGCCGAACGAATGTACGCTGCGCAGATTGACGATTAAAATGAGTGCGGAAAACAAAATGACCCAGAGTTCTCCATTCACCGCGGGAAACCACGAGGTCATGTATGTGGCGGAGGCGACAAGTTCGGCGCCGATTGAGAAAGAGATAGACGCCCAGTAACCGGCGCGGCAAAGAAATCCCCAGTACTGGTTCAGATAAAGTTCGCCGTAAAGACCGAACGATCCGGCAGCCGGATGCATGCTCGCCAGTTCGCCTAACGCCATGCAAACGGTAAAGGCGATGAATGCAGCGATGAAGTAGCTGACAATCACGCCAGGTCCGGCGATTTCAAGAGCCGCGGCCGATCCCAGAAGAAGCCCGGTGCCGATTGAACCGCCAACGGCCACCATCGTCATCTGGCCGGCGGTGAGTTGATGGTGGAGCCCTTGTTCGTGAGGGTCTTGGGGAACCATCTTCGGATCGATCAACTCAGAACTCGATGGAACGAGAGGCATGCGGCACGATAACAAAAAACGGCGGCATCTCCCAAGTTAGAGGCCCCCCGGTGACTTTCGTAATCGCCACCTCGACCTTGCAGATTGCTGGCACTGGGGGCGACTCCTAGAATCAAAACAGAGCAGTCTGCCCAGACCCAACCCATGGCTGAGACGACAATACGTGCGGACCGGGCCGAACTGATGCGGCGAGTGGAGCGAGCGGAGAAGCTTCTGCAAAAAGGGAAGGCCGCCGAGGCGCTGGAAGAATATTTGCTGGTTCTGCGCGACGATCCGGAAAACGACAAAGTTCGCGAGTTGTCAGCAGACCTGTGCCTGGCGCAGAGCCGTGGCCGCGATGCAGCGCGACTCTTAGGCGAATTATTCGAGCGACAGGTAAACGCCGGAGACGCCACACGCGCCAGCCTCACGTACAAGAAACTGGCTCGGCACGGAAACCCAACGTGGGAGCAAAAATTCCGCTTTGGGCAGTTGCTGGAAGGGTCGAACAAGAAGCTGGCGGTTGGCACCTATGAGTCGGCACTGAGCGATCTGGCAAAACTCGATAACAAGAATGATGCTCTGCAAATCCTGTCTCGCTTGGTTGAGCTGGAGCCCATTCAGGCAAATGTCCTGCGCATCGCCGAGATCTCCTCCGAGATCGGGGAAAGCAAAACAGCCGCAGAGGCCTTTAAGCGCGTGGCGCAACTGACTGCCGCCGACGGCGGCGATCCTGCACAGTGGTACGAGCGTGCTTATCAGGAAGATTCGTCTGACGAAGAAATCGCACTCGCCTACGGCAAGAGTTTACTGAGTCAGGGACAAATCGGCGCGGCAATTTTTATCCTCGAGCCGCAGATCAATGCCAGCAAGACTTCGCCAGTTCTGCGCGATATCTACGCCGAGGCGCTTCTCGCGGCGGGACGTTATGCTGACGCGGAGCCGCTGGTGTGGCAGCTCTTCGAGCAAAATCCCAATCGCATGGCACAGGTAACGGCGCTGATCGGCCAGTTGGTGGATGCGGAGCAAGACGAAGCTGCGGTCAAACTGGCGCGCAAATTGGGGCAGGTCCAGGCCAAGCGCGGCGAACGGCGGCAGTTTGTCGGCGTCATGCAGGAGATCGCCTCCACACGAAGGACCTCTCCTGTAATGCTCGAGTTTCTGAGCGAACTTTTCAACGCCTCAAATCGTGAGGGCGAATACTGCCAGACCTTGCTCAAGCTTTTCGACGTCTACTGCGGCACAGGAGATTTTGCCAAGGCTGCAGAATGCCTTGACCGAGCCGCGGAGGTAGATGCCTACGAGGCCGGCCACACCAAGCGGCTGGAGATGTTGAAAGGAAGGATTGACGAGAAAAAGTTCAGCGCCATTTCCTCGCGCTTTACTCCCGTCAGTAAGACCCCGGCTGTGGCTGCGATTGAGCACGAGGCGACGCTGGGCGCCTCCACGCTGCAGGACTTGATGTTGCAAGCCGAAATTCTTGTGCAGTACGGAATGCGCAACAAAGCCGTCGAGCGGCTGCAGAGGATTCAGGAACTATTTCCGCGCGAAGAAGAGCGCAACGAAGACTTGCAGCGGCTTTATCTCTCGGCAGGAGTCACGCCGAATTATCCGGGTTCTGCTCCGCGGGCGCCGGTTGCGCCCGCGACGCCGCTCGCTGCGCCTTCGGTGCCCGCTTCCGATCCGGCAGCCGAGATGCGCAACGTGACCCGTGTGGCCGAAATTACGCGCAAACTCTACCACCAAACCACAGCCACGGCGGTGTTGACGACTGCGGTTAACGAGATCGGTGCGCACTGGGAGGTGTCGCGCTGCGTAGCGGCCATGCGCACGCCCGGCTCCAGCCCCACTGCAGTGCAGGAATTCTGCGGGAAAGGTGCGAAGGCAGGCAGTGCTGCCGCCATTAAAGACTTAGTGTGCGCACTCCAGGATTTGTCTCTGGTCTCGTCGTCGAACGAACCCCTCATCTTTGCCGACGTGCAAAAGGCGCCGGAGCTTCAGGACGTACGCGGTGCCGTGACGGAACTCGCGGCCTCGTCGTTGATGGCGCTTCCTTTGAGCAACGGAAGCGATTCTGTGGGCGTACTCGCTCTCCTGCACAACAAAGCGCGAGTGTGGCCGCAGACCGATGCCGTCATATTGAAAACGCTTGCCGATCAGATGGTAATCGCGTTGAACAACGCCGGCCTGCGGCGCCTGGTGAAAAACCTCTCGGTCACCGAAGAGAAGTCCGGCCTGTTGAAGCGCAGCTCCTATCTTGACCTGCTTCTGGCCGAGAGCAAGCGGGCCGCACAAAACTCGGCGCCGCTCTCGGTGCTACTGCTTCAATTTGGACGTGCCTCAGCTCTGATCAAGGAATATGGCGAAGGCGCAATCGAAGGGGTGATGGAAAAGCTTGGACAGCAATTCGCGGCCCACATCCGCACGAATGACCTCGCCTTCCGCTACGATACGACTACCATCGCTCTCATTCTCGGCGACACTGCAGAGAAAGAAGCGATGATGGCGATTGAAAAACTGCGCAAAGTGGTTACAGAAGTTCACCTGCCGGCGAAGTCGGAATCGGCGAAACCGCAGCCTGTGGAATTTTCGGCGGGCTTGGCCGAGGCCGTGGTTCGCGACAGCTATGATCCCGTGGACATTGTCACCGAAGTGATCAATCGCGCAGAACACGCGCTGGCAAGTTCGTTGGCGCAGGGTTCAGGGAAGATTGTGGCTCTCGGTGCAGCGCTGGCTACGGGCGCGGTAGCGTAACTTAACAGCTGGCGAATCCGATCCTCGACTTCTCTGTTCTTGTCGAATTCTGCATCAGCTGCTTGTATGGTCAAACTTCCTCACTCACTGCTACACTAACAAGTTTGATTATCACTTTTGATCCGCTCTGAGCACGCAATCGGTCAGGAAAATCATGTTGAAGCCAGGTGATATTGCGATCGTTAGTGGCGCACGCACGCCCTTTGGCCGCTATTGCGGCAAGTTGAAAGACTTTACGGCCCAGGAGCTCGGTGCGGTTGCCGCCAAAGGCGCGATCGAACGCGCCGGAATCGATTCCAAAGAATTCGATCACGCCGTCTTTGGCAACGCGCAGCAAACATCGGGAGATGCGCTCTACGGCGCGCGGCACGTCGGGTTGCGCGCAGGCCTGCCCATCGAAACTCCAGCGCTAACGGTGAACCGCTTATGCGGCAGCGGGATGCAGTCGATCGTCAACGCAGCTCAGATGATCCAGCTTGACGAGGCGAAGATTGTGCTTGCGGGCGGCATGGAAGCCATGTCCCAGGCTCCCTTTACGATTCGCGGTCGCGATGGGTTCACTCTTTCGCCAGGGGGCAAACTCGAAGATTCGCTGATGGTTGCGCTCCTCGACAGCTACTGCGGTTTGTACATGGCGAACACGGCCGAATTGTATGGGGAACAGCAGGGCATCACCCGGCAGGCGCAGGATGAATTGGCGCTGCGCTCGCAAAAGGGTGCGGACGAAGCGTACAAGGCCGGAAGAATTCAGGAAGAGTTGGTTCCGGTAGTGCTGCGAAATGCGAAGGGTGAGGCGACCGGGGAACAACTAACCGAAGATGACCACCGCCGTCCGCAGACCACGATGGAAGGGCTGGCCAAACTGAAAGCCGCATTTGGCAAGAATGGGACTGTAACGGCGGGAAACGCCAGCGGCATTGTGGACGGCGCCGCGGCGGTCGTGCTGATGCCGCTGGAGGAGGCGCGCAAGCGCAGCATTCGGCCGCTTGGCCGCATCGTCAGCTGGGGCATCGCCGGAGTTGAGCCGAAGCTAATGGGCCGAGGCCCGGTGCCGGCATCGAAGCTCGCGCTGCAGAAGGCTGGACTCTCGCTCGATTACATCGATTTGATTGAAGTGAACGAGGCGTTCGCCGCACAATATCTGGCAGTTGAAAAAGAATTGGGATTGGATCGTGAAAAAGTAAACGTAAATGGCGGGGCAATCGCGCTGGGGCATCCGTTAGGTGCGACCGGAACGCGGCTGGTGATCACGCTGTTGTATGAGTTGCGTCGACGGAAAAAGAAGTATGGACTGGCAACGGCGTGCATCGGCGGCGGGCAGGGAATTGCGATGATTGTGGAGAGTTTGAATTAGATTAACCCTGAACCTCCCATGTCGAGCTTCCTGAAGAGCGACGTTTCCGCGGTAACAGTCCTCGCCTTCGATTTTCTGGTTAGCGGACCGGCGGAGCAGTATCCCCTTTGGACAGTCCACAACACATGATTTCGATCATTGCTCCCCGCTACGTTCTGGTTTGGTGTGATTTCGGCAGTTGTCTTGCCAATTTGGTTTGGGATTCGCATCTTTCGTGAACCGAAGGGACGACTTCTGAAATTTGTTGAGCTTGCTGGTGCTCTGTGCTGGATCGGGGCGCTCGGGCATCAGATCATATCTAGCTTCCCCGTGATCTAGAGGCTTAGGTCGAACTGGAGATTTGTTTCATGGAAATCCAAAGGGTGGAGTACTCGGTTGTGGCCCTAATGAGTTCCGGCATTGCTCAAGTCTGCGCGTACGGCCCTTTCGATGCACAATCAAAATAGTCATACTGAACTATAAGACAAGCACGCGATCACCTCGGGCCTGAAGGGCCCGGTCGAAGGTGACGAACTTCAAGCCTGAGGCGGCTGCGAAGGCAAGTAGGTAGGCGTCGGCCCAAAGCTTGGGGGAGCGGCTGGAAGTCTTCGAACGCGAACGGAATTCTTTTTCGAGATGGTCGGGTTCGGGCAGGAAGGCGATGCGTGGGTCGGCCCACACGCGGTCCCACAACGCCCAGGCTTCGGCCATGGTCTTGGTTTCTTTTGCCATGACCGATTCGGTGGTGAGCAAGCGCAGAACGGTGAGCTGGGTGAAACGGCAGAAGAAGAATTGTTCCTCCGCGGCCCCTGCGAACCAGCACTGTGCCCTTTCGGAGTGAACATGCCGGCTCCAAATCAGGGCCAGCCAAACGTTCGAATCAAGGAAATTCAACGTGTTCATACATTTGTTCGTTGGTGAGATTGACCTCGGGGCCCTGGGAGACGATCAGCGGAAATTGCACTCGTTGCGGTCGTGGGCGCCGTGCCTGAAGGAGGACGCTCTGAACGCCGGCGAGAACCAGTTCGCGCACCGAGCGTCCATTTGCGGCTGCTTGCGCTTTGAGCCTGCGGTAGAGCGGCGCGGGGATATCGACCGTGGTGCGAACGGAATCCTGCTTCATGAGGGCATTATCCCATGTATGCCATAAATATGGAACTTTTACCAAGGGAAATTAATAGGATAAATGTTATGCCAGTATGATCTTTATATTGCACGCACGAAGCTTGTCGCGCCATCTCGCGCGGAAAGCCCGATTTAGAACTTGAGTGAGGAGCGATGGAAATTGAGAAGGTTGGCGTACTCGGTTGTGGGCTGATGGGCTCCGGCATCGCGCAAGTTTGCGCGACAGCCGGGTTCGATGTCACGGTGCTTGAAGTCGAGCAGAAGTTTTTAGACAAAGGATTCGCGGGCATCGAGAAATCGCTGGCGAAGTTCGCCGAGCGCCCGCCTGAAAAAGGCGGGATTACCGCGCAGCAGAAAGACGAAATCCGCGCGCACCTCAAGGGATCGACCGACAAGCGCGATCTGGCTCACTGCGACATCGTCATCGAAGCGGTAATCGAAAACGTCGCGGAAAAGAAAGCGATGTACGCGTCGATCGATGCCATCGTAAACAAGCATGCCGTCTTCGCGTCCAATACCTCGTCGATCTCAATTACTGAACTGATGACGGCCACAAAACGTCCAGAACGATTCATCGGACTGCATTTCTTCAATCCTGTGCCGTTGATGAAGTTAGTCGAAGTGGTGCGCACCATCGCCACAGCCGATGAAGTCTATGAGGCCGCTTACGAGTTCGCGAAAAAGCTGGGTAAGGTCCCGGTGCGCACATCGGACAAAACAGGGTTCGTCGTAAACCGGCTGCTGGTGCCGTATCTGCTCGATGCCATTCGCGCTTACGAAGAAGGGGTGGGTTCCATTGAAGATATCGACAACGCAATGAAGCTGGGCTGCGGCTATCCCATGGGGCCGTTTACGCTGCTCGATTTCGTGGGCCTCGACACGACTTATTACATTACTCACGTGATGTACGACGAGTTCAAGGAGCGCCGCTTTGCCTCGCCTCCGCTACTCAAGCGGCTGGTGATGGCGGGATGGTACGGTCGCAAGAGTGGTAAAGGGTTCTACGATTATTCCGACCCGAATAAGCCGGTGCCGAATAAACTGTAGAGAGCCCGGATTATCTGGCAGGTAGTTAGCGTCGCAAAATGCCGCTCTTCCACATGAACATTCTGCACAGACGGAGAAAGACCGATCGGCCGCCGGGCGAGGGAGGAGCCAGCGAAGTGGAGCAATATCGCAGCGCGTGGCACAGCTATGTGGCAAGGCGAAATCTGGTCGTCGTGCTATTTGTCAGCTTCATTTTTGTCGGCTTCGCGACTGCGAGGTTGAAGCTGGGCGAGGCGGTCGACTTCGCGATCTTGTTGGGTTGGGTCGGCGTTTACCTGGCGGGGGCGTGGTGGCTCACCGAGTGGAAGTGTCCGCGCTGCGGGAAGGTTTTCGGGCACCGGTTGTGGACGGCCCGCTGTATCAGCTGCGATCTGAGCAAGGATGAAGTTGCGGCAGTCGCAAAGGGAAAATAGACTTTGTTGCTGCCGACTAAGGCCTATCTCGTCTGCGAACTCCCGGATTGAATTTATGAACTTCGAAAACATACTAGTCGAAAAAAAGAATTCCATCGCCTACGTCACCGTCAACCGGCCCAAGGTTTTGAACGCGCTCAACATGGCCACCATGGAAGAGCTGCGCGCGGTGTTTCATGACATCAAGAACGACGCCTCGATTCGCGTCGTCATCTTTACAGGCTCGGGCGAGAAGGCGTTTATAGCAGGCGCGGACATCGGGGAACTGGCGAAGCACGATGCCGTCTACGGAAAGGAATATACGCACCGCGGACAAAATGTTCTCAATCTCATCGAAAATCTGGGCAAACCGGTGATCGCGTGCGTCAATGGATTCGCCCTCGGCGGCGGTTGCGAAATGGCGTTGGCTTGCACGATGCGATTGGCCAGTGAGAATGCGAAGCTTGGCCAGCCGGAGGTGAAGCTGGGCATTATTCCGGGCTACGGCGGAACCCAGCGTCTGCCGCGTCTGGTGGGCAAGGGCATTGCCATGCAACTGCTGCTCTCCGGTGAGATGATTACGGCGCAGGAGGCCCATCGCATCGGACTGGTGAATGAAGTCACAGCTCCCGCCGAATTGATTCCGCGGGCGGAAGCGATTGCCGCGAAGATCACCGCCAACGCCCCGCTGGCCGTGCAATACGCTATGGAAGCTGTGAATAAGGGTATGGATATGAGTTTGAGCGAGGGCTTGTATCTTGAGGCCGTGCTGTTTGCAGTCGCTTGCGCGACCGAAGATAAGAAGGAAGGAACGAGCGCATTTCTCGAGAAGCGGCTGGCACAGTTTAAGGGTAACTAAAACTGACGCAATGGCACGACACGGATTCCACGAATTGAAAGCCAATTCACCACAGGGCCGCCCTTCGACTTCGCCCAGGGCAGGCTCCGCCACGGAGAAGAAAAAAGATAACGGCTTCCTCGTCGAAAGAATTCCCGATCCTGAAGTTCCGTCACTCGATGGATCGCTCAATGCCGCCGGACGGTATTTTTCCATTGTTGTATCGAGGTTCAATTCCTTCATCACCGAGAGGTTGCTGGTGAGTGCGGTCGATGGGCTGTTGCGCTCCGGAGCTGAGAGAAATAACATCGATCTCGTGCGCGTGCCGGGAGCCTTCGAAATTCCGCTGGCAGCGCGGAAGCTGGCGGAAACCAGAAAGTACGATGCCATCATTTGCATCGGCTGCCTGCTGCGAGGAGACACGGCGCACTACGACGTAATCGTCAACGAAGTCACACGAGGAATCGGGCAATCGGCGCAGGAGACGGGTGTACCACATGCATTCGGCGTCCTCACCTGCGACACGCTTGAGCAGGCCATCGATCGCGCCGGATTAAAAATGGGCAACAAAGGGTTCGAGGCGGCGCTGGCGGCAGTGGAGATGGCATCGTTGCGGCAAGCCATCAGCCGGCAGCTATCGGCCTCAAAAAAAAATGCGCCTGCAAAACATCCTGTTCGAGCCAAGCGCAAGCGCTGATGTTTGCCCTGCATTTGCGGAACTCTTCCGCGAGCTTTAAATGCTTCCTGTAAACTGGCAAATGTAGCCATGAGCTCACAGCCCACTGGCGGCTGAAAGCTGATGGCTGAAAGCTTTATGGGTACCCGCCGCAAATCTCGCGAACTGGTTCTGCAAATGCTCTTTCAGGCAGACATGGGCAAGCAGACGGTGGACCACGTCCGGCACACCTTCTGGGCGGAACACGCCACCGCCAGCGCCGAGGTGCGCGGATTTGCCGACGATCTATTTCGCGTTGCAACCGACCGCGGTACAGAGATCGACCAACTGATCGAACGCCACGCCGAACACTGGCGCATGGAGCGAATGGCGGCGGTCGATCGTAACCTGCTGCGTGCGGGCGTCGCGGAGTTTCTGGCGTATCCGGATACGCCGCGCGCGGTGGTGATTAACGAATCGCTCGAAATCGCGCGAAAGTTCTCCAGCCTGGAGTCGGTACAATTCGTCAACGGCGTTCTCGACAGCGTCGCGAAGGAACTTCAGAAACCGGCGTAGGACTCCCTCACTGCCATCAGTGCAAATTCAATTCTTTTCGTCCCCCGCACAAAAAGTTTCTGCACCCAGGCTTCGGCCTATCACGGAGGATTATGCATCCTTATGGCTTCACGGCGAGGATAT
>JBEKBW010000006.1:0-73961 GCA_050015215.1 Candidatus Sulfotelmatobacter sp.
CCACCAAACGGGCCCCCCGCGTTTGGTGATCGCCAACAATATAGCGGACTACCGCCCGCGTCAATAGCGCTTTTCGGCGACGGATTTGAAGGAACCAGAACCTCAAACACCTCCGGCTGCATCTCATCAAGTAATCCGGGTTGATCGGGGTTACCAGTGGTAACCTTCTCCACCGGACGGAGTCTAACGTGGTGATATACTGCGTGTATTCAGCGCGGTGGCCGGGGAAGGTCGACATCCCTCAACCGAAGGAATTTCAAGATGGCACGTAGTTCTCGCCGATCACTTTTTCTCGTAGTTTTTTTCCTGCTTGCCTGCGGATTCCTGGGCATTATATTCGCCCAGCGTACGGGACAGCAGGCGGCCTCGCTCTCCAGCGATTCGGACGTTAAGGACAGCCTGAAGCAGTTTGCCGACGTCTACTCTGTCATCGAAGAGAACTACGCCGAGCCGGTGAATGCCGACAAGGCCATCTACAACGGCGCCATCCCGGGAATGCTGCACGCGCTCGATCCGCACTCCAATTTCTTCGATCCGAAGTCTTATGCTCTGATGCGCGAGGACCAGCGCGGCAAGTACTACGGCGTGGGCATGACGGTTGGTCCGCGCAACAACAAAGTCATCGTCATCTTCCCGTTCACCGGAACGCCAGCCTACAAGGCCGGCATTCATCCCGGAGACGTCATCATCGCGGTCGACGGCAAGTCGACAGAGAACATGAGCACCGGCGACGTTGCCGACATGTTGAAGGGACCCAAGGGGACAACCGTACACATCAGCATCTCGCGCGAGGGCGTGGAGAAGCCAATGGAATTCACCCTTGTGCGCGATGAAATTCCGCGCTACAGCGTAGACGTGCACTTCCTCATTCGGCCCGGAATCGGTTATCTGCACGTGACGGGCTTCAACGAAACCACAGAAGAGGAAGTTTCCAAGGCCTTGGATGAGTTCGGCGATCTGAAAGGCCTCATTCTCGATCTGCGCGGAAACCCCGGCGGCTTGTTGAGTGAAGGAGTCGGAGTCGCGGACAAGTTCCTGAAGAAAGGACAGGTCATCGTTTCGCATCACGGGCGCGCTTCGGCTGAGAAGCGCTATGTGGCGCAGCACGGCAATGGCGGGAAAGATTACCCACTAGTGGTATTGGTCAACAGGCTGACGGCCTCGGCTGCGGAGATTGTTTCGGGCGCGATTCAAGATCATGATCGCGGCTTGATTGTTGGCGAAGTGACGTTCGGTAAAGGATTGGTACAGACCGTCTATCCGCTGTCGGAAAACACCGGCCTTGCGCTGACCACCGCTCACTACTACACGCCCAGCGGGCGCCTGATTCAGCGCGACTATAGCAACATCTCTCTCTACGACTACTACTACAACCGCGCCACCGACTCCTCAGCTAACACTGTGAACCGCGAAGTAAAGCTCACGGACAGCGGCCGAACGGTTTACGGCGGTGGAGGCATCACGCCCGACGTTACTCTTCCTCCCATCAAAAGCAATCACTTCCAGGACACTCTCCTGCAGCATTACGCGTTCTTCAACTACGCGAAGAAATATGTTGTCACGCACCATCCGACGAAGAGCTTCGAGGCTGACGACGCCGTGATGCAGGACTTCCGCAAGTCTCTGGACGAAGCGAATATTCCTTACACCCAGGCTGATCTTGTGGATAACGCCGACTGGATCAAGTCGAACATCAAGGCCGAAATCTTCGTCGACGCCTTTGGCCAGGATGAAGGCTTGAAAGTGCGAGCCGAGTCGGACCCCGAAGTGGTGAAGGGCCTCGATCTTCTGCCCCAAGCAAAGGCGCTCGCGGATAATGCCAGAAAGATCGTGGCTGAGCACAACAGCGCCGGAGCGTTCAACCGTTAGAACGTGCCTTCATGTGAATGCCCCATGCGTTGACATGAAGGTTCGTGTTCGGGGCCAGCGAACGTTTGTATCAGGCAAGCGAAGATTTTGTGTCGAGTAAGCGTGGCTTTGTAACAGGGTGGGTTTGTATCAGGGCACGCATTTATGCGTGCCGAGCAATCATCGGTTCGGGCCGCCTTTAGGCGCTGCCTCGCTTTTCTTCCCCGAGGACGAACTTCAGCGTCGTCCTGCCGTGCGTATTCATTGACTTCGGCTTCCAGCTATGTGAAAATCCGCCTCAGCGGTGGGAATGTTTTCCACTGCCGACGGTCCCCCACCGCGTCAGCGATCCACTAACATGAGGCGCTTTCAGCAACTTCGGCAGGTTTGTTTCGAGGGCGGCTTTAGCTCAAACTCTCCGGAGCCGGTTTGAAGCCGGCAGTTCTCGGGTTGGCGCTGGTCGTAGCGGCGGTAGCGGGTTATACAGATTTGCGAAGCCGCCGCATTCCGAACTGGCTTACAGTCTCGGCGGCGCTGGCAGGACTAGTTGTGAACGGAATCGCAGGCGGCTGGGGAGGCCTGAAGACTTCCCTGCTGGGCGCCGGGCTGGGGTTGCTTTTACTGCTGCCATTCGTTTTGCTGCGCAGTCTGGGCGCGGGAGACTGGAAGCTGGCGGGAGCTTTGGGTGCGTGCGTAGGCTGGCAGGTGCTGGCGCACTTGCTGATCGGGTCAATTTTCGTGGCCGGCATTATGGCCTTTGCACTGGTGATTTATAAACGGCGGCTGATGCAGACCCTGCGGAATATCGGACGAATGCTCGGCTTCATGTTGAGATTTCACATGCCCGGGCCCGAAGTTTCGCTGGATAATCCGCAGTCGCTGAAGATTCCGTATGGAGTGGCGCTGGCTTTCACCACGCTGTGTTACGGGGCTTTGAATTGGCGGATGTGGGGAGTGCGGTAGAAATGGATCGGGCGGCCGCAACGAATTGGATTCGCTCGACGTGTAGTTCTCGCGCCGAAGAGCTGGCGGAAACTGCCATGATCCTGCCCCTGCTCTTCATGATTCTGATAGGAATCTACTGGTTCGGACAAGCCTTTCGCATCTACGGCACGATCACGAACGCCGCCCGGGACGGCGCTCGCGCTGCCGTAGATCCCGCCTGCGCGACTTGCGCGGGGGTCGATCCCTCCACGAACGCCTGGACCGTCATTCAGAGCGATCTGAATGCCGCGCACATTAACCCTACTCTGTTGCAACAGCCGACCCCCCCGCCAACTCTGTGTGCGTGCACGCCCGGCGGTTCGGCCTCAGGTTGCTCCACCACCACCGTGGGCTGCGATGGCTCACAAGGCAATATCTGCGTCCAGGGTGTAACCCATACGGGAATCAATAACAACGTGAATGAGGGTCTTGTCCAGCTGTCTTCCACGGTTGCGCCTTCCGGGCTGACCAGTGGCGGCGCGGGCGAATGCGGGATTTCGGTCAGCTTCCAATATCCTTTCCAGTTTTGGCTGCCATTTACCTCTTTGGGTGGACAGTCCGTGAAGATACGGGCGCAAGCGCAGATGAGGGCGGAGACGCAATGACCGCACGCCGTTTACTGCGAGCATGGAAAGCCACCCTCTACGCGCACTTTATCCGCGAGGACAACGCCGCGCAGATTCTCGAATTCGCACTCTCAGTTCCGCTCCTAGTTCTCTTCGTGATTGGAATTTTCGATTTCAGCGGAGCGTTAGCGCTGAAACACAAACTGGAGGACGCGGCGCGCGAGGGCGCGAGAGTTGCTGCTGCAGATCCCGCCGGAGATCTGGGCAATGCGTCCGGCTTGCCAGTTTCCATTTCGGATGCATATCAGGTTGTCGACAATTATTTGATCTCCGAAAAGATTCCAGACTGCGGCCTGCAGGGGACCTCGCCAGCACCGGCCTCAGGCGGGCTCACGTGGCAATCGCCGGCACTAACCGGTTGCCAGGGAGGGACGGGCTTAGTGCTGACCATCAATCGCGGCGGACTGACGAATCCTGATGGCACTCCTTGCACGTCCACCCAGACCTCCGGCCAGACGACCACCTATGTCGTCAATTCCTGCGTCACGATTGTGTATCCGTACACTTGGCAATTCACCAGCATCGGAAGTTTCTTTGGCAAATTTGTAGGTCCAACGACAATCAAGACCACGGCAACCGCTTTCAGCCAGAACTGAGTGAATGTTAGCCCCATTTATAAAACGTGCTGGACGAAGCAACTCGCACCGCAAACGGGAGCGCGGCGTCACCATGGCGCTGGTGGCAATCTCGATGGTTGCGATCATTTCCTTCGCGGCGCTGGCGATCGATCTGGGAACGCTTTACGAAGCGAAGTCTGAAGCGCAGCGCTCGGCAGACGCAGCGGCGTTAACGGCAGCGCAGGTAATTTCTGTATCGGGGATCACCGGGGACCCATCGAACAGCGATGCGAACTGGGCGTCGATCTGCGGCGCCAGCGGCACTGCAACTCTAGCGGCGCAGACGGTGGCGAATCAGAATCTGGTCGGCGGAAACGTACCGAGCACCGTCACAGTTCTCTACGGAGCCGGCGGAACCACTCCGAGTCTATCTGATTGCAGCGGTGCTGGATCGAACTTCGGGATCAATCCCACAGTCTCGGTGTACGTCCAGCAAGCCACCTTGCCAACCTTTTTCGCGCGCGTGTTCTCGTTAATGCAGGGCGGCACTTCGAAGAATTCGGGCGTAAGCGCCACGGCTTATGCGGAGGCGTTTAATACATCCGACTCGAATAACGGGGTTCCGACTTCGGTGCAGCCGCGCTGCGTCAAGCCGATTATCATACCCAACAACGACCCGCGCCACCCCGTCGGCTGTACGGTGGGCAGTTGCACCAACTTCGTTACCGTTGCCACCGGGCAAATTATGTGGCCGGGCATGTATACCGGGGCGCCCGCGCAGGGCGTAATCGGAGAGAGATTTACTCTGTTGCCAGACTGCAACCCTACTGCGTCGGGGTGCGTCCTGCTCCCCGCGATCGGACAGCCGAAGGCGTCGCCCCCGAATTTGTACTATGTTCCAGGGGCCGCGTCAGGGGTCTCACCCGTCGCCCTTCCAACGGCCGGGTCGACCTGCGGCGACCTTGACACCTCTTGGGCGCAGGACGTGGCAGGCTGCGATGAATCGACGGTCTATCAGTGCGGGGTGCCCGTCACGCAAAGCACCAATTTCGTTAATTTGAGCGAAAATCCAACAAAGGGTGACGCACAAAACGCGGTGCAGTGCTTAATCAATCAATCGGCCTCGACCACAACGGGCGTAAGTGGACAGGATACGCTCGGAACCTACAGCCTGGGGACGCCTCCCACGTATCCTTTTCAAATTCTCGCTGGAACCGCCAATCCCCTGACCAGCGCCGGAATAGCAAGCAACAGCGTTATCACAACCAGCTCGTCAATCGTCTCCCTGCCCATCTACGATCAAAACGCCACCACCATCCCATCGACCGGAATAGGAGCAGTGAATGTCTCGATCATTGGATTTCTGCAGGTGTTCATTAATGGCGCCGACAGTACGTCGAATGGCATAGACGTAACCGTGCTGAACGTCACCGGCTGCGGCAACACGGCAACTTCATCAACCCCGGTCGCGAAGGGCACTTCCCCCGTGCCTGTGCGCCTGATCTCGCCCCCATAGCGACGTTCCCCTTACCCTGCTACTCCGGCTTCTCACTCTCATTCGGTGTCCCCGGCGGGTTTCCCGGCGCTGGCACGGCCGGTGGCGGAGTTTGCGGGTTGGTCGCCTCCGGCGGCGGCGGAGGCTCATCTTGGACTGGCTGTTGCGGCGCTGGTCTGTAGGCCGGGGCTGGGCCCTCGGGACGCGCGCTCAGAATCACGCGGTCCAGAATGCTGGGATCGCTGGCCGAACTCAGAATCAGGAAGTTGAACTTCGATCCGTTCAGCAGGTGCGATAAGACCTCTGGCGCCGATGCGGGACCGAGCGCGGCCACAACCTGCTCCTGCTCTGCGCCCGCGGGAATGGCAATCTCCGCGCCCGTGCGCTGATGGATCGCAAACAAAACCTCCGACAACGTTGCCTTGTTGGCATTAACCGTGAGCAGGCCGCCATTGAATAAAACCATCAGCGGCGGAGGCGCAGGCGCAGGGGGCGGCGGCGTAATCTTTACCGCCGACGCTGAGTAGTTGGCATTCACCAACTGCACTCCGGCCGGCGAAGATGTCTTGAGGCTCGCAGTTTGCGCGCCCCCTCCGCTTCCCAGTTTTACGATGACCGTCCGTCCGGAAGGAAAAATCTGATAAGGCTGCGGGCCCTGCAAATCAAAGACGACGCGCGTCACCGGCGGGTTCGCCGTAAGCAAGCCCACGCGCACGCCTTTGACAGTTTCGCGATTCAACTTCTGGTTGCGCAACTGCGCTGCGGGAGTGGTCTGAGGAAAATCAACGACAAGCCGGTCGGGACCGGTCAACACCTGCGCCTGCGGCGCTAGACGCTCGCTGCCCTCAATTTGGATTTCCAGCGGAGCGCGATTGCCCAAGACCTGAATGCTGCGTACGGAAGCAGCCTGCTGCGCGCGCAAAGCTGGCGCGGCAGAAAGAATCATGGCGACCGAACCCAGCAAAACGGCGACGGAACGAAAAGAACAGCACATAAAGATCCTTGGATTAACTGTGCGGAGGCCTTTATTCTAGCAGCGGACGCACTTTGGACCTATGACGTTAGGGCTACAACCATCGATTTTTTCGCCTCGTGTCGTGCGTAAGCGTCAGTGCGTGAGCGGAGCCAGCAGGACTTCAAGCAGATCAGGCTGGCCTGAAACTCGCTTCAGGTGCGGATTCCGGTTGCCTTCGTGATAAGAAATGGAATAGGTCTGGAAGAACTGGCCGTTTTCCACCAGCAGTTCGATGGGTGCCGTGTTGGCCTGCGCCGCCGTGATCGCGTCCTGCAAAACTTCCGCCTTCCATTTGTGGCCGTTTACCGCAATCAGTTTCATCCCCGGACCGATGCCGGCCTGATATGCGGGCGAACCCACAATCACATCGTCGAGTTTGCCGTCCTCAGCAGCGGTAAACCCTAGGGAAAAAGAAAAGTCAGCCCGTTTGGTCAGCTTCTCCAGCGCTTTGGTAAATAGATTCGGCTGGTTGTTGTATACCAGCTTCCAACCGTCGCCCTCGATGCCGCCCACGGGCGCGCGCGGACTTGTAGAGGCGACTCGCTCCTTCAGCAGCGTCGCCCAATCGTATGGAGCAACTTCATTCAGCCCTTGAACCACATCTTCGAAGTTGTAGGGAACGACCTTGGGCGGGCCGCTCTGCCCGCCATGAAAACGCTTGCAGAAATCGTCGAGCGAGCGATGGCCGCGAGTCTGCCTGCGGATAATCGAATCGACTTCCAGCCAGATCAACTCGCCTTCCGGATAGTAATCAAGGCTGCGCCGCCAGTTCGTCCATTCCGGCGCTTCGATTGTCCTCAAGGTCTGCACGGATCGCGCCGTGTCCTGTAGAGGACGCCAGGTGCGGCCGGAACGATGGTCGAGCATCGCGGCAGTCAGGGCCAGCGATTCGCGATATTGTTCGGCGGTCAACAATCCGCTGCGTTCGGCCAGCAGGTCGCCCAGATAATCGGTCAATCCCTCATACACCCATAGGAGGTCGCCAATCATCGGCTCCTGGTAATTGCGCGTGGCCAGCCCGGCGGGCCTTCGATACTTTCCATTCCACGAGTGGGCGAACTCGTGCGGAACCAGCGCGCCGTATAGCATATGCAGGTCGGGATCGAGTAAGGTGCGCTCTGCCGCGGCGCTGTCATTCGACTCATGATGCTCCAGCCCGTGCTGGCCGACATCGGCGCTGAGCGTGTACAGAAAATGATACTGGCGGTAATGCCGCGCTCCGAACAGAGCGCCGGTCTCGGCAACCAATTTACGGTAGGCGGCAAGATCCTCCGGCCTCATTGCCAGATCCGCTTCCTCGTCGGCCACCATATCCATAAAGTGGGTGGGAGTGTCGCTGGTCAATTCGATCTCCCTGAAGTGATTGCCGGCGATAAGCGGCGAATCGACCAGCGTGGTCAGAGTGGTTGCAGCGAACTCCACTTCGTCGCCGGCTGGATGCGGCGACATCAACGCGGTCGCAAATTTCCATCCCGCCGGAAGCTTGACGGAAGGAACTATCTCGACGGCATCGGAATCCGCGCCCTGGGGATACAGCACAACCGTGTTCCAGTTCAAATCGAGCAGATTGCTGGAGGCGGCGGGTCCGTCTCCGCCCGCGCTGTCAAAGGTAGTGATCGAATCCAGAGAAACTTCCACCTGTTTCGCGCCCTCGGGCACAACCACGTGGAACGCGTACATATCAATCTCGTCGCGCTGCCACGCTAATCCTTTTCCGCCGGCTTCGAAATGGAGTCCAGTGAGAGCCGCGATCGGGCCGCTGGGTCGGTGATTCCCTGGAATCCACTTGGGGAAGACCAGCGTCATCGCGCCAGGCTTCGCGGGAACGCTCATTTTGGCGTGATAGATATTCCGCGGGGCATCGGTGAGGTCGACACGCAGCTGGATGGCCTGCGCGAGCGATTGCGCGGGAGCCGAGAGCAGAAACGCAAGAGTTAGGAGAACGTAGAACCGCCAGGGAACGGAACGCGGTAAGCACATAAGAAATTCCGCCGACAATCAAAAGGATGAGACTAATGAAAGCGAAGAGAAGTTAGCAAGGCAGATTTCGAGAGATTGCAACTGGCCGTAAATAATCAGGCGCGTGCAAGCTTACGCCGAGCTTGCCAATAAATCGCGATCAGTCCGGAACCGAACAGTAGCCAGGTTCCGGGTTCGGGCACCACACCGGGTCGGCAAGGATTCCTATGGTTCTTCGTAGTACCGCCGCCCGATTCCGGGCCCTTCTTCCGGTTCGGCCCACAAAGCTCGGTGGGCAGCGGAGGAGGCGAGACGGGAACCCAGGTTCCACCGCCAAACGGATCATACAGACTCAGCGGCCCCGTTCCAGAACCGATCACAGGACGATTGAGTAGAGCGGACTGAAATGGAACAGGAGGAGACTGCAGCGCTGTACCTAAGCCTCCACCCGTAGGCTGATCAAACGTTACAGCTGGCGGCTCAACCGCCGCAGAAGCCTGCTGCGGAACTTTTTCCACACGATTGGCGCAGCGAGCACGCAAAACGATGCGTCCGTCAGTAATAACCTTTTCGCCTTTACGCAACTTCAAACGGTGGCGCGTCCAATAGATGTGATTGCCGATGCGATACGACACATACGCCGTTTGAGCCAACACGAGACGCACAACCTGCGCATGATCGTAATCGAACCCCGCGTAGTGTGCCGCTACCACGGGATCGTGCTCCGCAACCCACTTTAACTCCTTGGCGTCTTCAACGCCGCCCGGTACCACCGAGTACGGATAGACCGGCCGATCCGGCGCGGGCGGCTTTTCGGCAAGAAGCTGATTCAGCGTAAGCAGGCGCTCGCGGCTGAGTTCGGCCTGCTCAAAAGTCGGAACCGAACGCTGGTCGGCGTGAAATAAGGAAGGGCTCAAAAAACGCAACGCCAAGCCGGAGGCGCTAACAACAAAAATCGCAATCGCAGCCCCCGCCAGACAGCGGCGAATGAGACGGTTCCGGCGATGACGGCGGGTTCTCCTGCGTCGCATTCTCGGGACGTTCCCGGGCTCGGTCACGAAAAACTGCTCCTGGGTGCGGCGGCCGTCCTCGGAATATCCGGACTAAAGCACACTCCGCCGCGAACTTAGCGGCATTTCGAATGCCATACCGGAGCCTGCGGAAGAACGTAGCCTGCGAGCTTCACGCCCTCATGGCGAAAACATCAGTGGAGAGTGTGAAATGTTTTGCACAAAATGTGTTGCGAATTCTCCGCCGGAGCATTTTGCAGGCTCTCTTTCGCTCTCGCCTCAGCGCTGTATGGGATTCGCGGGCCGGGTGAGCGGCAACATCAGCCTTGCCCGAATTTCGCCGGTGATCTCCGTCGGATTTTCGTCGGCGTTTATCACGATCGCGTCCTGCGGTTCTTCCAGCGTTTCCAGTTGACTTGCCAGCATCTTTTCGGTCATGAAGTGTCCGTGCCTTGCGCGCAATCTCTCATGCAGCAACTGGGGGGTCACTTTTAGGTGCACGAACTCCACTTGTGGGCCAGCCTGCAAGCAATCCCGGTAACTTCGCTTCAGCGCGGAGCAAGCCAGCACGGCGTCTCTCCCGGCTTCAATACACTGCGCGATCAACCTACGCAGCGCATCTAGCCAGGGAATGCGGTCGGCGTCGGTGAGCGGAATCCCGCTCCGCATTCTCTCCACATTCGCCGCCGAGTGGTAGTCGTCTCCGTCGAAGAACTCCCATCCCAGTTCCGCCGCCAGAAGTTGACCGACTGTGGTCTTCCCCGCTCCGGACACTCCCATCAGGACGATGATCACAGATGCTCTCAGCGCCTCAAGGGCGAGACCTGTCTCTACGTGGCGAAGAACGCAGATCGCACTGGTTCGCCACTTGGTGATCCAGCCACAGGATCGAAGAAATCGTTTTGGCATCGCGGATGGTTCCGCTCAGTACCATGCGAACCGCGGCAGGCAGCGGGACTAATCGTTTCGTGATGATCTCGTCATCCTCCGGTTGAGCCTTCCCGGCGCGCAAGCCCGTAGCCAAAAAAACGGACATCGTCTCGGCGACAAATCCGGGGCTAGCATAAAAGAAAAAGATGCGCCGCCAATATGCAGCCGTGTACCCAGTTTCTTCCACCAGCTCGCGCTGGGCCGCGGGAAGCGGCTTTTCCCCAGGATCGATTCGGCCCGCCGGCAGCTCCCACAAATAGCTGTTGGCCGCGTGCCGGTATTGGCGCTCGAGCAGAACCCGCGGAGCGGAACCGGATTCATCGACAGCAAGAACCACCACCGAGCCGTTGTGATGAACAATGTCGCGCCGGGCGCGAACCCCTCCGGGTTCCTGCACTTGATCGGTCGTAACCCAAAAGGCAGGCCCGCGGTAGACCGTGCGCGAGGAGAGAATGCGTGCTCGGTTCGAACTCTTACTGGACTTAGGCTGGGGTTTCGCGGGCTGAGATTTGCGCATTACAACAATATAAAGCACCTGGCTGTGGGACAATTTACGGCTCCCACTGAGACGAGTGGCGCATGCAGGGCGAGCCAACAGTGATCTGCTATGCTGCCGAACATGCGCGGAAAGGTCGCTTCCAGGATACCTGGCAATCCCCGCATCACTATTGTTGGCGCTGGAAATCTCGCGCATGCGTTGGCGGAATCGTTGCATAAAGCCGGCTACGTCATCGATCAGATAGTTTCGCGTGCGCGGCCCGCGTCTTTGCGCCGCGCGAAACGCCTCGCTGCAAAGCTTGGCACCTCCGCGGTAACAATCTCTAAAGCGCAGGTTCATGCCGAAGTGGTTTGGTTTTGTGTTCCCGACGGCGCTATTGCGGCCGCAGCTAAAACACTCAAACCAGCGGCGGATTGGGCGGGAAGAATCGCGCTGCACTCCAGCGGCGCTCTCACTGGCGATGAACTCTCCGCGCTACGTTCGCTCGGAGCGTCGGTCGCCTCGGTTCATCCCTTCATGACATTCGTTGGCCGATCACAGCCCCTGCTGGCGGGGGTACCAGTAGCAATTGAGGGCGACGCAGCCGCGGTGCTCGCTGCACGCCGCATCGTCAAAAGTCTCGGCAGCAAAGCGTATTCCATTCGTCCTGAAGATAAATCCGCGTATCACGCGTGGGGTACGTTCGTCTCACCTTTGTTAGTGGCGCTGCTCGTAACTAGCGAACATGTGGCGGCTGAAACGGGTCTGACACGGAATATCTCGCGCAGGAAAATGCTGCCGATTCTCAAACAAACGCTGGCAAACTACGAGGCGTTCGGAGCAGCGCCGGCGTTCAGTGGGCCGCTGGTGCGCGGCGATGCCGACACCGTCGTTCGCCATCTCAAGACTCTCCGTGGCGTCGATCGCGCAGTCTATCTGGCTCTCGCTCATGCCGCGCTGGCCTATCTGCCAACCAAGAACAAAACGAAAATCAAGACAGCATTGCGGTCATTCGAGAGTGCGAGAAGCAGAAACTAATTCACGGCCTCGGCCCGAGATTGCCGGTCGTGCCGTGGCAAGCAGTCCTAACACCACAAACGGAAAAGCGGCAGCCGTGCGGAGAGGTAGAACAAATACCGCCTTGGAGGCGAACAGTTCCGGATTCAGCAATGGGCGCAGCACGACCAGGCTAAACGCTGCTGTATAAGGCCACAACAAAACCGCAATTCCGATTGCCAGCAGTGCACGAGACATCCGCGTCAAGAAATGCAGCTCGCGGCGACAGGCCAGCACAAAAATCCCAGGCAGAAGAATCACGTGATCGCAAACGGATTGCCCTGGCAACAGCGCCACTGCGGTAATGGCAAGCACAAGACTCAGCGTCAGCCAGAATTTATGGGAACCAGCAGGGGCAGCGCGTCCTCGCCATCCCACCACCAGTGCGGCGATGAGCAGTATGGCGATCGCACCCACGCCCCCGTGCGGGCCAAGAACCGATCCGAGCAATTCGCTGGCCAGCGGAGGCATTGAGTAGCGCGGGTAGCCGGCGACCACTCGGCTCCAGGACTCGATCCAGCCCGGCCATACGGCCAGCGAAGCAGCGATTAGTAGAAACGAGGTCCCGATAAAAGCCAGACTAAACCGGCGCCGGTGGCTCCAGTCTTGTGCGCTCCAAAGCAACAAGTAAACAATTGCCAGCAGCGTCATCTGCGGCTTGATTGTGGTCAATGCTAACAAGATTCCAGCCGCCAACAGGCGTCCCCGCACCAATGCCAGCAGAGAGGCAGCCAGAAGAAATCCCACCAACAATCCCAGCTGTCCTGCATACAGACCTTCCAGTTCCGGATAGCTGGACACTGTCAGCAAAATAATCACTGCCAGCCACGATTCACTCACCTGCCATGACAAGGCTCGTGTCCAGAACAGCACGGCTGCCGCAAGCAGCACGAACAGGAACGCAGCCCAAACAATCCGCAATGTGCGAAATGGCGCCTCACTCAAAGGCCAGAGCAGCAGGTTGGTGAACGCAGGATAGGCGTAGGTTCGATAGTCGCTGGGCGGATCGGTCGAAAATTGCCCGTCCAAAGGGCGCCCGAACAACCCCATTTGGATGTCTCGCGTTAGCTCTGGGCCGTAAGGATCGCGGCGCTCGCGAAGCCACTCCCGCGTAGTTAGCCACACCGGATAAAAGTCGTTACCAAAGGAATATTCACCCTGCAGATGTTTGGCGGCTCGCACGCTCTCGACCCGCGGCATAAACACGCCGAACTGGTAGTAGAGCATTGAGAGTGCGCCAAGGAGGGCAAGGCCTAATGCAAGCTTTGCACAATAATGACGTTCGTCCACGCGAATCGCAGTCATCTTGGAGGACTCGGCGAATTAAAGCACCGAGGGCGGGCCGTTGCAAGGCCTCATCCGAAAATCCCTGACGCTTTGGGTCGACTTCTTCTGCAATCTAAAGCGTCGTAAAAAGATGCCCGAGTTTTTCCTTCTTCGTTTTCAAATACTCTTCCGCGTAGGGACTGGCTGAGACTTCGCAGGGCACGCGCTCCACCACCTCAATGCCAGCACGCTCCAGGGCTTCCACTTTTTCTGGATTATTCGAGAGCAGGCGAACTCGAGTTACACCCAGCGCCTTGAGCATCTCACCCGGAAGCGCGAAATCCCGCTGATCGGCTTTGAACCCCAGGCGCTCGTTAGCTTCCACGGTGTCGAGACCGGCATCCTGCAACTCATACGCTTGCAATTTCGCCATGAGTCCAATGCCGCGGCCTTCCTGCTGCTCGTAAATAAGAATTCCAGCGCCCAATTCGCGAATCATGGCAAGCGCCATCTCCAGTTGCTGCCGGCAGTCGCAGCGCAGGGAGTGAAACACATCTCCGGTAAGACACTGCGAATGCACCCGCACCAGCGGCGGAGTGGATTGAACGTCGCCCATCACCAGGGCAACGGCCTCTTCAACGCGTTTATTTCCATCCGAACCAGCTTCGGCACGAAAGCCGTAAATCCGGAAATTGCCCCAGCGCGTGGGAAAATCTGCTGAAGCGATCTGACGAACTGTATGGGTAGCCACATCTCAATTATAGCGGCGAAGCTGAACCCCCGACGCTAGCCGAAGATTGCGTGATCGCAAAAAGGCCGCCGACATCCGACGAGCGCCGCTCATCAACTATTTGCCAAGGTGCGAGACCTGTCGGCTCCCGGTTGTGAAAACACAAGAGTTTTGAGGAAATTCTTACCAGCGTGGAACATTAACTCAACTGTGATGAATAACTATCTCGCCTTGTAGTGGAAGATTGCGTCCTGCCTGGAGGCGATGGCGACGCCGTTGCGCGTGGCAGGTTGGAAGCGCCATTTGTCGAGTGCCGCCAGAAATCTCTCATCCAGTTTTTGCCCCATGCTGTGGAGAACCGTTTTTCGGACGATGTTTCCCTGCTCGTCGATCATAATTTCCACGACCACGTTGCCTTCCGTCTCCGGCAGTTCCCATGGATAGACCTCGGGATCGACTGTGGCAACAGGCAAGGCGGGCCGAATTTCATCGCCAAACACTGGGCTGCCCGGAGCACTCCCGTATGGCAGTCCCGCAGCCGCACCATGGCCCAGTTTGGACAGGGTAGCAGTTTGCGATTTGTCTTCCACGGTGGTAGGAGAAAGCTGCGGCGGCGCCTGATTCTGTTTTGCGCGCTCGCGGTCCTGTTTCCAAATCAATTTCTCGTGCCCCAAGCGTTGGTGTCGATACACCTCGACAGCCTCTTGCGGCGAACTGGTCGTGCTGTCGTCAGCTAATGGAGTAGGAAAGTAAAGTTGAGCGAGTACACGGCCATTGCGCCCGGGCGCTACGGAATTTGCCTCCAGCAACGGCGGCTCCGGTCTGTGCAGGAGCCAGGCAAACAGCAAACCATGAAGGACAATTGAGCAGGCCATGGCCGCCCGCTTCCGTTTCGAAACCTCTGCATTCAGTGGGGCAAACATTTGGGCAGACCCCCAGAGCGCTATTTCCTTAGGTTAGACGTGGAATGGGGGCATTCGTCAAGCGCCGTTGGTGCGGATAAAGGAACGCTGCTAAAATAATCTGAAATCACAGGGTACCGTTTAGGGGCTATAGCTCAGCTGGGAGAGCGCATCGTTCGCAACGATGAGGTCGTCGGTTCGAGCCCGACTAGCTCCACCAATCCTTAAATATCCTGAGATTGATTCAAAAGCTAATCCAGCCCTCAGCCTGGGGCGAGACACCCATATTCTTCCGGTCTGACTTGGAATTCCTGAGGCCCCCTACAGTCCATTTCGTCTTGACACTCCATCCCAATCGCTACAAAATGCATCCTATATGGGCACGTCTTTGGGAACCCCCAGTTTGAAGGACGTGCGGAAAGAGGGGGTACGTGGAACGTCTGAAAGGCACGGTCAAGTGGTTCAATAACGCCAAGGGATACGGGTTTATCGGGCGCGCGGATGGCCCGGATGTTTTTGTGCACTACAGCGCGATCGCCTCTGAGGGATATAAAAGCCTGCAGGAAGGCGATGCCGTGGAGTTCGAGATCACGGACGGACAGAAAGGGCCGCAGGCGGCCAACGTGATGAAGAGCGCCTAAGGGACTTCATCATTGTGCCGCAAACTAGGTCCGCCTATACTTAGCGCCAGCAGGAGTGTCGTCTCCCTATGCGCGGCCGCGAAGCTATTTGTTAACACGCTGCTCGGCATATTTCTCATCTCTGTTCTTTTCCTTCCATTCCTGCTTGGCATTGTCGTTCTGAAATATGCCGTTCCTGTCATCGATCAAGAGCTATGGATTCTGTTCCCAACCGCCGCCCATCCTGCGTACATCGCGTTCATCGCGCTGCTTTCGCTTTTGGCA
The DNA here is from genome assembly GCA_050015215.1 of Candidatus Sulfotelmatobacter sp. Lineage (GTDB taxonomy): Bacteria > Acidobacteriota > Terriglobia > Terriglobales > Acidobacteriaceae > Sulfotelmatobacter. The sequence goes on from JBEKBW010000006.1 coordinate 15,762, forward strand.
CTGATCAGTGGCGTTACGAACCTCCGAAAGCGGCGCTGGCGCGACGCTTTCTTGTGCCTCGCGATTCTGCCGATGATCGCCTCCATTCGGTTCGCGGGTCCCCACTCGATGTTCGGAATCGATGGCTCAATTTGGGTCTGGCCTTGGCTGATTGTAACTGCGGCACAGAGTGGGCTTAATCGGTCGCAGTTCTTCCTCGCCGGTGCCGTGATCGGAGCCGTGGTCGCTATCAACGCCGGCCTTCTGGGGGCAGGAACTCTATGCCGTGTCGCCTCCTACGGCGTGTTGCTCGTCAGCCTTGGCCTCGCCGCGTGGTCGATTCGGTCCGGCATGACCAACCGTGTCGACTCAAATCCTCAGTCTCTGTTACCGACCAGGCTGTAATTCCAGCCCAAGGTCTGGTCCTCTACGCTCAGTTTGTTTACTCTTGAAGCTGCCTATGGACAACAAATCCATCGCCACGGTTCTCTACGAAACCGCCGACCTGCTCGAAATCGACGGCCAGGATTCCTTCCGCATCCGCTCCTATCGCAATGCAGCACAGGCCGTCGAGAATAATCCCGAGCAGATCAAAGACCTCATCGGCGAACCGAAAAGGGTGCTCGCAATCTCCGGCATTGGCAAGGGAATGCTGCTGAATCTGCAGGAACTCCTTAAAGAAGGCAGCCTAACCCTCCAGAATGACTTGCTTAAGAAATATCATCCGTCGATGCTGCAGTTGCTAAAGATTCAGGGGCTGGGCCCGAAAACGATTGCGTTGATATGGAGCGCCTACCAAGTCTCGGATGTCGATGGCGTAGAAAAACTGGCGCGCGAAGGCAAGATTCGCGAGCTGCCACGCATGGGCGAGAAGCACGAACAGAAGCTGCTGAAGGCGATTGAGGATTACCGTCGCATCTCGGGCCGCTTTCTGATAGATGCGGCCGAAACGGAAGCCAAAAAGCTCACCGATTATCTTGCGACCTTTGCCGGGTTCGAGAAGATTACTCCCGCTGGTTCCCTGCGGCGGGGGCGCGAAACCGTTGGCGATCTTGACATTCTGGTTACTGGACCGGGCTGCTGCAGCGAAAGCGAGCGGGCGCTGGCCGTGCAATACGTCGCGAAATATCCGCCTCTGATGAGCGTGATCGCTCAAGGCGACAACAAAATAAGCTTTCGTTTGCGGAACGATATGCAGGTCGACGTTCGCCTGCTTCCTCCCGACTCGTTCGGCGCGGCCATGCAGTACTTCACGGGATCGAAAGCTCATAACGTGGCCCTGCGCCAGCGTGCTTTGAAAATGGGATACACGCTGAACGAATACAGCCTCGCCGACGTCAAAACCGAGCAACCTGTCGCTGGCAAAACCGAAGAAGAGATTTATTCCAAACTCAAGCTGGAATACATTGCTCCCGAGCTGCGCGAGAATCTTGGCGAAATTGATGCCGCGGAAAAGCACACGCTGCCGGAGCTGATCACATTGCAGGATCTTCAGGGTGACGTGCACATGCACACCATCGAGACCGACGGGCGCAACACAATCGAAGAAATGGCGGAAGCCGCCAAAGAACGCGGCTATAAATACATGGCCATTACCGACCACTCGAAAAATCTGGCTTTCGCCAATGGCCTCGATGACGCACGAGCTGTCGGCCACATTCAACGCATTCGAGAAGCGAACAACAAGATCGATGGCATAACAATCTTTGCAGGAATTGAAGTCGATATCCTCGCCGACGGCGATCTCGATCTCTCTGACGACGTACTGGCCCAGATGGATATCGTAATCGCCAGCGTGCATTCGGTTTTCAATCAGGAGCCGGCGAAAATGACCGAACGGCTGCTGAAAGCGGTGCAGAACCCCAACGTCTCTCTCATCGGCCATCCCACCGGCCGCATACAGCTTCGCCGCGACGCTTATCAGTTCGACATGGATGCGGTACTCAGTGCTGCGGCAAAACATAAAGTCGCGATGGAACTGAATTCGTATCCCGACCGGCTCGATCTTAACGACGTACACCTGCGCCAAGCCAGGCAGCGCGGGGTAAAAATCGTGATCAACACCGATTCCCATCACACCTCGCATCTTGAGAAGATCCGGTACGGCATTTTGCAAGCACGGCGCGCGTGGCTGACAAAAAACGACGTTCTGAATTCGCTGCCCGCCGAAGCCTTTGCTCAGGCCATGAAGCACGCGTGGAATTGAACTCATTGATTCGAATCCCTGTGATATCTGGAATCGCTTCATTGCGGTTTCACAGAACGGTGCCTGCTGTAAAATCAAAGCTCATTGCAGGAAGTCTTATGCCTGACGAAACTCCCGGCCCAACCCCGCCCCAGATTCCGCCAGCCCAACCGGCCACCGTGCGAGGGCCGACAATTCACATCGCCGATGAATTTGGTACCGCAGAGCGAAATTTGCCCCCGGTTCGAATACTTTTGGCCGCTCTGGTTGGAGTGCTCGTCATCGCAGGCATTATCGCGTTTCTGCAACGTGCTAAGCCGCAAGCCACGGGAACTTTGGTGAATGTTGCCGCTGTGGAGATTCCGGCGCAGAATGCGGTTCTTGTAGCTCTTACCTTCACGCTTCGCAATCCGGGTGAGAAGTCTTTGTGGGTTCACGGCATCCAGGGCAAACTAGTAAACTCCAGCGGAGAACTGACTGCCGACGCGGTCTCAGCGGTGGACTTCGATCGATACTATTCTGCATTCCCGGCGCTGAAAGTCGGCGCCGAGCCGGCCCTTTCTCCCGAAGACAAACTCCAACCCGGCCAGCAAATCAATCGGACGATAATTGTCAGCTTTCCCGTGACAATCGATGCGTTCAATCAGCGTAAATCGATTAGCGTAATCGTCCAGCCTTATGATCAGCCTCTTCCGGTAGTAATAACTGGCTGAGCTAGAATTGCTGCTCCAACAAGATTGGATGCGACCCTATACCATGAACGAACCAAACCGTTGGTCCCAAATCGCCTTCATTCTCCTCACATTTGTCTTTCCCATCTGCGCTGGCGCAACTCCTCCGTCGTTCAATCACAAGTATTTCGTTTACGTTGGCACCTACACCGAGGAGGGCAGCACGAGCAAAGGAATTTACGTTTATCGCTTCGATTCCGAAACTCGCAAGCTGACCCCGATCGGCCTGGCGGCGCAAACGACGAATCCCTCCTTCCTCGCGGTTCATCCGAACCACCGTTATCTTTATGCGGTGAACGAGGTGGGCAATTATCAGGGCAAGAAAAGCGGGGCGGTGAGCGCCTTTGCCATCGATCGCTCGACCGGCAAGCTGAAACTGCTAAACCAAGTGGCCACTGGCGGGGCCGATCCTTGCTATGTGACCGTCGACCACGCAGGCAAGTACGTTCTAGTCGCGAACTATACGGGCGGTAGCATCGCCGTGTTTCCCGTGCTAGAGGATGGCCGATTGGGCGCGCAATCGGCCTTCATACAGCACACCGGCCACGGCACCAATCCACAGCGCCAGGAAGGACCGCACGCACACTCCATCGATCTTTCACCTGACAATCGTTTCACCATCGTCGACGATCTTGGCCTGGACGAAACGCTGGTCTATAAATTTGACGCCACGAAGGGTTCGCTGGCGCCGAATCAGCCCCCATCTGTGAAGGCCGAAGCCGGGGCCGGTCCACGCCATTTCACCTTCGATCCCAAGGGAGACTTTGCCTACGTCCTCGATGAAATGGGATCCACCGTCTCTGCTTTTGCCTACAATGCTTCTGACGGGGTTCTTAGCCCGCTGCAAACCATTTCGACACTTCCCAAGGATTTCACCGCGCACAACGACGCAGCGGAAATTGAAGTCCATCCGTCCGGCAAATTCCTTTACGCCTCCAACCGCGGCCATGACAGCATTACAGTCTTCGCCATTGCAACCGACAAGGGGACCTTATCCCTGATTGAGTATGTTTCGACCAAGGGCAGCTCGCCCCGCTATTTCACAATCGATCCGACCGGATCGCTGCTGCTCGCGGCCAATGAGAAGTCGGATAATATCGTGGCCTTCCGAATCGACTTACAGAGCGGACGGCTGAAGCCAACCGGAGCCGTGCTGGATATTCCGCAACCTGTCTGTATCAGGTTTGTGCCCGCTAAGTAGATCTTTCGCCAGCTTTACCTACGAATGAATTCGAGCGTTTTCGTGAAGCCGGATCTCTAACCACTTCGCTATTAACTCCGAATCGCTCCGCGGCGCGGACTTTGGCTTTGGCCGCTTCCTCTTCGCGATTCTTCGGAGGCGCGCTGGTTTCAAGCGAATGAAGAAGGCGGTATGAAACGGATGCCACTTCGTCTACCGCACCAAGAAAGGCTGCCTCATTCGATTTGGACGGTTTATTGAAGCCGGTAATCTTCCTGACAAATTGCAGCGAAGCGGCTCGAACTTCATCGGCGTTGACCGGCGGATCGAAATTAAAAAGCGTCTTTATGTTTCTGCACATTCCGCATCCCTCGCAGGGCTTCAGTCGACTGAAGCGGCTAGTAAGATTTTGACATAAGTAGCGCGACTATTTGGGCTCAGCACGACCTAACGCACGGACAGATTCATTCTCTCGGGCCTGCGAAAGCACGATGCGCACCGCCGCGATCACCAGGTCTGGGCGATCGAGTTGAATGTAGTGTCCGCTGTTCTTGGCAATTTGGTGCGTACCCCGCGTCGAGAGATGCGACAATTCATCTTGCATCTGCCGCCAAGCGTCGTTCACCGGCTTGACCAAATCTGCGGGAAAATCCGGCTGAGGCATAGCAGGATCATGCGAGAGGACCGCCAGCGGCAGGTCGCCGAGCGAACCCGCCGTTGCCGCTTGAGCAGCACTTATAGGAAACGCTTTCAACTCCGCGACTCCTTCGCGCACACTGTGAAAGTTGCAATCCACGGCGCGAATTTGGGCGGTGTCGCCGCAAAACCCTAACAACCGGGGCAGGCCGAAAGCCATACTGAACTCTAAAAACTCTTCTTCCCGTATCCAACTCTTATCCAGATCACTGACCGCTTGAGGAAAGCGCTTTTCCTGTTCCGGATGCGACGCGTCCACCAGCACCATGCCCGCAACTTCGAGCGGATAAACACTCGCATAGAGATGAACGTTGTATCCCGCCATGGAATGTCCGACCATAATGTACGGTGGCGCGATGCCCGCGTTGTGCAGCAGCTCGTGCAACTCCTCTGCCATTACTTCGCTCGTTCGGGGGCCTGGGATCGAGTCGCTGTAGCCGAGCCCGGCGCGGTCATAAGAGCATACCCGCGTAAACTGCGCTATCGCGGGCTGAACTTTCTCCCAGGAGATGTAGCTATCGCCCAGCCCGGAATCGAGAATCACCGTGGGGGATCCCCGGCCAAGACAGTAGATGTGCATTCTGTAGCCACCAACGTCGACGAGCTGTCCGGGCACGGGATGAGCACGGCGCTCGCGAGCGCTGGAGATCGCCTGGTAGATCGCGCCGGCTACAGCCGTCAGCGCGGCAAGGGCGGCGGCGCCGATAAAGATGTTTCGCAGCCAGTGGCTTTGTGCTCTCTGAGAGCGATTCGTCGGGCTCGACATCGTCTTGAACAGTTCGGGCGGGCAAGAGCCCCGCGCCACAAACTACATCACTGGTGGAACGGTAATGCCCATTACCCCTAACGTTCGAATCAACTCTCGGCGTACCACGGCTACCGTCGCCAGCAGAAATTGCTTTCGTTCCTCATCCGTTTCGCTGAGGATCGGATGTCGGTGATAAAAAGTGTTGAAAAGCTGCGCCAGTTGAAAGACATGTTTGGCAAGATACGCCGGCTCCGTGGTAGCAATGCACTGGTCGATAATGTAGGACGTTTTAGCAGAAGCCAGCCAGAGCTCCCAGATTTCGTTGCTCTCTTCGCCGCCGAGAAATCGCTTGAAGTCAGCCGCGGAGGTTTCAGAAAGCACGTCTCCGCCGAAAGTATCGGGATCGAGGTCAGCTTTCTTGAAAATACTAGTAGCGCGCACCACGGCGTATTGGGCGTAGGGCCCGGTCTCTCCTTCGAAGCTGAGAGCTTCTTTGAAATCGAAGGCGATTACTGACTGCTTGGTGTACTTCAGCATGAAGAAGCGCAGCGCCCCGACCGCGATTTGCGTCGCGATAGTACGGCGCTCCGAATCCCCGAGTTGAGGATGGCGGGAATCGACTTCCCTCTTCGCCGAGGCGATAAGCTGGTCGATCAGATCGTCCGCTTTGACTCCGAATCCTTTGCGGCCGGAGACTTCGATGTAAGAGCGAGTTTTATCCTCTTCGCTCAATGTGTAGCCGAGTTCTTCTGCGCAACGCGGCGTGAGCGCAACCATCTCGTAGGAAAAATGCGTGTAGTGGTCGGCGGCTTCGTCGTGGCCGAGTCCGCGCAGGGCCTCGATTACCGTGTTCTGCGCTTCGGACTGGCGAGCGTCGATCACGTTATAAATTTCGGCGACGTCGCCAAAGTGCGGGTGATCTTTCTCGCCGTGCATGGCCGAGATCCAGCACTCGTGCTCGTCGGGATAGCGGTAGAACTTGCGATAACCGAAGTCGCGGCCGAGCAGACCGAACTTCCACATGTGATACGCGATGTCTTTACCTACATAGCCCACGGTGCCGTTCGAGCGCACGATTACTTTTTGGTCGTCTTCGGAAATATCTTCCAAACCGGATGTCCCAATGCTAGTGAGCAGCGTATCCAGGTCGATCTCGGTTCCTGGCGAAGCGGAAGCGGTTCGCGAGGTGCCCGCTCTGCGCATGACCCAGCAGCCTTTATTCTTGCCTTCATTCTCGAATGTAAGGACCCCGGCTTCTTTGAGTTTGGCAAAAGCTGCGTCCCAAAAATGCAGATGAAGGATTTCGCTCTCGCGCGGCAGGAAGTCGTATTCGATATCGAGGCGGTCCATGGTCTCGAGATGGCGGCGCAGGACGGCGGTCGCGATGAGTTCGGCAATAGCGGCGGTTTCGCTGGCAGCGTCCTCAATCCCCCGCAGAGTCTGGACACGCGCCTGACGATTTTGCTTGTCTTGTTCGTACCACTGAGAAACGCGCGCATAGAGATCCCAGCAGTAGTAATCGAAGCGCGGCTGTCGAGTGAGCGCTTCAATTTCGGCGAGCGATTTTTTTTCGATATACGTAAAGCCCACGACAACATCGGCGACCTGTACGCCGGTGTTATCGATGTAGTTCTGAACATCGACCTCCCTGCCCTCGGAACGCAGGAGGCGGACAAAACTGTCGCCGAGAATGGCGTTGCGCAGGTGTCCGATGTGGGCGGCTTTGTTGGGATTGATGCTGGTGTGCTCGACCAGGATTTTGCCTTCGGCCGCAACGGCGCGGGGCCTTTGATCAGCAGCCAGCGCCGCTGCCAGCCAGCCACGATCGATCTTAATGTTCAAATAGCCCGGCGGCGCGACCCGCATTTCCGCGATGCCTTCGATAGCCCCGAGTTCAGCGCGGATCGTCTCCGCAATTTTCAAAGGCGCCGTGCGTAGCGGCTTGGCGAAAGGAAAAACCGGGATAGCAAAGTCACCGAGTTCGACCTTCGGTGGCTGTTCGATGACCACCTTTGGCAACGTAGCCCCCGGGTACTTCCGGGAAAGAAACTCCAAAATATGCTCGGCCAGACGATTTTCAAGATGACGATACAAGGCTTTCCTCTGCGGTTCTCAGGAAGATAGTGATTCTAGCAGAGCGAACACCGGATGCATGTTTGACGCAAGATGCACCGTTCCCTATGATGAAAAATCAACCACTTTCTCCATGCGCATAGCGTATCTAGAGTGTTTTTCCGGCATGAGCGGCGATATGTTCCTGGGCGCGCTCGTGGATGCCGGAGTTCCTGCTGGGCTGCTTGAAGAGACCGTAGCAGCTCTCGGCATGGGCGCGCGGCTGGAGGTTTCTCGAGTGGTGCGCTCGGGAATCTCGGCGACGAAAGTCGATGTCTGGACGTCAGGGGGGAAAGACCTGCCGCGAGAGGAATCGTGGAGGCAGGGGCAGGAACCTGCGCACTCGCATGGGGACGGCCACTCCCACGAACACTCGCATCAAAGCGAAAATAAAAAATCGGGCCCGCACTCACATGAACCTTCTCATTCGCATGAACATGCGCGAGGACTGACGGAGATTAAGCAGATTATTTCCGCTGCTTCGATTTCGGACTCTGCAAAAAAGACGGCCATTTCGATTTTCGAGACGTTAGGTGTGGCCGAGGCAAAGATTCACAACGTTCCCATCGAGAGCATCCACTTCCACGAGGTCGGCGCCGTGGACGCGATAGTAGACATCATCTGCGCGGCGGTGGGCGCTGAGGCGTTGGGCGTGGATGAGTTCGTGTGTTCGGCGCTGAACGTTGGCGGCGGGATAGTGGAATGTGCTCATGGCTCATTTCCTGTCCCCGCACCCGCGACGGTCGAGATGCTGCGGGATGCTTCTGTGTATTCGTCAGGCCCGCAGGTGGAACTCGTTACGCCGACCGGCGCTGCAATTGTGAAGACATTGTGCCGGAGCTTTGGCACGTTTCCGGAGATGACAATTCAGAAATCGGGCTATGGCGCTGGATCACGCGAGTTTTCAAAGCATCCGAACGTTGTGCGGCTCACAATAGGAGAAAGTATTTCCCCCGGTATTTCGCCAACTACCGAGACGGACACAATCGCCGTACTGGAAGCCAATCTTGACGATTTAAATCCGCAGGTTTTCGGTTACGTGATGGACCGTTTATTCGAAGAAGGCGCTCTCGACGCATTCGTCATGCCGGTACAAATGAAAAAGAATCGTCCGGGAACGCTGTTAACGGTGTTGTGCAAACCTGAGGACGCGGTCAGGATGTCGAAATTAATTTTCACGGAAACGTCCACGCTGGGCGTGCGGCGGCGCGACGAAGTGCGGCACACGCTAGCGCGGCGATGGGAGAAGGTACAGACCGCGTGGGGCGAGGTGCGAATTAAGATCGCCAGCATGAATGGAACGGTTACGAACTACGCCCCCGAGTACGAAGACTGCCGGCGTATCGCCGCGGAACATCATGTGCCTTTGAAGACCGTGATGCAGGAAGCGGGACGAGCCTATCTCGAGATTCGGGAAAAAGCTTAAACACATAGGGGCACGGGGAGCACAGAGGACGCTACAAAAGCAACATCTATGAGCAAGAAGTTTTACATCACGACGCCTATCTATTACGTGAACGCGCGGCCCCACATCGGGCACGCTTACACTACGATCGCGTGCGACACCATTGCGCGGCGCCAAAGGATGCTCGGTGCGGAGACGTTTTTTCTTACCGGCACCGACGAGCACGGCCAGAAAATCGAACGCGCTGCGGATGTTGCGGGCAAGACTCCGCAGCAGTATGCCGACGAAATTTCCGCCGAATTCCGGCAACTATGGAAGCGGATGGGGATTTCGAACGACGATTTCATCCGCACCACGGAAGAACGTCACAAGAAGCGCGTGCAATACTTATTCCGCCGCATTCGCGACAACGGCTTTATCTACAAAGGAACGTACACCGGGCAATATTGCGTGTCGTGCGAACTTTATGTCGACGGTGCGCAACCCGGCGATCCCTGCCCGACCTGCGGCCGCATCACGGAAACGGTTCATGAAGAAAATTATTTCTTCAAGCTTTCTGCGTTCCAGGAGAAGTTGCTGGCGCTTTACATGGACGTGGACTTCATTCGCCCCGAGGCGCGGCGGAACGAGGTGATTTCGTTTGTGCGCTCAGGGCTGCGCGATCAGTCGATCAGCCGCTCAACGTTCAAATGGGGCATCCCGGTGCCTGACGATCCGGAGCACGTGATCTATGTATGGTTCGATGCCCTGGCCAATTACCTCACCGCGATCGGCTACGGATCTTCGCACGAGGGCGCACTGGCGGCGTTCAAGAAATTCTGGCCGCCGGATGTGCAGATGATCGGCAAGGAGATTGTTCGCTTCCATTGCGTGTACTGGCCGGCGTTTCTCATGGCGGCAGGGCTGCCGCTTCCCAAAACCATCGTCGCGCACGGATGGTTGCTGTTTGAAGAGAGCAAGATGTCGAAGTCGCGCGGCAATATCGTACGCACGGAAACAATTCTTGACGTTCTGGGCGCGGATGCGTTGCGCTATTTCCTGCTGCGGGAAGTCGTCTTCGGGCAGGATGGATCTTTCTCGTTCGATGCACTTGTTCAGCGCTACAACTCGGACTTGGCGAACGGGCTGGGAAATCTAGCCAGCCGCACGCTCACGATGATCAATCGCTATTTCAAGGGCGAAGTGCCGTATCCTTCGCACGGAGCTTCCAAAACCGCGGCGGACGATGCGATTGCCGAGGTGGCACGGAAGGCCATTCGCGATTTTGCCACTCTGTTCGATCAGTTTCAGTTTTCGCGAGCGTTGGAGAGCGCGTGGGGCTTGGTAGCTGCGGTCGACAAATACATCGTCGAAAATGAGCCGTGGGCGCTGGGTGAAAAACAGGATGAGGACAGCCGCTCGCGCTTGGCGACAGTGCTTTACACCGCGGCCGAAGCCTTGCGGATTGCCACTGCGCTGGCGCATCCGGTGATGCCCGACGCGACCGCGAAAATTTGGACGCAGCTGGGCCTGGGAGATATTCAGAAGCTGGCGCTGAGTGATCTCGCCTGGGGACAGTTGCCGCTCGGCGCGAAGTTAGGCGAAGTGCAGCCCGTATTTCCCCGTGCCGACAAAAGCGCGATTGAAAGGATGCAGAAGATGGAAGAAGAGCAGAGAGTTGCGCCGGTTGTTGAGGCTACAACTGCGTTGACTTCGACTTCAGCGGGCGCAACGGCGCCAACTTCGGTCCAGCCGGCCCCGGTTGAAACTCCCGCGACCAGCGAGAAGATTTCAATCGATGATTTCGGCAAGGTCGAGTTGCGGGTGGGGTTGATAAAAGTCGCCGAGCGCGTGCCGAAATCGGACAAACTGCTACGCCTGGAGATCGACATCGGGACCGAAGTTCGGCAAGTGCTGGCTGGGATTGCTGAAGCCTATGCGCCCGAGACGCTGCTTGGGCGAAAGGTGGTGATCGTAGCCAATCTCGCGCCACGCAAAATGCGGGGATTGGAGTCGAACGGGATGATCGTGGCGGCTTCCCTTGACGGCGGAAAGCCTGTGCTGGCCGGCTTTTTGGAGGATGTGCCGCTGGGGGCGAGGCTGAAGTAGTTGAGCCGAGCGCAATAGCAGCTTGCCTATGTTCATCGACTCGCACGCACATCTCGATGGCGAAAAGTTCGACGCCGACCGTGATCAGGTGATCGAGCGCGCTCGGGTGGGTGGAGTTCAAGCGATAGTCGCCATCGGCAATGGCGACGGCCCCTCGGACGTGGATTGCGGCATCCGCTTGGCAGAAAAATACGATTTCATCTACGCCACTCTAGGGATTCATCCGCACGAGGCCCGGCTCGCCAACGATGCCGCTTATGCGAACATGGAGCGACTGGCGCAGCATCCCAAGGTGATTGCCTGGGGCGAGATCGGCCTTGATTATTATTACGACCATTCTCCACGTGACGTGCAAGCGCAAGTATTCACGAAACAGATGGAACTGGCAGCCGCGGCGAAGTTACCCATCGTGATTCACTGCCGTCCCTCGGAAGGCAGCGATGATGCCTGGGAGGATTGCTTTCGATTGACCCGCGAGCACTGGGCGTCGCGTGGACTGGGAGGAATCCTGCACTGCTTCACCGGCACATGGCCGCAGGCGAAGCAGGGCTTGGATATGGGATTTATGATCTCCTTCGCGGGCAATGTTACTTTTCCCAAAGCGCAGCAAATCCGGGACGCAGCCCTCGAAGTCCCGCTCGACCGTATGCTGATCGAAACAGATTCACCATATCTCGCACCAGTTCCCTTTCGAGGCAAACGCAATGAGCCGGCATTCGTAGTCGAGACGGCGAAGAAACTCGGTGAGCTGCGACGATTAACTCCGGAAGAGGTCGGCGACCGCACTTCACGCAATTTTTACAATTTTTTCAAATTGGCTGAAATCTCTGAAAGCAAAGTATCGACTCCTTAGCCTCGCCGTTCTGTTACCCTCAAGTTAAGATTCCATCATTTCAGAAAGAATTGAAATCCGATGCCCGATAACAGCTTCGACATCGTGAGCAAGGTCGATCTGCAGGAGGTTTCGAACGCCATCCAGCAGGCCTTGAAGGAAGTCCATACCCGCTTCGACCTGAAGGATTCGAAATCGAATATCGAACTAGAAAAAGATGCGATCGTGCTGCACTCCGCCGACGAGTACAAATTAAAAGCGGTGAACGACATTCTGCAGCAGAAATTGGTGAAGCGCAGCGTCTCGCTCAAGGCTCTAACGTATGGTCCGGTCGAACCGGCGGCGGGCGGTACCGCGAAACGCAAGGTGACTATGCAGCAGGGTATTGCAATCGAAAAAGCACGGGAGATCGTGAAGCTGGTAAAGGATTCAAAGAAGAAGGCGCAAGGTTCGATTCAGGGCGATCTGGTACGAATCAGCAGCAAGGATCGCGATACTTTGCAAGAGGTGATCGCCATGTTGCGCCAGCACGATTTCGGTATCGACCTGCAGTTTGTGAATTACAGGACAAATTGATCGAACGGGGTAAGCAAAGGCTTTGAGCGCGCCGCCAATCATAAATGGCAAGGAAGTATTCGACCTTCTGCACGACGATCTCGCAGCGTTGGAGGGCGAATTCGGGCAGGATATCGTTTCTGGCGTCGAAGCCATTACCGAGATCAGCGAATATCTGCGCAACGGAGGAGGCAAGCGGATCCGCCCGGCGCTTCTCTTCCTCTCGGCCAAGCTACTTGATTACCAGGGACGCGGTGCGGTGCGCCTGGGCGCCGTCGTTGAAATCATTCACACCGCAACGCTCGTACACGACGACATTATCGATGAAGCCAAGACGCGCCGCGGCCGGCCTGCTGCCAATACCCAATGGGGCAATTCCAAGTGCGTACTCGTCGGTGACTGGCTCTACATGCAGGCCTTCAAAATGGCCGTGCAGGAGCGTAACTTCCGCATCCTGGACACTCTGATCGAGTTGACCCAGCAGATGGTGGAAGGCGAACTGCTGCAGATGGAAAAGCTCGGGAAGTTGGTCAGCCTCGATGAGTACTTCGATTTGATCTATCGCAAAACGGCTTGCTTATTTTCGGTCTGCATGCGTTTGGGAGCGATTCTCGGCGGAGCCACTCCCATGCAGGAAGAGGCTCTAGGCCGGTATGGGCACGATCTAGGAATGGCGTTCCAGATCGTTGACGACGTGCTGGATTTAACCGCGTCGGAAGATGTTCTGGGAAAGCCAGTGGCAAGCGATCTGCGGGAAGGCAAGGTTACCCTGGCGGTGATCCACGCACTGGATCGCTGCACCCGCGCGGAACAGCAGAAGATTGAAAAAATCCTGCAGGATCGAGCTTTTAATGGGGTGACACACGGAGAAATTATTGAGATCCTCCGCCGCTATGGTTCTCTCGATGCCGCGAACGATCGCGCCGCTCGTTATGCCGAATCTGCGCGAAAAGCGATCTGCACTTTTCCGGATTCCGAGATTAAACGCGCGCTGCTCTGGGCTCCCGAATTCGTGGTAGCGCGGGAAAAGTAACTCACCCTCCTTCATTCTTTCTCTGACGCAGTTTGTATCCCCTGTCGCCATTCTCCTACAATCGAAGTTCCCATGACTGAGCTCACTGCAGCAGAGCGCACCGCGCGGCAAGGTTCGAAATTCTGGCGCGTATTCTTCTGGTTGTTCGTCGTGCTGCTTTTCGCAGTTGGCGCTATCCTTGGCTACGGCTATTTCGCCATTCAGTCCGCGCTGCCGCAACTGGACGGAGATCTTCCAGTGCGAGGCTTGTCGGCGCCGGTAAAGGTCACACGCGACCGGCAAGGTGTTCCTGCCATCGATGCTGCCTCGCTGGAGGATTTATTTTTCGCGCAAGGCTATGTCACAGCCCAAGACCGTCTATGGCAAATGGACGTGATGCGCCGCTTTGGAGCGGGTGAACTCTCGGAAATTCTCGGCAAGGATACAATCAAGATCGATCGCGAGCAGCGCATTTTGGGTTTGCGAGCGGCTGCGGGAAAATCTCTCAGTCTGGCAAGCCCTCGCGACCGCTCTTATTTCGACGCTTACGCGCGCGGTGTGAATGCATTCATCGACGCTCATCAGAATCGGCTACCGATTGAGTTCCGCATCCTGAAGTACCGCCCCAAACCGTGGCAGGCAGAGGATTCTATTGTCATTGCGAACCAGATGGTGAAAGACCTCAACTTCTACACTTTCCACGATGCATTTACGCGAGAAAAAATACTGGCGAAGCTGGGACCGGAGCTGACTGCGGATTTGTACGTCAATCGATCGTGGCATGATCGTCCTCCGACCGTCATGAAGGAAAATCTCGCGGATCAACAGGATCAAAACGATTCCGACGACGATGATGATGACGATGACGATTCAGGTCCGGACAATGCGGTAACGCAGCGAGATCGCGGACCGGAGGTTTGGGCGCAGCACGCTCCGGAGGCGGTGAACGGTTCAAACGACTGGGTCGTCTCGGGAGCGCATACGGTCACCGGCAAGCCGCTGCTTTCCAACGATATGCACCTCGGCCATCAGATGCCGAACCTGTGGTATGAGGCGCATTTGAAGTGTGGCGTGCTGGATGTTGCCGGCGTCACGCTTCCAGGTATGCCCTACGTCATCGTGGGGCACAACCAGCGCATCGCGTGGGGGTTCACCAACGTTGGCCCGACCGTGGCAGACGGTTTCATTGAAGCCTTCAATGCTCAGGGTGAGTATCAAACACCAAGGGGATGGACACAGCCGGAGCCCCGCGAAGAAGTAATCCACGTTAAAGGAATGCCTGATGTGACGGTAGACGTGAAGATCACCCGCCACGGACCGATTGTGACCGAACTTATCCCGGGAGAGACGCGGCAAGTAGCATTGCGCTGGACACTCTACGATGGTCTGCATATGCCGTTCTTCGATGTCGATACCGCACAAAACTGGGAGGACTTCCGCAGGGCGTTTTCGCAGCTCGATGCGCCGGGACAAAACGTGGTCTATGCCGATGTCGATGGCAACATCGGATACCAGACGACCGGACATATTCCGATTCGGGCTTCTGGCGACGGCAGCCTGCCGGTCAGCGGCGCTGACGATGCCCACGAATGGACAAGTTACATCCCCTTCGACAAACTGCCTAGCATCTACAATCCACCCTCAGGAGTGATCGCGACGGCGAACGGGCGCATTACGCCGGACGATTATCCGTATTCGATTAGTGCCGAGTGGGAAGCACCTTGGCGCACTGAGCGCATTTACCACGTGCTGGAATCCGGTCGACAATTCGGACCTGCGGACATGCTCGCGCTGCAAAACGATATCCACTCGGAGAACGATTTGTTCGCGGCCGAGCGCTTTGTCTACGCCGTCGACCATGCCGCCAAGCCCTCGGCCCGCGCCAAGCTGGCCGCAGATCTCATGCGCAACTGGGACGGTCGAATGAATGACACCTCCACAGCTGCGACGCTGGCGGTGCGTTCGGCGCAGCAGTTGACCCGGCTGTTGCTCGAACCCAAACTGGGGGCTGCGCCTGAAGATACGAAGGAACCGGACGGCGCATTGAACTGGAAGAGTTACGCGTGGGAGATGCGAACGGTGTGGCTGCAGAACGTCCTCCTGCACCAGTCGAAACGCTGGCTACCGGAAAAGTATCCTAACTATGATGAACTGCTGACGGCAGCCGTCGAAGCTGCCGTCAGCAGTCCTGAAGCCCCGCAGGATTTGACCAAGTGGAATTGGGGCCGGATCAATGCAGTCGACATCGAGCACCCGGTGCTGGGAAAGATTCCGGTATTGAAGCGCTGGGCAGGACCGGGCGTCAAAGAGCAATCGGGCAGCGGCTACACCGTGAAAGCTGTGACTCGGCATCACGGCCCTTCCGAGCGATTCACCGCGAATCTCGCCGACCTCGACCAATCGACTTTAAACACCGTCACAGGACAGGGCGGCAATTTTCTCAGCCCGTACTACATGGATCAGTGGCACGCCTGGTACGAAGGCACAACGTTTACTTTGCCCTTCTCAGCACCGGCGATTGAGGCCAGTCGCGCACATCGGCTGGTGTTGCAGCCGGCAAAATAGCAGACATCCTTCGACAGCCTTTCGAACCAAGCTTTCCAGAACTCAATCTGGCCTTTCGAACATAAACCCGGCTAAAAAAAATCAATCGCCTTTACGTCCGTGATCGACCCGGTGATGATGATGGTCCCGGTTAAAATGTAATCGTTAATCAAAAGTGCGTCCGTCATCGTGTAGTAAACCCGAAGATTACCACCTTCGGCGACATACTCGACATAGCGCGTGGTAAAACCCTGTAGGCCTGTCACATCGCCGTTGTCCGGCGGGATCACGATAGTTCCGTTCGTCGTGTTGTAAATCGAAAGACAGCCGCGCACTTCTCCCTGCGGGTTGTTCACGTTGCCGATATTTGTACAGGTGTGGGAGCCAATGAAAAGCTGATCGTTCGATCCCAGATCAATACGATCGTGATAGCCATCTGTAATGGGAAGGCTTCCGGTGACGGTCAAGCTGCCCACGTCGACGATATCCAGCCTTCCGCAACTTGTAGCTGCCGTAGTTTGCCCGGTACATGAACTGTTCGTAGGGGAATTGCCCGCGACCCAAAGTGTGGAACCACCGAGAAATGCAATGGTTGCTCCATCCACCGCAACGAGCGCCCCGGGCGTCGGCGGGGTGCTAGTGAGGTTCAGCAGTTGCACACTGGCCTGTTTGCCGCCGCATTCGGCACCGCAGTTCAGGATATAGGCCGTGCCGCCGTCGCTGCTAAAGACCGCATTCACCGGCCGGTCGAATCCCGGCACCGTGGTGGTCAGCGGAACGCCAAGGTTTAACTCGAGCGGCGAAACTACGGTCACGGCGTTGGAATCGTTGCTGAAAACGAGCAACTGCGTTCCGCTCAGGTTCGATACTACAGTCTGTGCGCCGGGTACGCTGATGGTTGCCGTGATCGATGGGGATGTGAGGTTCATCTCCACCACCGCCCCGGCGGGCGATCCATTGATCGGAGCAGCGGGCACTGCCGCATAACCGACGGTGGATTGCGGCGCGACCATGCTGCTGGTTGGACCCTGCAATTGTATCGTCCCAGCCACCGTTTCCTTCGTGGTATTGACCACGTCGACTTTGTTGGTCGCTGAATCAAAAGCAAGCAAGACCGATCTATCCGGGTCTATCGCCATCAGACCAGGAGACGTACCGGCGCTAATCCCTCCCCTTTGCAGCGTGTCGTACTCGCCGTCGATAAGGTCAAGCCCTCCAGCTGCGGTCGGGCTGGAAGCGCTCTGCGAGGCCAAAACGCGCTCCGTTAAGTGACTGGGCGGCAAGATTATATGGGCTCCGCTGTTGCAGGAGATGAAGCCTAAGCTGATGATCGCCACAATGCCCAATAGGACAGCCGATTTCTTCAAACGCAATGCTCCCAAGTACAGGATAAAAATAGATTTGTTCGCGAAATAGCGGATTATAGCAGAGCTACCTGCCCGTCCACTTTCTCAAACTGAGTCCAACCGCACTCTACGTCGGGATGCAGGAATCCGGCCGCGTCCTGTATTCTTTCCTTATGCCAGACAACTTCCTCTCCCGCATCAAGCAGTCGCCGGTTCTCTGCGACGGCGCAATGGGAACGTTGCTCTACGCTAAGGGCGTCTTCATCAACCGTTGCTATGACGAACTGAATCTTTCGCAGCCCGATCTCATTCGCGCCATCCATCACGATTATTTGCAGGCCGGTGCTGAGATTATTGAAACTAACACTTTTGGCGCCAATGCGTTCCGCCTCGCCCGGCACAGCCTGGCCGACAAAATTCAAGACATTAACCGGATGGGAGCCCGGCTTGCACGAGAGGCCGCCAAAAGCTTCGATGTTTGGGTCGCCGGATCGGTTGGCCCGCTCGGAACACGAATCGAGCCCTTGGGCAAAACCTCGTTTGAAGAAGCCCGTCAGGCATTCCGCGAACAGATCGCCGCCTTGGCCGAGGGCGGAGTCGATCTTCTCATGCTGGAGACCTTCGGATACCTTGAGGAGATCCATCAGGCAATTTTGGCCGCGAAAGAAGTTGCGCCGACCCTCCCTCTGGTCGCTCAAGTCACGATCGACGAAGATGGCAATTGCCTGGATGGTTCCGACCCGGAAACGTTTGTTCGGCGCCTCGAAGACTGGGGCGCGGACGTGATAGGCTGCAACTGCAGTGTGGGACCGGTAGCCATGCTCGACGCCATCGAGCGCGTGCGTGCCCTCACTTCCCTGCCGCTTTCTGCACAGCCGAACGCGGGCATCCCGCGCTCCGTCGAAGGCCGGAATATTTATCTGTGCTCGCCCGAGTACATGGCCAGCTACGCGCGCAAGTTCGTCGCTTCGGGCGTTCGCTTGGTCGGGGGCTGCTGCGGGACGACCCCGGAGCACATCCGCGCCATGAAGTCTGCTCTGCGCATGGGGGAAGCGCGAAGCAGAATCGTTTCGGCCCACGTTACCACCAGCCCAACCGCCACCTCCGTGCCCACACAGCCTCTGGAGGGGCGATCTCTTCTTGGCGCCAGGCTTGCCCGCGGCGAATTCGTGACAATGGTTGAGATCGTTCCCCCAAAAGGCACCGACATCCGCAAGGAGCTGGAAGGGGCGCGTTTTCTTAAGTCGGTCGGTGTGGACGCGGTCAATATTCCCGACAGTCCCCGAGCCTCGGCGCGCATGAGCAACCAGGCGCTGTCCCTGCTAATGCAGCAGGAAGCCGGAATCGAAGCGATTCTGCATTACACCTGCCGCGACCGCAACGTGCTCTGCATCCAGAGCGATCTCCTGGGCGCAGCAGCGGTCGGCATCAAGAATCTGATTTGCATTACCGGCGATCCGCCGAAAATGGGCAACTATCCCGACGCTACGGCTGTGTTCGATGTCGATGCCATCGGCCTGGTCAACATTGTTCACAGTCTGAATCGCGGTCTCGACCTCGGCGCAAACCCCATCGGCGCGGGCACCGGATTCGTCATTGGCGTAGGCGCAAATCCCGGCCTCGCCGATTTGGACGAAGAGATTCGCCGCTTCGAGTTTAAAGTGCAAGCCGGAGCCGAGTTTGCCGTCACTCAGCCGGTGTTCGATCTTCGGCTGCTCGAAAATTTCCTCCGCCGCATCGAGCACTGCCGAATTCCAGTCATCGCAGGAATTTGGCCTCTGGTGAGCGTACGCAATGCTGAATTCATGAAGAATGAACTGCGCGTTTCTGTGCCCGATTCGATTCTCGACCGTATGGCGCGCGCGCAAACCCCCGAAACGGCCCGAGCCGAGGGTGTGGCCATCGCTCGCGAGATGCTTGTTGCAGTTCGCAACACTGTGCAGGGCGCGCAAATCAGCGCCCCCAACGGACGCTACAGTTCGGCAGTCGATGTGCTGGAAGCGTTAGGCACAAAGAGTGCTACGTCGGCGTAGTTTCCTCTGTCGGCACGAAAACGGAAAATTTTTCGCGCTGTTTACAACAAAAGACTGGACATCCTTCCCGGTTCGTTGCATTACAATAAAGGCAGGAGCAAATTCCTATTGGCCAAGTTTGAAGAGTGCCTCCAGCGCCTGGAAAAAATCGTTCAGGAACTGGAAAAGGGGGACGTACCCCTGGAAAAGTCGCTCACCCTTTTTGAAGAGGGTATGAATCTTTCTTCCGCCTGCCGCAAAGAATTGGAGCAGGCGGAGGGTAAGGTTGAAATTTTGCTAAAGAAGAACGGCAAGCTCCAAACCGAACCGTTCGAGTCCCAACCGGAAGGCGCACCCGCCAGCCGCTAGGCTCGACCGCAACCGCTGCCGCTTTTCGCCAAAAATGTCTGTGGAGTTGAGGTTTCGAACCTTCCCCCCGCAGCCCTAATCCGCCGTTGTTGACGGTGTTCAGTCAGGAGGATTTATGGGCTTGAGTGTCGTGGTTTTTGAGAGTGATCCCAGAGTCGCGCAGTCTCTGGCAGGCAAACTTTCCGCTCACTTCCATGCAGTTCATATGGCGCATTCTACGGACGAATTGCGCGAGCGCCTCGCCGGGAGCCGTCCCGAAGCCGTGGTTCTCGACATGGAAAACTCGCGGTTGAGCGACGTGCGCAATTTGCATCACGATTTTCCTTCGCTACCCATCGTGTGCCTGCACCGCATTCCCGACGATCAATTCTGGATCGATGCGCTGGAAGCCGGCGCGAGCGATGTATGTCGCGCAGGAGATGTTGAGAATGTGCTCGCGTCGGTACTGCAAAGTGTGGAAGTTGCAAAAGCGGCCACAGCGTAAAGGCAGACAGAAAACTTCGGCCGCGCTCTGACTCAACCCACGTTGCTACGATGGAGCTGTGGCTCCGTCCTCTTCTGACTCGCTGCCCTCCGGGTCTAGAGGCAGGCCCAAGCGCTGCAGGAGAATCTTTGCCAGCGAATCTGGTTCGTCGTCCTGGATCAGGGGCAGTTTGCGTTTTTGCTGGCGTCTTTTCGCCGCGTCGGCGGCTTCGTGGTCTATGGACGCGGCTGGTTTGCGGGCTATCATCGCTCGCGGGGCGTTTTGGTTTGCTGCGGGATTCACGCTGGCTGCGGTCCGCGTCGCGCTCACAGGGATCGGGACATGTTCCGGTTTCTCCGCTTGAAGATTGTCTTCGGGAAGATCATTTTGCAGCGGGTATTCTTTTATCGAGTCTTGTTTTATCGAGTCTTCGATCGAAGCTTCTTCCATCAAGTATTCTTCCGTCAAATCTTCTTCCATCAGATTCTGTACTTCCGGCGGCGTGGAGGGCGGGAAGTCGCGGGCGGCCCATTGCACGCCTTTGACGCGGGTCAGGTCGACGGTGTCTTCGTCGATTACCACGTCGGTCAGCTTTTCCGGCTCGAACCTGGCGTTGCGCAGGTTGTAGCTGGCGGTTTGCAAAGCGTAGATCATGAGACCCGCGGTCTTGTGATCGAGCGTGCCCGCGCCTAACATCTGGACCATCTTCATCAGCGCCACCTGAATCGATTTCGCGTCTTCGAGCAGCGGAAAACCGAACGAGCGTTTGCCGTCGGTGGTTTCGGCGGCGGCCCGGCGCTCATGCTCAACGCGCGTGTGAAAGTAGCAGTGCGTCTTGCGCCGGAGCGCGGGAGAGCCGCACTGCACGCCGTTGACTTTTACGTGTTGACATCGTGGAACGTGTTCCAAAGCCATTTCTGTTTCTGTGAATCCTCATGTCCCGGCGATGAAGATTTTTTTTGTACCCCCCGGCCCCTGTACCTGATCTTGAAAACGGTTGAGTTAGTGGGTGGTGGGTTTGTAAAATCCGCATGCCGTAGAAGTTAGATATCAAAATCCGCCAAACAAAGGATTTTGATTTGGACGACTGGTCTTGTGGACTGTCGCCTTGGTGATCATCGTGGGTACGGGCTGTGGAAGACAAGGGGAGATATCACAATATGGCGTATATTTGCTATAAGCTAATCATGCATCTACGTCATTCAGAACGTAAGGGAAAGATTGTAGGGGTAGGGGCCTCCGTAATGGAGACAGCAACTCAGATCGGTCAGTAGGCTATCAGAGACGCATGGTCCATCAGCATCCATTCGTTGAACTACCGTGCGCGCAGAAGAGGCGCGGCTACTTCAAGCGTCTCCCCAGTGGCCGATACGATCAGTCGATCGCGTATACGATGCTCTATTGCACCGAGTGCGGGAAAACCAAAGAGGTTGTTGCGGCAGACCACACCTGTCTATCAGCCGGATTTTCCGAGGCGCGAGACGACCTCTAGCATGTGCGGCACCGTGCTCTCTGCATCCGCGTGAATATATCCCGTCGCCTGTGGAGAGAAAATGCACTGTGTTGCCTGTAGCTAGACCGCACTCTTCGTTTCTTGGTCACCGGAAGCTGCCTGCGCGAAGGCCTCAAAAGACGCCAGGGCGTTTTGCCGGTACCTATTGACGACGGCATTCTGCCGATGGGCGCGGTAGGTTCTTCCGGTCCAAATAGTCGCGGACAACAGGAGCGAGAACAGAAATAGTTTAGGGATTGCCAGCTGAACGCTTTGGGAGGGCGTTAGCGTGGGAAGAACGAAGAGGTATCGCACAGTTAACCCCACAGACAGGGCGGCGGTAACTAGGGCTAGGCCGATGGTAGAGTAAAGCCAGGGCTTCGCCTCCAGTTCGTTCTTATCAGCCTCGCTCTTGAAGTAGTACGCGCGCTGAGAGACGCCTGCCTCCTCTGCGATGCGCCTCACCTCCTCTATGACGCCCCTCGCGTTCTCCAGAATTGTTTTCGAGGTTTCCTCGTTCGACTCCTTCATCTCCACCGGTTTCGCGACCACGTCCTTCGCCTGCTGCTCCAATCTGGCAAAGTCCGTTCCCCTGCGGACGCCAAACGCAATCGAAGGCGATACATTGGAAAAGATGCCGTCGTAGTTATCCCTTGCCTGATTCTCCACTCCGCGTCGCTGGCGCTCCCGCTCCGGTCGGAATGACAAAAAGAAATGAATTCTCAGGCGAATGGGTTGACGATTTGCAGGCCTTCGAGGGCGCGGGTGTGTTGCTTGTCCTCGGAGAGCAACTGAAACGCCAGCACCTCAGATGCTGTTCCAAGGAGTCCTCTCGACGGGCCCCGACAGCATCGTGAGAATGCCCTGATATCTCTCGTACGCCGCCCGCATTCGCGGGGTCCTTCGACTGCGCCGCGCCCTGCGGCGCGGCTCCGCTCAAGATGACAGTGGGATCTGTTGAGGGGATTTGCAAGGTGAGATGTCACAAAAGGGGTGTGCATTTCACCGCGTCGGCATGACAAAGCGTAATGACTTTTCAGGCGAACGGGTTCTCGATCCGAACGCCTTCGAACTCGCGGGTGTGTTGCATGTCTTCGGAGAAGAGTATGGTGCAGCCGGATTGTTTGGCGGCGCGGAGGACTAGGGCGTCCCAGAAGGAAAGGCTGTGCAGGCGATGGAGGTCGATGGCGGCTAGGATGTCGGAGACGTCCGGGGTGGCTACGTCGAACTCGGCCAGCAGTTCGACTTTGCGGCGGGCGATGGCGGCGTCCACGCGCAGTTTGCGGGTTACGGTTACGAAATACTCTTGCAGGACCTGTAGGGAAACTACTCCGGTGCGGGCGCGGCGGTGTTCGGTGATCAGGTCGAGGGCGCGGCGCTGCTTGGCGGGCGCGGCTTTGTCGTCGGCGTAGATGAGGATATTGGTGTCGAAGAAGCTGCGGGCGGGCATGGTTTAGCGACCTTGATCTAGCGCTGGTGGATTTCGTCGCGATTGAAGCGCCAGCCGCGGGAATGGCCTTTGCCGGAGAGGAGCTTGAATTCGGCAATGCTGCGCTCGGGGTCGTCGCCGCCGACTACGGTTTGGAGGTAGTCGCGGATTAGCTGGTTCAGGCTTTTGCCCAAGGCTTCGGCCTTCTTGCGGGCGCGGTGGACTAGTTGGTCCTCTATGGAGAGGGTTACGTTCATTTACACAGTATATGTGGACACTTGTTATGTGGTCAAGGATTAATAGCCGCACACGAAGTCAAAAGCCCCACCCTAGTCGCACCGCGACTAAGGATGGGGCACCCTTGCCCGCGCTACTTGCCGCCGTATTTTTCCAGCCACTTCAACTCTTCTCTTACTTTGATTTTGCCGTGCCAGGGATTTTTGCCTAAGTCGTGGCCTTCGCCGGGGAAGATTAGCAGGGCGTTGGGGATGCCTAGGGAGTAGAGGGCGTGCTCCAGCAGATAGTCTTCCAGCACGGCTACGCGGACGTCGTCGGCGCCGGCTACGATGTGCGTGGGCGTGCGGACTTTGTCGATTTGGAAGATGGCGGCTTCGTCGTGGTAGCGCTGGGGGGCTTCCCAGGGGCGTCCGCCCAGGAAGTAGGCGTCGTCGTAGGTGGTATCGTCGTTGCCCCAGTTGGCTGCGTGCTCTACCGCGCCTGCGCCGGTTACGGCGGCTTTCCAGCGCGTGGATTGGGTGATTAGCCAGTTGGTCATGTATCCGCCGTAGCTGTAGCCGCCTACGGTTAGGTGGTTGGGATCGGCTATGCCGTCCTTAACTAGGGCGTCTACGCCTTCGAGGATGTCTTTGCCGGGGCGGGAGACGATTTGGGGAACGATCTGTTGCAGGAAATTGTCGCCGTATCCGGTTGAGCCGCGGTAGTTGGGCTCGAAGACAAGCCATCCGCTGGTGGCGGCTAGCGCGGACCATTGATACCAGTCGGCGGCGAAGTAGTTGCCGTCGGCGTCGGCGGGGCCCCCGTGGATGAAGGTGAAGGTAGGGAGATTTTTGGCTTCGAATTTTCCTGGTGGGTAGATGAGCATGCCTTCTACTGTGGTGCCGTCGTCGGCTTTCCAGCGGTAGGGCTTGCCTTGGGGGAGGTCTTTGTCGGCTAGGTTTTTGTTGAGATCGGTGATGGGACGGGCTTCGTTTAGTTTGTCTACGCTTTCGGCTAGGTAGATTTCAGCAGGCTTTGGAAGAGAGGAGTAGAGGAAGGCTACGCGCGGTGAGTGAGTGGCGGCGGAGATGATTTCGTAGGTGCCTAACCAAGAGTTGAGTTTGTGGAGGGATTGGTTTGGTTGAGCTACCGAGTACATTGGAACTTCTGTGCCTAGACGGGCGGATGTGAGGATCTTTTCCGGCGTCACAGCGTAATGATTGATTTCTCCGTTAAAGTCTTTGCTCCATTGCTCGATTACGCCAGTGTCGGAGTCTACCCAATACAGGTGCGGCTGGAGGTCGCGGTAGGGGCCGGTTACGTCTCCTACTTCTACTTCGAAAAAAATGTGGCGGCTGTCGTTGGCCCAGCGGGGTCGGGTTTCTACGGCTTGGTTGTGGGTTAGGCGGCGGGGTTCTGCGAGTTTATCTTCGCTGCCGGCATTGGCAGCCGAGGGCGGCTGCCCCACATTTATTACATAAAGTTCTACGTCTTCGAATTTTTCCTGGCGCTGGTTGATGGAGTTGGTTAGGAAGGCTAGTTTGTTGCCGTCCGGGGAGGTGATGAGATCGTCTACTCGCAGCGGAGACGTTGCAAGTTCGCGGGCGCCGGGAGTTAGGTCGCGTTCTTTTTCGCCGTCCGGATTTTTCTTTGCGGCGGAGCTTTGATCGAGAGCTGAGTTGATGTCGAGAGCAAAAATCGTATCGCCGCGCTCGGCAGTGCGGTACTGGAGTACGTCTTTCCATTGCTTCTTGTAATCGTCTTTTTGAGTCTTGCTCCACGGCTGGCGAGTGGCGAAGTAGATGATGCGCGAGTCGGCGGACCAGGAGAACGCGTGGACTTCTTCCTCGCCGCGCGTGAGTTGAATGGCTTCGCCGCCCGAGGGCGAGATGATGTAGACCTGCGCGGTATCGTTTTTTCCTTCTTTTTTACTGCGCCTCCCGGCTTTGTCGTCTTCTTCGTCCGATTCTTTATCGTTGGCCGGCTTGCGTTCGGACAGGAAGGCGATCCAGCGGCCGTCCGGGGACCATTTGGGTTCGGTGTCATGGCCGGATTGCGTGAGTTGGATGGGAGAGCCGCCATTTCCTTGGACGCGGTAGAGCCAGAGATCTTCGCGAAAAATTTGCCGATCCCAGTCGGCGCGGTTGGTGGCGATTACTACCGAGTTGCCGTCGGGCGATAGTTCGACTGATGTGTAGCCCACGGAGTTGAAGAAATCGTCGAGGGTTAGCTTGGGTTTGGAGTCGGCGAAACTGGGGTGGGTGGAAGCTACGATCACAATCAGACAAAAAAGACGTTTTGGGATTTTCATAGGCCCTTGGCGGGAAGTAGGTTTATACAACTTCCGGTTCGGGTTCGGCAACTCGTTGAGGGACTGAAAGAGAAATACTTAAACACAGGGGACACAGAGGGGCACAGGCTAAACCGGACTTCATGGTGCTGGCTCGGCATTCTTTAAGGCGTCGTCCAGGGGTTGGCCGGGATGGCCTGCGCCCACTATTACGCGCCAGCCGTCATCGTATTCGCGAAACGCTGCGTAGGATCGGTAACGCGCATCGCTGGGATAAATTGCTGCGCCTATCTCATTCAGCGGAACCCAGTGCCAGGTGAATTCTACACTGGCTACGATCCCCTGTTTGGAGATGCCGGTTACGGCTACCAGTTCTCTTCGGGCGGCAGGAATAGTGAAGGATTGCTTCTCGGCATCGCTGGGAGGGATGATTCCCTGCAAAGTGTCGACGCCGGATGGCGTAAGTGTAACCTCGACGCAAGGGGATTCGACTGCGGGCGGACACGCGGCCTTGTTGGAGGAAATCCATCCGTGATGCTGGAGGGCGAGATATTCCGGAGTTAGATAGTCTTTGTTCGAGATGACGCCGGTGCGAAGTTCGAAATTTTGGGCAGGACGAAAGGCGGTTGAGCCGGCGATCAGGTCGGCGGCTAGACGTCGGGTGAGGTAGTCGCGGGGGGAGCAGGATGAGAGCAGGAGCAGACCTGCTGCGCAGAACATCAACCTGAATGGTTTTGCCATGAAGGGACCTGCGATTATCACCGATCTTGGATTGTAAAGAAAGCCGGCCGCTTGCGCGGGGAGAATGGGCGGAACGCGATTTGTCCTTCGAAGCGGGTTGACCAGCGACCGGGAATCGCGGTACCGCACTTGGGGCAGTGGCCGTCGGGAGTCAGACGATAGGCTTTGATCAGGTAGCCGTAGCGTTCGATCAAAATTTCGTTGCAGTCTGAACAGCGAGTGTCTTCCCAGTCGCTCACTTGGCCGGGAAGATTGCCGGCGTAGATGTATTGAAGGCCTGCCTGGCGGCCGATTTCGGCGGCTTGCAGTAAATCCTCGCGCGTAGTGTTACGAGGATCGGTCATTTTGTAGTCACCGTGAAATGCGGTTACGTGCCAGGGAATGGCGGGCGAGATGCCGGCCAGAAATTCCGTTAGGCGGCGGAGTTCGTCGGGGGAATCGTTGAAGCCGGGAATTAGCAGCGTTACAATTTCGAGCCAGAGGCCCATGGCGTGAATGCGGCGAATGCTGTCTAGAATGGGGCCGATGCGGCCGCCTAGTTCGTGGTAGTGGCGGTCGTCGAAGCTCTTGAGATCGACTTTGTAGAGATCGAGCCAGGGGCGCAGATATTCCAGAACCTGTGGCGTGCCGTTGCCGTTGGAGACGAATCCGGTGACTAGTCCTGCGGCCTTGGCCTCTTTGAAAACGGCTACGGCCCATTCGCTGGTGATCAGTGGCTCGTTGTAGGTGCTGACCAGGATCCTTGCGCCTTGGGCTAGCGCATCCTGCACGAGTGCTTTCGGCGAAGATTGCAGCGGGGGCGAGACTGCGTTGGGATCGCGCAGGGCTTGCGACGTGACCCAGTTCTGGCAATAAGAACAGTGGAGATCGCAACCTAACATGCCAAAGCTGTAGGCCAGCGCGCCGGGATAGGCGTGGAAAAATGGCTTCTTCTCCACTGGATCGCATTGGGTTCCGGCGGTGTATCCCCAGGGAACGTAGAGCTTGCCGGCTCGGTTGAAGCGCACTTTGCAGACACCGGGTTGGCCTTCGGGGATGGGGCAGCAATGTCCGCAGGAGAAACAGCGCAGACGGTTGTTCTCTAGTTTCTCTACTAAAGTGGGATCGGCTTCGCGTACTCGTTCGTCGAGGATGGTGCGGAGGGTTGGCACTGGAACCTCCTTACGATTTTAGCGCCTGCACCGCAAATGTTCGCGGTTTGCGACAGGGCTGTTTCTGATTTACTGCGCCTAAGGGGAGCAGGCATACATCATGTTCCTCACCCGCGCTTCGCGCGCGTTCGGAATGACAGGGGTAGCAAAGATCAGCGGCTGGCTTGCGTGTGCGCGCGCGTTTCGTGCTGCTGGAGCCATTGCTCGGCTTGCTGTTCGATGGCGGCTCTTTGTGGAGGTGTTAGGCGGGCTGCGATGAATGGGGCCAGGACTTTGCTGGCGTCTTCGCCGCTGGCGCGGGCTAGGACTGTCCAAAAGTAAGCTCGATTGTCGTCTTTGGTGACGCCGCGCCCACCCCAATAAAGCGATCCTAACTTCGATTGCGCGGGAACGCTGCCGTTCTCTGCCGCTTTGGTGAACCAGCGGGCGGCTTCGCTCTCGTCGCGCACGATTCCCTGTTTAGCGTCACCCGTTGAGTAAAGGAGTCCCAGAGCGTTTTCGGCAGCGGCATCGCCGTGCGCCGCGAGTTCGCGCAATTGCGGAAGATTAGCGGAGTCGGCCGACAACTTCGGCGCGGACGAACTTTCAACTGGCGGACGGGAAGATGCCAGAACGGTTTGCTCTGCCGCGGCTTGCGCGCGGGCTTGTAGCTTTGCCTGGATCCAAGGTTGGATCCATGGCGCGCTCAGAAATCCAAGAGCCATAAAAATTGTGCCAGCTGCCGCCATCAACAGGATGAGGTGCGCGCGAGGCAGGCGAATGCCGCCCGGCTCATCGTCGTTACTCGGAGCGCTTTTTTTTTCCGCTTCTTCCGGCAGATGCGCAAACAGAACACTCCCCGGAGGAGCAGTGTAGGGTTTCGGAGGAGTCGGGGGTTGTGGCGGGGGCGTATGGGCGCGCATGGCGCGATTCACCGCCGCGAAAATTGTGTCGGCAACGCGCTGCAGAACCGCGCTGTCGTTGTCGCTATAGTTGCCGGGCTGCGCGGAAAAAACTTCGACCAGCCCAATTGTCTTGTCAGCCGAGCGCACTGGCGCTGCAAGTATGGAACGAATCTCCAGCGCGCGACAGCTTTCCTGGTCTACGCGATCGTCGACCTCAGTATCGTCGCAGGACATCAGCTTTCCGCTGCGCACGCACTCACCCGAAAAGCCAGATCCTAAGTGCAGAGTTACGCCTACAGGCGGCGCACTCTCACCCGCGCTCGCGCGGCAGATCATGGTATCGGGTTCTTTTCCCGCCAAGGCGATCGCGGCTCCTGAACTGCGCAGTAGCGAGCGGGCGCGCGAGGCCACCAAAGAAAGAATCGCCTCCAGGTCGGAGCCCATCGACTCCGCTTCCCGCTGAACGGCGGATACCGCATTGAGCAGATCGCTGTAGTCGTGTTGGAGATGGTTCTGGGGGAGTGCGGAATTCTCAGACTCTTTCGCCGGCGACATTGACGCTTCTGCGTTGGCGGCTGCGGCTATAGCGTTCAAAAGCAGCCACTCCTGTAGTCGCCGCATTGCGAAATCATCTGGAATCGAGAGATGAAAACCGACGCGGCCGGATGGGCTGAGCCACGCTACGCGCGCTAAGGCCGGAATTTCGCCACCGGCTTCGGCGAGCGTCAGACAGAGATCCACGGTCTGATCTACATGCATGGGTGAGGTGGATTGGAGCGCCAGACCAATTTCGCTGATATTGAGCACTTCGCAAAGATCGTGCGAATCGCCGGACAGGACCCCGGTGAAGGTGGCGTAGGCTGGCACATGCACCTTGTGGCGCACACGCGCACGGCGGTTCGATGAAGGAGGTTGTGACGAATGCGCGATAGCGGCCATCTAGGGACCCGAGTCTTGTGCGTATATATTAACCCCAGATTGCGGAAAAGTATGCTGAAAGAAAATAGAAAGGGCACGGCGGCGGCCATCGTGGGAATTCAGGAGTGGTGACGGCTCGCGGTAACCGACCAGTTAGTAAGTGAGTCTGGCCTTCTGCTTAGTCAGGGATTTCAGAGGTTCTTGGAAGTTTGATCCAGCAGAGTATCCACGGGTCACATTGCGGCTTCCATAGCTTAATCTGGGAAGTTATCTCGGAACGAGACGCAAGCGCTGCAAACTCGATATGCGGGAGATAGCCGCGACCATCATGCTGGATAGCAGCTGCATGGTGGCGACGTCTTTCTCGTCAAAGGCGCTGGGCGAGGATGAGAGTACTTCGAAGACGCCGAGCGTCCGGCGGTAGGAGCGCAGTGGGGAAACTAAGATCGAGCGCACGCCCAAGCGGCGGCAGCTGGCGAGATCGACGCGCGGGTTGCGCTCGGCATCGTGACAGAGCATGACTTCTCCGGTGCGTACAGCTTCGGCGGAGATTCCGGTTTCAGTCTGCAGGCGAACGCCGAGATCGGGAGCGGTACGGCCGGCGCGGGCGCGGCAGACGATTTCATCGCCGGCGCGGAGGGCAATGGCTGCGCCGGTAGCGCCGGTAAGATGCTGGGCGCGCTCTGTGATGGCACTGATGGCAGGCTCGAGATCGAGTTCGCCGGCGCGGATGTCGATTTCCTCTCCGGCATGCACTGCGCGAAAGCCTGAGATAGGATGTGCCGCATTCGCTACGCGTAACTGGCTGCGCAGAGCAATCGACGGCACGCGAGCGTGATGGTCGGCTACGTCCAAGACCTGAGGATCGGGGACGGTGCGAAGCAAGTCGCGAACCAGGCTGTCGAGTTCGGAGTCGGTGATCAGGTGCGCGGTTTGTTGATTGCGCAACGAGCCGCCGAGAACGCGCGAAAGGCTAAGCAAAGTTGTGTTGCCGCAAGCGAGGCAATACGGCCTGCTGTTCGCACTGATCAGTTCGCACTGAATACAAAACGTCGCGGCCTGAAGAGGAACGAAATTTACATCTTTAAATGTCGTACCGTAAACTGTCTTGCCAAACATAATTTCCGCCCTGAATTATCTGCGAGTTAAAGGTAATTCAAGGTAAACAGGAGAGCACGGTACACAGAAGTGTCGGCAGAGGTTCCGGGTGTGGAAAACGCGTGCGGATCGGAGGGTCGTGGGAGTTCGCAGAATCAATGTGTTGCGTGTGCAAGAAGTTGCAAGGAGACTTCAGTTTTTCGCCTCAGATTTTTTTCGAGCGCACTATTGATTTGGAGGCGCGACTGATCTAAACTAACGAAACGTTCAAGGCAGTAGTGCCTTAGTACGATTTTGGGGGAACTCAAATGCAGTGGACAGCACCCGCTTTCGAAGAAGTTTGCTTGAATTGCGAAATCAACTCGTACGCCAGCGCTCAGCTCTAAACCGTCAGCCCTCCCTGTCTTCTTATCTCCGCATCGCGCCCCTATAGTGGGCGTGTGCCTCGCTGGAAGCATATCCGCCGTTTTGACGCCCGTTGTTCTCTTATCACATTGCCCGCAGGGGCTAAAGCCCATTCGTTTTCAACCGCCGACGTGGCTGAAGCCATGCCCTGATACCGATCAGCCGGCTTGCGCGGCGATAAATCCTCGATCATCCTGACCGGGATGCGAAAGCACTTCTACGCCTCGCTGCAGCGTACGATCAAGAGCATCGGCAAGAGCGATGGGGAAGGTGGTTGTAAGTAGATTGATGTCCAACTGCAAGTCGCGCTGCGAGTATGCCCGGTGGACCACCAGCGCGCCGCGATGACGATTGGATGAACTCACCAAGTCCAGCGAAAGACTCCAGGCTGCGAGGCCATCGAGAGAGATCGTTCCTGCTTGTCGTGCCCATTGAAATGAAACTTCGCTGCGGCGGGGAATTGGTGCGCTATCGCCGCTCGGATGCGACTCGCCCACGAACAGCTTGAAGCGCACCTGAAAGCCGTCAAAATCGTTGGACGCGAACGCGCACTCCAGCACGCGCCGAATTTGGGCGTAGTCGCGAGCCGCCTTGAGTTCCTCGGTGGCGCGGCGAATGGCGAGGTTGTTGATGACGATCTGCCTTTGCTCAAAGGTCCGCTGGGCCACGCGGGCGAGTTCACCCAACTCGAGATAACCGAGGCGCTGCACTCCAATCCAGATACCGGTTCCTAACACGGCTAGAACCAATCCGAGAGAGCTTCCCGTCGGCCAGAGCAGGAACAAACTGAGCAGCGCGAAGACGGCGGAGACTCCGTAAAGGACGATCACCACTTGGCGATGCGTAAGCCCGTGTTGGAGCAACTTGTGATGAATATGCTCGCGGTCGGCGGTGAACACAGGACGTCCGCTGATCAAACGTCGCAGAATAGAAAGTGAGGTTTCGAGAATCGGCAGGCCAAACGAGACCACTGGAATGGCGACGGCTACGATGGTGGGCGCTTTTTGTGCGCCTGCGAGAGCCAGCGCGCTGAGCAGAAAGCCGATGAAGAGACTGCCGGAATCTCCCAGGAAGATGGTTGCGGGATTGAAGTTGTAGCGCAGGAAACCAAGAATCGCTCCCGCCAGAGCAATGGTCATGACGGTAACGAGCGAATATCCGTTCAGCAGAGCGACCACAAAGGCGACGAGCGTGGAAAACAAAGCGGAACCCGCCGCCAGACCATCGAGGCCGTCGATCAGGTTGAAGGCATTGGTGATCGCCAAGACCCAGAGAATGGTGAGCGGCAAACCGACGAACCACGGCAATTGATGCGCGCCGAACAGAACCGGAATGTTGACGATGCGCAGGCCGCCCGCAAAGAGCATGGACGCGGAGAGAGCTTGCACCGCGAACTTTACGTAAGGGCCAACCGTGTAAAGGTCGTCATATACTCCGAGGAGGAAAATGATGGAAGCGGGAACCAGGATGGTGAGCAGAGTCTTGAGGGAGAACGCCGACTCGAGTCGGGGCACGTAGGCACTCATCACCCTCGCCAGAACAATGCTGAACGAAAACGATAAAAAAATTGCAACCCCGCCCAGGCGGGGCAGCGGATTGGAATGCAAGTGCCGCGCGTGGGAAGGAATAGCCAACCATCCGCGGCTGATCGCGACGTCCCGCACATTGCGGGTAAGAACGAACGAGAACAGCAGCGACGCGAAGAAAATCGCAAAGAATACGACCGTCAACTGTTCCCCCTGAGTCCGGAGCTCGCGAGCGTCGGCACGTGCACTTTCCTTTATCCGACAGTCAAGTATTGCAGCAGCGCAAGCTGCCTGGTAGTGAGTTAACGGGTACGTCTACGTTACGTCTGTGTTTGAGGGTTGCAGAGAATCTACCAGTGTTTGCGCGAGGGCTTCAATCGCTTGCAGTGAGAAAGTTGTGGAAAACGCGGAATGTAATCGAGTGTTTCGGATTTCGTAACAGAGCGTCGCGAGCAATCGAATCCCAGAGAGCGAGAAGAGAGACAATTGCGAGATGGGATTCGCCGAGGCTGTGCTAAACTTTTTTTCGATCCTTCTTCCACTAGAGGCTTGCGATGGAGTTCGGCAGATCTTTTTTTGCCCGTAGCGGTAGCCTGCTCGCATTGGGTGCATTGTCGATGCTCAGCTTGGCCTCGAACTCTGCGGCGCAACAAGCGCCACCGGCGCCATCTTCCGAGTCCGGCGTGCCGGCATCTTCTGCAGCGCAGCCCGTGCCGCAAACCGCTACCGGAGGTTCTGCCAATCGGGCTGCGAAACCCGCCGACAATTCATCAGCCGCAAACTCCGGTAAGACAACCGATCAACCATCTTCATCGCTAAGGCTGGGCGCAGGCGATCTGATTGAGGTGGGCGTATACAACGTCCCCGAGCTTTCGACCAAAGCACGAATCGGCAATTCCGGCGATGTTTATCTTCCGCTCATCGATTACGTACACGTCGCTGACCTGACCGTGGAAGAAGCGCAGGCCCTGATCGAGAAGCGGCTGGACGACGGAGGATTTGTCCGAAACGCACACGTCACAATTTTCCTGGACGAATCCGCCAATCAGGGTGTGACGGTGATTGGCGAGGTGACCAAGCCGGGCGTCTATCCGTTGCTGGGCGACCGCAAGTTGTATGACCTGATCTCGGCGGCGGGAGGATTTTCACAATCTGCCGGACGCAAAGTCAGCATCATCCGCCCGCACGATCCCTCATCGCCCATTACTGTAAGTCTGCCGAGGAATCTCGCCGACGATTTGCAGGACAACATCGAAATCCTGCCCGGAGACACGATCAACGTTCCCAAGGCACCCATCGTCTACGTGGTGGGAGACGTGGGTCGTCCCGCAGGATTATTGATCGATAATGGCACTCTGACGGTACTGCAGGCACTGGCGTTGGCGGGTGGAACGAATCACACGGCAAAACTGGGCAGAGTTTGCATCATCCGCAAAGGGCCTGCCGGGATGACGGAGACGCGCATTCCGCTGAAAAAGATGCTCGAGGCGAAGGCTCCCGACGTAACTATGCAGGCCGACGACATTCTTTTTGTACCGCTCAGCGGAGTGCGAGTGGCGGCGGCACAGGGCATGTCAGCCGCGATATCGGCCGCAACAGGCATTGCCGTGCTTGCAGCGCACCCCTAGTCTGGCATTCGCGTCGCGAAGCTTTCTTCGTCGCGGCAAACTTCACGCAGCAATATCCGAAACAGTTTTTACCGGCAAGAGCATCCGATCGAGCTCGCGAATATATTTTTCTGCGGTTCGTTGGCGGGAGAATCTGCGCAAGATGTATTCCCTGCCGTTGGTTCCGAGTTCGCTACATCGCTCGGGATTCTTGCTGAGAAAGCAGATGGCATCAGCCAAGTCTTTGACGTTCTCCGGTTCGATACACATTCCCGCTCGAGCTTCCTCGATAATTGCCCGGGCCTGTCCTTGCACTCCAAGGATCACCGGACGGGCACACGACATGAACTCCAGCATCTTGGTGGGAATGACAGTTTTGAAGACATCTTTTTTTTTGAGCAGAACGAGGCAAGCATCCGAGGCGGCAATGTAGGTCGGAATTTTTTCGCGAGGCTGCTGCGCGAAAAAGTGCACATTCTTTAATGCGCGCTCGCGCGCCATCGCGACAATTCGCTCCTTTTCAGCGCCTTCCCCAACGAGCAGAAACGCGATCTCAGGGTTCGCGTGTTGCAGGTTCACCGCGGCAGCCAGAATCGTTTCCAGCCCGTGTGCCATCCCCATGGTCCCGATGTAGGAGACGACGAACTTTCCTTCGATCCCCAATCTTTTCTTCAATTCAGTGTCCGTTTGGGGTGCGAAAAGCTGCGTTTCCACTCCGTTTTCGACGATGGAAATTTTCTCTCGGGGAACGCGCCAGTGCTCTACCAGATAATTTGCAAACGCCGGCGTGACAACGACTACTCGGTCCGCGTTGCGGTACAGGAAACCGGCGATCCTGGCGAGAATTCGATGCAGCGCCGAATGTTCGTCTCCTACGCCCACCGCGGCCAGCGATTCCGGCCACAGATCTCGGACTTCGAATACGAAGGGAACGCGCTTTAACCACGCCAGCCAACACGCAGCCAGGGCAACCAGCAGTTGAGGGGAAGATCCAATCACGACATCTGGCCGAGATAAGAAGAGTCCGGTAGTTGCGGCCGACAGGCCGAACGAACTGTAATTCAACATCCGCTCGTAGGCCTTGCCATTGGGAAAAGGAAGAAGCCAGGTGCGAACCACGTGGACGCCTTCGTTTTTTTCCCGAACCACCAATCGCCGGAACTGCGCGCGATACTCGGCGGGCACAACTCCGGTGGGATGATTGGGGAATCCCGTCAACACAGTCACGTCGTGTTCTGCCTTGGCCCAAAGTCTTGACAACTCGGAGGCGCGCGCGGCCGGTGCGCCCATCTCTGGGGGGAAGTATTGCGAGATGTAGAGAATCTTCATGGGCGGCGCGCGGAGCGGAACGACTTTTTATGAGGCTTGATCGAAGTCGCCAACATCCGGGGCTCGATCGGCTGCGGGAAAAGACCTTAGCCGAATCGGCGTTCCCAAACATCGTGACTCTTCCAGAGCGAGCGTGGCCAACATCGTGTTCACGATTTCGGCAAACGGTATGGGCGACTGCGCGCCATTTCGAATCGCCGTGACGAATGCTTCGAGTTCGCCCTGATGGCCTTTATCCTGGCGCAGCCGCGAACGAAATACCTGCTTCTTCCCTGTTCCGACCAGTTCCAGCCGCCGAAAGTCATCCAGCACGGCTACGCGGCCGCCGCCGAAAACTTCGATTCGCTCTTTGGAAAAAGATCTGTTACCGTTCGCCAAATACGCGATGGTGCCGTGCGAGCCGTCGGCAAAGCTGAGAAAGCAGACAATGTTGTCATTGCGGTAGCGGCCCGGATTCGGCAAGCTGCGCGTTTCCACACCCGTGACCTGCGAGCTTGTTAGAAAGCCCAGCAGATCAACGAAGTGGCAGACCTCCGCGATAATGCGGCCTCCGCCTTGCACAGGATCGTTCAACCAATGATCCGGCGGGAGGAAGCCGGCGTTGATGCGGTAGTGGAGCGCCAGCGGTTCGCCGGCCTCGCGCAGAAAATTCTTCATGCGAATCACAAACGGAGCAAAGCGGCGATTGAATCCGACTGCTAGAAGCGTGGAAGCTTTCTCATGCGCTGAAACAATTTCTCGCAATTCCGCCTCGTTCAGGCACAGCGGTTTTTCGCAGAAAACGTGTTTGGCTGCGCGCAAGGCCGCGATCACCTGCGGCGCATGCAGGTCATGACGAGTAGCGATCACTATCGTATTGACCGAAGGATTGTCGATGATCTCCTGCTCACTCGTTGTGCAGGAGCGAAATCCGAATTTCTTTGCAGCATGGAATGAATGGGAACCGTTTGCCGCGCCCGCTATCACCAACTCGACGCCCTTCACGCGTTTGAGCGCGGGGAGCAACGTGCTCACAGCAAAACTTCCGGCGCCGAGGAGACCAATCTGGACGGGGTTGTCGCTTGAGACGGGACGCGCCGATGCAGCGATTTCTATCACGCGCCTATCGTCCGCATCGTGAGGATAGGAAATCAGCACGCCCAGGAATGGTTCGTGTGCTTTCCCTGCGATCAAATCGTATGCGGCGTGGGATCGCGCGATCGGGAATCGGTGCGTAATCAAAGAAAGCAAGTCCAGCTTGCGATCGGCGACAAGCTTGAGAAAGGCTTCCATGTTGCGGGTTTCGGTCCAGCGCACGTAGCCGATGGGGTAGTCGATGCCCTGCTGCTCATAGGCAGCATCGTAGCGGCCGGGACCATAGGAGCGTGAAACGCGGAAGTCGAGCTCTTTCTCATAAAACTTTCGGCGCGGAATATCCATGCCGACCGTTCCGACTGCGACAACGGGTGCACGATGGCGCGCGACCTCTCCCGCAAGGATCACCGGATCGCTGGTTTCCGACTGTGCGGTGATCAAGACTGAATCGGCGCCGTGTCCGGCGGAATGCTGCAGACAAAGCTCTCGAAGCCCCTGGGATGTTGTGCTCACCGCATCCGCGCCTAGTCGCGAAGCCAGGTCGGCGCGGGCAGGCGAAATATCCATTCCCAAAACCCAGCATCCTGCGGCTCTAAGAATCTGCACCGTGAGCTGGCCGAGCAGGCCCAGTCCAATCACGGCCACAACATCGCCGAGCTTCGCGTCCGCATTTCTAACTCCGTGAAGGGCTACGGCTCCCAGGGTCGTGAATGCGGCTTCCTCGAAGGTCACGGAGTCGGAGGGAATTCTTGCTACGAGAAGCCGAGGAACGCAGGCGAATTCGGCATGCACGGCGTGGCTTGTGCCGGCGCACGCCACGCGATCTTCTACGTTGACATCGGTAACGCCCTCGCCCGCTGCGATAACAGTTCCGGAGCTGCTGTAGCCGAGCGCAGATTGTTGACTAAGGCGGCTGCGAACAGAAGCGATGGTTTGGGCTATGCCGTCGCGGCCGATCTTATTCAAAACTTCACGCACGAGATCCGGCCGCATTTGGGCTTTCTGCACCAAGTTCTTGCTCGCGAACTCAGACGCTGCCCGCTCGGTGCCCGCCGAGACCAGCGATGCAGCGGTTCGCACCAACACGCAGCCGGCCAGAAGTTTGGGCGCGGGGACTTCCGCCACGGTGATTTGGGCCGTGCGCGCGTCCTGGAAAACTTGCTTCATGTTGTTGATACGCAGGTATTATGGTCGACCTTCTGCATGTGCCGGGTCGAGAGATTCACACGATAAATCTCGGAGCCGATCTTCGAAACGATAATATCGCCTTCGCATGATTCGACTTTGTAACCGTGAGCCGTGAGAACCACTGTCACAAATCTCAGCGGCAACCGCGCACGAGTGTCATAAATGAGGGAAATTGCCGGCTGAAGGTCGCCGTACGTGGGCGATTGCCAGCCCAATAATTGCGCTTCCGAATCGGGCAACTCCGGCGGCGAAAGATCCTTGCTGGCCGCCCCGCGCAGCAACTGCTTACCCGCCCTCACCATTCGAAGGTCTCCCCGAACACTAGAAAAAATGTTGCAGCGAATGCGCGAGCCCTCAAAGTTTAAGACAGTCTGATCCGCTGACTCCTTACCTTCGCGTGGCAGATCCGCAAGCAACCAGTGCAAACGTGCATCATGCGTTCCTGTACCGAGCAAATCGTCCACGATAACCCAGCCGCATTCCGGGAGCCAGCGCACCATTCTGCGATGCGTTACGCCGATATGCTTGTAGCCGTCGTGCTCGCCTTCAAAACAATCTTCTTGCCTGATATTCGGTGAAGGATATACTCGCCCACTAGCTTGCGCCCAATCGACCCAAAGAAAACGGCCGGCGCGGCGCATTTGATCCTGACGATCGACTGTAATCGTATTGTGAACTGCGGTTCCCGCAAATCCATTATTCCATGGCGCAGGGCCGTTGTAGAGATACGTCCCAGGGTCGCGCGCGAGGTTGATTCCGTTCCACCATAGATCCATGTGGAGCTGATCCGCCTGAAATGGACGGCGGGTGTAGTTGCCGGCGCGAATCAGCGCCCAGGATTGTTTATCGCCGAGACGAAAATATCCGGTTGCTGCGGAAATATGCGGGGCTGAAATTCTTTCCTGAGCGGCTAGCTGTGCAGTCCAAGGCTCTATTCCAAACCACACGACAGCCTCGTCCCAGGGTCCAGACGGCAACGCCGGGCGCCGCAGAACGGCGGCACTCAACTGAAGCAACGGACGAAAATCGCGATATGAACTGCACGCTAAAGGAAGAATCAGGCTGCCATCGTCTGAGCCGTAGTTCGGCGCGCAACCGCTGATCGGATCCACCCAGGCAGACATGAAGTCATATGCCGCTTGTGTGCGCTGGCGAATCTCCCCGGGAAGCGGCTCGTTATGGATTTCGGCTAGCCGCAGCATCCACAGCAGAAGATGGAGAATCATGCGTTGGTAGTTGAACGAGTGCTGCTGCGAGACGCCCTCGGGAGTGATTTGGTCGAGCACGGCTTCGCGCAGGAGTTGCGCGCCAAGATTCTGCCAAAGCCGCGCCTCGCGCAATTCCGGATATAGCGTACCCGTGGTCCACAGGCCGACAGCTTCGCTGATCAAATGATTGCTGCGTTGCGACCGCGCGTAGCCGATCGTTTGCGCGGTCCGCCAGGCGTGAGCGGCGATCATAGAGACGAGCAATCCTGCTCGCTCGCTGGTGGTAGAAGTGGAATGAAGGAAGCCATGCAGCGCGAAGGACCAGGACAGAATGCGTAACGAGGACTCCTGGCCGCAAATCCAGAGCGGCCCGCTCATCGGCGGATTGTGGCGGGCCCAGTCTTCGATCGAACTCCAGAAGGCTTGTGCAAAGCGATCATCGCCGGTTAGAGCGTAAGCTCGAACCAGCGGATAGACGAATAAAAATCTTGACGGCTCAAGAATGAATTTGAGATCGCCGTAGACCGGCGAGGCAAATCGCATTTCTGTCCACGGCTGTTGCGGTGACACGCTCTGGCCGGTGGCCGGGTTCTGAAACCAGTGCGGCGGAAAACCGCACGCGAACGATAGGGCGCCGAAGAACGGCAGATTGCCTTCAAGGGTGTTGATTGCTTCCGCCAGAACTGCTGCTTCGCCTTCCGGTCCGATTATTTTTTTGATACTGCATCCCAAAGAGGGCGCGTCTGCGAAGAAAAACGTTCGGGTACCTTCGCGGCGGGCTGAGAGTATTTGTTCTGCGCAAACGCTCGGAGCGATACGATCGAGAGTCCAGGAGTCCCAGCCCTGCACGGAGCGCATCTTCCACAACATCAGTCCGCTGCCGCGTCGCAACTCGTATTGCAGGCGCAGCATGCCGTCGCGGAGGCCGAAGGCGCGGCCGACTTGCAGCATCGTGTCGAACTTGCTCCTCGCTTCAGTCATGCAGCGAGCCTGCGGTGGTGGGAGTTCGAAGTCTTTCCAGGCGATCGGCGGCCAGCGCACGAAGCCGGTCATGCAGTACGAAAAATTGAGTGTCGTTATTGATTTGAGATTGAGGGGTCGCGCAGATCTCGCCGCGGTCGAGAGCGGCAACGACCTCGGCCATCTTATCAATTCCGAAAGCAGTGAGCCGGTGACGCAGGTCGCTGATCGATTCGGAATGCGTCGGATTCGACAATTCGCATCTCCGCAGGACGTGGCCAGTGTCGATCCCTTCATCAATGTAGTGAATGGTTATGCCGAGGGGAACGTCTTTCAGCAGCGACCACTCCGGGCTGCTCATGCCTCGTATCTCGGGCAGCAAACCCAGATGCGCATTGAGAACTCCGATGCGTGGCACATTCAGCAGAGGCCTTCGCAGAATGTTGCCGCCGGCAAAGACTATGACGTCGGGCGACCATTTCGTCAGTTGCTTTACCGATCGTGGTAAGTTTTGATCGCTGCAGAGCGCTACGGGAAAGTCATAAACCGTAGCGACTTCGCGCAGACTGCGAAGGGTTCGGCCTCTGTACTCGAGCCATGGCCGTAGATAAGAATTTTGCAGGACTCCAGGACGGTTGCCACGACTCGGAACGACTTTCGCGCGAGCATAATCCATAACGCCGCGCAGCCCCCATTGTCCAACTTTGCGCAACAGGGTACCGCGATTCAAAGCTCGGAGGGCTAACGCGCCTACTGGGACGTGGCCAGCCTGCGTTAATCGCACTGCCATCGCGCTTGCAGTTTCGCTGTAGACGCTCGAACTGAGAATTACGACGCGCATGGCAGAGCCTCGGAGTCCTGCGCTTCTAGAAAACGCATCAAACGCTGTTCCAACATCAGAGCGTCGGCGAAAAACTTGCAGCCCCAACTGATGTAGCGCAGCGGTTGGTATCGGCCCCATATCGGATAGGATCCGCAGACTCCCCCGATCACGCCGCGGGGTCCCCGCTCTGCAACGGACTCCTTCAGCATCTCGTTCATTTTGAGAGCCGCGTTGAGATACCGCAAATCGCTTGTCACCTCAAACAGTCGCAGCCACACGCATGACATCTGAGTGTTGCCAGTAAGGCAGGCGAAAGGCCGGCCGTGTCTAAAATCCTGGTCGTAGGCTCCGCATAGAAATTTATTGGTTTCGAACTTCCGCAGCATAACCCATGCCGAGTTTGCAACCGCTTCAACGCCGTCGCTGCGTCGTTGAAGAATTGCGCACTCAAGTGATCCCTGCAAAATGTAGGCGAAGAAATGCAAATAGTTGGGATGGCCCTGCAGATTGATACCATCCACCCAACCGCTTGGGCGAAAGCGTGCGAGGGTCCAGTCGAGATTGCGCTCCGCTGCCGCTCCAAATCGATTGTCGCGAGAGCATTGCGACAGCCCCGCCAGCGCCCACGCTACCATGCTGTAGTAAGTGTGCGCCGCGTTCTGATATGCGCCGGGTCCGGACCATGACCCATCTGCCTGCTGCTGGTTGACCAGCCAGTCCCCGGCCGCGATTGCGGATTGCAAAATGTCGGACCGTTTCGTCTCGACGTAAACGCGAACCAGTCCTTGCAAGACTTGTCCGGAGTTGAATACGGATGGAATCGATGCGCCGCCATGTAGTCCGCCGGGAAACGCGCCCGACGACATTTGCA
This sequence comes from Candidatus Sulfotelmatobacter sp., assembly GCA_050015215.1. Taxonomy (GTDB): domain Bacteria; phylum Acidobacteriota; class Terriglobia; order Terriglobales; family Acidobacteriaceae; genus Sulfotelmatobacter. The sequence continues at coordinate 57,229 of JBEKBW010000006.1, forward strand.
GTGAGAGCAGCCACGCGGTAGCTCGTTCTGCCGCCACGATCAAGGCATCGTCTCCGCTCACGCGCGCGAAATCATAGAGCGTGGGGACAGTGTAGCCCGTGACTTCTGGATACGATTCGGAATATCCGGCTAGCAAACTGTAGTAAGCAGCTATTCCGCCATCCGCACGTTGCGCGTCTAAAATCCAGCGCAGGACCAAATGCAAAGTCTCTTGCGTATCGCGTTTTGTATTTGCGTAGGAATAAAGATGCCGTTGTTGCAAGGCGAGCCGCAGCCGATCGGACGCAAGTTTCCGAGTCAGCGAAAATATGCGTTGCGGGCGTCGCAATAATCCTGCGGCTTCGGACAGGGCTTTCGTGGCTTGAGACGTCACGGCATTCTGGCTGTTAAAGCTCACGCTGTCGCCGCCTCGCGTGCCTGAGTGAACTCGTCGCATCTTTGCGCAGCGCCGGCGTCCAGAAAGATTCTCATCCAATGCTCTAAGGTAAGGAATTGCCAGATTTGCATGGACCAATCCTCTGCGCCGCTTCTCTGTTCGTTCACAAATCGGCGCACCGCTTCGGGGCGAAATAAACCACGCTGGCGAATGTTCGTGTCGGAGAGCAAATCATCGACCATTTCGCGCAAATCGTGCGCCAGCCAGTAATCCACCGGAGCGGCGAAGCCTGCTTTCGGCTGCCGCAGCACTTCGGCGGGCAAAATGTCTCGCATCGCTTCACGGAAGATGTGTTTTGTTGTGGGGCGGAGAAATCCTTTGAGCTTGAGGCTCGGTGGAATGTTCCACGCCGCGAATTCCGCGAGTTCGCGATCGAGAAACGGTACGCGCACTTCTACTGACGATGCCATGCTCATTTTGTCGTTGTAGTTCAGATTCAGGCTCGTCATGAAAATCTTGGTATCGAGGTAGAGCATCTGGTTCAGAAAATCGGATTCGCGAACTGTCTCGAAACTCGAATGATGGCGCACCGCTGGGTCGGAGAGGCGAAGTTGGTCGCAAACTTCGGCGGCGTACAGACTCGTCTTCTGCACGTCGTCGAGATAAGTGCAGTTTCGGATGAACTGCTCCTCGGGGGCTAACGAACCGCTGCGCGCCATCTTCTTGGCCAAGCGAACGCTTCCCTTTAGGGCGGTGCCGCGAAGGCTGGGTAGGGCATTCACGGCGGATTCCATCCCCCTGCGGAGTCGTGCAGGAATTCTTTGATAGCCGTGAAGCCAGCGATAGGCCAGGTGCTTGCGATAACCCGCGAACAGCTCGTCTCCGCCCACTCCGGACAACAAAACTGTCGCCTGCTTGCGCGCTTCGCGGCAAACGAGATAGGCCGTGATAATGGCAGGATCGGCGGTGGGTTCGTCCATGTGCCAGGTGAGACGCGGCAGCAGATCGGCTACATCCGGCTCGACCACGATCTGTTGATTCTCGCAGCCCAACTTCCGCGCCAACCGGACTGGAACATCGGGATCGTCAAGCGTTGTTTCGCCCACGCGATATTTGCGGGGAAAAGTAATCGTATAAGTTCGGACCGGCTGCATCGTCGCTTTACACATCATGGCAACGATGCTTGAGGAATCCAGCCCAGCGCTCAGAAAGGCTCCTATGGGAACGTCGCTTACCATCTGCTGTTCGACTGCTCGCCGAAAGCGCGCGCGCAATTCATCAGCCAGATCGGCTTCGGATCGAGGGTAGTCTGCATCCGCGCGTGGAAAATGGAGGTCCCAGTATTGTTTTATTTTTAGCTCGCCGTCGCGAAACGTCGCCGAATGCCCGGCGGGAAGTTTGAAAATTCCGCGAAACATCGTCTTGGGATCGGGAACCCACAAGAAAGTCAGGTATTGGTGCAAAGAGTCGAGATCGATCTCTGGTCCTATATGCGGCGCCTGCAGCAGCGCTTTCACTTCTGAAGCGAACGCCAGCTTGTTGCCACGATGAGCGTAGTAAAGAGGCTTCACCCCAAAGTGATCACGAGCTAGAAAAAGTTCGGGTTTGCCCGAGCGCAGATCGCAGATGGCAAAGGCGAACATGCCTTTGAGCTTTTGAACGCACTCCTCGCCTTCCTGTTCGTAGAGATGGATCACAACTTCGGTGTCGGTATTTGAGGCGAAGCGGTGACCTTTGCTTTGTAACTCGCGGCGCAGTTCGGCGAAGTTGTAGATTTCGCCGTTGTAGGTGATCCATACCGTGCGGTCCTCGTTGCACATCGGCATGTGACCATCGGCGGAAAGATCGAGAATCGCGAGGCGGCGGCTGCCAAGGCCAACATAGCCGCCATCGGGAAATCGCCGCTCCCACAGGCCGAAGTCGTCGGGGCCGCGATGGGTTTGCACGTGCGTCATGCGGCTGAGCACTTCCCTGTCCCCACAATTGGCCAATCCGGCGATTCCGCACATAGGATACGAGTGTTTCTAGTTTCTTGTTTCTTGTTTCTTGTTTTTCAATTCGTAAATCTTGGCTTTGGTGTGAAACATTTGAACCGCTTGAAAGCCGCAGTAAATCAGCCCCGGCACGCCATCCAAACAACCTAAACGCAAGAAATAACGATACAGGAAAAGCAGCACGGGAGAGCCAGGAACGGCAAACAGCTTCCGCTTGAGCCAGCGTCGGCGTTGCGCCTGCGTGCCCCATAGCGATGGTGGAAGCTCGGCGTCGCCGCCGCGCTGGAGCAAAACCTGGGCTTCCCAGTTGGAATATTCATCGTGCTTTTGAATGTAGCGGGACAGCGACTCCAGGTTGTGATGGACGATCGGATTGCGCAAGCGTGCGGTCGGGCCTTCTGAAACTACGTGTTCGTGGACTTCCATGTCGGCCATCGAGGTGTCCTGGTCTTTCAACCGGCACTCGAAGCGTGCCTTACCGCGCCGGAATAACGCTAACTTCCATAGGCCGACATCGCCGTGGCGCAGAGCGCGACCCATGAACCAGGTTTGCAGAACAATGAAATATCCATTGACCGCGGGATTCTGAATGGCTGATCGAACCTCTTCGGCAAGTTTCGCGTCGACAATCTCGTCGGCATCGAGCAGCAGAATCCAGTCGTGAGTGATGGGTAAAGTATCCATCGCCCATTGCCGCTTCTTCGGCCATCCGCCGCGATAGTGGAACTGCACGACCTTCGCGCCATTCGAGCGGGCAATTTCCACGGTTTCGTCGGTGCTCTGCGAATCGACGACGTAGACTTCGCCGAAATCGCGGAGCGCCTGCAGGCAGCGGGGAAGATTCCTGGCTTCATTGCGCGCTACAAGGATCACGCTGACCGGAATCGTTGAGGATCGAGCCTCGCCTGCCGCTTTTGTGATTTCTCTGACGTCTTCCATGCTCAATTCTGCCGCTCAACTCGAAAGATGCTGCTCGCACCAGCGTTGTAGTACATACAGCGACCACGGGCGAGACCACGAAGTTTTTCGCTCGAGAAAATCCTGCCACACGCGCATTGCTGCCGGTTGACTGATCAAGCTGGCAAGCGGCCCGTCTCCGATTTTGCTTATCGATTCTTCCACCATCGGGCGCAGAGCGTCGCGCAGCCAATGTTCCCATGGCAAGGCGAATCCGCGTTTCGGGCGATGAATGATTTTACCGGGAAGTTGGCTGTGGAGTGCGCTGATCAGAAGAGGTTTCGGTGTGCCAGGCTGCATTTTCCATGCGCCCGGAAACGCGAGTACCCGCTGCGCCAGTTGATGGTCGATCAAAGGCACGCGCACCTCCAGACCGTGGGCCATACTCATGAAATCGGAATCACGTAAGAGTGTATTGAGCATATAACAGCGCGCCTCCAGATAGGAAACACGATTGATGGGGTCAAGGGATTGGGCACGTTGTATGCTTTCGTGCAGAGAATTGTCGGCCCTTCGAAAAGCATCTGGATTCGATCTCAAAGACGGCAGCAGTTCCTCGCATTGGTCAGGGGTGAACAACATGCGGGAGAGAAAGTATGGATGAAGGTTGGTCTCTCCGTTGCGAATGAAGGAGGCCAGCTTTCGATTTTGGTCGCTGGCGGAAGCGAATGTGCCAAACGCGGTTGCGAGAAACGCGCGCGCACTCGCCGGAACTTTCCCGATGCGCTTTGAAAAACGTTCCATGCGCGGTACGGATCGGAAGCTGGCATAGCCGGCGAACATCTCGTCGCCGCCGAGACCCGAAAGCGCAACCTTAACCCCGGCAGCGCGCGTCTTCTCGGAAACGAAGTAGGTGTTGATGCCGTCGATCGTGGGCAAATCCATTGCGCGGAGCGCGGGACCGATTGCGGCAAAAAGATCGGATTGCGAAACCATGATCTCGTGATGGTCCGTACGAAAATGTTGCGCCACGGCGCGGGAATATTCGGCTTCAGAGTAATCGGCCTCGCGAAATACGATGGAGAATGTGCTAGCCCGCACCTCGGCACGACTCAGTATGCTAACGAGGCTACTCGAATCAATTCCGCCAGAAAGAAAAACTCCGACGGGAACGTCGCTCACGAGTTGCATACGGACGGACTCATCGAGAGTTTCAGCAATCTGATTTTCAAGTTCCTTGCGCTTCTCCGGGCCTGCATCGAAGCGCATGTCGCTGATGTTGCCGCTCACAGAGCCGGGAAAGTCCCAGTATTCAACCTGCTTCGTCTCGCCATCGGTCCACGTGAGCCAGTGTCCAGCGGGCAGCGCGTGAACGTTTTCTATCAGTGTGTTCGGGTCGCAGAGCGATCCAAATGTCATGTAATTCAATAATCCGGCAGGATCGATTTTTCTCGGCACAAGGCCCGTGCCCAACAGCGTCCGGACCTCGGAGGAGAATAGAAAATATTTGTCGGACTGATAATAGTAGAGCGGTTTGATGCCCATGGGGTCACGGGCTAAAAAGAGACGTCGCCGTTGCTCGTCCCAGATCGCGAAGGCAAATATTCCGCGGAATTCGGCGAGGCAGCTTTCACCCCAGTGGGCATAGGCCTTGAGGATCACCTCGGTATCGGAATGGCTTTCGAAGTGGAATCCGGCGCGCTCCAGTTTCGCGCGAACTTCGCGAAAGTTGTAAACCTCGCCGTTGTAAACAATCCAGTTTCCGATTGCGGCGTCGTGCATGGGCTGGTGGCCAAGCGGCGAAAGATCGAGAATCGCCAGCCGCCGATTACCCAAGCCAATCTCGATCCCTCTAGCACGGTCGCGCAGAACAACTGTGCCACCATCGTCCGGTCCACGATGAGCGAGCGACAGCGTCGCCCGCGCTAGCACTTCGGCGGAGACAGGTGCGTGCAATCCGACGATGCCGACAACTCCGCACATCCGATGTGGGGCTCCGTGGAGATTGGCAATTTATCTTACGCGAGGCAACACGGCGTCTGGCGTTATCGATTGTGGAGTGACCTAAATTTGTTCACCACGAAGGACACAAAGGTACACGAAGAGGCGGTGCCGTCACACGCGCGCACTTGCAAGGCCCTGAGCTACCCGCAACAGCGCTTCGACATGTCTGTCCCATCGAAAATCCCGAGAGCGTTGCAGGCCCAGTTCGCGCATCTCGGCACGTCTTGCCTCGCACTCGGAAAGTTGAATGATTTCCCTAGCCAGCGGTTCAGCTGAGAAACGCGGAAAATATACAGCAGCTTTCCCGCAAATCTCCCGATGCACGGCCAGATCCGACGCAATCACAGGCAGGCCACTGGCCATGGCTTCGACAAGCGGATGAGCAAAAGTCTCGGCGTAGGCAGGAGTAGCATATATACGGCAATTCCGATAGAGGTGATGCAGGAGAGCGTAAGGGACAAAGCCCAGCTGCACAACTTCTTCGTCCAGTTTGAGCGCGTGCACCAGTTCGGCGGCGGCTTCCGCCCGGTAGCTCCCAGGATTTTCTTTTGACACCAGCTTGCAGGTGAGAATCAACCGGACTCTTCGCGGATGGAGTTTCTGCTTGACGATTGCGATCGCGCGAATGAGAGTTTCGAAATTACGATAATAGTTGAAGTGGCTGACGAACAGGACTCTGACTGATCCTTCCGTCGCCGCCAGACGCTCCTGTATCTGCTGAGGAAGCGGCGCTGACTCTTGGAAGAAAGCTTCATGATTGAAGCCGTGGTGAATGCAAATCACTTCTTTTCCTGTCCATTGCCGCAACTCCCGCGCAAAGGCTTCGCTAGGCGCTGCCGTGCATTCTGCTCTTAGCACCGACCATCGGGCGACCGCGCTCTTCACCTTAGTATCAATCCATAAACGGTAATCGCCTCTTTCGCGAACATCGCGCTGAAAATCAGCTGACGTGTACAGCGCATTGCGACTCAGCAGAATCTGCGGGACGGGCGAGCGGAAAAGCGCGAAATTTCCAGGACAAAGCAGAACATTCGCGCCGGAGCGGCGAATCAGGCGGGGCAGCAAGCGCTGCTCATGCCAGAATCTTGTTCCAGCGCTCTCGGGATACGGTTCTTCCACGACTGAGACCCGGCTCGATTCTGCGATCTCATCACGCAGGGCCTTCCCCACCAGCAGGGTTGTGCGCACATCGTCGCGAAGAGCCAGTTCCGGCACAACGTTGCGGATGAAGGTAAGACCTCCGCCGGCGCTGGCGGACAGGGCATTGATGAAGAGATGAGTCATTTGTCGATCAGTTCAACCGGCCTGTAGCATTTCGCGGAGGCGACGTCTTCGTGTTCCCCACCAAAGGTCAACCAAGCCCGAGTACGAGAACCGAAGTTCAGCCGCGGAATAGCGCAGTTCGACCTCCCGCCGCCATAAGAGCATTGGATCAGAGCTGCCGTCGACGACGCCAGCACACGGCGAAAAACAAAAGCGGTGATATTGCCGGATGACATTCCAGGCTCTGGCATCGATTGCATCCCAGCCGAAAGTCCAGGCAAACGCATCGACTGGTTTTTGCGTCCAGCTTTCAAGCTTGCGAGCGCTGTCGCCAATTTCGCGTTCCAGGTGCTCCGGAGAAAGTCCGACCAACCGTTCATGCGTAAGCGTGTGGTTACCAATCGCGTGGCCCCTCGAAGCCAGCTCCGCGATTTGTCCAGGATTCATCGGTTTCCAATCTTCCGCATCCTCTTCCTCTTGCTTCAGGCCGGGATTGATTCTCGAGCGATAAAAGGCGCGAGCCCGCTCGTCGCTGGCGCATTCTGCGAACCGGGGCACAATAAAAAACAGGCCTCGTCCGCCGAACGACTCCAGTAGCGGAGCCGCCACCGTGTAGTTACTCTCGCGTCCATCGTCGAATGTGAAGAGGAGAAGCGGCTTGGCCGCAGGCTCCGATTTCTGTACTCCGCTCAAGAACGTCGCTAAATTTTCCAGGCTGGTGATCGTAAAATACTGCAAGGCCCACGCAAGTTGCTCGTGAAATTTTGCTTCGAAACTCGCGGGCGTTTCGTGCATCACGATCACCACTGCTTGCGCTCGTCGGCTCTGCGCTTTGACTGCGAGCGCATCGGCGCGAACCAGGCGGGCAGCGTGGATGACGAAGGCACGGGCTTGGCTCCGGAGGCTCATCGTGCCGTCACCATGTTCAGATCAGGCTGTCTCCGTCTGCCGGCACCGGATACCACTCGCAATCTCGCAGCGGGCTCGATTTGTCGAGGTACCAGCCGATAGGGGCCTCGAAAACGCGGCGCTGAAAGCCTTTTGCAGCGAACGCCTCCTGTAATTCAGAATCCAAGTTGCGCAGAACCACGGCATCTATAACTTTTCTGTAACGAAGAATCAGCGCGCCAATAATCCTCAGCCATTCCTCCGCGGAAACCTCTGGATAAATATCCAGCACATTCAGTACGCTGATTTGGTTGCGATATCCACGCTGGCGCCGGTTGACGGCCACCAGGACATCTTGATCCGGCTTGCTGCTGCGGAAGGCAAATACGGCGGCGGTTGGATCGTGACCGGAAAAATATCGCCAGTGGAGATACGATGCATCGCGCCGGGCCGTGAGTTTGGACGAGGGTTTGTGGGCACAGAGTTCGCTCGCCTCATCAGCCGAAGATAAAGGCTGGAGATCATTTACCGCGTCTCCATCGATCTTTAGTGCGCGCATCAGTCCGGCAATGTTTGCGACAGCGCTTCCCGCCAATCGCGAAACGGTTTTGTTCGCGTAACGCCGATGTGCAAATTCCTCGGCCACGGCGGGCCAATGGAGCACGCCGAGGAACTCGCAGTCGGAATAGGGGATCGGACGCGCGCCTGCGGCTTTCCACAGCGCGGCAGCTTCTGCATTTGCGGAAGTTCCAAAAAGAGGATGCTGCCTCGCCAGCCTGCAGTATTGAAGGAAGATGCGGCCGCCCTGGCCTCTATGTCGGCGATCCACATAAAACGAACTCGATCCCATGAAGAGAATTTCTCTGGCTTCGAGGCGAAAAAGTTGCGGGCTGAGTAGAATGCATCCCACCAGTTGATCCGCAGATCGCAGCCCGAATCCCAGCGGCTCTTCCGGCTGGCGAGCAGGATTCTCGAGGAGGAACCAGCGAAGATGCGTCTCCACGGATTCACGCTCGCGCCCCGACTGTGCGGCAATGAAGGCAGCGATTTCGCCTATCTCTGCTTGCGACAAAGAGACAAGTTGAGAGCGAGCTTCCGTCGATGCCGGCGCCGTCATTGGGCAACCTGTTCGTAGATTCGCAGCAGATGTTGCGCTTGGTGCGCCAAAGTAAGATGACTCAGAATGGTCTCACGCGTGGCTTGGCCGATTCGCGCGCGCAGCGCGGGATCTGCCAGCAGCTTTTGTAATTTCTCCACCAGCTCATTCAATCCATCCACGGGAATCAGGCCGCCGTTCACGTCGTCCTGAATAATCTCGTCGATTCCCTGTCCGTGGCAGCCAATCACGGGCTTGCCGCAGGCCATGGCTTCGAGATAGACACATCCCAGCCCTTCGTAGCGGCTGGGCAAAACGAAAACCGTGCAGCTGCGCATCGCGTCCGCAACTTCGGCGCGGCTTCGCCGACCCATGAAATGAACTCGATCGCCGATGCCTAGCTGTTGTGCGAGGGCGGCGAAGCGAGTTCGATCCGCGCCTTCGCCGATGATTTGGCACCGCAAGTCAGGATGCAGATCGTTCAGCCGTGCGACGGCCTTCAGTACCAACTCCTGCCCCTTTCCAGCCAATAGAGTTCCCACCACTAGAATAGTAGGCGGACCGCTCTGTGTTATCCCTGGCGCGAAAAAATCCGCGTCGGTTCCGTTATAGACGGCTTCGGCAGAAACGGCAGAGCCTGCCCCCTCAACCAGCAATCGCTGGACCTTGCCGCTTACGCCGATGACTTTGCGAGCTTTTTCGTAAACTCTCAATGAGGCTGCCCGGCGCCATGCAGCGGCCATTCCATTCTGAAAACAGCGATTGAAAACGTCCAGCCCGTGGATCGTGACCACGAACGGAATATTCAACCGGCGCGACAGGAATGCGGCCGCGTCTCCGCATGGAAGCGCGGCATGGGCGTGAATCAGATTTATTCGGCGGCGCTGGTGTAATTCTCGAACTCTTGCTAGGAGCACGCGTCCGAGGAATTTGCCTGCGCTCGACAGCCCGACTTTTCCCGGAAATGAAGGATAACGGACCCATTCGGCAGGCGAATGCGGACTCGACCTTCGGCTGCGGTGATAAATGGAATCAACCGCGATCACGGAGGAAGCCACGCCCAGTGCGCTGAGAGAACGGAGACTCTCGGCAACGAAGCAGCCGCTCACATCGTCGCCCTCGGAAGGGAAAAAAGGGGTGAGCGTCAGAACGTGCAAACTCGTTGAGGTAGCGTGTTCCACTTTTTTCGGTGTTTTCCTATGATCGAGCGGCCAGAAGATGCGAATGGAACTACTTGCTCTCACTGGATTGTGTCGAGCGTTCTGAGATTAGTCCAGTCAGCCCCGAGATTGTGACAAAACGCGGATCCTGCAGATCCTGCTCCGAAAACTGCATGTCGAATTGCGCTTCGATTTCCGTCACAAACTCGACGACTTCCATTGAAGTGAGCCATCCCGCTTCAAAGTAATCAACGTCGGTCGATTGAACCGCGCCCTGTCCCATCTTTCCTCTGCCGCGAAACCAATTCTTAAGCCAGTTCTCGACGTCTTCTCTCAAAAATTCTTCTCACCTTTCGATAGCCACGCACCGAACCGGAGAGCCGTCGCAGCCTTTCAGTTTCAAAGGCATCACGATCAACTCGACTTCCCGCGCAGTCACATATTCCAAATTGGCAAGATATTCTACAAGAACCACTTCCGCCCCCAAGAGTACTTTGTGATTCGGGGAGTCCTTTGGCGTTCCACGCGAATGAGCAGGATTGTCGGGCGATGGCGTGTCCATGGCGATCAATCGAACTCCGTTCTCCACCAGCCACTGCGCCGCGTTTTCCGAGAGAAAGGGATATTCGTTGTAAAACTTCATATGGCCAAAATACTCGGACCATCCTGTGCGCAAAATCACGCGCGACGGAATTTTATCGCCCAACTTCTGCTTGAGTTCCCCGATATCGATTTCATGCAAGGGCGCGCAACCGGTGAAGTCCGCGACCGTGGCGGGGCCGATGAGAATATTGAGCGGAACCTCGTCGATGGTTCGTCCGCCGGGAATGAAATGTCGTGGCGCGTCGGCGTGGGTGCCGATGTGCGTGCCCAGCACGAGTTTTCGCGTCTCGCGACCTTCGACGCCGTGCCGCCCTAGAATCGTGATCTCTACCACGGGGTGCCAGTGCGTGGGGAAGGTCATCATGCCCTCTTCGATGGGCAGGGAAAGATCGATAATCTTCATAGACGTTTTAGTCGATTCTTCGGCGCGACACCAGGCATTGAATATTTCGAGCGGCGATTAATTACGGGCACTCACGCTTTCTACGACCGGTCTCCGTGCAGTTGCGGTCGACCTTAACTGGAGCTTCTCCGCCACTAATTCGCGAATTCGTGCCTTTTGCACTTTGCCGTTGGCGGTTCGCGGTAAATCATCGATCGCGATGTAGCGTGCCGGTTGCTGATGCTGCGCCAGATTGCGCTTCGCGTGTGCAATCACCGTGTCGAGGATGGCATCAAGATCGACGCCCGCGTCGAGTCTCAGCACAGCAACGACGTCTTCCCCATAAAGTTCGTGGGGAACGCTCACCACGGCAACCTCTGATACTCCGCTGATCTGCGCCAACACTTCTTCAATGGCGGCGGGACTGATGTTTACCCCGCCGCGGATGATGAGATCTTTCTTGCGACCCGTGATCGAAAGAGAGCCTTGGTTGTCAAGGTGTCCGACATCGCCGGTAGAAAACCAGGCTGCGGAATCCTTTTGCTGTAAATGCCCTTCGGAATCCAGATATCCCGCCATGAGATCGGGCGTGAGGATTTGCACCTCGCCGTCCTCGCCCGATAGAGACTTGCCTTCGTCGTCGACGACTCGCAGTTCGATTCCGGGAAGCGCCTCGCCTACGTAGCCAGCAGCGGTAAGAGTGTCACGCGACCGCGCGGTGACGAAGAGAGTTTCCGAGAGGCCGTAATTCTCGATCAGGCGCACGCCGTAGCGGGTTTCAAATTCATTCTTCACCTTGAGCGGCAGGGGAGCAAATCCTACGAAGGCATGACGCACCGAACTGCGGCAAAATTCTTCGCCGACGCGTCCGCGATCCATCCGCAACAGAATCGATAAAACCGTCGGAGCCATCCACAGCGTGTTGACTTTATTGTTTCTCGCTTTGTCCCAGAAATTCAGGCTGGAGCGAGCATCGAAAACATGATCGACAACCACGCTCGCGCCGCAGAGAAAGGGCAGAACGAGCAGATTGTAGAAGCCACCCATGTATGCCATCGAAAGCGTCAGATAAAAGCGCGAGTCGTGATCCAGGCCTTGCGCTGCGGCAAAAGCCGCGGCGTTGCGCAACATTCGCTCGAGTTTGTGGGCTAATCCTTTGGGCTTCGACGAGGTCCCCGAGGTGTACATGATTACGACAAGGTCATCAGGCTCCGAGGCTTCGAACGGCACCAAGTCCACGCCATGATCGAGGGGATTAAGTCCGAGTTGATCAAGTTCGTTCGCCTCCGCCTTCCCACTCTCTGCGGTCCGCAATACGAGAACATTCTGGTAGAACTCTTTCACCGCAGCAGCATGGGCCCCATCGGCCACCACCAGGGCAGGCTTGCAGCTTGTGACAATGAAGTGAACATCGCTTTTGCTGGAGGCTGGATTAATCGGCACGATGACCGCCCCAAGATAGATGCAGGCGAAATACAGCGCTGCCAGTTCGCAGCTATTCGGCATCATCACGCCGACACGGTCGCCCTGGCGCACGCCGCGAACTCGAAGACCGACCGCCAGCAAGAGTGCTTGTTGGTGAAATTCGCGGTAGGTAATTTCGCGGCCCGTGTTGGCATCAACCAAAAAGACTTTGTCGCCGAAGCGTTCCACTGAGTTCAAAATCGTTTCGCGAGCCGTCATCGCGCCGCCAGTGGGCTGGATTGAGCTGATTTCATGAGGTTGGAGATCGCCACCCACCGATCCATCTGGCCACGGTACGCATGGTTCGGATCAAGGCGGAGAATCGCGCGACCAGCAATCTCGCTTTCGAAACGTGGGAAGTGGCCCGAAGTAATTATTATGCCTTCCGGCAAGAGCAGTTGATCGATGGATGCAGAATCAGACAGACTGGGCGGACAAAGCAGTAATGCAACGCCAATCCCTAAATCGAAGTGCATGCGGTCGGAAAAGTCATCCATCTGCCAACAATTTTCGGGTGGGGCGAAGGGCAAGCCGCCGTGAACGACTACATTTCTAAAGTTGCGGCAGCATTGCTTCAATAAAGACTCGTTTGGGCTCCCATAGATTATCAGGCAGAAATCGCCTGCGCGCTGGGCCGCTGTCAGCAGCACGTCTTCCACGTAATTCTCGAATAGACGCTTGGAGCGGATGGGAAGGATTCTCTCCGAGCCGACAATTTCTTTCACCATTGCCGGCCACTCGGATGCCCACGATCCTGCATCCCTGTCGTCCAAAAATAATGGAATATTGTTACCCGTCATCCGCAGGATTTGCTCCAAGATTTCGAAGGAACCGAAGACGACTCTGCCGAGAACTACCGGACCTTCTGCCAGCACCAGATCGGCCAAGACCAGATCTGGAGAAGGCGATTCAGAGGCAACGAGTTCAAGCACCGGCCGCGCGCGGCGTTTGGCGCAGGTGACAATCATGCCATTGAGCAACGATTGCACCGCTCCCACCGAACTGCTGATGCTATGTACCGAAATTCCTGCGGCCGAAAATGAAGTGAGGATCTCGCGGGCCTTCGCACCACTAACCTTCGGCATGCTGCTGGCTACGCGATTCAAAATCTCCTCATCGAGATCGACCGGATTGAGTCTTCCCATCGCCACGACCAGCCTGCGCAATTCAACTCCATGCCTGGCTGCGACCGCAGCGACTGCGGGCAGGAATGACGAATGGAACTGGCTGCAACCCATGGCCACCGACATCATGTCGTAGAGTTGCATCTGAGACATCAGCGGGGCCATGAACTCTTCCGCCGCATCCATTACGTCGAAGAGATCGACTCCAGTTTCAATGCCGAGATTGTCGAACACAGCCACGGCAATCTCGGTGGGGACGTTGCCCGCGCTGCGGCCTAACCCATAGAGCGTGGTGTCAATAAAACTGGCGCCGCAGCGAACCGCTTCCACCGCGTTGGCTACCGCGAACTGGAGATTGCTATGTCCGTGAAAGCCCAGTTCCCCCTGGCAACGTTCGCGCGCCGCGCTGATATATTTGCGGACATCGTCGGGAAACATGCTGCCGGCTGAGTCCACGCAATAAACCACATCGGCTCCGGCTTCTTCGCCAGCTCTGGCCTTCTTGCCGAATTCGTCTGGCGAGATGCTATACGTCTTCATGAAATTCAGGCAGACTTTCAAGCCGAGCGACCTCGCCAAAGCTAGATATGAAAACGCGTCTTCGATTTCCGGCGCGTTGTAGCCGATGCGTACAAAATCTAGTCCGGCATTACGCGCGGACTTCAGTTGGTCGGCGGTGCCGATTCCGGGGATGAAGAAACACCCGATCTGCGCACCCGCAGCAGCACGCTTCGCGGCTTCGATCAGCCGCTCGTCGGAAGCCGGCATCGTACCCTTGCCGGCTTTCGCGGCGCCCAATCCCACACCGTGGCCTACCTCAATCCAGCGAAAGCCCAGTTGACCAAGCACTCCCGCCAGGGCTGCGGTGTCACTTTCCGTGAATTTGAAATCGATCGCATAGCTGCCATCGCGCAGCGTACATTCCAGCAATTCCACACGCTTGCCGGTGAACTCCGGCGATGCTTGCGGACTTGTCTGTGCTCGGGGAGGATTCGCCATCCTCAGTTCTCCGGGACCTCGAAAGCAAGTTGCATGTCGCTGGTGAAGCCATATCTTACCAGTTGCGACGCTGAGGATATTGTGGGAATCTGTGGGCCTGAAATTCTGACGGATTCCTCGATTGATTTACCACTAAGGCCGCGAAGGCACACGAAGGGTGACCGAGTGTTCTCTAGCGTCACTTGGCGTCGACAGACTGTGCTATTTGCACGATTCCCTGCGCCCACGCCGCGGGTGAGTACGCCTGGATTCGTTCCCAACTTCTGCGCCCCATTTCCCTGCGCAGGTCCGAATCCGCTGCCAGGTTCTGAATTGCAGCAGCCAGTCGATCCCGGTCGTTGGGCGGAACGACGAAACCGTTCCATCCTTCCTCCACTAAGTCCAGCGCGCAGCCCGCGGCGTTGGTTGTGATCACCGGCAAACCGCAGGCCATCGCCTCATTCACGACCAGTCCCCAGGGATCGCTATGAGTGGGAAAGGTTAGTCCTGCGGCCAAAGCGTAGATCGCCGGCAATTCTTCGCGATGGACGAAGCCTGAGAATTGCACGCTGCCCGGAGTGATTTTCGAGGCTCTTCTCATCAACTCCCGGCGTTGCGAACCCTCGCCGACAAAAACCAGGCCGATCTCGGCGCGAATTTTAGCATCGAGTTGAGCATACGCATCCAGGAGATCGAAAATCCCTTTCTCTTTTACAAGGCGGCCGACGAAGAGAAAATACCGCTCGGGTAACTGACGGCGAGCGCGGATTTCGGATTCGTTCAGGCGCGCGTCCTCCGCCAGCTTCGAAAACAGCGCTGTATCGATGGCATTGGGCGCAATCCCAATTCGCCGCTCGGCCACTCCAAGCTTTTTCAAATATTGCAGCGACGATCTTCCGGGAACGACGAAGGCAGTGCATAGACTGAGGAAATACTTCTTCGTAAGTTCCACCGCAAGATAACTTCGACGACGGTCCATGGCGGTGCTTTCCGTCCACAGGAAAAAAGGAATCCGCCGTGCTCTCGCCCAGTAAGCGGCGGCCCATGCGGCCAGATAGTTGTATCCGCCGCAGACGATGACATCGGGCGGGCTCGCGTTCAGGGCGGAGCGGACGCCGCGGTTGAGCAGGATGTGGTATTTGCCGAAGCGCTGTCGCCAGGATGGGAGGACGCGATACTGGAATTGGATCTCATCTTTGTAAACCATCCACTGGCGCAACGCAGGATCGTTTTCCGAGAGGAAAATAAGTTGGAGATCGATTTCCGGCCTCTGCGCAAGAGCGTTGAAAACAGGAATACGATAGGGCGCGATGATCTCGGTGATGATGACAACTTTCGCTTTCACGCGGGGAAATCTCCCGGAGCGCGATCTGTTCGTTCCGCGGCCAGGACCGCGAAGTTTGAGGATCTGTATTCAACACCTGTCGCGAGGACGTCATCGTTCATTGTGCTTGTCCGGCAGAAACCCATAGTACACGGGATTCTCTGCTGGAAGCCGTTAGTCAAGCCGCCTGTTAAACTCAAGCGAAATGCCGCTCAAAGAACTTTTGAAGCAACTGCTTCCCAACGGAGTTTGCGAGTACTCGATCCGCCGGCACGAATACATGCGCCTCGGATTCAGCTCGCGCGAAGGCAGCATTGCCGCTATATCAGTGCAGCGGTATAGAGATTTGGGTGAGGCGCGCCTGGAACTTGTACCCGTGCAGATTCTTTCTGGCCTGCGCACCTGCATCGACGCAGGGGCGCACGCGGGAAATTGGACGCAGGCACTAATCGAAAACTTCAAGCCCGAACGCGTGATTGCGGTCGAGTGTGAGCCGCGACTCGTCGAGCCGCTAAGAAGGCGATTCGCTGCTTTCCCGAACGTCACAGTTGTCGATGCCGCTCTTGCGGAGAGCGAGGGGACGGCAAACTTTCATCAGCTCAGGCATCCCGCGAGTTCTTCGCTGTTGCGGCCACGCGCTGAGGTGGTTAAGGAGTTCCTCGCGAACTCTTGGGACTTGGTCGGCACCGTGAGCGTGCAAAAGATCAGCTACGACCGGCTGGTTGCAAACGAGGATGAGATTTCCATCTTAAAACTCGACATCCAGGGCGCAGAGATGGGAATGCTGACCGCATCCCGGGAAGGACTGGGCAAAACGAAGTGCATCGTCATGGAGGTGACTTTTACGCCTCACTATGAGGGTGACTCCGGATTTCCGGAGCTTCATCAGCTTATGGCCAGCAAGGGATTCGGACTCTACCGGCTATCCGCTCCGTACCATCGCGGCGGCCGGGTGCTCTTTGCCGACGGCGTTTACGTTCGCGAGGAGATTCTGCGCGATCTGGCGCCGCACAATCCGCATGAGCAGCCGAGCTTCAGTCTCGCGGGATAGCGGGAGGTTCGCGTTCCACCACGCGATCAATTAACGCCATCCAGTTTTCGGCTGTTACGTGCCAATCGAACAGCTGACGGCACCGCTCATATCCTGCGAGGGCAAGGCGCTTGCGCTCCGGCGGATTTG